>JAWOKS010000036.1:0-8338 GCA_033854115.1 Thermoplasmata archaeon
GGGCAGGAGGCGCGGTAGCCGATGCTGGCTCGCGACGGCACTTTTCCCTATCGGTACAGGTTCGAATCCCGGCGGGCCCGTCCCCCGTGCTGACCGGGGTCACCTCGCTGCACCTGGCGGGAGCAGGGGGCGGTCGGATCCTTCGGGGCCGATCGATCGCCCTCGCGCCGGGGACAAGGTCATGAGCGGGAGAGCGTGCGCGAGGTCGCGTCCGCGGAAGTTCCCCAGCGGACCTCGCAGAACCCCGCTCATGAGTCTCCGGTCTACGTCCCGAGAGGCGCCTCCATGAAGGACACGGAGAGCCGGCGGGTGGAGGATGGGCCGGGCGACGGCGGAGCGGGCCCGAACGGTGCGCTCGCGCCCTCCCGACGGGTCGGCACGGTCGTCGCGGGGGCGCTCGCCGTCGTCTGCCTCCTCGTGCCGCTCGCCCTGCTCGCGGTCGGCACGTCGCTCGGCGTCGGCCTCTCCGTCCTGCTCGGCCTGGCCGCCCTCGCCGTGCCGTTCGCTTGGTCCGGACTCGGGCTCCGGGGCCCGCGCTGGGGACCTTGGGCCGTCTTCCTCCCGGCGCTGGCCCTCGCGTGCTACTCGGTGCTCTCGGGGTTCGACAACGGCCTCACGGACGAGCCGTACGCCATGCCCGCGTTCTTCGCGGTTCTCGCGCACGGGCAGGACCCGTACGCGACCGCCATCTCGGTGACGTACACGCAGTACGGGGCAGTGCACGCGCTCCGGGCCTCGTACGTCTACCTGCCCGTCCTGCTGGTCGCGCAACCCTTCATCGTCTCGTACCGCTGGTTCGCGGTCGCCTGCTGGGCGGCGACCGTCCTCCTCGTGCGCCGCCGCCCGGTCGCAATGGTCGCGCTCGGCCAGGCGTTCGTCGGGCTCGTCGCCGCGAGCGGGTTCAACGACCTGCCCGTCCTGCTACTGCTCACCCTCGGCTACGTGGGGATCGGGGGCCGGCGGCAGCGCTGGGCCCGGTGGCTCGCGCTCGGCTCGAAGCAGTTCGCGAACGTCTTCGCCGTCGCCTACCATCTCGTGCGCCGTGAGCTCCGCGCGCTCCTCGAGGTGGTGCTCGTGAGCCTCGCGTTCGCGCTGCCGTTCCTCCTGTGGGACCCGGGGTCGTTCGTCTGCGGCGCGGTGCTCCTCAAGCCCGTCGACTGCCAGGGTTCGGCGGTCGGCGTCGTCGTTAACCATGTGAACTACTGGGTCTGGCCGGTCTGGGGGGTCGCGGTGTACTTCGAGCCGCTCCGCGCGGCGCTCAGGAAGGCCCTGGGCCGGGGTCGACCCGGTCACGATCGCGGCGGGGGGGAGCGTGGAGCGTCCGCCGAGGACTGAGGTGCTCCGCGGCGACGTGCGGCCTCCCGCGCCGGCGAGCGTGGACGCCCCGGCCGAGGCCACCGCACGACCGGGGCTGCGCGCCCGGTGGGCCGCGGTCCTTGCGAAGTACGGGAAGTTCGCCGTCGTCGGCGCGACGGGCGTGGTCGTCAACCTTGTCCTCTTCACGCTCGTCCTGCTCGTCCTGTACCCGAACGCGAGCTCGGACCCGCTCCTCACGGCCTACGCCCCCTCGTCGTCCTCCTGGCTCGACCCGGTCCTCCACCTCGTCGCGAGCGCCGTGGCGTTCGTCGTCGCGACCCTCTGGAACTTCACGTTCAACAACCTCTGGACGTTCCGCTCGGGGCAGGGCCACCGTCACGGTCTCCGCTCCCGTCTCGCGCTCTACTACGGAGTCTCCCTCGGCTCGCTCGCGGTGAACGAGGTCGTGCTCTTCGCCCTCGGGTTCGCTTTCCCCCCGATCGACGGCCAGCTCGCCGGCATCCTCGCGGGAAGCGTGGTCGGGTTCGCCGGCAATGACCGCGTGACGTTCGTCGAGAGCCCTCCCACCGTAGCCGGGCCCCCATCCGCCGAGAGCGACCGCCGGACGGCGGGCTGACCCGGCCCCGCTCCGACCGGCGACCGCGTGGTGGACCGTGCCCGGTCTCGCGGCGCCCGGCGGGCCGAGGCGGGCGGGCTTGCGACCGCGGAGAGGTCGGGCCGCGTGTCTGACCGTCGCGCGTGGGGGGTTAACAACCCTCAAGTAAGGCCGGACTCGTCCGGAGCGAACGAACGTGCCGGCCAACGAGGGAGCCACCGAGATCGACCGTGAAGTGCCCGAGGACGGGTCGACCCAGCTCGTCAGCCGGATCGAGGAGGAGCTCGAGCTCCTCGCCCGCAACGTCGAGATCCTCGAGAAGCTCGCGAAGAGCCCGCCGATCGGCATCATCCGCCTCAGCGAGGCGCTCCAGCTCCCGATCCACAAGACGCGCTACTCGCTCCACCTCCTCGAACGCGAAGGCGTGATCCAGCCGAGCGCCGACGGGGCGGTCGTGACCGACCGCGCCCGGGAGTTCTGGGCCTCGCTCAATCGCTCCCTCGATCGGATGACGGAGCTCATCCAGCATCTGAAGGCGCGGGCGGCCGAGCACGAGAACCGGTCGTCCTCGAGCCGGAAAGGCTATTAGAGCGATGTCGGCTCGGCCGCGCCGGTGCCGCCGTAGCTCAGCGGCAGAGCGATCGGCTGTTAACCGAAAGGTCAGCGGTTCGAAAGGCGCGCGGTCTCGCGCCGCGCACCCCAAACTCCGCTCGGCGGCGCCTCCCCGTCACCGGCTTCGGGCCCGTAGCTTAGCCCGGCTTAGAGCGCCCGGCTCATAACCGGTTGGTCGACGGTTCAAATCCGTCCGGGCCCACCCGGTTCGCGGGTCTGCTCATCGTTGCGCCTCGCGACCGTTCGGCTACCGGATCGGGCGCGGGCAGGGGCTATGACCTCCTGCGGGACGGGAGGCCGACGATCGTGCCGGAAGGGTCGACGGGCCGTGGGGCCGCTCCCTCAGAAGGGTGGACCGCCCGCGATACGGCCCTCCTCGTGGTGCTCGGGGCGATCTGGGGGTCCGCGTTCCCGGTGATCCGGCTCGGCCTGCTCGCGGGGGCCTCCCCGTTCGCCTTCGGGGCGGCGCGGTTCGCCCTGGCCGCCGGCATCACAGCGATGGTCGCGGTCGCCCGGCGCGAGCCCCGTCCGGACGGCCGTACGCTCGCCCTCTCCGCGATTCTCGGGGGCGGGCTGCTGATCGGCGCGTACGCGGGGCTGCTCTACGTCGGGGAGCAGACGATCGGCGGGGGCCTGGCGGCGGTGTTCGTCGCGACCCTTCCGATCTGGACCGCGCTCGTCGGGTTCTCCATCCTGCCGGGAGAGCGGTTCGGGTCCCGGGGGCTGGCCGGCACCGCGGTCGGGTTCGTGGGCGTCGTCGTGCTGTTCCTGCCCGACGTCCTCGGGCGGCACGGCGGGGAGGTCGGCGCCGCCGTCCTCGTGCTCGGAGCGGCCGTCGCCGCGTCGATCGGCTCGATCCTCATGCGCCGGAGCATCCGGGCGGCGCCGACCACGTGGGGCCTCGCGAGCGAGTTCGCCCTCGGCGCGCTGGTGCTCACGATCGCGGCGTTCGTCGCCGGCTGGCCCGCGCTGCCCGCTCGCCCCGCCGTGATCGGCTCGCTCGTCTACCTCGTCGTCGGGCCGAGCATCCTCGGTTACGGGATCTACTTCGGGATCCTCCACCGAGCGGGCCCGGGCCGTTCGAACCTGGTCGCGTACATCAACCCCGCCTTTGGGGTGATCGTCGGCCTCGCGCTCGGCGAGGCCCTCTTCCCGGGCGAGCTCGCCGGTTTCGCGCTGATCGTGCTCGGACTCGCCCTGCTCCAGTGGGACCGGGCTCGTCCCGGGCGTGCGGACGACGGCCGCGGCCCTAAAGGAACGTAGGAAAGGGTTGGACCGGTGTGCGGCCTAACCGCACCCGCAGCCGCCGCTTCCGCAACCGCACCCGCCGCCTTCCGCTCCCTCCGGGGGAGCGGGGACGTTCGGGGCGGTGATCTTGAAGCCGGAGGCGTTCAGGTCCTGGACGTAGTCGATCGTCGCGCCCTCGAGCATCTCGGCGCTCATGTCGTCGACCACGATCTGGAAGCCATCGACCGGGATCACCTTGTCGCCGTTCCGGGGCCGGTCGAACGCCATGCCGAAGGCGGGGGCCCCGCCGTGGCCGCCGCATCCGCACCCGCCGCCTTCGCTGCCGCAACCGCCGGAGCCGCAGCCTCCGCCGCCCCCTCCGGACTGGAGGTAGACGCGGACGGCCGTGCCCGGCTTCTGGCCCTTGATCAGTTCCCGGACCTGGTCCTGTGCCTCGGTAGTTACCTTGAGTTGAACGTTCCCACTATCGCTCATGCCTGGGGCCCTCCTTGACTCCCCGAGGAACCTACCACGCCTCTCCTATAAATCGAGCCGCCCCACGCGAGACGCCCGCTCGCCTAGGCCGAGAACGATTTGCCGCACGAGCAGGTCTGCTTCGCGTTCGGGTTCGAGATCTTGAAGCCGGACTGCTCGAGCCCGAGGAGGTAGTCGACCTTCAGGCCCTCGAGGAGCGGCGCGCTGGCCCGGTCGACCACGACCGTGAGCCCCCCGTCGCGGTAGGCGACCTCGTCCCCGCTCTCCTGCCGATCGAACGTCATGCCGTAGGTGAGCCCGGAGCATCCCCCGCCCTGAACGTAGAGCCGCAGGGCGGTGCCAGCCTTCTCCTGGCGGTCCATGATCTTGAGGACCTGCTCGCGGGCCGCCGGCGTCACCTCGACCGTCACCATCGTCGTACCTGCCGGATTCACCCCAGGGACCTCTAAAAAGGGTTTGCTGGCGGTAGCGCCACCGCACTCGCCCCCCGGGCGGCCGTTATCTACCGACGCACGGTCGGCCGGGCATGTGCCGCCTGTTCGGCCTTCTGACCGGCCACCACGACCCCGCGGAGGCGTGGCTGGTCCGGTCCGACCGGTCCCTCCTCGCCCAGTCGCACGCCACCCCCGAGACCGCCCAGCGCGACGGGTGGGGGATCGGCTGGTTCGTCGATGGCGGGCGGGCCCACGTGGAGAAGGGCGTCCGCGGCGCGTTCGAGGCCAGCGAGCGGGAGCGGTTCGAACAGACCGCCCGAGCGAGCCTCCCTCCGCTCGTCGTCGGCCACCTGCGCCACGCGAGCAATCCGATGGGTCTGCCGCCCGAGCGCCTGATCGGCCTCGAGAACTCCCAGCCGTTCGAGAACCACACCGCGATGTTCGCGCACAACGGCTCGATCCCGTTCCCGAAGGACACCCGACCCCTCCTCGGGGTCTACGAGCCGAAGCTGCGCGGAGTGAACGACAGCGAGGTCCTGTTCTGGCTCCTCTACCGCCACACGGCGGAGACCGGTGACGCGCTGCGCGGCTACCTCCGGACCGTCGAGGACCTCGTCCGCGTCTGGCAGGGATTGGGCCGGCCGAAGGTCGCGCCGTTCTCCGGTCTCAACGTCCTGTTCACGCCGGGCCCGGACGAGCTCTGGGCGTTCTGCCTCTGGTCCGGGGATCACGGCCCGGGTCTCCTCGACCCGCACCGCCGGTACTACGAGATGGCCTGGCGGGCCACCCCGCACCGGGTCCTGGTCGGCAGCGAGCCGTTCGACACCGAGCCGGCCACCTGGCGTTCCCTCGGCCCCGGTCGGTACCTCCACGCGAGCCGTCGTGGCGAGAAGGTCGAGGTCGCGGAGGGGCTCATCCCGCTGCCGAAGGCCCTCGAGCTCGGTCCGCCGCCGGCGTAGCCGGGCCCTGCCATCGATGGTCGCCGGGCCGCCCCTCCCCAGCGAGATGATCTCGGGGCCGGATCTCGGCGGAGGCTTTCTCCACCAGCTGTCGATCGACCGCCGGGGCGACACGACGACGTTCACGCACCACGCGCAGGAGGGCGGCCTCGATGCGGGCGGTCCCCCGCGGGGGCCGCTCGACGTCCTCGGCTTCGTCCACCCGCCGTCCCCGTGCATGTTCGGCGGACCTCACTGCTGGCACCGGCGGTACCTGCTCCCGTTCGAGGCGACCTCCCGGGTCCGGTTCGCCTACCAGCGCCACCGGTTCGTCCTCGAGACGATGCTCGCGCAGGCGCTCGGAGAGGCGCCGGTCGCGATCGACGAGGCCCTCCGCGAGCTCGTGCGCAAGGTCGCGAAGCCCCTCCGTGAGGAGGGGATCGAGTGGTACATCGCCGGCTCGACCGCGGTCCGGCTGCTCGGGGGCTTCCGCGCGCCGAAGGACCTCGACCTCGGGATCACGCGGGCCGGCGTCGACCGCTTGGGCGAGCTCCTCGCGGACTACCTCGTCGAACCCGTCGCCCCCACCGACTGGCCGGACGGACGGATCGTCCGGGCCGGGCGCGCGTTCGTCGGCACGCCCCGCGCCGGGGCCCGCGTGGAGTGGTCGGTGCCGCTCGACGAGCGGGGACCCGCACGGCTCGAGGAGTTCACCGGCGTCGCGGGGATCGCACGGACGGTCCGCGTCCCGCTCGAGGGGACCTCGGTGCTCGTGAGCCGGCCCGAGTACGCCGTGCTCCGCGCGGCCGAGCGGGGCCGGTCCGACGCGCTCGCGAGCGCGCTCGAGGTGACCCGGCGCGCCGGCGCGGACCTCGAGCTCCTCGACGTGCTCCTCGCGCGCTCGTCGCTCGCCCCCGAGAAGCGCGCGGCACTGCGGGCGTCCGTGCACGCCTAGCGGTCGGTCTCCGGCCCCCTCGCGGGGTGCGCGTCGAGCCCTACCTTCATAGCCCCGCGCCGGCGAGGCGCGGGGCATGCTGGTCCCCCCGACGGCCGCTCCCGCCGAGCACCTGACCCCGCACGACCTCGTGGCGTACTTCCGGTGCCCGCACGAGATGGAGCTCGAGAAGGCCCGCCGGGCCCGCGACCCGTCCGGGGGTCTCGGGCCGATCCGGACCCCTCCCGACGTGGTGCCGCTGCGGCACTCGCCGCTCTTCGCCCCCCCGCTCGCGGCCGTCCGCGTGAACGAGGGGCGCCTCGCGTTCACCGAGCGGGACCGCCTCATCTACCGGGACGAGGGCGAGGACGACCTCCCGATGCTGTTCCCGCCGGAGCGCGTGCGCCTGGACGGCCGCTTCCGCGCCGGACACGAGAACCTGGTCGACCCCGAGCTCGGGGTCGCGGGCCGGCCCGACCTCGTGATCGCGCTCTCCGACCGGGACCTCGTCCCCGTCGAGTACAAGGCGACGCATCTCTTCGTCGGCTACCACACGGCCCACGGCCGCCTCTTCGACACCGTCCAGGCGATCGCGGAGTGCCGGCTGGTCGAGGCGGTCTTCGGCCGCCGACCCCCCTACGGGATCGTCCTCTACGGCGACAGTTCGGGAGGGGGGCTCCACGAGGGGTGGGTCGAGGTTCCCTACGGGGAGGCCGAGGCGGCCTGGCTCCGCGCGGCGCTCCTCCAGATCCGGTCGGACGTGGTGCGCGCCCCGGTGCCGGCCGAGCGGAACTGCGGGGGCTGCGAACCGAACGCGGACGGGCTCTGCCGGTTCGCCGCGGCGCGGTACGAGGGGCCCCACCACCGCGCGAGCTTCGCGGCCCGCCCGTGGGAAGCTCCCCTCCGCGTCCCGGGCGTTGCGCCGGTCGCGGGTCGAAATCCCTTAATAGCGACGGCCTCTAGCGAGAGGGCCGCGCCACGGCGCTGCTGATCGGTCGGCACATGCACCCGCAGAGGCCGGGGCCTCTCCGGGGAAGGGCGAGGGTCCCTTGGCCGTGCCGGCGAGGGGGCCGATGACGCCGATCACACGCGTTCTGGACGCTTGTCGAGCGTAATCAGTGTAGCTGACTCCTGTCAGTTGGGGAATGGCTAGGCTCGGGCGCCGACGAAGGTCGTGCCAAGCTGCGATAAGCGGTGGGTAGGCGCAAGGAACCTGTGATCCACCGATCACCGAATCGGAACTCCGGTCCCGCAAGGGACATTCCGAAAGGAAGGGGAACCCCCCGAAGTAAAGCATTCTAGTAGGGGGAGGACAAGAAATCAACCGAGATGCCGTAAGTAAAGGCGATCGAACACGGCAGAGGACAAACCGAATCCCCACCCGAAGAGGGCGGGGAGATGTGGAGTGGCGGACCTCCGTACCCGCGGACTTCCATAGCCGAACGTGCCTGGAACGACGGACCTGAGAGGGTGAAAGTCCCGTAGGCGGAAGGAAGAGGCGGGATTGGAGGTATCCTGAGTACCGTGCGTTGGATATCGCGCGGGAAGCCGGGAGGTACAGTCTTCCGATCCTAAATACGTCCCGAGACCGATAGCGCATTAGTAGCGCGAGCGAACGCTGAAAAGTACCTCGGAAGGGAGGTGAAAAGAGCCTGAAACCAACTGACGATAAGCCGCACGTGGTCCCCAAGGAACGAAGCGACCGCAAGGTCGTGGACACAGGATCCGTGCGTCCGTTTTGAATAACGGGCCAGGGAGTTTCGATCTATGGCGAGGCTAAGGCCCG
>JAWOKS010000037.1:0-6876 GCA_033854115.1 Thermoplasmata archaeon
ACCGGATGCAGGCTCGCGCGACCGGTCCCGCACTCCCGCGCAGATCCGGTGGACCTGAACCCGTTCCCGGGGAGGGATCCGCCGCTCGATCCCCGCTCTAGCGTGCGATGCCGTCTCACGGGGCCGCGCGCTTTAAAAACCGCGGTAAGGTCGTTTCGGTGCCGCTCGGCGGCAACGGCGCGAAGCATGAACGCGGCAGGTACCCGGTATCTGCGGATCGAGGTTCCCGAAGAACGGCCGTACGAACGCATCGTGGACTTCCGTGAGGTCCTGCATTCCTACAGCCGTGAGGAAGCGATGCTCGAGGCGCAGCGCTGCCTGCAGTGCGCGCTTCCGTTCTGCGTGGAGGCCTGCCCGATCACCCAGGATTGCCGCGGGTACATCGGTCTCGTGGCGAACGGGCGGTTCGACGAGGCTGCGCATCTCACCCTCCGCGAGAACCCGCTCGCGACGACCCTCTGCAAGGTCTGCTACCACTACTGCGAGGACGCCTGCATCATGAAGGGGCGGGGCGTGCCCATCGCGATCCGGCACCTGAAGCGCGCCGCCCTCGAGTACGGCAACCCCGACCTCGAGTACGTCCCGAGCGCTCCGCGTTCCCAGCGCGTGGCGATCGTTGGGGCGGGCCCCGCGGGGATCATGGCGGCGTGGGAGCTCGGGCTCCGCGGATACCCGGTCACGGTCTACGAGGTGCAGCCGACGGTCGGCGGCCAGGCGGGCGCGATCCCGCACTACCGCATGCCCCACCACGAGCTCCTTATCGATCTCCAGCGGTTCCGGCGGTTCGACCTCACGTTCGTGAACGGCAAGAGGGCGGGGGTCGACTTCACGCCCGAAAGCCTCCTCGCCGACGGCTACAGGGCGGTCTTCGTAGCGGTGGGAGCGTCGAAGGCCGGTTACCCCGGGATCACGGGCGAGCACCTGCCGGGCGTCCTGCCCGCGCTCGAGTTCCTCTACGACGTGAACCAGGGCCGTCCGGTCGTCCTCGGCAAGAAGGTCGTCGTGATCGGCGGAGGGGACGTGGCGATCGACTCCGTCCGCACGGCGCGCCGCATCTCACCGGCGGCGAGCGTCGCGATGGCCTACCGGCGGACGCGCCAAGAGTCGCCGGCCGGCGAGGAGGAGATCCGCGAGACCGAGCCGGAAGGGATCGAGTTCCACTGGCTGCTCTCGCCGGTCCGCCTGCTCGGCGAGGACCATGTCGAGGGAGCGGTCTTCCAGCGGATGGAGCTCGGTCCTCCGGACGCCTCCGGGCGGCGGGCGGTACGTCCGATCGACGGAGCGTTCGTCACGCTCGAGTGCGACACGGTCATCATGGCGGTCGGCGAGAAGGCCGATCTCGAGGGGTTCTCTCCGACCCTCGGGCTGAAGATCGGCACAAAGGGCTGGCCCGAAGGGAGCCACCCCGGCTACCTCACGGACGTGGAAGGGATCTTCGCCGCCGGCGGCCGTTCCGTCGTGCACGCGATGGCGGCGGGCACGAAGGTCGCCGAGGCGATCGACGCCTACCTCGCGAAGAAGGAAGGTCGCCCACCGACGCCCCGTCCGGATCCGTTCGGAGGGGAGACGCCGCCCCCGCACGCCCCCGAGGGCTACTCGAGCCCGGTCTGGAAGCCGTAACGGGCCGTTCCGGGGGCCGCCGATCCGCTCCCGGTCTCGGAGGGTCGGGGCGGAAGTTTCAACCGCTGGCGGGAACGTCCCTCGCCATGGTCCCGCGCTTTTGCACTCGTTGCGGACAGATGCTGCAGCCGAACGCGACCGTCTGTCCGCGGTGCAACGGCCCGGTCGTTCCCCTGACCTCGGCGTCGGTCCCTTCGACGACGAGCCCTTCCCCGCGCGCCGCGCCCCGGCCCGCGTCCTCGACCGCCCCGGCTCCGGCGGGTTCCCCGAGCGCCGCAACCGCGGGCCCGGCGCCGCGGGCCACTCCCCAGGGCTCGGCGACGGCCCGCCGAACGTGCGGGAACTGCCACGCTGCGATGCGCTGGATCGGCCACTACAGTCTTCGGGCCGGCGGTCATCCCGGCTCTACCGGCGTGGCCGCCACCGACCCCCAGCAGCTGACCGAGACCCTCCTCCCGTTCAGCCTGTACTACTGCCAGACCTGCGGCAAGTTCGACTTCTACTATCCGGGGACCTGACCCGCTTCGCGGGGTACATCGCGCCCGCTCGGGCGTCCCACGACGCCGGGGGCTCCCCCGACTGCGGCTCGCGCTCGGCGTCGCGCGGCGGAGCACCGCGCTGCGGCCCGGCCGAGGGGTCGACGCCCTCGTCGTCCTTCGGGAGCCCTGCTATCTCGCGGCCGTGGGGGCGGGGTACCATGATTCCGAGGCCGTGCCGGACGAGGAAGTGGCCCGGCTCCTCGCGGAAGCCCGGGCCCGACCCCTCATCTCCCGCCCAACCCCTGAGAGGGGCGCGGGCCGGGCACGGGAGGCTGTTCGAGAGGCGGGCCGCGGCGCGTTCCGCCCGCGTACACGGCCGGAGAGGTCGACCGCTCCTGTCTCCCCGTGTGTCGGTCCGTCCGGGGGTCCCTTACTTCGACTTCCCGCCCCCTTTATCCCGTACTTTCCCTGACCACGGTGATGGGGCTACCTGCCGAGACGATCGCCAAGATCCTCGAGGAGAGCCGAACGCATCGGTGCCCGGGGGCCCCGGAGACCTGCGTCCGGGTCGTGGCGATCGCCGACCTTCCCACGCGCTTCGGAGAGTTCCAGGTCGCGGCGTTCTGGAACGAGCAGGGATGTCAGGACCATGCGGCGTTCATCCACGGCGACATCTTCGACCGCGAGTCCGTTCCGGTGCGCCTCCACTCGGAGTGCCTCACCGGGGACGCGATCGGCTCCCTCCGCTGCGATTGCCGCGACCAGCTGATCGCCTCGCTCGAGAAGATCGGCAAGGAGGAGGCCGGGATCGTCCTCTACCTCCGTCAGGAGGGCCGGGGCATCGGCTTCGCGAACAAGGTCCGGGCCTACCAGCTCCAGGACGCGGGCTACGACACGGTCGAGGCGAACGAGGCGCTCGGCTTCCGCCCGGACGAGCGCGACTACGGCTTCGCGGCCCACATGCTCGCCTCGCTGCATGTCCGCTCGATCGAGATCATGACGAACAACCCGGCCAAGATCACCGACCTCCAGCGTCACGGGGTGGAGATCGTGGGGCGCATCCCCCTCGTGATCCCACCGCACGCGTTCGACCGCCGCTACCTCGAGACGAAGCGCACGAAGATGGGGCACCTTCTCGACCTCGAGCAGACGGACGAGGCGTCGACCGGTCCCGAAGGGTCGACCAAGTAGGGCGTCCGCCCGGTCTAGCTGACGTGCATCTCGCGGTTGTGCCGCTCGAGCGCGGTGATCGAGGAGAGCCGGGCCCCACAGACGGAGCAGGCGACCTTCTTCGCGCGGGCCTTCGCGGCTCCCGCCCCGGGTCCCTCGTGGGACTCGCGCAGGTGCGCCTCTAGGATCTCCGGAGAGCGGAAGGCGGACCCGCACTGCGGACAGACCGCCTCCGTCTCATCGTACTCAACGTAGGGCACGGTCGTGGTGACGACCCCGCGCCGTATCCACGTTTCGGCGAGCCCGCCCGACGGGGATCGTCCGCTCCCTTTTCCGGCGGGGACGCCGCAGCCGTCGAACCGCCCCCGCGGGTTGCGGCGGCCGAGTTCATATATTTAATATTTATGGTGCCAGGACGCCGCGCGCGGCTCCCGGTGGGACCCGCCCTCCTCGAGGGGCTGCGATCCGTTGGACCCATCTTGAAATACCATCGCGAAGTCGATGCGGGAGACCTGCCCGCACCGGGACCCGGAGGATCCTCTGGAACCTCCCGGGGCGGAGCTGCTGGAAGGAGGTGAAGAAAGGATGGCAGACTTGACCGAGCGAAGACTGGGCTGGGGCTTTGGGCTCCTCGGAGCCGTGCTGATCGTGGTCGGGGCTATCGTCAGCCTCGTGACCATGGTCGCCGACTTCGCGCTGCGCAGCAGCAATGTTGCCGTAGCGATGGGGACCACCGCCGTGCTCCTGTTCGTGGTCGGAGGGCTCGCGGGATTCTTCGCGTACCTCGGCTACAAGACCTGGAGCGACCGACCGATCGTGAGCGGGATACTGCTCGTGGTCGTCGCGGCGATCGGCTGGGTGGTGCTTGGCATGGGGACGAACGTGATCGCGCTCGTGGGCGCGTTGTTCGTCTTCCTGGCGGGCGTCCTCTACCTCATCGGACCCGCGGTCCAGGGCGCTCGGCACGCGCTCGCGACGGCGTAGGCCCGTCGCGCGCGCAAGCGCCCTAACCCCTTCCTCCCGGATTTTTCGTCCCCGACCGCGGGAGAGGCGTACCAAGGCCCCCGACGCTCTTCGAGCGTTCGCGCGTACCTGTATAAGCCGCGGGACGGTCCACCTGCTCGTCGCGCAGGGCGGGGAGCAGGCGTGGTCGACTGGTTCAGCCTCGCGGTCCTCTCGCTGATCGGAACGTGGGCGCTCGTCATCGGGACGTTGATCCTGATGTACTGGCAGACCCGCTCCGCCCAGCATCTCAACTCGGCGAACGCCGTCATGGCGCTGCGTGAGCGGTTCGACAACGCCCGCATGCGGGCCGCCCGGCGCCACCTGAGCGAGCGGCTGCTCGCCCAGGCCCACGACGACATCTCGAGCATGGAGGTCGTCACGTTCTTCGAGCTCGTGGGTACGCTCACCCATCGGAAGCTCCTCGACACGGAGCTGGTCTGGGAAGCGTTCGGCTCGTGGGTGGTCGCCTACTACTGGGCGATCCGCCACCCCCTCGACCTCATCGGACAGATCCGCGCCGACCTCCGCGACCCCCTCCTCTTCCACGAATTCGAGTGGCTTCACGGGAAGGTCACCTCGATCGACGTCCACCGCAGCGGGACGATCCCGTCAGGACCGGACGTCGAGCAGTCGGCCCGTCGGGTCCTCGAGCTCGAGGTCCGTCTGGGCGCGATCTGAGCTCCGACGCGAAGCCTGTGGCCCGAGGCGTGAGCAGGGTGCGCGTCGGGGCACGCCCGCCCGCCGGGCTCTTCCGCGTGCCGGTCCTCCGCTCGGCGCATGCGTGCCGTTGCGGTGCGGGCCTTCCGGGCTCCGGCCGAGCTGCTCGAGCTCGAGCCGCGACCCCCGGGACCCGGCGAGGTCGAGGTCCGCACGGAAGCGGCGGGCATGAACCCCTTCGACTGGAAGATCGCGGACGGGACCTTCGAGGGGCGACGGCCCCACCTCTTCCCCCTCGTTCTCGGCGTCGACGCCGCCGGCGTGGTCGACGAGCTCGGGGAAGGCAGCTCCCGTTTTCGCAGGGGGGACCGGATCTTCGGGAGCTTCCTCCACCACCTCGTCGGCACCGGGACCTACGTCGAACGCGCCCGGGCCCCCGAGACGAACGCGCTCGTCCCCGTGCCTCCGGAGCTCTCCCCGGCGCAGGCGGCCGCGCTGCCGACCGCCGGCATGGCCGCGCTCCAGGCGATCGACCGACTTTCGCTCGGCCCCGAGGCCCCGGTCCTCGTGGTGGGCGCCGCCGGAGGGGTCGGCTCGTTCGCGGTCCAGCTCGCCGCTTCGAAGGGCGCCCACGTGGTGGGGGTCGCCCGCCGGAGCGCGCAGGAGCGTCTGCACCGCCTCGGCGTGCGGGCCGTGGTCGATCCCGGCGCGACCGATCCCCACTCGGCCGCGGCGGCGAGCGCTCCCGGGGGATTCGTGGGTCTGGTCGACCTCGCGAGCGACCGGCCGGCGTTCTCCCGGTGGGCCTCGTTGGTCCGCGCGGGCGGGGTGGCTGTCTCGACGGTGGGCGCCGCCGGCGAACAAAGCCCCGACGAGCGAGGCGTGCTCCGCGTTTCACTCAACATGCAGCCCCGCGCCATCGACCTCGAACGGTTGGCCGAGGAGGTCCGTCGGGGCAGGCTCAACGTCCCGCTCGAGCGCACCTTGCGTCTCGGTGAGGCTCCGGCTGCGGTCGCCGAGAGCCGGGCGGGCCACGGTTCGGGGAAGGCCGTGATCGTCTTCTGACCGCGGTCGTCGGCCCTCCCGCGCGTCCCCGCGACGCAACGGTTACCTCGGGAGGAAGGGTGGACGGCCGAGATGAGGCACGGGTCCGAGCGGTCCGACCGAGCTCCGATCTACCGCTATCGTCCCGAGGTCTACGACCTCGTGCACGCGGACAAGCCCTACCGCGAGGAGGCCGAGGCCGTGCGCGCCCTCGTCCGAAAGTCCGCCGCGCGTCCTGCGCGGACCCTCCTCGACGTCGCCTGCGGCTCCGGTCGCCACCTCGAGAAGTTCGTCCGCTGGTTCGATTGCACGGGGCTCGACGCGAGCCCGGAGATGCTCGCGCTCGCCCGACGGCGGTTGCCGAGGATCCCGCTGGTCGTCGGGCGCATGGAATCGTTCGATCTTGGCCGGGAGTTCGATGTCGTGACCTGCCTGTTCTCGGCGATCGGCTACGCGCGGTCGGTCCAGGGGCTCTCGCGCACGGTCCGGAACCTCGCCCGCCACGTGGCGCCCGGCGGCGTCCTCGTGGTCGAGCCGTGGCTCACCCCGAAGGTGTTCCGCGAGGGGTGGCTCCACCACCTCGTGGTCGAGCGCGAGGGGACGGTGGTGATCCGGATGAACGGCTCGAGGCTCCGGCGAGGCCGATCGGTGTTCGACTTCCACTACCTGGTCGGGAGGGACGGCGAGGTCGACCACTTTGTCGAGCGCCACGACCTCGGTCTGTTCGACGTCCCGACGATGCTCGGCGCGTTCCGGGGCGCGGGGCTCTCCGTCCGCTATCTCGCGCGAGGACTCTCGACCCGGCGGGGGCTCTACGTCGGTCGCCGGACGCCGAGGAGGTCCGCGGGTCGGGGGCGCGACGGAGTCCGCCCGAGATCCCGCTAGGGAATGGGACCGCATC
>JAWOKS010000038.1:0-39454 GCA_033854115.1 Thermoplasmata archaeon
TTCGAAGCCCGGTAGGTCGCCGCGAAGGCGAACCCGAGCAGGAACAGCGGCGTGTAGAAGAACGGTGCCGCGGGGCCGTAGGTGAGGCCGTAGTAGAGGTGAACGCCGGCGAAGATCACGCTCGAGCCGATCGCCGGGCCGAGCCAGGCGCCGGTGCGGCGCCACCAGGTCCCGAAGATCCAGCCCCGGAAGATGACCTCCTCGCAGACACCGACCAGGAACGACAGCGCGACGTAGAGCCAGGGGTTGCTCTCCGCGCCGCCGAGGGCAGGGTTCTGCTTGGAGAGGAGCCCGAGAGCGCCGGGGTCGACCGCCGCGTAGATGACGACGAGGACGATCGTGACCGCGAGCGCGAGCAGGGAAAGTCCGCCGAACCATCCGAGGCCCTCCAGGGTGGCCACGCGCATCTCCCCCAGAAAGCCGCGCAGCGGCTCGACGCCGAGGAGGAGCAGGAACGCGAGGATGGGCACGCCGTAGACGATGACCAGGTCCCCCGCCAGGTTGTGGTAGAACGGCCGCGTCGCCGGAAGGAGCTCCGGGACGAAGTACTGGCTGAGCACGCTGAGGACGGCGATCGAGACCCCCAGCCCGAAGCGCAGCCTCCAGGGAGCGGAAGGCGGCGTCTGCGGGGCCTCGGCAGCGAACGTGCCGCGGGCAGCAGGGAGGTGTTCATATCACCCGCCTGCCCGTGGAGCCCCGTCGGGTCCATGGACATCGCGGTGCTCGTCAAGGTCGTCCCGGACCGGGAGAGCCTCAGATTCGATCCCGAACGACGCACCGCGGTCCGCGACGACGCCGAATTCGTCCTCAACCCGTTCGACCAGCGCGCGCTCCGGGTCGCGCTCGAGCTACGACGGCCGGGCGAGCGCACGAGCGTCCTCGCGCTCGGCCCCCCCAGCGTCCTTCCGCTCCTTCGCGAGGCCCGGGCCCTCGGGGCCGACCGGGCGATCCTGCTCACCGACCCGGCGTTCGCCGGCTCGGACGTGCTCGCGACGACGAGGGCGCTCGCCGGCGCGCTGCGGACCGTGGGCGTCGGCCTCGTGCTCGCGGGGGCCCGCTCGACGGACAGCGACACGGGTCTCGTGGGCCCCGAGGTCGCGGGCCGTCTCGACGTCCCCGTCGTCACC
Source organism: Thermoplasmata archaeon (assembly GCA_033854115.1). Lineage (GTDB taxonomy): Archaea > Thermoplasmatota > Thermoplasmata > Lutacidiplasmatales > UBA184 > Lutacidiplasma. Next base: position 1,128 of record JAWOKS010000038.1, read on the forward strand.
GACGCGCGGACGATCCGCCGGGACCCCGGGAACGGCCCCCTCGAGGTCGTGGTCGACACGGACGGGGGAACCGCGACCGTGGTCGTCGCCCCGCCGCTCGTCGTCACTGTCGGCGAGAAGATCGCGAAGCCCCTCCACGCCTCGGAGGAGGCGATCGCCGCGGTCGATCCCTCCTCCGTCGAGGTCCGGGGGACCGGACCGCTCGGGTTCTCCCCGCGCGAGGTCGGCGCCGCCGGCTCGCCGACCGTCGTCGAGGCGGTGCACGAGGTCGCGCCGACGCGCCCCGGGATGACGTTCGCGACCGGCTCCGTGGGGGACCGCGTCCGCGGGGCGGTCGAGGAGCTGCGGCCGCTGCTGGGGCGGACGCCACCGCCCCCCTCCCCGGGGCCGTTCGGGGTCGCCCCGGAGGACGGACCCGAGATCGTCGTCCTCGTCTCCGACGCGAACGGGAGGCGCGAGCCCGATGCGATCCCGTTGCTCGCCCACCTACGGGTCGCCCTGCCCGGTCATCGGGTCCTGGCCGCCTGGTACGGGCCCCGGCCGGGACCGGCCGAGGCGGGCCGGCTCGAGGAGGGCGGCGCGCTGGGCGCCTTCGCCCTCGATCCCGGGACGACCTCGTTCGACTCCCGCGACGTCGCCCTCGGCCTCGGGACCCTCCTCGAAGGGCGGCCGCGGGTCGTGGCGGTGGTCGCGCTCGCGACCGCCCAGGGACGTGAGGTCGCCGGCCAGCTTGCCGCCGCGCGCGAGCTCGGCGCGGTCGGGGACGCCGTCGAGGTCGTCCCCGGCCCGGACGGCGAGCTCCGATGGTCGAAGCCATCGTTCGGCGGAAGCACGGTCGCCACGATCCGATGCCGATCGGGCCCCGTCGTCGCGACCGTGCGGGGCTCGCTCTTCCCGCTACCGTCGCCGAACGGGAGGGCGCGACCCGTCCCCTGGGAGTCCGTCCCGGTGCCGCCGGCCGAGGCCAAGGTCCGCCGGCTCCGCGAGACCCGCGAGTCCGCGGGAGCGGAGGACCTCGACCGGGCCGCGGTCGTGGTCGCGGTCGGCCTCGGGATCGGGGGTCCGGAGGGGCTCGCCCGCCTCGCCCCCAGTCTCGAGCGCTGGGGTGCGGCCCTCGTGGGGACCCGCCGGGTCGTCGATGCCGGCTGGCTCTCGCTCCGCCAGCAGGTCGGTCTCACGGGACGGGCGCTCGCCCCCCGGCTCGCGGTGCTGCTCGGGGTCCGGGGGAGCGTGAACCACATGGTCGGCTGGAGGCGGGCCGGGGCGATCCTCGCGGTGAACCGGGACCCCGGGGCCCCCGTCCTCCGCGAGGCGGACGTGGGGATCGTCGGCGAGATCGACGACGTCCTCCGCGAGCTTACCGAGCCGCTCGCCGCCGCGCTCGGGCGCTAGGCGCGTCGACCTCGACCGACCGCTCCGCGGCCTTGAGGCACGCGAGGAGGTCGTCGACGGTCGCCCGCGCGCTCGCCGCCGTCGCCGGGCGGAGCCGGATCTCGAGGAGCGGCCCGCGGACCTCGAGGCGGACGAACCCGGGGGTGTCGGCGCGCACCGCGTCGCGCAGGGCCCGTGCCGTCCGGGCATCGGCGCACCGGGCGCGGAGGCCGACCGTCACCGGGACGTCGATCCCTCGTTCCTCCGCTGCGCCGATGGTCCCCCTCCCGGGGCCGGCGCCCCCGGTCCGCGGTCCAGCGCGCCCGGAACGATCGGTGCGGTCCGGGTCCGACGCGCCGTCTCCGCCGCGGCCCGTTCTCGGAGGTAGGCCCGCACGGACGGCCAGACCGTTCCGTCCCCGCGCTGCTTGTTCTCGAAGTTGTGCTCGTCGATGAACTTCGTGAACGCGGCCTGGCTCGGGGCGTCCCAGGCGCCCGTGAGCCTCCCGGTGTAGTAGCCGAGGACCGCGAGGTCGTGCTGGAGGGCCGTCGCGACCTCCCCCTCGATCCGCTCGAGCGTCGCGGGGTCCTCGCGGGAGAGCATCGTGAGGTCGTAGAGCCGGAAGACCCGCCGGAGCTCCTCGATCGGGCTCGGATGGTCGTCGACCCTCACGTCGACCCAGCGGTCGCTCTCGCCGTAGCCGCCTCCCTTCTTGACGGCGAGGAGGGCCGCCGACTGCAGGCCGCGCCGGTCGCCGCCCTCCCGCTGGCCCGCGGCGAGCGCGGCGAGCAGGCGATCGAGCAGGTCGCCCGGGCTGCTCTCGTAGGTCCGGGCCATCGCCCGGACGACCGCCGGCGCGAACAGGATGTTCCCCTGGCAGGTGAACCCGTCGCCGACCTCGTGACCGGCCCACTCGAGGCACTTCGCGCCGGTGAACGCCGCCGCGTTCCCCTTCGCGTCGACCACGCCGAGCTGGCGGTGGTCGCGCTGGGCGTCGGCGCCCGTGAGCTCGCGGACGGTCTCCTCCGCGCTCCGGCCGCGCCGGAGCAGGGCGAGGCCCTCGGGTCCGTAGGCCACGTTGGCGAGCGCCTGGGTGGCGATCGCCCCCGCCCCGACCTCGGCGAACGGGACGACGGCGCCGACCGCGATGAACTTCGACTGGACGGCGACGCCCCAGGCGCGGAGGTCGCGGTCGTAGGCGACGATCGAGAACGTCCCGAACCGGGGGGGCGGCATCGCGGGGCCAGACAGCCGGGCGGTCCTTAGCTTCGCGGGAGCGACCGGGGGGAAAGGCGGTCTAAGCCCCCTCGGGCCCCGCGGCCGGGGACGCGGGGGCGGGGGGCGCGCGCGAGCTCTTCGGACGCGGGAGCCGCGGGCGCAGCTCGGCCCAGAACCCGTCGACCTTCTCGAGGATCTCGGGCGGCGGGCGACCGGCCGTGAGGGCGGTCTGGGCCTCGTCGATCAGGGCGGCGAGCCGGTCGACCTCCACGCCGTGCGCGGCGGCCCAGGCGAGGCTCGCCCGGGCGAGCTCGACCTGCTCCTCGGCGACCCGCTGCGCCCGGCGCGCGTCCTTCTCGGCCGGCGAGAGGTCATGGTCCGGGTCCCAGTGCGGCGGGACCGGCGCCGGGATCGGGACGCGGAGGCGGCGGAACGGGTCGGCGAGGGTCGGCCAGCGGGGCTCGGCGAAGCGGATGCTGAGGAGGTCGAGCGCCGTCGTCGCCCCGGCGAGGTCGGAAGCGGCGACGGCCCCCTCGGCTTTCTCGAACGGGGCGAGCACCTCCGGGGGGACGGCGCCCTTCCACGTCTCCTGGAGGAGCGCGACGTGCGAGGGCACGAGCCGCCGGAGCACCTTCCGTTCGGGCGGTTCGACGACGGGAACGGGCGGCGGGGCCGGTCCGTGGGTCTCCGGCGGTCGGTTCGGCGCGCCCGGCATCGATCCGGCGGACGTTCAGAGGAACGCCTCGAACTCCTTCGTCACTTCGGGGTACTTCGCGTGGACCGCCTTGAGGATGTTGTGGACGCTCAGCTTCTCGAGCTGGACGCCCGCGAGCACGTCGATGATCTTGTCGAACGTCTCGTCGCTGAGCGTGACCAGCTTCTCCTTCGCGAGCCAGTTGCGGTAGAGCTTCTCCTCGAGCCGGGCGCGCCAGCCCTTCTCGTACCGCTGGAGGAACGCCTTCGACGTGTCGCCCGCGGCGACCGCCTCCGCCGCGACGGTCCCGCAGATCTTGCCCGCGATGCAGCCGTTCGCGATCCCGCCGCCCGTGAGCGGGTCGATCATGCGCGCGGCGTCCCCGACGAGCATCAGGCCGTCCGTGACCGTTTGCTTGAGCGGGGCCGAGATCGAGACCCCGCCGCCGACCATGTCGATCTTCTTGCCCTTCGCGTAGCCGGGGTGCGCGGCGATCCAGCGGTCGAGGTAGGTCCGCGCGTCGGCCGGGTTCGTCACCTGGCTCACCTGGACGCCGATCCCGACGTTCGCGAGCCCGTCGCCCTTCGGGAACACCCAGACGTAGCCGCCCGGGGCGACCTTCCCGAGGTAGAAGTCGCAGTAGCGCGGGTCGCAGTCGACGTTCGTCATACGGTACTGGAGGCAGGTGTCCATGTCCCGCATCGCGAGGTTCGTCGAGATCCCCGCCCAGCGGCCGACCTGGCTCTCGAAGCCGTCGGCCCCGATCGTGATCGGGGCTCGGACCTCGTAGGTCTCCCCGAACTCCTTGACCTTCGCGCCGACGATCGCGCCGTGCTCCTTGAGCATCGCGACCGCGCTGGTCTTGAGGCGGATCTCGACGCCGGCGTTCGCGGCGTCGATCGCGAGCTGCTTGTCGAACGCATCGCGCTCGACGACGTAGCCGACCTCGTTGCCCGCGTGCTTCTCGTTGATCTCGAAGACCTTCTCGCTCGGCGAGAAGATGCGGGCCCCCTCGACCTCGAGGTTGATCCAGCGGCCGGGCGTGATGCCGACCTCGCCGAGCCAGTCCTTGCTCATCCCCTCGCCGCAGCGGACGGGGCTGCCGATCTCCTGGCGCTTCTCGAGGAGGAGGACGCGCGCGCCGTGCTTCGCGGCCCATTTCGCGGTCATGCTGCCGGCGGGGCCCCCGCCGATCACGAGCACGTCGGTCCGGACGTCCTTCGTCATGCGATGCCTCTTCCCGCTTCCTAGCCGATCTCGATCGCGCCGACCGGACAGGCCTTCACGCAGACCTCGCACCGGGTGCAGACCCGCTCGTCGAACGTGATGCGGATCTCGTCGAGGTAGATGCAGTTGAGGGGGCAGATGCCCACGCACGCCCCGCAGTAGATGCAGAGCTGGCCGCTCGATTCGATATGGAGGCTCTTCTTGCTCGGCAAACCGCCGGGACCTCGGAAAGCACCGGCCGGGCCGCTATTAAAGCCTAGGTGGGGAGCGGCCGCGCGGGGGCCGCGGCCTCCTGCTCCGCGAGCCATCGCTCGGCGTCGATCGCCGCCATGCAGCCGTCCCCGGCCGCGCTGATCGCCTGGCGGTAGCGGCGGTCGTGCACGTCGCCCGCGGCGAAGACGCCCTCGACGCTCGTGCGGGTGTGGTCGTGGACCTTGAGGTAGCCTTCCGCGTCGAGCTCGAGGGCGCCGCGGAAGACGTCGGTCGCCGGGGCGTGGCCGATCGCGACGAAGAGACCGTCGACCGCGAGCTCGCTCTCCGCGCCGCTCGCGCGGTCGCGCAGGCGGAGGCCCCGGACGCTCGCCTCCCCGAGGACCTCGACGACCTCGGCGTTCAGGCGGAAGGCGATCTTCGGGTGGCGGCGCGCCCGCTCCTGCATGATCGGGCTCGCCCGGAGGCGGTCCCGGCGGTGGACGATCGTCACCGAGGTCGCGAAGTTGGTGAGGAACAGCGCCTCCTCCATCGCGGAGTCGCCGCCGCCGACGACCGCGAGCTTGCGGCCCTTGAAGAAGAAGCCGTCGCACGTCGCGCAGGCGCTGATGCCGTGACCGATGAGACGCTCTTCGGACGGGAGGCCGAGCCACTTCGCGGTCGCGCCGGTCGCGACGATCACCGCGTCGACGGTGAACCGCCCGTGCGTCCCGGTCTCGAGGGTGAACGGACGCTTCGTGAAGTCGACCCGCGTCACGTTGTCGTCGATGAGCTCGGCCCCGAACTTCGCGGCCTGCTGGCGCATCCGCTCGACGAGCTCCGGCCCTTGGATCCCCTCGGGGAACCCGGGGAAGTTCTCCACCTCCGTCGTGATCAGGAGCTGGCCGCCCGGGGGGACCCCGGTGAAGACGAGCGGGGCGAGCTCGGCCCGCGCCGCGTAGAGCGCCGCGGTAAGCCCGGCCGGCCCGCTGCCGAGGACCGCGAGGCGGGCGGAGCGGCGAGGCTCGGCCATCGCCCCTGCGACGCCGCGGGGGGGTTAAAGCCCCGCCGTCCGGCTCACCCGGGGGCCACCTGGCGGCGTCAGGGAGGACGGTGGGGCGCGTCGCCGGTCCGGGGCGGGGGCAGGCGCAGCCGGTCGCCCCCGTCCTCCTCCGCGTACTGCCCGTGGAAGAAGAGGAGCGGCGGGGCGTCCCGGCCGGTCTCGAGGGCGACGACCTCCCCGACCACGAGCACGTGGTCGTAGAGCGGCTGGAGGGAGACCACACGGCACTCCGCGGCCCCGAGCGTGCCGTCGAGGAGCGCCGGACCGAGCCGTCCGCGGTGGAAGGGTAGGCCGAGGAACTTCTCGGGCGAGGGGGTGGGGCGGGCGAACCGCTCGCTCAGCGCCCGCTGGTCGGCGGCGAGGAAGTTCGCGGCGAACGATCGGGCCCGCTCGAGGACGGGCAGGGTGTCGACGTCGTGCGTCAGGCTGACCAGGAGGGACGGCGGGGCGAGGGCGACGGAGAGGAGGGCGTTCACCGTGAGCCCGGCGTCGACGCCGTCGTGATGGGCGGTGACGACGCTCACCCCGGTCGCCCAGCGGCCCATGAGGCGGCGGAAGTCGGCGGAGGAGGGGCGCGGGGGGCCGGGCTCGCTCACTCGTCCCTCCAGCGGAAGAGGCGGACGGCGAGCGCGAAGACGATGAGGGCCCCCGCGAGCACGACCCCGAGGTCGAGGACGGCCCGCGACCAGTTCGCGAACAGCATCACCTGGTTCATCCCGTCGATCACGTAGTAGAGGGGCAGGACCCGGGCGAAGAGCTGGAGCCAGCCCGGGAACTGGCCGACCGGGAAGAACGTCCCGGAGAGGAACATCATTGGGAACGTGACGATGTTCCCGATCAGCGCCGCGCTCTCCGGGGTCTTCGCGGCGGTCCCGCAGAGCATCCCGAGCGAGACGAAGAACAGGGGCCCCGCGACGAGGAACGGCACGAGCCCCGCGGTGACCGCGACGTGCGCTCCGAACAGGAGGACCCCGGTGCCGACCATGAGCCCCGCCGCGACGAACGTGAGGAGGACGTACCAGACGATGCGGGCCGTCAGCCACTCCGAGCGCGTGAGGGGGGTGAGCGAGAGCTGGCGGAAGATCCCCTCCTTCCGGTACGACGAGCTGATGTCGACGAGCGAGAACATCGGGCTCGTCAGGATCGAGAAGCCGACCAGCCCGGGGATCAGGTAGTCGATGTAGGTGTACACCGCGCTCCCGACGTTCGCGGTCGCGATCCCGAGCGGGGTCGCGCAGCTCGCGTTGCCCGCGCACGCGCTCCGGAGATTGAAGGCGTTGACGACCCCCGAGACGGCCCCGAGGACCGTCCCGCTGCTCGCGGCGTCCTGCGGGTCGGTGAAGACGGTGACGTTCACGCGGACGCCGTGCGTGTAGTTCCAGCCGAAGCCGGCGGGGATCACGAGCCCGACCGGGTGGTCGTTCTGCCCGAGCCAGGTCGCGAAGCCGCTCGCGCTCACGGTCTCGACGTGCACGTGGACGACGCTCGTGTTGTCGAGCGCGGAGAGGAACGCGACGCTCGGGGCGGAGCCGTGGTCGTCGTTGACGACGTAGAGGTCGACCGCCGCGCCGCCGACGTTCGAGAAGATCAGCCCGAAGAGGGCGACCAGGATGAACGGGAAGATCAGGGAGAAGAACAGCGCGACGGGGTTCCGGGCGTACGAGCGGTAGACGACGCGGAAGTCCGCGGCGATCCGCTGCGGCCTCACCGCGGTACCTCCGCCCGGAGCGACCCCTCGTCCATCGTGCCGACGAGGCGCACGAAGACGTCCTCGAGGGTGTCCGAATCGATCGACGCGTGGTCCCAGGGGAGCCCGCTCCGGTCGATCGCGGAGAGGACGCGCAGCGTGTCGTGCTGGTCCGCGAGGTCGACCTCGACCTGGCCCGCATCGGCGCGGACCGTGACCCCGAGCTCGCCGCGCAGGACCTCGGCGAGCTCGGGCGGGGCGCGGACCCGGAGGCGGGCCGGGCGTCCGTGCGCGCGGATGATCTCCGCGGGCGCCCCGGCCGCGATGATCCGGCCCTGATGGAGGATCGCGACCTGGTCGGCGAGCAGCTCGGCCTCCTCGAGGTAGTGGGTCGTCAAGAAGACGGTCCGACCCTCCTCGCGGAGCGAGCGGATGACCCGCCATATCGCCCGGCGGGCGTGCGGGTCGAGCCCGGTCGTGGGCTCGTCGAGGAAGCAGATCGCGGGCTCGTTCGTGAGGGCGAGCGCGAGCCCGAGCTTCTGCTTCTGGCCGCCCGAGAGGGTCTCGAACCGCGCGTTCGCCTTGTCGACGAGCTCGACCCGAGCGAGGAGCTCCCAGGGATCGACGCGGGTGCCGAAGAGACTGCGGTAGTACTCGATCGCCTCGCGGGCGGTGATCTTCTCGAAGAACCGGAAGTCCTGGGGGATCACCCCGGCCCGACGGTGGAGCTCGGCGCCTTCGACCCACGGGTCGAGGCCGAGGACGCGGACGGTCCCGGACGTCGCCCGCCGCACCCCCTCGAGGATCTCGACGGTCGTCGTCTTCCCGGCCCCGTTCGGCCCGAGGAAGGCGAAGACGGTCCCTGGGGCGACCTCGAACCGGATCGCGTCGACGGCCACGAGGGAGCCGTAGCGCTTCACGAGGTCCGCGACCTCGATCGCCGACCGTCCCATCGTCGCGCCGAGCGGGGCGGCGTATTCAAGCCTGCCCACGGGGGGCGTTCAGGGGAGCCGGAGGACCGCTCGGCCCCCCGGGGCGACCTCGGCGTGATCGCCCGCCGGCCCTTCGACCGTGAGGGGACGCGCGCCGTTCCAGGCGAGCTCGAGGCGGCCGTCCGCGAACCGCACCGTGGCCTCGCCCTCGCCGACGCGCAGCCGCTCGATCGAGGCGGAGCGCCACCCCGCGGGGAACCGCGGCCGGACCGCGAGGAACGGGCGACGGGCGTCGACGTCGAGCCCCCACAGGCGCTCGAAGAGGACCGCGAGGAACGGCGCGACGCTGAGGCCGAGGGCGAAGCACGAGTTGTAGGGCTCGGCCCGGTCGCCCCGGTAGCACTCGTTCGCGCCCCCGCCCTCCTCCCGGTAGCAGGACGCGATCCGCTCGAGGTACCCGAGCCCGAGGTCGACCTGGCCGAGCGCGAGGGCCGCGTCGGCGGCCCAGGCGGTCGCGATCGTCCAGACCTGGCCGCCGTGGTAGGCCGTCGGCGAGTACCCTGGGTCCCGGCTCGAGAGCGTCCGCATCCCCCAGTCCGTCGTGAGGTCGTCCGCGCTCGCCCGCCGCACGACCGCGGCCGCGAGCGGAGGATCGAGGAGCCCCGCGCTCACCGCCCGGAGGGCGTTCGGACGGAGCTGGGCGACCGGCGCTCCCGCCCGCAAGGAATCGTAGAGGTAGCTCTCGGCGGGCCAGGGATAGAGGCCGCGGATCGCCGTGCGGAGGCGGTCGGCGAGGCCGGCGAGCCGATCCGGCCCGCCGGCCCCGCTTGCGACCTCCTCGAGATCGAGCGCGGCTCGAAGCGCCTCGTACCAGAGGACCTGGACGTCGATCGCATGGTCCCGGCGATCGGCGGAGTCCCAGATCGTCGTGTCGACCGCGTCGATCCCGTAGCGGACGCGCGCGATGCCCCGGGTCGTCGCCGAGAGCGCGGCGACCTCGCCGCCGTTGCGGAGGAGCCCGGTTCCGGGGTCCGTGCGGCGTTCTCCCCACGCGATCGCCCGCACGATCGAGCCGGACCAGCCGGCCGGCAGTCCTCGGTCCCCCCGGTGGCGAACGAGCCGTCGCACGAGCGCCGGAAAGTAGAGCGTGGTGTCGGAGGTGCCGAAGAGGAAGATCGGGCCCGGGGCGATCTGCATCGGGAGCTCGCCCGGCTCCGCCCCCACGAGCGGCACGTCGTGCGAGGCCTGGAAGCGCAGGACCGAGGCGATCGACGCCTCGGCCCAGCCGAAGTCGCCGAGCCAGATCACCGCGGGCAGCATCCAAGCGAGGTCCCGGCACCAGATCGCGGCGTACCACGGATAGCCGGCAACGAGCCCGGTCAGCCCGTCGCCCGGGCTCACGTAGAGCCGTCGGAGCATCGACCGTGCCGCCGCGTACGCCCGTTCGAGCTCGGGCGCGTCCGGGAACCGCAGCACGGGCGTGCGGTCGGCCCAGGTCCGTTCGGCCTCGGCGAAGTCGCCGGCGACCTCCGCGGCGCGCGGAAGGACGACCGCGTCGGTCCGCGGCCCTCGGTCGAGGTCTCGCTCCAGCCCGCCCACGATCGACCATCGGACCTCCTGCGGGACGCCCGGCTCGAGCCGGAGCTCGTGGTCCGAGCCGATCTCGCGGACCGGTCCGCGGCGGTGGCCGCCCCGCCACGATCCGCGGTCGACGTAGAGGCGGGAGGGGGGCACGCTCGCCCGATAGGCGAGGCCGAACCCCCGGTGACGGACGCGGAGCTCGTCCGCGTGGGTCTCAAGGCGGAAGTCGATCGGCCGGATCCCCTCCACGAGCACCGGCAGGAGGAACGGCTCGAACGTGCTCGTGAGAACGACCCGCAGCGGCTCGCGGGCGGACGAGGCGAGCGTGAGGGTCCGCAGGCCCCCAGGGACGTCCACGAGCGGCACCACCTCCTGCTGGACGGCGAGCGGACCGGCACGATGGGTCGACGTGAACCGCTCGCCGTCGACCCGCCCGTCCGCGCGGCTCGGGGGGAGCTCGAGGGCGAGGTCGCCGGCCTCGAGGACGAGCCTCCACGGACCCGTGAGGCGGACCAGCTGGCCGTAGACCCCACCCCACTCGATCGGGGCGCCCCGGGTCTCCCGGGCGAGCTCGAGGTCCCCTCGCCGGTCGAGGAGGATCGCGGAAACGAGGCTGCGCAGCACCGTCGGTCCCCCGTCCGCGGCGGGCGGGGTCCCCGCGCGGGCGCTCACGGGGGCGACTCCGCCCGGGCCGTGTCGGCGAACTCGATCCAGACGAGCGGAGGGATCGCGACGCTCTCGAGCTCGACACGCAGATGCCGCTCGCCCGGGTCGCGGGCCCACGGGGCGTCGACCGCGAACTCCATGGGCCGTCCCGGCGCAAGCACGACCGGGCTCTCCGCGGAAAGGGAGGCCGCGGACCTCCAGGTCGCGGTGAGCGCCGGGCGGAACCGCACGCCTTCGGGCGGCACCCACCGGTCGTCGACCGAGACGCGCAGCGCGTGGAACGCTCCGACGCGGAGCGGCGGGTTGAGCAGCTCGAAGCGGAGGCCCGCCGGGGTCGAGGCGAGCGAGCCCGACGGGTAGACGCTCTCCTCCACGGTCTCCGCGATCCAGAGGAGGGCCTCGATCGAGTGGGTCCCGAAGTCGACCTCGAGCTCGAGGCCCTGGCGGACGAGCGACAGGAGCGGCCCGACCCTCCGGTCGCTCACGGACCTCCTCCCCCGTGCGGCGACCTGGACGGCGCGGCGCGTCCGGCCGTCATCGATCGACGCCTCCCCGGCCCTAGGGCGAGACCGGGAGGCCCGTCCCGGGGCCGGACCGGTGGGGATGGCGGTGGCCCGTGCGGCCTCCCGCGACCGACGGCGCGGTGGTGACCCAGCCACCCCCGACGACGCCCTTGACCCCCCGCAGGTCGCGCGCGGCGGCCTCGACCTCCCGCCGACGACCGAGCAGCACGACGACCTCCGCGCACGCGTCCCCCTCGAGGTGGACGTGGGTCGCGGAGCGGATGTGCTCGCCCCAGCGGTGCTCGGCCGCGGTGAGGCGCCGCAGAACGTTCGGCGCGTCGTGCCGGTAGAGGAGCGTGACCGCCCCGAGCGCGTCGGCGTCCGGGTCCTCGAGCGCGTGCTCCGCGAGCTCGTCCCGGATCAGGGCGCGCACGGCGTCCGAGCGGTTCCGGCGACGGCGCCGGGCCGCCCAGCGGTCGAGGGCCGCGAGGAGCTCCGGCTCGAGCGAGATCGCGGTCCGTACCACCCGGCGGGTCATCGTCCGCTCACCCTCCGGCCCCGCCCCCCCGGTTCGGCCGCCGCTCGGGAGGACCGGGCGGGAGGAGCCGCCGTTCGTAGCCCTTCCAGCGGTAGATCGCGAGCGCGACGAGCCACGCGCCGACGAACAGGGCGACGACGGCGTAGCCGACCAGCTCGAAGTTCCCGCTCAAGTCGCGCAGTGCCCCCCAGAACGGTCCGGACCAGCCGAGCTCGGAGGCGAGCACGCCCAGGAGCTCAAGGCCTCCGACGGCGAAGGCGACGAGGACCGAGATGACGGTGAGCGTGAGGTTGTAGAAGATCTTGCGGATCGGGTGCTCGAACGCCCAGCCGTAGGCGTAGCGCATCGCGAAGCCGTCGGACGTGTCCGAGAGCACCATCCCGCACGTGAAGAGCAGGGGAAGGAGCAGGATCGTCCAGAGCGGGGCACTTCCCGCCACGCCGACCCCGAGCCCCACGCTGAGCGCGATGAGCGCGACCTCGGTCGCGGTGTCGAAGCCGAGGCCGAAGAGGACGCCGATCGGGTAGATCTGCCAGGGCTCGCGCACGATGCGGAACAGGCGGTAGAAGTACCGATAGAGGAACCCCCGCTGGCTGAGCTCCGCCTCGTACCGACCCTCGTCGAACTCGCCCCTGCGCGCCGCGTGGAACATCCCCGCGATCTCGACCACGATGAGGACGTTGACGAGACCGATCACGACGAGGAACGCGCCCGAGACGAGCGTGCCGATCACCGAGCCGAGCGTCCGCAGCTGCTCGAGGTGGCTCGTGACCGCCTGGGTGACGAGGACGAGCGCGACGATCATCCCGCAGACGACCGTCGAGTGGCCGAGCGAGAACCACGTGCCGACCGTGAGCGGGCGTCGTCCGTCCCGGATCAGCTTGCGGGTCGTGTTGTCGATCGCGGCGATATGGTCGGCGTCGAAGCCGTGCCGGAGCCCGAGGACGTAGGCGACCAGGCCGAGGCCCGCCACCACCGGCCAGCGGGAGGAAACGAGGTAGACCGCGACGAACGCGAGGACGGTCGTCGCCGCGATCGCGGCGAAGATCGAGCCCATCGTGAGCCATTCTCCCCGGCGAAGGCGGAGGTCCGCGGGGGGAGCGGTCGCGCCCGGGACCGGCATGAGAAGGTCCCGAGCCCGGCCGCCGCCTTAACGGTTATGTCGCTTTCCCGAAAGCGACATACCGTCCCCGTTCGCCGTCCCGCCTCCCTGCCCTCCGGGGGACCCGGGGGTCCGGGCTCAGCCGATCGCCTTCGTGAGCGAGGCGATCGCCGCGCTCAGGTCGGCCGCGTCCAGGAGGAAGACCGTGTCCGTGTAGCAGGAGAGCGCCTCGACGATGTTGATCCCCTGGGTCGCGAGGACGCCCGTGAGCAGGCGCAGAAGACCCGGGGTCTCCTCGATACTGTCGGGGCTCGTGACCGCGACCTCGACGAGGCCTTTCCGCACGCGGACGACCTGCGCCTCGCGCAGCGGCCGGATCACCCGCGGGACCGAATCCTCGTCCACGAGGATCACGGTCCCGCGCGAGACCTGGATGACCCGGCAGAGGAGGTTCTCGTCGAGCAGCTCCTCGACGACGTCCCCGAGGCGCTGGAGGACGTCGGCCCCGAGGCCCACCGTGATCGCCGCGACCTTCGAGCGGGACTCGATCCGGCTCTTGCGCAGGACCCGCCGGACCGCGGCCTCCCCGTACGCCTCGCCGCGTCCCCGCGGATAGCGCCGGCACGCCGCGACCACGGCGTCGAGCCGGCGAAGGTCGAGCTCGTCCGCGATCCTCCGCGCGAGCGCGGTGTGGTTCGCGACCCCCGCCCGCAGCGCGTCCCCGAGCGGCGGGTGGGCATCGAGGTACTCCCGCACCCGGCGGGCGATAGGCACGGTAGGGTCCGGCATCGATGTCCCATTCCGGACAATTCTGCCCGTTGATGTCGGCACGCGGTCACACGGTATAAATCCCTCCCCGCTCCTCGGCGGGACGTTCCCGGGCGACCATGGACCGTTCGAAGGTGGTGCTCGCCTACTCCGGGGGCCTCGATACCTCGGTCGCGATCCCCTGGCTCAAGGAGGAGAAGGGGCTCGACGTCGTCACCCTGACGGTCGACGTCGGCCAGCCGGTCGACCTCGAACGCGTCCGGCGGAAGGCGCTCGCCTCCGGGGCCTCGGCGTCGTACGTCGCCGAGGCCCGGGACGAGTTCGCGGAGCAGTTCCTGCGCCCGGCCCTCCTCGCGAACGCCCTCTACGAGGGCGTCTACCCGCTCAGCACGGCGCTCGCCCGTCCCCTCATCGCCCGTCGCCTGGTCGAGGTCGCGCGGCACGAGGGGGCGACGGCCGTCGCCCACGGATGCACGGGAAAGGGGAACGACCAGGTCCGCTTCGAGCTCTCGACCCAGAGCCTCGCCCCGGACCTCGAGGTGATCGCCCCCGCGCGCGAGTGGGCGATGAGCCGGGAGGATGAGGTCGCCTACGCGGCCCTCCACGGCATCGCCGTCGAGGCGACGAAGCGCTCCCCCTACAGCACCGACGAGAACCTCTGGGGCCGCTCGGTCGAGTGCGGGATCCTCGAGGATCCCGCCGTCGAGCCGCCCGAAGAGGTCTACGCCTGGACCCGTTCCCCGCTCGAGGCCCCGGACCAGCCCGAGTACGTCACGATCGGGTTCGAGGAGGGCGTCCCGGTGGCGGTCGACGGGGTCCAGCGGCCGCTCCACGAGATGATCCCGCTCCTCAACGCCCGCGCCGGCGCCCACGGGGTCGGCCGCATCGACCACCTCGAGAGCCGGGTCGTCGGGATCAAGAGCCGGGAGGTCTACGAGTGCCCGGCGGCGACCGTCCTCCTGCGCGCCCACCAGGCCCTCGAAGCGCTTGTCCTGCCCCGGGACGTCCTCGAGTTCAAGCGGACGGTCGAGCAGCGGTACTCCCAACTCGTCTACGACGGGCTCTGGTTCGCCCCTCTCCGCTCCTCGCTCGAGGCGTTCGTCGCCGCGACGCAGGAGCGTGTCACGGGCGAGGTCTCGGTGAAGCTCTTCAAGGGCACGGCGACCGCGACCGGTCGTCGCTCGCCCGTCTCGCTCTACCGCGCCGGGCTCGCGACGTACTCGGAAGGGGACCGCTTCCGCCGGGAGATGGCGGAGGGGTTCATCTACGTCTGGGGGCTCCCGAGCCGGACCTGGGCCGCGGTCGAGTCGCCTCCGCCCCGGTCGCCGGCGCCGCCGCCCCTTCCTCCCGCCTGACGATGGAGGGCGAATCCGCGACCGCCGCCGCCCTGCCCCCGGCGTACGTCCGGACCCCGGCGGCCCCGTTCCTGAGCTCGCTCGAGGTCGACCGGGCGCTGGTCCGGTACGATCTCGCCGGGAGCCTCGCGCACGTCGAGATGCTCGGCCACTGCGGCCTGCTCTCCGCGGAGGAGGTCCGTCGCCTCGCCGCGGGGCTGCGCGCGATCGGGCGCGAGGTCCTCGCCGGCACCTTCCCCTGGCGCGCCGAGCTCGAGGACGTCCACACGAACGTCGAAGCGCGCCTCGCCGAGCTCGTCGGCCCGGTCGGTGGCAAGCTCCACACCGCCCGGAGCCGCAACGACCAGGTCGCGCTCGACGAGCGCCTCTACCTGCGCGCGACGGTCCGGGACCTCGCCGGCCGCCTCGTCGCCCTCGAGGAGGTCCTTCTCGGTCGCGCGGTCGAGGAGGCCGCGACCCCGATGCCCGGCTACACCCACCTGCAGCGGGCGCAGCCGGTCAGCCTCGGGCACCACCTGCTCGCCCACTTCTGGCGGTTCGACCGCGATCTCGACCGCCTGTTCGCGACGCACCAGCGCGCGGACGTCTCCCCCCTCGGCGCGGGCGCGCTCGCGGGATCGACCCTCGCGATCGACCCGGCGATCGTCGCCCGTCGCCTCGGGTTCCGCGGCGCCTTCGAGAACTCGCTCGACGCGGTCAGCGATCGCGACCCGCTCGCGGAGCTCCTGTTCGATCTCGCGCTCACCGCGGTCCACGCGAGCGGTCTCGGCGAGGAGATCGTCGTCTTCGCCTCGAAGGAGTTCGGCTTCTTCGAGCGGACCGGCGCGCTCGGCTCGGGCTCGAGCCTGATGCCGCAGAAGCGGAACCCGGACGTGGGGGAGCTCGTCCGCGCGAAGGCGGGCCGCGCCCTCGGCGACCTCGTCGGCCTTCTCACCGTGCTCAAAGGCCTCCCGCTCGCCTACGACCGCGACCTCCAGGAGGACAAGGCGGCCGTCTTCGACGCCGTCGCGACCGTCGGGAGCGTGCTCGCGGCGCTCGCCCAGCTCCTCCGCTCGGCGGCTTTCGACCGCGAACGCCTGCGGGCGGCCGCGGCGGACCCCGAGCTCTACGCGACCGACCTCGCGGAGCACCTCGTCGCCCGCGGGACCCCGTTCCGCCGGGCGCACGAGCTCGTCGGCGCGGCGTTCGCCGGTCCGAGCGGGGCCGCCCCGCCCGTCGAGCGCCTCGCGGACGCGCTCGCGAGCGCGGGCGCGGGGAGCCCGCCCCCGCTCGAGCCGACCGCGGCGCTCGCCCGCCGTTCCTCCCCGGGGGGACCCGGTCCTTCCGCGCTCGCCGTGCAGGCCGAGCACGCTCGCCGGGCCCTCGAGGGCCGGCACGCCTCCCTCTCCTCGCTCGACCGCCAGGTCGGGCTCGTCGAGGAGCTCGTGAACGAGGGACCAAGATGACGGAGTGCCCGGAGTGTGCCGCCAGCGTCGAGAGCCGCGACAAGGTGAGGGGGGAGGTCTTCCCCTGCCCCGAGTGCGGAACGGAGCTCGAGGTCCACGCGACCAGCCCGTTCGCCGTCCAGCCCGCCCCGCGGGAAGCCGAGGACTGGGGTGAGTGAGGGGTTCCGGCTCGGGATCTTCTGCACGATCGTCCGGCCCGAGGAGAAAGCGATCCTCGGGGCCGCAGCCGCCCGCGGGATCGCCGTCGACCGGCTGGACGACGCCGAGGTGACGTTCGGTCTCGAGCCACCCGCGGGGCTCCCGGACGTCGTGCTGAACCGTTCCGTCAGCCACACGCGCGCCGTCTATGCCGCGCACTGCTACGCGCACTACGGCGTCCCGACCGTGAACCGCCCGGAGGTGGTCGAGCTGGCGGGCGACAAGGTCCGGACCTCGCTCCGGCTCGCCGAACGTGGCGTCCCCACGCCCCGCACCGTCGTCGCGCTCTCGCCCGAGGCCGCGCCGAAGGCGATCGAGGCGGTCGGCTACCCGGCGGTGCTGAAGCCGGCCGTCGGCTCCTGGGGTCGCCTGATGGCGAAGGTCGACGACGCCGACGCGGCCGAACAGATCGTCGAGCACAAGAGCGCGCTCGCCTCGCCCGTCCACTCGGTCTACTACGTCCAGGAGTTCGTCCGCAAGCCGAACCGGGACCTCCGGGTCTTCGTCGTGGGCGAGGAGGTCGTCGCGGCGATGTACCGCACGTCCTCCGCCTGGCGGACGAACGCGGCCCGCGGGGCGAGCGCGGAGGCGGCCCCCGTCGGCCCGGAGCTGCGCGAGCTCGCGCTCCGGGCCGCCGCGGCGGTCGGAGGAGGCGTCCTCGCGGTCGACCTGATGGAGTCCGAGCGCGGGCTCCTCGTCCACGAGGTCAATCCGACCCCCGAGTTCAAGACGCTCGCCGCCGCGACCGGCGCGGACGTCGCGGGGAAGATCGTCGACTACACCGTCGAGGTCGGGCGGCGGTGAACGTCGCGGTCGTCGGCGGCGCCGGGTATGTCGGCGGCGAGCTCGTCCGTCTCCTGCTGGGGCACCCCGAGGTCGCCGTCAGCCAGGTGACGAGCGAGTCGATGGCGGGGAAGCCGCTCGCCCGGGCCCATCCGAACCTCCGCCGGGCGACCTCGCTCACGTTCGTCCCGCGCACGGCCCTCCGCCCGGCGGATGCCACGTTCCTCGCGGTCCCGCACGGGGAGGCGATGGACCTCGTCCCCGACCTCCTCGCTTCCGGCGGGGCGGTCTTCGACCTCTCCGCCGATCACCGACTCCGCGAGCCGGCCGAGTATCCCCGCTACTACCGTCGCGAACACCCCCACCCGGAGCTCCTCGAGGAGGCGGCCTACGGCCTCCCCGAGCTCCACCGCGAGGCGATCCGCTCCGCCCGACTCGTCGCGGTCCCGGGCTGCATCGCCACGGCGGCGGTCCTCGCCCTCCACCCGCTCGTCCAGGGGTGGACCTCGAGCCCCCCGCGCGCGGTCGTCGACGCGAAGAGCGGCTCGTCCGCAAGCGGCCGCGAAGCAGGCCCCGCGGGCGCCCACGCCGAGCGCTCGGGCGTGATGCGTGCCTACGCGCCCGCCGGCCACCGCCACACGGCCGAGATCGAGCAGGAGACCGGCGCCTCTGTGGCGCTCTCCTGCCACAGCGTCGAGGCCGTCCGCGGGGTCCTCGCGACCGTCCATCTCCTCGGCCCGGACCCGCCCCCGGACGACCGAGCGCTCTGGAAGCTCTACCGCGCGGCCTACGGTGAGGAGCCGTTCGTCCGCCTCGTCCACGACCCGGACGGGATCCACCGCGAGCCGGAGCCGAAGATCCTCGCGGGGACGAACTACTGCGACATCGGGTTCGCCGCCGATCCCGAGCACGGCCGGACGGTCGCGCTCGGGGCGCTCGACAACCTCGGCAAGGGGGCCGCCGGGGCGGCGGTCCAGTGCCTGAACGTCCGCTTCGGCTTCCCCGAGACGACCGGGCTCGAGTTCCTCGGCCTGCACCCGATCTAGGAGGGGGGGAGGCCCACGACGATCGTCGTGAAGATCGGGGGTGCCGCGGGCAACGCGAGCTCCTCGGTCATCGCGGACCTCGCGACCCGGACCGACTACGTCCTCGTGCACGGCGGCTCGGAGGTGATCGACCGGCTCGGCGCTGCCCTCGGTCGGCCCGCGGAGCACTACACGAGCCCCAGCGGGGTCGTCTCGCGCCGATGCGACCCGGCGCAGCTCGAGACGGTGATCCTCGCGCTCGCCGGGAAGGTCCAGACCGAGCTCGTCGCCGACCTCGGCGCGCATGGGGTCCGCGCGGTCGGGCTCTCGGGCGTCGACGGGCGCCTGGTGCGCGCGCGGCGGAAGACCGGGGCGCGGGCGCTGGTCGGCGACAAGGTGATCCGGCTCGCGGACGACCTCTCGGGGACGGTCGAAAGCGTCGACGGGCCCCTCCTCCGGTCCCTCCTCGGCCTCGGCCTCGTGCCGGTCGTGGGGCCTCCCGCGGTCACCGACCAGGGCGAGGTCGTGAACGTCGACGCGGACAGCATCGCCGCTCAGACCGCGGCCGCCCTCGGCGCGGAGGCCCTCGTGCTCCTCACGAACGTCCCCGGGCTGTTGAGGGCGCCCGACGACGCGTCGAGCGTTGTGCCCCGGGTGGGTCGGGACGGGCTCGACGAGGCCGTGCGGCTCGCCGGGGGCCGGATGCGGAAGAAGGTCCTTGCCGCGCGTGAGGCGCTCGCGCGCGGGGTCGAGCGGGTCGTCATCGCCTCGTCGCGCCGGGACGCCCCGGTCGCCCACGCGCTCGAAGGGGAGGGGACGGTCTTCGCGTGACCGCGCAGCTCGAGGCGAAGGTGCGGGAGTTCGGTCTCGGCGGACGGAGCCGCCCGACCCTCGTCCGGGCCGAGGGGGCCCGGCTCCTCGACGCCGCGGGCCGATCGTTCGTCGACCTGGGCGCGACCCACGGGGCCGGGAGCCTCGGCGCGGCACATCCGGAGGTCGCACGGGCGGTCGCCGAGCAGGCCCGCGAGCTGATCTACCTCGGCACCGGCTACGCGAACCCGGTCCGGACGGCGTTCCTCGAGCGGCTGCTCGGGCTCCTCCCCCCGAGCTTCCACGGCGCGTTCCTCTCCAACTCCGGGACGGAGGCCGTCGAGGCGGCCCTCAAGATCGCCCGCTCGGCGACCGGCCGGCCGAAGATCGTCGCGGCGCGGCGCGGCTTCCACGGCCGGACGCTCGGCGCGCTCAGCGCGACCTGGCGGCGGGAGCTCAAGGAGCCGTTCGAGCCCCTCGTCCCCGAGGTCGTCCACGTCCCGTTCAACGACTCGGCTGCTCTCGAGGCGGCGGTCGACGAGCGGACCGCGCTCGTCCTGCTCGAGCCGATCCAGGGCGAAGGTGGAGTGCACCTCGCGACGACGGAGTTCCTGCGGGCCGCCCGGGCCGCCACCGAGCGGGCCGGGGCCCTGCTCGCGTTCGACGAGGTCCAGACCGGGCTCGGGCGGACGGGCCGCCTGTTCGCGTTCCAGCACTCGGGCGTGGTTCCCGACCTCCTCGTCCTCGCGAAGTCGCTCGCGGGCGGGGTCCCGATCGGGGCGACGGTGACGACGGCCTCCGTGGAGGAGCGGTTCCGGGGCACCCACCATTCGACGTTCGGCGGCAACCCCCTCGCCTGTGCCGCCGGGCTCGCGGCCCTCAACGTGATCGTGCGCGAGCGGCTGAGCGAGCGCGCGAGCCGGCTCGGGGAGCTCGCCGCCCCGAGGCTCGCGGGGCTCCCCTCCGAGACGGTGCGCGAGGTGCGCGGGCTCGGCCTCCTGTGGGGGATCGAGCTGCGCGACCGGGCCGCCCCCGTGCTGGCGGCGCTCCAGGCCGAGGGGTTCCTTGCGATCCCGGCAGGCTCCACGGTCGTCCGCCTCCTCCCTCCGCTCGTGATCGCCGAGGACGACTGGGCCCGCGGCCTGGACGCGGTCGCGCGCGCGGTGGCTCATGGATGAGGCCGAGGTCCTCGAGAGGCTCGTCGCGCGGTACAGCCCCTCCGGCCACGAAGGTCCCGCCGTCCGCGAGTTCGTCCGCCTCGGCCGCGGGCTCGGCTACACGACGCGGGTCGACCGGGTCGGGAACGGCCTCGCCGAGGTCGGTCGGGGGCGGCCGCTCCTCCTGTTCCTCGGGCACATCGACACGGTCCCGGGGAAGCGCCCGCTCACGCGCCACCGGGGCCAGGTCCGCGGCCGGGGGACGGTCGACGCGAAGGGCGCCCTCGCCGCCGCCCTGCTCGCCGGCCGGGAGTTCCGCGGCCCGGGGACGTTCCGCGTCGTGGCGGCCGTCGGCGAGGAGACCGACAGTCGCGGCGCCCGCCACCTGCTTCGAGGGCCCCGACCGGACGCGGTCATCGCCGGCGAGCCGAGCGGCTGGGACGGGGTCACGATCGGCTACAAGGGCGACCTTCGCCTCGAGGCGACGTTCCGCCGCCCCCGGAGCCACTGGTCGTCGCCGTTCCCCACGGCGACCGACCTCGCGATCGACTGGATCGGCGGGCTCCGCGCGCAGGCCGCGCACCACGCGGACCCGAGCCCGTTCCGCGCGCTCCGCGTGAAGACCGTCGCGTTCGCGAGCGAGGCGGACGCGGACCCCGAGCTCGCCCGCGTGACGGTCGACCTCCGCCTCCCACCGGGGCTCTCGACGTCGAGCGTCCTGGCGGGCCTTCCCACCGCTCCCGTCCGGCCGACCCTTCGGGTCCTCGTTCGCATCGAGCCCGCCGAGGTCTCCCGCTCGGACCCGGTCGTTCTCGCCCTTTCCGAGGGGATCCGCGCCGAGGGCGGTCGCCCCACCCTCTGGCGTCGGAGCGGGACCTCCGACCTCAACTTGGTCGGCGCGGCGTGGGGCCTCGGGGGTGCGGCCTACGGACCCGGCGATTCCCGGCTCGACCACACCGACCGCGAAGCGCTCGAGGTCGAGGAGCTACGCCGGGCGGCCCGGGTCCTCCGGCACGCTGTGGCCCGGCTCGCGGCCGGGGCGGTGGGGCCTACCCCTCGACGACCGGACGCCGCGCCTTGACGAACTCGCCGTGCTGGAGCTCGCGGAACGCCGTCGCGAGCTCCTCGCGCGAGTTCATCACGATCGGTCCATACCACGCGACCGGTTCGCGGATCGGCCGACCCGAAGCGAGAAGGAACCGCATCCCGCCGGGGCCGGCCCGCGCACGGACGGTGCTCCCGTCGCCGAAGAGGACGGTCTCACCGGCAGGCACGGGTGCGGCATCGAGGCCCGAGAACGCCCCCTCTCCGTCGATCGCATGGGCGAACGCGTTCCGTCCGGAGGGGACACCGAGCTCGAGCGCCTCGTCGGGCGCGAGGGTGACATCGAGGTACGTCGGGTCGACCGAGATCCCCCGGACCGGCCCTTCGACCCCGCGGTAGGCTCCCGCGACGACCTTCACCCTCCCCCCAGCCTCGGTCCCCACGGCGGGGAGGTCCCGTTCGGCGAGGCCGCGGTAGGCCGGGGTCGACATCTTCTCCCGCGCCGGCAGGTTGAGCCAGAGCTGGAAGCCGGTGAACGTCCCCTCGGTCCGCTCGGGCATTTCCTGGTGGACAATCCCGCTGCCCGAGTTCATCCACTGGACGTCGCCGCTCCCGATCACGCCGGAGTTGCCGAGCGTGTCGCCGTGCGCGACCCGGCCGTGGAGAACGTAGGTGATCGTCTCGATCCCCCGGTGGGGGTGCCAGGGGAAGCCCGCGAGGTACTCCTCGGGGTTGGACGAGCCGAAGCGGTCGAGCAGGAGGAACGGGTCGAAGAGAGGGACCTCGGGGTTGGAGAACGAGCGTCGGAGCCGGACGCCGGCCCCCTCGAGGGTCGGGACCCCGGGGAACCTCCGGACGATCGAGCGCACAGTCTCGGACATATTGATTACCTCAGGCAACTCGATAACACAAGTAAACTTAACGCTTTCCGGACGGTACCGCCGACGCCGGTCATCCCGAGCGCGACGATCGGTCCGCGGTCGTTCAGGGCGAACCCGCGGCGTGCGAGGTCACAAGGTGGGCGCGGAGGGCGGCCGACGAGTCGAACGACCTCCCGCAATGGGGGCAGAGCGGCGGGGACGGACGCCCGGCGTGGGCGGCGAGCACGTGCTGCTGGAGGCTCTCGAGATCCGGGAAGACGCTCCGGCAGAAATCGCAGCGGAAGCCCATCCCTTCCGCCCCCGGCAGCACCGGTCGCATACGCCCGACCCCGAGGCGGGACGAGCGCCTCCGCGGTCTTAGACTGCTCGTAGAGCCCGCCCGACCCCGGCCGAAGCTCCCACGCACCTTCGGGCAGTCCCCGAAGGCAGCCGGGGCGCCGCCGGCCGTCAGGACCCCACGGGTCCGCCGCCCGCGAACAAGGTCACGGACCGTTCAAGAGAACCAGGACCCAGACGCCCACCAGGACCCCGACCCAGGTGACGATCAGGACCACCGGCAGCGCGTTCGTGAGGCGGGCCGGGCTCACGCGGTCGACCCACGGGATCCCTCCCGACGCGGAGAAGCGCCGCGCGTGGGCCGTGTAGGGCCGGGCGAGGTCGATCGCCACAGAGGAGCCCGGCCGGACCAGGATCGGGGCCACGAGCGAGCCGGCCACGGGCGGGCTCCGCTCCTCGAGCTCGCGGGCGGCCTGCCTCCAGAGGTTCTGGGCCTCGGTGGTACGCCAAAGGACGAGCGCCCAGAACGCGGAGAGGAAGATCCCGAAGACCGCGAGGAACGATACGGCGGTGGCGAAGAGGAGGTCGCCGTGCGGGAGGACGTTGGCGACCGCGTAGACGAACGCGGCGACGAGCGCGGTCGTGACGACCGCGATGAACGACGTGCGGTAGTTGGCGAGCTCGGCCTCGTTGTGGTCGAGGGTCCGGTACGTCTCGTGCAGCCACCTCCGCTCCTCGGGTCCGAGACGCGGCCCCTCGTCCGGGGGAACGCCGGGGGGTCGCTCGCTCACGGCCCGCTCGCTCCCCGGTCCGCACCGGCCCGCCTCCCGAGGTCCGCGGGCCCCCCCCGCGACCGACGGCGGCACGATGAGCGTCCGGCCCCCGCCGCACTTAGCCTCCTCCCATAGGCCCGGAACGACCCGTCGCGGCTCCTCCGGGACGACCCCGTCGACGGGACCGACCTGCGGCCGGAGCAGGGGCTTCAAGCCGTCGAGGCGGCGCCCGGCTCGCTCGGGATCATGGGGGGGCCGGTCCCCTCGACCAGGTGGCGGTGAAACCAGGCGGCCGTGTTCTTCGCGACCGCCTCGAGCGCCCCCGGCTCCTCGAACAGGTGGCTCGCGCCCGGGATCACGGTCGTCCGGCACGGTCCGGCTAGGAGCTGGGAGGTCTCGCGGTTGACCGCGAGGATCGGCAGGTCGCGGCCGCCGACCAGGAAGAGGGTGGGGGCCCGCACGCGACGCGCCACCGCATGGGCGAGGTCGCTCCGCGCCCCGCGCAGGACGAGGGCCCCCACCGCTTCGGGCCGCGAGGCCGCGGCGAGGAGCGCCGCGGCCCCTCCCGTGCTCGCTCCGTAGAGCCCGATCGGCCGGAACCCGAGAACCGGGTCGGCCCGGGCCCAGTCGACGGCGGTGACCAGGCGGTGGCCGAGCCGCGGGATGTCGAAGCGGAACGCCGCGGTCCTCTCGTCCTCCTCCGCTTCGGCCGGGGTGAGCAGGTCGAGCAGGAGCGAGGCGATCTCCTCCCGGGCGAGGGCGTCGGCGACGAACCGGTTCCTCGGGCTCCGCCGTCCGCTCCCGCTCCCGTGGGCGAAGACGACCGTGGCGCGCGCCCCCTCGGGAACGATCAGGTCGGCGACCAGGTGCTCGCGGTGGAGCGGGATCGTGACGTTGCGGACCCAGGCCGGGAACGGCTCACCCATCGACCGAGCCCTCCACGGCACGGGGCGAGGGACGGGCAAGGAGCCGCACGACTTCCTCGTCGCTGACCTGGGGGAAGTCGCGGTACCACTCGCCCACCGCGTAGAACGGGAACGGGACGCACGGGCAGACGAACTCGTCGACCTCGGGCGCGAGCGCGTCCCGCGCCTCGGGCGAGGAGACCCCCACCGCGAGCACGAGGCGCTCGGGCCGCCGGACCCGGAGCGCCCGCACCGCGGCGCGGGCCGTCCCCCCGGTGGCGAGCCCGTCCTCGACGAGGAGGACGGTCCGTCCCTCGACGGGCGCCGGAGGCCGTCCGCCCCGGAAGCGGCGCAGGCGGTCCTCGACCTCCTGTTGCTCCCGGTGGATCTCGAGCTCGAGGTCCGAGGGGCGGAGGCCGAGCTCCGCGGCCCTCGGGTAATCCATCACCACGATCCCGCCCTCGGCGACGGCACCGAGACCGTACTCGGGGTTCCCGGGCGCCCCGACCTTCCGCACGACGCAGACGTCCAGCGGCGCGTTGAGGCGGTCGGCCACGACCGCGGCGAGGGCGACCCCCCCGCGCGCGATCCCGAGCACGGTCGGACCCTTTCGGGCATAGTGATCGAGGCGGTCGGCGAGCCGGCGGCCGGCCTCCTCCCGGTCCGCGTAGACCGGGCCCGGGCGGGTCCAGAAGCCCGACCGACCGCGCCCGGTGAGGCGCGGGGGGCGGTCGACCGGAGGGCCGGGCATCGCGGTGGGGTTCTCGAGCGGTCGGGCGGGCATCGTTCTGGGGACCTCCGTTCCCGTCTCCTCATCCCTCGGCGACCGGCCGTGCCGAGGGGGCGACCCAGGTCTCGAGAGGATGCGCGTGGTCCGGCATGACCCATTTACCGCTCGACCGTTCGATCTCGTCCGGGGTCCGGCCCGTGAGCGCCGAGGTGGGCAGGCTCTCGAGGCGGAACCTTCGACGGGCGAACCGGTCCCGGTGCTTCACGAGGAGCCAATCCTCATCCTCCGACGTCCCCTCCTCCCGGTACCGGACCATCTCCCAGAGGCCGTGCAACTTCTGGCCGCGGAGCA
The DNA here is from genome assembly GCA_033854115.1 of Thermoplasmata archaeon. GTDB lineage: Archaea > Thermoplasmatota > Thermoplasmata > Lutacidiplasmatales > UBA184 > Lutacidiplasma. Next base: position 26,400 of record JAWOKS010000038.1, read on the forward strand.
GGAACTTGAGCCGTCCACGGGTGAGCCAGGCCTCCTCGTCCAGCCCCTTCGGGAGAAGGGGCCGGAACGTCCCGGTGTCCCAGACGACCACGAGGCCGGCCCCGTACTGAGGGGCCGGGATGACCCCCTCGAAGATCGCGTAGCCGAGCGGATGGTCCATCGTCCGCACGGCGAGGCGGCGGACGCTCGGGTCGAGGCTCGGGCCCTTCGGGAGCGCCCAGGAGACGAGACGACCCGAGATCTCGAGGCGGAAGTCGAAGTGGCGCTGCTTCGACCAGTGCTCCTGCACGACGAAGATCGGGGGTGCCGTGGGCGGGGCGGGCACGGCCGTCATCGACCTTCCTCCCGTTCGTGATGAGCCTCGTGCTCACGGTTAGGGTCGGCGTGGAATCGATTTGACCGCAGGCTCCCCGACGGGCGGGCCTTCACCATGCCGGACGGCCGAAGCCGGGATGCGCCGCGTGCCGCTCTACACTTCTCCGAACGCTCCGGGCGCGGACGGGTGGGGGCCCGCGGCCCCCTTTCCTCTCCGCGCGGCGATCACGTCGTCGATGCGGAGCAGCATGGCAGCGGTGTCCGTCGCACCCTGCAGCGCCTGGCGGCCGACCCGGACCGGCTCGACCGCGACCTTCCTCATGTCCCCGATGCGGCCGCGGAGGACGTCGACCCCCGCGTCGACCTCGCCCGCCTTGTGCCGACGGCGGAGCTCGATGAGCGCGTCCATCGGGTCCATGCCGGCGTTCTCCGCGAGCGTCGTGGGGATGATCTCGAGCGCGTCGGCGAACGCACGGAACGCCATCTGCTCGCGGCCGGCGACCCCGGGCGCGGCGTCCCGGAGACGGAGCGCGAGCTCGACCGCGGCGGCCCCGGCGCCGGTCAGGATGTGGCCGTCCTCGAGGGCGAGGCCGACCGTGGAGACCGCATCGACCATCGAGCGCTCGGCCTCCTCGACGACATGCTCGCTGCCGCCGCGCAGGAGGAGCGTGACCGCGCGGGCGTGGGGGCAGCCCACGACCACCGTCAGCTTGTCCTCCCCGATCGTCCGTTCCTCGACCCGGGCGGCCCGCCCGAGGTCGTCCGGGGCGACGTCCTGGGGCCGGTCGACCAGGTGCGCGCCGGTCGCCTTCGCGAGCAGCTCGAGGTCGCTCCGCTTCACGTGCTTCACGGCGTAGACGCCGGCCTTCGCGAGGTGCTCGGCGGCGAGGTCGTCGATCCCCTTCTCCGTCAGGACGACGTTCGCGCCGGAACGGACGAGCAGCTCGACCATCCGGGTCAGCTGGCGGGCCTCCTCGTCGAGGAACGCCTGGAGCTGGGCCGGGGCGGTGATCCGGATCTCAGCCCCGTACTCGGTCTTCTTCACCTCGAGCGGGGCCTCGAGGAGCGCGATGCGCGCGTCGGCGACGACGCGCGGCATCTCGGAGTGGGCGGCCTCCTTCTCGACCACGTGTCCTTCGATCAGCTCCGAGTCGGTCAGGCGCTCACCCTGGCGTCGGACGATCTGGATGTTCTTCCGGTCGAACGAACGGCGACCCTCCCGCTCCTGCACGACGGCGAGGACCGCCTGCACCGCGAGGCGGGCGAGATCCTCGCGGAAGCCCGCGACCCCCTTCGAGATCATCGCGGTCATCGCGATCTGGCGGAGGACCTCCTCCTCCTCGCGACGCACGGGGCGCGCGAGCTCCCCGAGGAGGGTGACGGCCTGGGCCGCCGCACGGCGGTAGCCCTCGACGATGACCGTCGGGTGGACCCGTTCGTCGAGGAGCTCCTCAGCCTTCTTCATCAGCTCACCGGTGAGGATCACCGACGTCTTCGTCCCGTCCCCGCACTCCTGGTCCTGCGCCTTCGCGACCTCGGCGATCATCTTGGCCGCGGGGTGGTCGATCTCCATCGTCTTCAGGATCGTCGCCCCATCGTTGGTGATGACGACGTCCCGCGACGGCTCGACGAGCATCTTGTCGCGTCCGCGCGGTCCGAGCGTCGAGCGGATCGATTCCGCGAGGGCGCGGGCCGCGAGGATGTTCTCGTGCTGGGCGTCCGGGCCCTTCGCGCGTTCGGTGCCTTCCCTCAGCAGGATGACCGGGGTGCCGGCGAGCATCGGTTCACCTTCCCTGCCGCGGGGTCGGTCTCCCGAACTATAGACGGCGCGTCGAGCTCAGTTGACGGCGAGCGTTCGGGGGACCGGACGGAGGGGGCGGGCCTGCTCGACCGGCCAGGGCGGCCACCTCCGTAGCGAAGGACCACCGCCCGACCGGGGCGTCGTACGACCTCGATCGCCCGGGGAACGGCTTCGCTCCGCATGCCGCGGCGAGCGTCAACCAAGCTCGACGCCCCCATCATCATGCGCGCGTCGCTCCTCATCTAGTGATGACGGGTCGTCGTTCGTCCTCGAGGGCCGCGGTTCCCCGCCCACGGTCGGCGGCGGTGAACGTGGCCGCCCGTCCGGGGCCCGGCCGTGGGTCGATGGCGCTCAACGTCTCGGTCGCGGACATCATGACCCGACCGGCGGTGTCGATCGGGACCGACGCGAAGCTCTTCGACGCCCTCATGACCCTCAGGACCTACAGCTTCTCGGGCCTGCCCGTGATCGACCCGGACGGGCGGGTCGTCGGGGTCGTGAGCGAGCGCGACATCGCGCGGGTCATCGCAGGATCCCCGGCCCGCCACGACGTGCGCGCGTTCCTCGACCTGTTGATGGTCGGTCTCGTCGAACAGCCCCATCCCACGCTGCGGGACGCCCGGCAGCGTCTCGAGGAGACCACGGTCGAGGAGGCGATGTCGGCCCCGGCGTTCGTCATCGAGGCCGAAGCGCCCATGGAGCTCGCGGCCGAGGTGATGACGGAGAACACCATCGACCGTCTACCGGTGGTCGAGGACGACCGTCTTCTCGGGATCGTCACGCGATCCGACCTCATCCGGGCCATCGTGGCCCGGCCGACCTGATCGCAGGGTCCGACCGGGTCGGGGCCGGTTCCTCAGGACCGTGGGAGACGGCACCTGACCCCAGCGGTACGGTAGCCGGCCCGACGTTCGCAGAGCGCCCGGAGGAACGGTGGATCCCGTGCGCGCTTGACGCGGGGAAAGTCTGGCAAAGCGGGCTCCTCGGACGGCCCCCTGCTTGGAAAGCGACCGGGGAGGTGACCGAGGGGGGTCGCGGGCGGCTCGTCGAGCCGCAGGCGCGGCGCGGTGTCGGCGCGCTAGGCGTCGTCCGGTGGCGTACGGAACGAGATCGCGAATCGGTTCCACCCGTTGATCGCGACGATGGCAAGCGTGAGGTCGACGAGCTCTCGGGGAGAGAAGTACCGCCGTCCTTCCTGATAGACCGCGTCCGGGACCCGAGAATCCCGAACGAGCGTGACGGCCTCGGCCCAGCGGAGCGCCGCCCGTTCCTTCGGGGAGAACTCCGTGCTCTCCTCCCAGGCGGAGAGCTGGAACAGGCGCCGGGCCGCCTCGCCGTCGCGCAAGGCCTCGCGGCTGTGCAGGTTGAGGCAGTAGGCACATCCGTTGATCTGCGAGACCCGCATCTTCACGAGATGCACGAGGCGCGGGTCGAGCCGGGAGGAGCGGACATGTCGTTCGAGGGCGAGCATCGCCCGGTACGCTCCCGGAGAGGTCGACGAGTAGCTCAAACGGGCCCGCCCCCGTCCTCCGGCTGGGCCGCGAGGCTCCCTCGCCCGCCGTACGCTCCGCCGGTTCTTCCTCATGGCCGATCGCGAGAGGACCGTCTCAGGGTGGGCCTGTTCTTGACCCGATCGCCGCGTGGGCGCGCGGGTGCGTCCACCTCCCGCCGTGGCTGACGCTCGCCCTCTCGCCGGGGGCCCCGTCGGGCTGCGTCGACGTCGCGCGCGCCCGCCTCCTCGGACCCAACCGTCCGACCACGTTGGCGTCGCCCGGTCGCGTCGTCGGGGGCGGGCGCTCGCGGGGGTCGCCTACTTCCACCTGCTCCCGCTTGGGCTCGCCGACCCAGGGGTCCTCAGGTGAGCGGCCTCCTCGTGTACTCCGTCGGCCACTCGACCCGCCCGTCGCGGGAGCTTGTCCGCCTGCTTCGGGCGCATGGTGTAGAGCGCGTCGTCGATGTACGCACGGTCCCCCGCTCCCGACACAATCCGCAGTTCGACCGCGTGGTCTGGTCGCGCACCCTTCACGCGGCCCGCCTCCGCTACCGTCATCTTCCCGAGCTGGGAGGGCTTCGGCGGCCCCGCCCGGACTCGGTGAACGGGGCCTGGCGCAACGCGAGCTTCCGGGGATTCGCCGACCACATGCAGACGCCCTCCTTCGCGCGGGGGCTCGCCACCCTGCTCCGGCTCGCGCGCGCCGAGCGCGTGGCCGTGATGTGCGCGGAGGCGGTCCCGTGGCGCTGTCACCGTTCGCTCATCGCTGACGCCCTGCTCGTCCGCGGCGCGGAGGTCCGCGAGATCGAGAGCGCGAGCCGCTTCCGCGTCCACGCGCTCACCCCATGGGCGTGCGTGAGGGGAACGACCGTGACGTACCCCGCTCCCGTCGGACCCCGTCGCTCGCGGGAGCTGTCCCCGCCCCGCGTCGGATCCCCCGGATCCCGAGGAAGGAAACGCGGCCGTCCGGGACCGCGCTCCCGGTCCCGCTGAGAGGCACCGTGGCTCCCGCGGGTACGGGAACGGGTTCGGGAGGCTTCGCCCGGTCCATCCCGTGGCCGGCGGAGCCGCTCGGCTCCGGGGCGAGAGCGGTTCCCCCTCCCTAGACGTTTCGACGCGAATCCGAAGAGGCGGGGCGTCCGTTCTCGAGCCTCGGTGGGAACCCCCCCAGGACCATGACGAGCACCCCGGGCCGCGGCGCGAGCGGAGCGAACGGTCCTCCGGTGCCGCCGGCCTCGCCCGCCGTTGCCGGCCCGGGGGGTCGGCGTTCCCGCGTCGGGGTGACCGTCGCCGCCGTGGTGATCGTGGTCGTCGTCTTGGTCGCCGGGCTCTACTTCCTCTACCCCCGGCCCCCCTCGTCCACCCGGTCCCTCGAAGAAGGAGGGTTCACGCGAGGCGAGGCGGTCACGTTCGTCTACAACGGGACCGCCACGTTCCTCTGCACGCCCGGGATGTCCGTGATGTTCCCGGGCAATGCGACCGCCGCCGCCGCGGCCGCGACGACCCCGTGCGAGGTCGGCAACGCGAGCCAGAGCGCGGTCGTGCAGGTCCCCGAGTGGGTCCTCGTTCCCGCCTTCGCGGGCCTCTCGATCTTCGGCGTCGCAGCGCTCGGCGCCACGGCGACCGGGGTCCCGACGTACAACGGGACGCCCCTCGGGGTGGACTGCGGGGCCGGCGGCTCGGCGACCGCGTGCGTCGACCACCCCGCCTACCTCTACTCTCCCCTCTTCACCTTGGTCGAGCAGCACATCGGCGCCACGACCGGCTACGGTGGGCTCCCCCTCGGGGTCCTGCCGACCCCCGCGCACGAGCACCTGATCGACACGACCCGGAGCTACCCGAACGTCCCGTGGGGCACGATCGCGGTCCTCGTCTTCGACCCGAACATCTGGCCCGCCCCGGCGACGGGTCGCTGCACCGCGGTCGTCGGTTCGAACCTCTCCGACCCGACCGCGCACTGCCTCACGTCGCTCACGAACCTCACCGCGGCGCTCACGACGTGCACCACGGCGAACGCGCACGCGAACTCGAACGAGCCGATCTGGGCGACCCTCGCCGACCCGTGCACGCAGGTCGTGGTCCCGGGCGTGAGCAGCCCGGGCGAGCTCGCGCTCCTCAACGGCAACCTCTACATCCCGTTCGCGGTGGAGCCGGGAGCCCTCGCGAGCTACCCGTCCTAGGGCGAGGGTGCGAACCCCGACGGGTTCGGGAACGGCGAGCCCTGCGGGCCCGCTTCGCCCTAGGGATCGGGGTCGCCCCGGGCCGGACGGGATTCGCACGTCGAGGAGTGACCGGAGCGGGGTAGGGGGACGCTACCGCGCGCCTGACACGCCTACTACCTGGGGGTCGGACGGTCGGATCTCGCGGAAGGAGGCGCGGACGCGCGCCGCCGTCGTGCTCCGGGGGTGCCCGCAGGACCCGAGAACCCGCTCTCCGGCTCCGGGCGGCCCTTAAGGCGCCAGCGCGCGTCCGACCTCACCGCCGTCCTGACCGCTCGCCCAGGGGAGGGAGGCCCGCTGGCATGGCCAACGAGGACGCGAAGAGCGCCGGACTGACGACCCAAGAGGCCCGGGACCGCTTGGCGCGGTACGGGCGGAACGAGGTCCCGGAGGAGCCTCCGCACACGCTGCGTGACTTTGCGTGGCGGTTCTGGGGACCTGTCGCGTGGATGCTGGAGGCGGCCCTCGCGATCGAGCTGGTCCTGCAGAAGTACCCGGAGGCGGCGATCCTCCTCGCGCTCCTCGTTTTCAATGCGGGGCTGGCGCAGGTGCAGGAGCGCAGGGCGCGCGCGGCCCTCGAGCTCCTGCGCCACCGTCTGCACGTCGCGGCACGGGCGCTCCGCGACGGGGCGTGGACGACCGTGGCGGCGCGCGATCTCGTGCCCGGAGACCGCGTCCACCTCCGGATGGGCAGCATCGTCCCCTCGGATTGCACGGTCGTGGAGGGCGAGGTGGAGGTCGACCAATCGACCATCACCGGGGAATCGGAACCGGTGTCGCGGCCCGCCGGGGCTACCCTCTACTCGAGCACGGTCGTCCGACGGGGCGAGGCCACGGCCGACGTCACGGCGACGGGATCCCGAACCTGCTACGGCAAGACCGCCGAGCTCGTCCGTTCGGTCCGGACCGTCAGCCACCTCGAGAACCTGCTCTTCAGCGTCGTCCGCTACCTCGTGACGCTCGACGGCTCGATGGCGGCCCTGGTCCTCGTCGTCGCGTTGGCCCGGGGCATCGACCTCGCGCTCGTCGTACCGTTCGTCCTGATCTTGCTCATCGCGTCGGTGCCGGCAGCGATGCCGGCCACCTTCACGATCGCGAACGCGATCGAGTCCCGCTACCTCGTGGAGCAGGGGGTCCTGGTCACCGGGCTCACCGCGGTGCAGGAGGCGGCGAGCATGGACCTGCTCTGCGTGGACAAGACCGGGACGCTCACCGAGGGGCGTGAGAGCCTCTCGGAGGTCGCGCCCTGGGGGAAGGCGAGCGAGGGAGAGGTCCTGGTGCTGGCCGGCGCGGCGTGCGACGCCTCCACCGGGGACACGGTCGACCTGGCGATCCTCGAGGAGGTGAAGGGGCGCGGCCTCCTGGCCCCGGTTCGGAGCAAGTTCCTCCCGTTCGACCCGGCGAACAAGCGTTCCGAGGCCGTGATCACTGTGGGGGGCCAGGACCGCCGCGTCGTCCTCGGCTCTCCCGGGGTCGTCGAGGACCTCTGCGGGGGGGTCCCTCCGGGGCTGCGGACCGCGGTGGAGCGCCTCTCCCGCAGCGGGGGCAGGGTGCTCGCGGTGGCCAGCGGGGTACGCGAGCCCCTCGACCTCGTCGGGCTCGTCGCCCTCGCCGATCCGCCTCGCTCCGACGCCGCCGACCTGGTGCGGACGCTCCGGGGCATGGGGGTCCGGGTCGTGATGCTCACCGGGGACACGCCCGCGACCGCACGCGCGGTGGCGGAGAAGGTAGGGATCGGGACCCGCATCGGAGAGCGGGCGGACCTTTCCGAGGATCCCTCCTCCTTCGATGGCTTCGCAGGGGTCTACCCCGAGGACAAGTTCCAGCTCGTCCATGCGCTCCAGGAGGAGCACCACGTCGTAGGGATGACCGGCGACGGGGTGAACGACGCGCCCGCCCTGAGGCAGGCCGAGGTCGGGGTCGCGGTCCTGAGCGCCACCGACGTGGCCCGTGCCGCGGCGAAGTTGGTGCTCACCCGTCCGGGGCTCTCGGACATCGTTCATGCGGTCCAGGGCGGCCGCCGGGTCTATCGGCGCATGCTGACCTGGACCCTCAACAAGATCTCGAAGAACTTCGAGCAGGTCTTCCTGCTGACCGCGGGCTTCGTGGCGGCCGACCTCTTCGTCGTGAGCCCGTTCCTGATCCTGATGATGGTCTTCGCCAACGACTTCGTCTCCATGGCCGCCGGGTCCGACAACGCCCGCATCTCGAGCGCCCCGGACCAGTGGAGCGTTCGGGAGATCGTCACCGTCGCCGCCGTCGTGGGCGGTTGCTGGCTTGCCCTCTCCTACTCCCTTCTCTACTGGGCCGTCGACCTCGCCCACCTCGCCACCGGTCCGCTCCAGACCTTCTTCTTCGTCTACCTGGTCTTCGGCTCCCAGGGGACCATCCTTCTCGTCCGGGAGCGGAACCACGCCTGGGCCTCCCGTCCGAGCCTCCCGCTCCTCCTTGCCGTCGCGGGGGACATCGTGGTGATCTCGGTCCTGGCCTCGCTCGGGATCCTGATGTCGCCGATCCCGGCGACCTACGTCCTCGGGCTGCTCGTGGTGGTCGGCGGGGCCGCGTTCCTCGTTGACATCGCCAAGGTGGCTTTCATCCGGTGGAGCGGGGCGTTCGGGCCCAGCTCCCGCCTCGTCCGCCGCCCTGCGCCGGGTCCGCGGATCTCGGCCGACACGCGATGAGACCGGACCGGGCCACGCCGCCCCCTCTGGTCGGCGGCCCCGGCTTCCCGACGCGAGGTCCGGGTCATGCGACCCTACCGCGGCCCTGCGCCCGCCGGAAGTCCGGGGCCGAGCCGAGGGAGCGGTCGGTGGAGGTGGAAGCGACGCCCCGACCGCGTCGACGCGGCGGAACCGGGCGACGCAACCTAGGGCGACGGCCGGGGCGGGAAGGAGGGGTGCTCGGAGGCCGAGGCGTGGCGGGGATCCCCAAGGTCCGCGCGGCCGAGCGGCCGGCGCGCCCGGGGAGCATCCACGGTACAACTCCTTGACGAGCCGGGCCCGAGGGGATTCGAACCCCTGATCTTGCGGTTAAGAGCCGCCTGCTCTACCGGGCTAAGCTACGGGCCCTTGGCGGCGCGCCAGCGGGGCCCCTCCCATAAAGCCAGCGCGGTCCACGGCGCGCGGACGGGGCGCGCGCGGCACAGGGCCCTACCGGCCGACCGTCTCGAGCGCCGCCCCGACCAGGAGCGGGAGGAGGACGGTCACGTCCCCCTCGACCGTGACGTGGGCCGCCCGGGGCTTGAGCTTCCCCCACGAGATCGCCTCGCGCGTCCGGGCGCCCGAGAGGCTCCCGTCCCACTCGACCGCCGTCGTGATGTAGAGCGCGGCGTCGAGCCCGTCCCGGAACTGGTTCCACCAGATCGTGTGGTGCTTGGAGATCCCGCCCCCCAGGATGATCGCCCCGGCCCGGCGGGCGCCGTAGACGAGGTCGGAGAGCTTCTGCTCGTCGGCGAACAGGTCGACCGAGAGCCCCCGATGATCCTGCCAGAACAACCAGAGCTGGGAACCGACCGAGCCGTCGGTGATCCCCGGGACGATCACGGGGACGTCGCGCTCGTAGGCGGCCCTTAGAATGCTCGACGAGCAGGACGGCGGGATCGCCTGGCCGATCGCCCGGGAGAGCTCCTCCGTGGAGAGCGCGCGTTTCCCTTCCTTCCAGAGCCGGGTCAGGACCGAGCGCATCTTCCGCTCGACGATCGCGCCGTAGTTCTGCTGCGGGATCACGAGGTTCCCCAGGCGGTAGAGCCGACGCCGGTGGAGCGCGGCGTCATCGAGGTCCCACGCCCCGTGGTAGTACGGCCGGAACGCGCGGGCGAGATCGTGGTCGAGGGTGCCGCAGGTCGTCAGCACCGCATCGACCAGACCCGCGCGCACCAGCGAGGCGAGCACGCCGCGGGTGCCCGTCGCGACCAGGTCGGCCGGGAACGACAGGAAGACCGTCATCTCGGGGTCGGCGAGCATCCCCGCGAGGACGTCGACCCCGACCGCGAGGTCCTTGGCGCTGAACCCGCCTCCGGCCTCCAGGCGCCGGACGAGCTCGTCGAGCGACGGCCGGTCGTCGACGCGGACGTCCTCGACCTTGCGGGGCATCGACCGGGTCAGCCCCGGCGGGCTAAAGCCCTCCGGTGAGGCCGAACGAGTAGGAGCGGAAGAGGAGCACATAGGTGATCGCGTAGCCGATCAGCGCGCCGCCGTTCAGGAACGGTAGGCCGGCCTGCGGCTCGCCCCCCGCGACCCGGCGGAAGAGGAAGACGTAGCCGACGAGCGAACCGACCAGGGTGCCGAGGGCGGCGATCAGGTTCGCCCCCAGTCCGGCGAACACGGGCGACGGGGGCAGCCAGGCGAACGCCGAGACGACCAGCGTCCCCGGGATGACGATGTCCCCGAGGCCCATGAACATCGCCGCCCGCTCGCCGACCGGCCGCTCCCGCTGGGTCCGCAAGGGAGGCGCGCTCGGGTAGTCGAAACCGGGCGCCTCGGGCATCACCATCAGGATCGGGAGCTTCATCTCGGTGACCGCGTCCGCGAGGGTGATCATGTGCTTCGTACGGTAGACGGCGATCGCGTCGTAGACCATCAGGGCCCCGAGGAGGATCACCGACGGGAGGATCCCGAACGAGATCCCGAGGATCGCCACGAGCGCCCCGCCAGCGGCGAGCCCGGCGAGGTCGACCACGTACCATTGCGGCTCGATGAGGAGGGCCAGGTAGATCCCGGCGCTCGCGATCGCCGCGGCGGGCAGCGCGAGGGTGAGCGCGAGGCCGAACGCCGCCGGAGGCAGGTAGATCGGCCCCGGCGGCAAAAGCGCGAACGTCGCGTAGAGCGTGACGTAGAGCGACGCGGCGATCCCGAGCAGGATCACCTGGCGGAGCGAGCCGATCCCACCGCGCCGTCGGGTGAACAGGCGGATCACGAGGGGGGCGAGGACGATGACCAGGACCAGGAGGAGCGGCGCGGTGGGGCTCTGCGGGTTCGAGCCCGTGGCGAGCCCCGCCGAGCGGAACGGGTCAGCGAGGGCGAGCCCGATCAGCTGGGCGGCGACGTACATCGCCGGAAGTCCGAGCCATCGGACGCCGGCCATCGCCAATCAGGGCTGGACGACCGCGTAGGCGTTGTTGCCGAGGATCTTCGTCACCTTCGCGTTGATCGTGGCGCCGCGCTGGTTCGCGCCCGTCACGAAGATGACGAACCCTTCCTTCTTGGCGACGCCGTCGCCGCGGCGGCCGACGTCCTCGATCGTCAGGCGATAGACCTCTCCGACCACCACGGGGGTCTTGGGCCGCTCCGGCTCGACGGTCCGGCGGACGGTCACGGGGCGCTGGGCGCCGCACGCCTCGCAGACGAGCAGGGTGAGACGTCCGTCCTTCTGGAGGTGCGTGTCCGGCCGCTTGCACTCCGAGCAGATCACGTACTTCGCCGTGTACTCCCGGATCTTCTGACCGATCGCCTCCTTGGCGAGCCGGGACTTGAGGACCGCACGAGGGAGGTCGAGCACGCCGGGACAGCCGAAGTCGCGGGCGAGGTAGCCGATCAGGTGCGCCGGTTCCCGTCGGAGCGTGCCGGCGATCTCCTGGAAGTTCCGTATGACGGTGCTCCGTCCGTCGGTCATCACGTCCGGTTCCGGGACCTGGAACCGCTCGCCCCCGGTGAGCACCGGGGGGAGCTTGGCGCGGGCGCGTTCGAGCAGGACCGAGTACGGTTCCATCGACGCCGGTACGGAGCGACGGCCCGCGGATAACGGTTCCTTCGTCTACTCCTCGGGGAAGTCGGCGAGCGCGTCCAGGACGCGGCCCAGGTCGTGCTCGGTCACGACGTGATGCGCCCCCGAGCGGATCGCGTCGTCCTCCGGACGGAACGCGACCCCGACGCGGCTGCGTCGGAACAGGCCGAGGTCGATCTCCGAGTTCCCGACCGACGCCGTCTCCCCCGGTTCGATCCCGAGCTGGGCCTGGAGGGCCGCGAGGACCTGCTCCTTACCGTGGATCGGGACCCGGACGATCCCCTCACCGGTGAGCCGCCCGTCCGGCCCGGTCCGAAAGCCGTTCGCCAACGCGAGGTCGAGGCCGAGCTGACGGGCCACCCGATGCGCGAGGAGGTCGATCCCCCCGCTCACGATCGCGGTCGCCACGCCTCGGGCGCGCAGGCCGGCGGCCAGCGTCTCGGCCCCGGGCATGAGCGGGACCCGGTCGAGGATCCGTTCGATCTCCCCGACCGAGAGGTTGGGAGCGTGGGTCTGCCAGATGGCGATGTCGCTGCGGATGAACTCCTCGTCGTCGATCTCGTTCGCCAGGAACCGTCGCAGCCCTTCGGAGTTGCCCGCACCGAAGTGGGCGTGGACCGCGGCCCAGGAGCTCGAGACGTCGACGAGCGTGCCGTCCATGTCGAAGGCGACAAGCCTAAGCACGAGCGCCCCGCCCGATCGCCTCGGCCCGGGCGAGCACCTCCGCCGACGGCTGATACGACCAGGCCCGGACGGCCTGGTCAACCTGCTCCGGCCGGCTCGCCCCGAAAACGGGGGCCGCCCCGCGTGCGTAGAGCCAGCGGAGCGCCAGGGCCGCGAGCGGGACCTCGGCCTCGTTGGCGAGGTCGCGCAGCCGGCGGGTCCGCAAGATCACCTCGTCCAGACGGGATTCCCCGTAGAGGTCCTGGGCGAACCGACGCACTTCCGGCGGGACCTTCGCGCCGTCCAGGTAGCGGCCGGCGAGCAGACCACGGGCGAGCGGCGTGTACGCCTCGACCAGGATCCCGTGGTCGCGGCAGTACTGGGCGACCGGTTCCGCATCCTCCCGCTCGAGCAGGCTGTAGCGCATCTGGTGGACCGACAGGCGGGCTTCGGAGAGGTGGCCCGACGCCTCTTCGAGCTGCTCGACCGAGAAGTTCGACACCCCGAGGGCGCCGATCCGTCCGTCCTTCCACAGGGCTTCGAGCGCGCCCATCGTCTCGGCCAGCGGGACGTGCGGGTCCGGGGCGTGGACAAGGTAGAGGTCGACCGACCGTCGCCCGAGCCGTTCCAGGCTGTTGATGATCGCCGCCTTCACCTGATTCGGCCGGAGGTGTTCCCAGGAGACCTTCGTCGTGACGAACGACTCGGCCCCGTGGTCGGGGACCCGATGGAGAAGATCCCCCAGGAGGCGCTCCGACCGGCCCGCCCCATAGACCTCGGCGGTGTCGAACCAGCGGATCCCCCGCTCGAAGGCGCGTTCGAGGGTCGCCTTGGTCCGGGCCTC
>JAWOKS010000039.1:0-35720 GCA_033854115.1 Thermoplasmata archaeon
GGCTCATCGGCTCCGCCCGGGCCCTCGACATGATGATCACGGGGAAGCTCCTCACCCCCGAGGAGGCGCTCGCCATCGGCCTCGTGAACTACGTCTATCCGAAAGAGTCGTTCGCGAAGGACGTCCAGGCCTACGCGACGGGCCTCGCGCACGGACCGATCCGGGCGGTGAGCCTCATCAAGCGGTCGGTCGCCGAGGGCATCGAGATGCCGCTCACGGCCGGCCTCGCCCTCGAGCGCGAGCTGCAGAACCGCCTGTTCGTGACGGACGACGCGAAGGAAGGGCTTGCGGCGTTCGTCGAGAAGCGGAAGCCGGCCTTTAAGGGGCACTGAGCCTAGGTACGGAAGGAGGCGCGATGAGCCCCGCGGAAGCCCCGAGCGGAACCCCTGTCGCGCCGAAGCTTCAGGAAGGCAAGACGATCGAGCCGGTCCGCGAGGTCCTCTGGGGTACGAGCGCCGGGATCCGCAAGTACGAGACGGCCGAGGAGGTCCCCGAGGAGATGCGCAAGCTCCTCGTGAAGCTCATGGTCGTCCAGGCGGACACGGAGTTCGGGTCGATCCAGCAGCACCGGCCGTGGCTCGACCGCGCGCCGACGCTCGAGGACCGCTGGATCGAAGCGCGGATCGTCGCGGACGAGGCGCGCCACGGTCTCCAGGCGTGCCGCATCCTGCGCGACTTCGGCGAGGAGGGCCAGCGGTGGATCGACGACCTCCTCACGAAGCGCGAGGGCGAGCACAAGCTCGACGCGTTTAACATGAAGTTCGACCGGTGGTCCGACGTCGGCGGTTTCACCTGCCTTGTGGACCGGGTCGGCGTCTACCAGCTGCGCGCCTTCCAGGAGTGCTCCTACGGACCGCTCGCCCGGGCGATGCCGCTCATGCTGAGCGAGGAGCAGCTCCACCTCAACTTCGGGGCGAGCGTTCTCCGCCGGATGGTCCAAGACGGCGCCGACTACTACGGCTCCGCCGAGGAGGCGCAGGCGGCGGTGAACAAGTGGTACCCCCGCGCCCTCGACATGTTCGGCCACTCGAAATCCGAGACGAGCCGCCGCGCGATCGAGTTCGGCCTCAAGCGCTGGACCAACGAGGAAGCCCGCCGGCGCTACATCGAGGAGGTCGGCGGCCTGATCCGCGGGATCGGCCTCGAGCTGCCGGCCGAGACGTTCGACCGCCACGTCCTCTAGAGGACCCGGCGGCCCGCTCGCACCCCCGGTCGGGGCCGGTCAGGCCGGCGGCGCTCGCGCTCTCCGCGCGGGGGGCCGGTCGATCCGCCGCATCCCGGGGCCGGGACGCACGAGGAGCGTCGCGCGGACCCCGTCGAGCTCGGTGACGCGCCGTCGGACCCGCCGCACGTGGCGCTCGAGCGTGAACAGGTGGACGTGGGCGCCCGCGTCGTGGGTGTACGCCACGACCGGACGGCCCGCCTCCCGATTGAGCGTGCGGACCTCCTCGAGGATCGCGCGGGAGGCCGAGGTGAGGTAGTCGAGCGACGGGACGGTCGTCTCGCAGACCTCGCGGAAGCTATCGCATTCCTCCATCACCAGGGGGAAGAGACGGTCCGGCTCGCGCGCGGCGATCGCCCGCTCGATCCTCTGGAGGCGGCGGGGGAGCTCGGCCAGCCGGCGGGCGTACTCGGGGCTCGTCGCCACGGTCGCCTGCATCGCGTCGGCCGACCGGACCGATTTCACCGGCGCCCCCTCGACCAGGACGACCAGGTCCACGAGCGCGGGCCAGTGCTCCGGACCGAAGAGCGACCGGGCGAACGAGTCCTCCCCGTCCGCGCGGCGTCCGGCGTCCCACCGGACGAACCCGCCGAAGACGGACCGGGACGCGCTCCCCGAGCCGCGTCGGGCGAGGCGGGAGAGCTCGGGGTCGGAGAGCCTAAGGCCGGCCGCGGCGCTCGCCGCCCCCGCGAGGGCGGCAAAGCCGCTCGCGCTCGAGGCGAGCCCGCTCGCGGTCGGGAAGTTGTTCTCGGAGCGGACGGTCGCGCGTGCCTCTGTCCCCGCGCGCGCCCGAACGAGATCGAGGAGGGCGACGACCGCGTCCCGGGCCCCCCCGGTCGCCTCCGCGCCGTTCAGCGTGACCCGGTCCCGCGTAAGGTCCGAGGAGAACCGGACCGACGTGCGGGAACGTAGCCGGTCGAGCGTCACCGACAGCGACGAGTTGTACGGCAGGACGAGCCGGGCGTCGCGGACGCCCCAGTACTTGACGAGCGCGATGTTCGGCGGCGCGTCGTAGACCGCCTCGCCGTCCGGGGCGCTCGCCATCCGCGCGGGACGGCTCCGCCCAGTACTTATCCGCGGCGACCTATCGCGGCGTTCGTGCCCCGGTCGAACCGCCTCCCCGAGCCTCGCCCTATCCCTCTCCCGGACCTGTTCCGCGCCGCCCGCCGGGGAGGTTTCCACCAGGAGGTCGGCTTCCGCGTCATCCCCGCGAAGAGCGGGCGGGGTTTCGCGACGGTCGCCGGTCGCGTCGAGCACCGCCACCTCAACATCAACGGGGTCGTCCACGGGGGGGTCTACGCGACGATCCTCGACACCGCGATGGGAGCCTCCGTCGTCTCCCTGCTTACCGAGCAGGAGACGACCGCCACGACCTCGCTTTACGTCGAGTTCCTCCGCGCCGCCCGCGAGGGCGACGTGCTGAGCGCCCGGGGCCACGTGCTGAGGCGCGGCCGGCACATCGCGTTCGCCGAGGGGGATCTGGTCGGGGCCGACGGGCAGACGCTCAGCCAGGCCCGCGGGACCTGGTACATCTGGTCGGCAACGGACCGTTCCCCGGCGCCTCCGCCGCGCGCCCTCCGCCGGTCGCGCCGGACCTAGGCGAGCTGCGCGAGCCGCTCCCGCAGCCGCCCGTGGATCGTCAGCCGTTCGAGCCCCTTCGCGAGCCCGCGGGTCCCCTCGGTGGTTGGGTGGAGCCGGAAGAACTCCGAGACCTCCGCCTCCCGTCCGAGCCCGACGAGCGGCACGACCTGCTCGAGGAGGAGCGGGAGGTAGCCCGACCCCTGGAACATCTCGGTGAGCTCCGTGAGGTGCGAGGAGAGCCACCGCCAGGTCGGCTCGCGCCCGTCCGGATTGATCGCGGCCTGGGCCGCGACCGAGAGCACGTGGCTCCGGTTGATCCGCCCCGCGGTGGCGAGCTCGAGGAGCTGCGTGACGAGCGCCGGGTCGTGGCTCCAGGCAAGGGCCCGCGCGAACCTCTGCGCCTCCTGGGTCGAGCGGGGCCCGGCCTCGAGCATCTTGAGCACCTGCCGGAACCCCATCGCCCCGCCGGTGCGCACGCGGGCGACCGCCACCGCGGAGCGCAGGTTCGCGTCCACCGCGTCCCAGCCGGAGAAGCGGGGAGCGAGCGCCGCGGCGAACTCGCGGTCGAGGCGGGCCCGGGCGTACGAGAGGCGGTCGCGGAGGATGCCGTTCGAGGCCGGCTCGCCCGGCTTCGGGTCGAGACCGATCCGCTCCGTCGCAAACGCGAGGGACTCCCGCGCGTCCTTCGCCACGCGCCCCAGGTCCGGGAAATCGAGGGCGGTCCCCGCCAGGACGCCGTGGATCGCCTCGACCACAAGGCGATCGTCGGTGCCGCGGAGCGCCCGTGCGGCGCGCGCGAACGTCCCCCAGTCGGCCTCCCCGGACAAAAGGAACGCGCCCAGGTCCTGGACGACCGTCCACCGGTCGGCCGCGGGCCGGCTCGGGAGGACCGCGAGCAGGCGGTCGAGAAGAGGGCCCTCGTAGAGCACGCGGTAGAAGCCGGTCGCGCCCGGGTTCAGGTGGACGGTCGCGGTCGGCGGGGCGCGGAGAAGGTGCTCGCGGGTCGCGAAGCGCAGGCGCTCGCGCTTTCCGTCAACGTCGACCACCATCGGGATCGGCCACGGTTCCTCCTCGGTCGAGCCGAGGTAGGCGAATCTCCGCTGCGTCAGCCGGATCCCCTCGGGCGCCGCCCGGGCCGTGACCACGGGAAGGCCGGGCCGGTCGGTCCACGGGCCGGCGATCGCCGCGACCTTCTCTCCGCTCGCCCCCTCGAGGGACTCCCAGAGCGCCTCGGTGCGCGCGTTCGCGTAGCGGAACCGCTCGAGGTAGTTGGTCACCCCGAGGCGGAACCGGTCCTCGCCGAGGAAGCCGTCCAGCATCGCGAGGACGGCCGCCCCCTTGCCGTAGCTGATCTCGTCGAAGATCTGGCTCAGCTCGGCCGGGTCCTGCACGCCCGTCCGGATCGGGTGCGTGGCGCGGAGGGAGTCGCCGTCGAGGGCCGCGGCCATTCCCGCGACCCTAAGGAAGTAGTCCGCCCAAGGGTCGAGTTCGGGAGCGATCCTCTCGGTGATCTTGGTCTCCATGAGCGCGGCGAAGCTCTCGTTGAGCCAGATGTCGTCCCACCAGGCCATCGTGACGAGGTTGCCGAACCACTGGTGGGAGACCTCGTGGGCCATCGTCTCGACGATGTCGCGGCGGGAGAACGCCCCGCTCGACGCATCGAAGAGAAGACGGGCCTCCTGGAAGCTGATCGCCCCCCAGTTCTCCATCGCGCCGAACGCATGCTCGGCGATCGCGAGCAGGTCGAGCTTGGGGAGGGGGTACGGGATCCCGTAGTACGTCTCGCACGCGGCGAGGACCTTCGGCCCGACCTCGGCGGCCCAGCGGCAGGCCTCGCGACGCCCGGGGGCGCTCAGGACCCGCACGGCGACCTTGCCCGAGCGGGTCTCGAGGCGGTCGAACGACCCGACGGCGAGGTAGAACAGGTACGTTGACATCGGGGGGGTCGGCTCGAACTCCCAGAGGACCGAGGGTCCGTCCGGTTGGCTCGAGCGGACGGCACCGTTCGTCACCACCTCGAGCCCGGGGGGGGCCCGGACGCTCAGGTGGAGCCGGACCTTGCGGTCGGGCCGGTCGGCACACGGGAAGATCTTCCGGGCGCCGGTCGGCTCGCAGTGGGTCGTGAGGACGTGGCCCGTGCCGTGCGGGGACCGGTAGAGCCCGAGGAGGCTCTTCGTCTCGACCCGCCCGGAGAACTCGACGGTCACGGAGGCGGAACGGCTCGGAAGCTTCCCGAGCACGAGGCCGACGCCCGCCGGGCCCGGTCGGAACGGGACCGGGCTCCCGTCCTGGTGGACCGCCCGGACCTCGAGCCCCTCGGCGTCCAGGGCCGGGTCGGCGGCCACGTAGCTCGCCGGGAACTCGACGGTCCCGGTCCAGGAGAGCCGTTCGACGTCGACGTTCAGCACGAGGCGGAGATCGGCGGCCGGGAAGGCCGGGGTGCGCGGCACCGCTTCAGTGGATCGGGTCGTGGGCATCCTCGCCGAGGGCGACCGTCCTTCCGAGATGAAGGTTGCCGCGGGCCCCCGGGCGCGGCGGAGCGGGCCGTGCGTCGGCTGAGAACGTTAAATAGACCGAGCCGGATTGGTCGGCCGGCTGACGGCCAAAGCGGTGGGGAAACACCCGGTCCCATTCCGAACCCGGCAGTTAAGCCCACTGGCGTTCCGCGCGGTACTGAAGTGCGCGAGCCTACGGGAACCGCGGAAAGCTGTCAGCCTCCCACTGCGGGGTGCCCGCTAGGATAATCCGCGGTCCCGACTCCGAGGGTCGATGTTCCTCGGGGCCCATCTCGGGATTTCCGACGGGTTCGCCCAGGCCGTGGCGGAGGCCGAGCACCTGGGCGCCGAATGCGTACAGATCTTCTCGAAGAGCCCGCAGATGTGGGCGGGCCCGCCGGTCGCCGAGGAGGCGGCCCGCGCATTCCGTTCGGCCGTTCGCGCTCGGCACCTGCGGGCGACCGCCGTCCACCACGGCTACCTCCTCAACCTCGCGAGCCCGAAGCCCGAGATGCTCGAGCGTTCGCGCGCCGCATTCCTTGACGAGATCGCGCGCGCGGACCTCCTCGGCGTCGACGCGCTCATCTTCCACCCGGGCGCCCATCTCGGCGCGGGGGTCCCGAGCGGGCTCGCGACGCTGCGCGAGAGCCTCGACCGGGCGCTCCAGGCGACCCCGGGTTCGCCGACCCGGATCCTGCTCGAGAACGCCGCCGGCCAGGGCACGACCCTCGGCGCGACGTTCGAGGAGCTCGCGGAGGTCCTCGACGGGGTCCGCGAGCGGAGCCGGCTCGGCGTCACGCTCGACACCTGCCACCTGTTCGCGGCGGGTTTCGAGCTCAGGACGGCCGACGGCTACGGCCAGCTCCTCGACCGGATCCAGGCGACGATCGGCTTCGAGAGCATCCACGCCTTCCACCTCAACGACGCGAAGGCGGCCCTCGGCTCGCACCTCGACCGCCACGAGAATGTCGGCCACGGCCTGATCGGGAAGGAGGGGTTCCGCCACCTCGTCGCGGATCGACGCTGGGCGCGGGTCCCGGGCTACCTCGAGACCCCGCTCGACGACCGCGGCTACGCCCGCTACGCCGAGGATCTCACGACGCTGCGCGCGCTCCTCCCCCCGGGCGGAACCCGCGCCCGTACGCCGGCGAAGCGGACCGCGCGACGGTCGCCCGCGCGTCCCACGGGGCGTCGCCGGCCGCGGGGGCGCTAGACGGGCCGCCCCGCCAGCGCCGACCCCGACCTTCCCCGGCGCGGGAGCACGGTCCTTCGTTGGAACCCGGGAGCCGAACGGCCTATTACGCCGTCCTCGCTCGCGCGACGTCTATGGGCGGAACGGACGCTCCGGCCGCGTCCCGGTCCGGGGCCGAGCGGCCCCGGTCCCGGACGGAGGTGCCGCCCTCGGTCGCCCGACCGCTCGAGGCGTTCTGCGGGGGGCTCGGGACCGCGGCCGAGCGCGATCCCACGGTGGGACTGTGGGCGGCCGGTCCGACGTCCCCACCGGAGCTCCTCCGGTCCATCCCTCTCCGTCCGGGCCGCTTCGAGGACCAGAGCGGGCGCGCGACGGAGGCGGTCCTCAAGGCCGCGGGTCCGGCGGCGAAGGACGGCCCGCTCTTCGTCACCGTTCCGCTCGGGATCGCGACCGGGGGGGCGTACGTCCCGCTCGTCGAGGGGGTGGTCCGACCCCGCGCCAACGTGAAGCTCGTCGGCGTCCCCACGAGCGCCTCGCTCGTCCCGGGCGGGCCTCCCGCGAACGCCTCGGAGGAGGGGGACCTGGCGCGTCTCCGGGGGCTCCCCGGGGTCGTGGTGGCGGCGCCGGCCGACGGGCCGTCCGTGCGGACCGTGACGCTCGCCCTCGCGGCCCACGACGGACCCGCGTACCTCCGCCTTCCGTCCCCGGACGCTCCGGTGGTGACCGACGGGGCGTTCGAGATCGGCCGGGCGGAGGAGCGACGGGCCGGCCGCGACCTCACCCTGGTCGGCTACGGGTCAACGCTCGCCCGCCTCCTCGAGGTCGCGGACGAGCTCGCCCGGGTCGGCATCTCGGCCCGGGTCCTCGACGTCGCATCGCTGAAGCCGTTCGACGAGGCCGCCATCCTGCGCGCGGCTCGCGATACGGGGGCGATCCTCGTCGCGGAGGAGGCGAGCGTCCTCACGGGGATCGGCCCGCTCGTCGCGGCCACGACCGCGGAGAACCTGCCGGTGCCCGTCCGGCGGGTGGGGATCCCGGATGTGTTCGCGGAGGGGGACCCGACCGACCGTCTCGACCGCTACGGCCTCTCCCTCGACCGGCTCCGCGACGAGGCGTGGGAGCTGCTCCGACTGCGGGGGAAACTACAGTAAGGGCCGAAGGTACCGGGGCGGCGGAGAACACACGGCCATGGAGCTGTTCCTCGATACGGCGAGCCTCACCGAGATCCGGACGATGTGGGAGCTGGGCATCCTCGACGGGGTCACGACCAATCCGAGCCTGGTCTCGAAGGAGGGCCGCACGTTCGAGTCGGTGCTCCGCGACATCTGCGCGCTCGGGGTCCCGTCCGTGTCCGCCGAGGTGACCGCGACCGACACGGAGGGGATGCTGCGCGAGGGCCGGCACCTGCGGGCGTTCCATCCGTCGATCTACGTGAAGGTCCCGATGACCCCGGCCGGCCTTCGCGCAACGCGCCAGCTCGCGAAGGAGGGCACGCGGGTCAACATGACGCTCGTCTTCAGCCCGAACCAGGCGCTCCTCGCGGCGAAGGTCGGGGCGACGTACGTGAGCCCGTTCATCGGCCGTCTCGACGACCACGGCCAGGACGGCATGGGCGTGGTACGGGACATCGTCACGATCTACCGCAACTACAAGCTCCCGACCAAGGTCCTCGTGGCCAGCGTACGCCACCCGATGCACGTCGTCGAGGCGGCGAAGGTCGGCGCCGACATCGCGACGATGCCGTTCGCGGTGATGGAGAAGCTCGTCCAGCACCCGATGACCGACCTTGGTCTCGCACGGTTCCTCAAGGACTGGGAGAAGGTGCCGAAGGCATGACGGCCCTCGGGCCGAGCGGGACGGGCGGGACCGGAGCGGCCGCGGGCGGCGGGCTCCTCGACCGCTACCTTCGCCTCACCCGCGAGGCGCTCGCGGTCGTGCGACCGGCGCCGCCGGAGCGGTCGTTCCTGCGCGGAGCGTCCGACGACTTCCTTGCGATGGCGCGGGCGTACGTTGCGGACGCCGAGCATTTCGCCTCGACGGGCGACCGGGAGCGGGCGCTCGCGGCCGTCAGCTACGCGCACGGCTGGCTCGACGCGGGCGTGCGGCTCGGGCTCTTGGACGGGGGGGGCGATGAGTCCAGGTTCACCCTCTTCCGCTGACGGCGGGGGCCCCGGCGGCCTCTCCGAGGCCGTTCTCGGCGCGATCGAGGCCCACCTGCGCCAGCGCGAGCTCCGTCGGGAGGACCTCTACCAGCAGGCCCGCCGCCTCCGCCGGATGGCCCAGGCGACGATGACGCGCCTGCACGCCACCGGGGCCGCCCCCGCCGAGCTCGCGTCGGTCCGCACCGCGCTCGCCGAGCTCGCCGACCGGCTCCGGCGCGACGGCCGGGGCGACGAGCCGCTTGCGCTCGATGCCCTCCAGGAGGCCGTCGAGGCGAGCCTCCTCGGCGCGATCGTCGCGCGGGACCCGCTTCCCGGCCCCGGCGACCTCCACGTCGAGCCCGAGCCGTTCCTCCTCGGGCTCGGCGACGTCATCGGCGAGGTCCGCCGCCTCGTGCTCGACCGCCTCGGCGCGGACGACCTCGAGGGCGCGGAGCGGTACCTCCGTCTCATGGAGGAGCTCACCCAGGGCCTGCTCCGGTTCGACACCACGCGCGCGATCGTCCAGCTGAAGCCGAAGCAGGACGTCGCCCGCGCGCTGCTCGAGCGGACGCGCGGCGAGGTCGTCATGGCGCGGTTCCTCGCCCGGGCACGTCCCGGACCGAGGGCGACGCGATGACCCCGTCCGCGGCGCGCGCGACGGTCGCGGTCATCGGCGGCTCGGGGGTCCCCGGCATCTTCGAGGAGGGATCGGCCCGAACGACCCACCGCGTCAGCACGCCCTGGGGCGCCCCGTCGGCCCCGATCGAGGAGGGGCGATCGGGAGGGGTCCGAGTGCTGTTCCTCCCGCGCCACGGGCCCGGCCACACCCTCCCCCCGCACCGGATCAACTACCGCGCGAACGTCGACGCTCTCCTCGCGCTCGGGGCGCAGGCGATCGTGACCGTCAGTTCCGTCGGCTCGCTCCGCGAGGAGCTCGCCCCGGGGTCGTTCGTGCTCCCCGACCAGTTCGTCGACCTTACGAAGCAGCGCCCGACGACGTTCTTCGACGGCGGGAAGGTCTACCACGTCTCGCTCGCCGACCCGTTCTGCCCCGACCTTCGCCGGGCCGCTGCGGCGGCGGGCCGGGAGGTCGGCTCGCCGTTCGCGGAGAAGAGGACGTACGTCTGCGTCGAGGGCCCGAGGTTCAGCACCCGGGCCGAGTCGTCGTTCTACCGGGGGTTCGCGGACATCATCGGGATGACGCTCGTGCCCGAGGTCACGCTCGCGCGGGAGCGCGCCGTCTGCTACGTCTGCCTCGCGATGGTCACGGACTACGACGTCTGGGCGGACCGTCCCGTCCAGGCGGAGGAGATCGTCGCGACGATGCGGGGGAACTCCGACCGGATGGCGAAGGTCCTCGGGGCGCTCCTCCCCCGCCTCGCGGCGGTCCCGTCGTGCGACTGCGCGAAAGCGCTCGAGCACGCCGGCGTGTAGGGCCGAGCGCCGACTACGGGGCGGGCCGCCGGCGGACCGTGATCGGGATGCGGACCGCGGCGAACTCCCGCTCGGCGATCTCGACGGGGTCGACGAGCCCGGACGGCACCTCGATCAGGATCGGGGCACCGAGCGAGACCTGGAGGGCCCGGGCCCCCAGGATCCGGGCGCGCTCGAAGCGGGTGTACTCCTCGGGAGCTCGGGTCGCAGGGCTCGCGCGGTCGCTCACGCTGGTCGTCCCAAGCGCCGCGAGGCTCGCGGCGGCGGTCAAGGGCTCGTCCAGCCGGGGCTGCGTATTTGACCTTTGGGGCCCAGGCGAGCGAGCGGGACGTCGCCCACGGCCCCCGGCCCGCAACGGTTAGGTCCAGGTCGGCCTCGGCCCGGGGTGCCCGGGCTGCGCCGGCGCTACTTCGCCGAGCTCTTCCGCCGCGTCGGGAAGTTCCTCGCGCTCTTCGCCGCCGTCTACGTCGCGAGCGCGGTCCTCTTCTTCCTCCTCGAAGCGGGTCGGGTCCCGCTCTTCGCGTCGTTCTACTGGGCGATCGTCACGCTCTCGACGGCCGGCTACGGCGACATCGTGCCGACCAACGACCCGGCGCGGCTCGTTGCGATGGCGACGCTCTTCGTCCAGATCTTCCTCCTCGGCTACCTCATCAGCGTGATCACCACGGCCGTGACCGGCGAGCAGCAGAAGCGCGCGCTCGGGCTTCTCGGCACCGACCTCGCGGGCCACATCGTCGTCCTCGGCTACTCGCCCGTTGGGCAGGCCGCGGTCCGCGAGCTCCTCGCCCAGGAGCAGAAGGTCGCGGTCGTCACCGAGCGCGCCGAGGAGGTGGCGAACGTCCGGGCGCTCGCGTCCGAGGCGATCCTTTACGTGACGTACGGACCCCCGGGCGAACGCGACCTCCTCCTCCGTGCGAACGTTCCGGCGGCGCACGCCGTGATCGTGAGCACGCTCGACGACGCGACGAACATGATCGCCGCGCTCAACGTCCGCGCGCTCGCGCCCCGCGCCCGGGTCGTCGTCTCGGTCGCCCGGCCCGAGCTCCGGGACACGCTCAAGGCCGCGGGCGTTACCTACGTCGCGACCCCGTCCGTCCTCGGGGGCCGCCTCTGCGCGAGCGCCGCCTTCGAGCCCGAGGTCGCGGACGCCCTCGAGGACCTGAGCCAGGGCGACGTGCGGAGCGACTTCCAGGAGTACGCGCTCGGGGCGACGACGCCGCTCGCCCGCCTTGCGTTCGGGGAGGCGGAGGCGCTCGTCCGCCGCTCGACCGGCTGCATCCTGGTCGGCTACGGCCGGCCGGGCCCGGCGGGCGAGTTCGCGACCGTCCTCGGGCCCGAGCCGGGCGTGCGCCTCGAGCCCGGGGACGTCGTCCTCGTCGTCGGCTCGCTCGAGAGCGTGCGGAGGTTCCGCGCCTGGTTTGGCGCGGAGCAGGGCCGCTGAGCGCGGGCGCGCCCGCGCGCGCGGCTCGTCCCTAGGCGTAGCCGAACTGGCGGCGGGCGAACTCGGTCATCCGCTCCGGCCCCCACGGAGGCTCCCAGACGATCTCGACCTTCACGCGGGGCGTCCCGAGGGCGGTGCGCGCGGCGGATTCGACCTCGCGGACGAGCTCCTCGACCGCCGGGCAGCCCGGGCTCGTCATCGTCATGCGGAGGGTCAGGCCTCCGTCCGCGCCCCAGTCGAGGCCGTAGATCAGGCCGAGGTCGACGATGTTCATCGGGATCTCGGGGTCGTAGATCGCGCGGAGCGCTTGGCGGACCCGTTCCTCATCGGCCGCATGCTCGCCCGCGGGAGGCGGCGGGGCCGTCCCGGGAGACGGAACGGCCGGAGGGGCAGGAGCCGCGACCGCGGGGGGCGGCGCGCCGGGCGACGGGGCCGCCGAGGGCAGGAACGGCCCGACGACCTCGAAGCCGGGCGGCTGGACGTCCGTCCGGTAGCGGACCTCCGCGTCGCGCAGGAACTGGACGCTCGCCTCGTCGACGAGGAGCGGCACGCCGTCGACCGTGAGCGGGAGGTCCCGGGGGCTCGCCCGGTCGATCATCATCTGGGCGTGGGGATGCATCCCCCGCTCGACCCAGATCCGGACCCCCGCGCCGGTCGGCCGGCCGGCGAGCGCCTGCGCGAGCGCGTCGCGCGCGGGCGGGGCGAGCTTCAAGCGAAGGGTCGCGGCCGGCCCGGGGTCGTCCGGGCGTCGCGCGCTTCCTCCGGGCATGCTCCTCCCTCCGCGCACGAGGGCCGCGCCGGCCTATACCGCTAGAGGGTCGAGGCCGGACCGCGTCGGTCCCCCGTCAGCCGCCCGTGACGTCGCCGATGAACTCCCGGACGGTGCCGAGGAACTCCCTCGGCTGCTCGAGGATGGCCATGTGGCTCGACCGGGGCAGGACCCGGAGATGCGCCGGTTCGATCCGCTCGTTCGCCTCGACCGCCGCCTCGAAGAAGAAGTCGTACCGGCCGACCGCGACGAGCGTCGGGGCCTCGATCTTCGCGTAGTAGGTGCGCCCGTCCCAGCGCGCGAGAGTCCCGTCGACGACGAACTCGTCCCCGTGCCGGCTCATCATCGCGCGGTAGACCGCGGGGGCGAGGCGCGTCGCCTTCCAGTCCGGCGGGACCCCGCGGAGGAACCGGGTCTGGAACGGCTGCGCGATCGCCTCGGCGAGCCGGCCGTACTCGGGGGAGCCGAACGCCCGGCTCCGGGTGAGCGCCCGCAGGCGCTCCCGCTGCTTCGGCGAGGCGGCCGCGATCATCCGCCGGTTCGCCTGGCGGACCTCCTCCGCGCTCCCGGCGGTGGCGCAGAGAAGCAGCGAGGCGAGCCCGTCGGGGTACCGGTGCGCGTACTCGAGGGCGACGAACCCGCCCGCCGAGTAGCCGAGCAGGTGGAGCTCGCGGATCCGGAGCGCGCGGCGGACCGCCTCGACGTCCGCCGCGAGCTCCCGGACCGTGTAGGCGGACGGGCGTCGCGGGGCCCAGCTCCCCCCGACGCCCCGGGGGTTGAACAGGACGACGCGGAGGTTCGAGTTCGCGAGCCCGAGGAGACCGCGCAGGTAGTGGTAGGTGAGCCCCGGCCCGCCCGGATGGACGAGGAGGGTCGCCGGTCCCCCGCCCCGGGCGACGTACTCGAACGAGCGCCGGCCCGGCACCGCGACCGAGCGGACCCGCGCCATCAGGGGGCCGTAGGACCACCGGTCCAAAAGCGTCGCGCCGGCGGACGACCGGAGCGGCGCCGCGGGCGCCGGCCCTCCACGACGCGCACGACGGGGTACGGCGCCGGCTCGTCGGCGGCCGAGAGCACCCACGCAGAGGTCGGCGGCGGCTCCCGGTGGACGAACGCGCGCCCGTGGCGGACCTCGAGCCGGATCCCGATCGCGGCGAGGGGGCGGACGGCCTGAGCGAGGGGATCGGACCGCGCGCCGACGGCTGCACGCGCGCCCGGGCCTGCCGGAGCGCGCCCGTCGTGCCTACTGGACCGGTCCGAACTCGAGACGCCGGAACGAGGCGACCGCCGCGAGGAACGTCACGACCGCGAGCGCGGCGAGGACCGCGCCGGCCGTGAGGTCGCCCGGGCCGAACGAGTGCGTGAACCCATCCCGCACCGCGTTGGCCGCGTAGGTGAGGGGGTTCGCGTAGACGACGAGCCGCAGGGCCAACGGGGTCCTCGCGGAGACCGGGTAGTAGACGGTCGAGACGAAGATGAGGAAGTACTGGAGGAGCGACTGGATCGTGAAGTAGAGGTTCGCGGAGCGGATCCGTCCCCCGATCGCGATGAGGAGCCCTCCGAAGAACGTCGCGCCGAGGGCGATCGTCCCGAGGATCACCGCGAGCTCGATCCCGGAGAGGGTCGGGAGCCCGGCGAGCGGAAGCGCGACCAGCGCCATGATCCCGACGCCCACGAGGGCGAAGAGCAGCGTCGTGAGCAGGAGCGCGGCGAGGTACTCCGCGCGCAGGAACGGCCCGGAGAAGATCTGCTCGACCATCGCCCAGCGGCGGTCGAGCCAGAAGATCCGCCCGGCGAGGACGGCCCCCGTGATCATCTGCGAGGCGATCATCCCCGGCACGAGGAAGGCGACGTAACTGTTCGAGGCGCCGACGCTCGGGATCAGCTGGTTGAACATCGTGCCCAGGATCGCGATCAGGAACGCCGGCTGACCGAACATGACGAGCAGCGTGATCGGGTCGAGGCTCGCCCGGAAATTGCGGACGACCAGGCGGAGGACCGGGGGGATCGCGCTCATCGCTCGCCTCCGGAGGACGCGGCCCCCTCCGGGTCCGGCTCACGGACCAGGGAAACGAACGCCTCCTCGAGGGTGACCTCGCGGACGGCGATCCGCGCGATCTCGTGGCCTTGACGGTCGGCCCACCGGGCGAGCTCGGCGACCAGGTCCTCGGCGTTCCGGGCGCGGAAGACCAGCCGGCCGTCCTGCCGCTCGACCGGAGCGAAGGCGTCGCCCTTCCGGAGGAGGAGCTCGTCGAGCTCGGCGGCCTCGGAAGGGGAGAGGGGCCGGTCGAACTCGGCCTCGACCGCACGGGCCCCGCCGTGCGCGCGCTTCAGGTCGGTCGGGGAGGCGATCGCTGCGAGGCGTCCGCGCTGAAGGATGGCCACGCGCTCGCAGAGCCGGTCGGCCTCATGCAGCAGGTGCGTCGTGAACACGATCGCGAGACCGTCGCGGGCCCGCCGGGCCAGGTAGTCGAGGATCCGCCCCCGGGTGAGCGCGTCGAGACCGACGGTCGGCTCGTCGAGGAACAGGAGCTCCATCTCGTGCATCAGCTCGCGGGCGACCTGGAACCGCCGCCGCTCTCCGCCCGAGAGGGCCCACGGCTTGTGGTGGCGGACCTCGCCGAGCTCGAAGAGGTCGAGCATCTCCTCGGTCCGGCTCCGGGCGAGCTCGCGCGGCACCCCCCACAGGAACGCGTAGAGCCGGAGGTTCTCCTCGACCGTGACGAAGTCGAGCGACTCGGCCTGGAGGACGACCCCGATCCGCGCCCGCTCCGCGCGTCCGCAATGCTGGAGGTCGCGGCCGAAGAGGAGCGCGGTCCCCTCGGTCGGCGGGAGGAGCGTGCTCAGGAGGCGGACGGTCGTCGTCTTGCCGGCGCCGTTCCGCCCGAGGAGGCCGAAGATCTCCCCCCGATGCAGGTCGAACGATAGGTGGCGGACCGCGAACTCCGGGGGCCGGTAGGCGTAGCCGAGGTCGCGGACCTCAACGATCGATTCTCCCCTGACCATTCCTGCAGGCATGGTGGGTCCGTCCCTCGGGTCCTCCACCGGAACGCGCCGAGGCCGTTCGGACCACCCGGACAAGGAATCGGCGGGTCACCGCGCGGAGTCGGCGCGGGAGAGCGCGCGGAGGATGCGGGCACCGGGATTTGAACCCGGGTTATAGGCTTGGCAAGCCTATGTGATAACCAGACTACACTATGCCCGCACGGCGCGCCGCCCTCGTGTGGTTGTCCTTCCGCGACCGACGTCGCCCCCGCGATCGACCGCTCGACGGCGCCGTCTCCTCCAGCGTGCGACCCCCATAAAGGCACCGCCAGCCCCGAGCCGTTCGCGCGGCCCTCGTCGGGGCCGGGGACGCCGGACGACCCCCGAGGGGTGAGCGTAAAGGCGGACCGGACCGGTGGGCGCCGCGGACCCATGACCGAGCGGTGGCGCGAGGGGGAACCCGCTGTCCTCAAGCGGTCGGGCGAATCGGCCCTGCTCGTCCGCCTCGTTCGCGGGCCCCAGACGGTCGGGGAAGAGGGCGTCGTCGATCTCTCGGAGCAGATCGGACGTGAGCCCGGAGGGCTCGTCCCCTGGCTCGGGAGGGACTACCGCCTGGTCCGCCCGTCCCTCGGCGACCTCCTCGCGGCCGTCCGCCGCGGCCCGCAGATCGTGCTCGCGAAGGACGCGGTGCACCTCGCCTACCTCGCCGGCGTCGGGCCGGGCGCCCGGGTCGCGGAGGCGGGCACCGGCTCCGGGGCGCTCACGACCGTGCTCGCCTTCCTGGTCGGACCGGACGGCCGGGTGACGAGCTACGACCGGCGGGCGGAGTTCCAGGCGGCCGCCCGGAAGAATCTCGAGCGGGCCGGCCTCGCCGAACGCGTGACGTTCGTCGCCCGGGACGTCGCGATCGACGGTTTCGGGCCCGGACCGTTCTCGAGCCTCCTCCTCGATCTGCCCGAGCCGTGGACGGCGTGCGCGTCCGCCTACGTCGCCCTCGAGCCGGGCGGTCACCTCGCGACGTATACGCCCACGTACAACCAGCTCGAACGGACCGTGCGGGAGCTTCGCGCCCGTCACTTCGACGAGGTTCGGGCGCTCGAGCTCCTCGAGCGGCCGATCCAGGTCGGAGAGGGCGGCACGCGGCCGGCGTTCGAGATGCTCGGCCACACCGCGTTCCTCGCGGTCGGCCGGAAGGTCGAGTGACCTTGGTCGTCCCTTCCCTCGCCCTCGGCGGGATCGTCGGGGTCGTGCTCTCGGGCGGGTTCATCTGGTGGGAGATCGGGAAGTACGCGGCGCCCCAGGTGTCGGAGACCGTCTTTGACGAGCGCAAGCTGCTCGCGGGGTACACGGTCGGCCTCTTCGTCGGGGTCCCGCTCGCGGCGTCGTACGTCCTCATGGCCGCCGCGTTCGCGAACGGAGCCCTCCCCGGGGCCGCGCTGTTCCTCGGGCTCCTGGTCGGAGGCACGGAGCTCGCCCAGCGCCTCGTCGGCCGCTCGCGCTACTGGGGCTCGACCCTGTCGACCCCGTTCTACCTGCTCGCGTTCCGCCTCGGGATCGGGGGGATCCTCGCGCTCACCGTGGTGGCGTCCTACCTCGGGGCACCGGCGTTCGGCGCGGTCGGCGCCGTGGCAACCGCGTTCGCGGCGCTCGCGGTCGTCGCCCTCCAGGCCGCGGGGGCGCTCCTCTCCCTCGGGGGAAGGCTCCCTCCCTCCTCGCGCCCCGGCTCCGTCGCCGCCGGCGCCCTCTTCGGGGCGGGAGCGTTCTTCCTGCTCGCCTTCGGACCGGCCGCCGGCGACCCCGGCACCGTCGGGGCGCCGATCGTGGTGCTCGCCGGCGCCGCCTTTGCCTACCGCGGACGGCGCGGGATCCTCGGGGAGGTTCCCGGCCCCTCGTCCGCGGCGGCGCCGCTGCCCACGGACCGCCCACCCCGCTACGGACGGACGGAGGAGGGCCGGGCGGAGTCGCCCCGCTCCGACCGACCGCTCCGCTAGGTCGCGCGCCGCGGTCCCGCGGGTCGGAAGCCGAGGAGGCGGGTCCGGCCGGTCCCGCGCGAGGATATTCTGATAAGGCAGGGCGCGTGGGGCGGGAGGATGCCCGCCGAGGCGGCCCCGCTCCCGTTCGACCGGCGCGTCCGCCTCGCGTTCCGAACCTACCGGGCCCTGGTCTCCCTCGTCGTGCTCGCGGCGGGGTTCCTCCTCACGCTGCTCGCGTTCGGCTACTTCACCCCGCTCAGCCGCTCGGCCCTGTTCTCGGCGATCAACGCGGCGACCGACCAGCCGTCGGCGAACTACAACCTCGTCTTCGTGATCGTCGGCCCGATCCTGATCATCATCGGCGGGTACCTCGTCGGGGCGTACTTCCACGCCCGGGGACGGTTCGAGCACCTGATGCTGACGAAGAGCAAGGCGGAGTTCCTCCGGAACATCCCCGAGCTCGAGGACCTCCTCTGGGACCTCACGCCCCGCGACCAGGACCGCTACGAGCAGAAGCTCGCCGAGCTCCGGCTCCGCCGCTAGGGACGCCGGCCCCTCGGGGCCGGGTTATGTAGCGCGTCCTCGTCGCGACGGCGTGCCAGGCCCCCCGCCTCCCGCCCCGCCGGGCGGCTTCGTCTTCCGGTCCCTGAAGAAGCCGGAGGAGTTCCGCACCGCGGAAGAGCTCCAGCGCGGGGCCTTCGGCGAGGACGCGGCGCTCGCGCTCCCGGCGCCGCTCCTGCGGGCCGTCCAGGACAACGGGGGGCTCGTGCTCGGCGCGTTCGTCGACATCCACCTGGCCGGATGCGTTGCGGCGTCGATCGGCTGGGACGGGACGACGCTCTACCACCAGGGGCTCGCGCTCGCCGTGCGTCCCGAGTACCAGAACCACCACGTCGGCTTCCGCCTCCAGGCGTTCCTGCGCGACGAGGTGCGTCGCCTGGGCCTCGCGGAGGTCCGCTGGGCGATCGACCCCCTCCACCCCCCGAGCGCGGCCCTCTCGATCCGCCACCTCGGGGCGCGGCCCGACGCCTA
This sequence comes from Thermoplasmata archaeon, assembly GCA_033854115.1. Lineage (GTDB taxonomy): Archaea > Thermoplasmatota > Thermoplasmata > Lutacidiplasmatales > UBA184 > Lutacidiplasma. The sequence continues at coordinate 18,266 of JAWOKS010000039.1, forward strand.
CCTTCCGAACTACTTCGGCCACCTCGGCCGAACGGAGGCGAGGGGCCACGAGACCGACCGTCTCCACCTTTGCTGGCCGCTCGCGAGCCCCGAGGTCGGCCGCCGTCTCGCGGGGGGAGTCCCCTCGGCCGAGGACGACCGCGCGCGCCACGCCGCGTCGTCGACCCTGATCGAGACGGAGGTCGGCGAGCACGGTCTCCGCCAGCCGACCGCGGTCGCCGAGCCGAGCGGGGCGAGCGCGCACCTCGAGGTCCCGTTCGACCTCGGGTCGATCCGGACGCACGAGGCCGCGGCCGAGCGTCGCTGGCGCCACGCGGTCCGGGACGCCTTCCGGACGGCGTTCGACCTCGGCTACGTCGTCGACGATTTCGCGTCCGTCCGGCTCGAGCACGAACGACGTGACTTCTACTTCCTGCGCGCCCCGGCCGAGGGAGCCGTGCAGGCCGGCGCTCCGAGCACCCCCTCGTAGGGGGGAGGGGGCCCCGCGTCGGGGCACTCAGGGATTATCTCGGTCGGGCGGGTACGGTAGGTGGTGAAGCCCGCGGAGCGACCGGGGCGGCAGTTCCCGGTGGTGTACCTGGTCCTCGCGGTCGCGGTCGTCGCGGGCGTCGGCGCGAGCTTCCTTCTCGGAGGGCTCCCCCACCCCTCCCCAGGACCCCGGACCCAGTGGCAGCTCTCCATCGAGCTCCCCCCGGTCGTCTGGGGGCTGCTCCTGCTCAGCCCGCTGATCGTCGGCTGGGCCGCGCTGATCCTGCGTCGCCTCACCGGGCCCGCCTGGAAGATCTCGGGGGAGACCAAGCTCGCCATCCCGGTCTTCATCGCGCTCGCGATCCTCTTCGTCTACCTGATGGGCCAGGCGACGACCGGCCAGTCGGGGACCGTCACCTACGGCACGGGCCCGACCGGCGGGAAGGTCAACGACACCAACACCTCGAACGTCACGCAGCCCGTGAACACCTCGGGCGGCGGCGTCGCCGGCCCGCTGGTCGTCTCGGCCCCGTCCTGGGTCCTGCTCAGTTCGATCCTCGCGGTGACGCTGTTCGTCGCCCTCCTCGCCGTCCCGGGGATCCTCGCGGGCCTCGTGAGCCGCCGCCCCCGGGGGCCGGTCGTTCTCGCCGACCTCACGGCCGTGCGCAGCGCGGTGGCGGAGGCCGACGCCGCGATCGACCGGGGGGAGGACCCCCGCGCGACCATCGTGCAGCTCTACCTGCGCCTGCTCCGGGCCGCCGCCCCAAAGCTCGGCGACGTGACCTACGAGACGCCCGAGGAGATCCGGCACGGCCCCCTCACCCGGCTCGGGGTCAGTCCGCCCGCGGCGGAGGCGCTCACTCGGCTGTTCGAGGAAGCGAGGTACTCGACCCATCCGCTCGGCCCCGAGGCCGCCGACCGGTGCCGGGACGCGCTCCGCTCGATCGAGGCGGACCTCTCCCGGGTCGCCCCCTTGTCGGTCTGAGCCGGGATCCCGGCCCCGCGTCCCGGTCCCGTCCTCACGATCGGGCGCGGGGCTCCGCCGTCAAACGCTCGCGAAGGAGGCGTTATGGCCGTCCCGGCCGTACGTAAGGTAAGGGGGGTGCGTATGGGGCGGCCCAGGCCTGGGGGCACCTCCAGGTGGGACCTTCTCGTCATCTCGGTCGCCGTCGCCAGTGTCGGCCTCGGTGCCGTGCTGCTCGCGGGGGCCGTGAGCTCGTCGAGCTCGGGCACGGTGACGAGCAGTAGCACGCTCGCGATCACCCTCCCGCGGACGGTCTGGGCCCTGCTGTTCCTCGCCCCGCTGCTCGTCGGGAGCGTGGCGCTCCTGATCCGGCTCGCGGCCTACCGGACCGGGCCGCTCCTCTCGATCGTCGTCGCCCTGCTCGTCGTCTTCGCGTTCATCCTCTTCACCGGACCCTGGGACGGCCAGGGGTCGATCCTGCTGAACAGCGGCTCCGGGACGCCGGCCTCGACGGGCGGCAACGGCACCGGTAACGGTACGGGCTCCGGCAGCGGTTCCGGCTCGGGCAACGGGAGCGGAGGCACGGGGGGGAACGGCTCGGGAGGCGGCACCGGAGGCGGGAGCGGGGGGACCGGAGGGGGCGGCACCGGCGGGGGCGGAGGTCAGGGAGGCGGGAACTCCACCGGCGGCGGGACCGGCAACACCTCGGGCGGCGGAGGAGGCAACTCGACCGGGGGCGGCACGGGCAACTCCACGGGAGGCGGCGGAACAGGTGGCGGAGGAACCGGCGGGGGCGGCAACTCGACCGGGGGCGGCACGGGCAACTCCACGGGAGGCGGCGGAGCAGGTGGCGGAGGAACCGGCGGGGGCGGCACCGGCAACGGGACGGGCGGCGGAGCGACCGGCAGCAACTCGAGCGGCTCGGGCTCTCCCGGCGTCCACGGGACCGGCTCGGGCAACAATACGAGCCACCCGGTCTCCGGCATCGGGTCCGGGCCCGAGATCTCGACGGGCGTGCCTCCGTGGGTGGCGATGGCCACGGCGCTCGGGCTCTGCGTGGTCCTCGTCCTTCTCGCCCTTCCCGGGGTCGTCACGCGCCTCGCGGACCGGCGCGGCCGAAGGATCCCCCGTGACCCTCCTCTCGGGACCGTCTCGGGACCCGCGGCGGGCCCGATCGACTGGGCCCGCGTCGAGCGGGCCCTGAACGAGGCCGAGGCGTCGATCGCCCGCGGCGAGGACCCGCGCGAGGCGGTCGTCCGGCTCTACAACAGCCTCCTCCGGGACGCCGAGCCGCGGATCGGGAACGTCGAGACCGCGACCGCCCGGGAGATCGACCTCCGCCGGCTGCGCCGGTACGGCGTGCCGGCCAACGTCTCGGAGGCGCTCACCCACCTGTTCGAGGAGGCGCGCTACTCGTCGCACCGGATCGTGCCGGCGCAGGCGACCTCGTTCGCCGAGGCGATCCGCACGGCGCGGACCGACCTCGCGAGGGGAGCGCTCCCCGGATGAGCTCGCCGATCAGCTGGTGGTGGCCGGCGATCGCCGCGATCGCGGCAGCTCTCGCGATCGCGACGAGCTCGACCTACGCCATCTCGGCCCCGGCGGCGACCGCCGCGGTCGTCGCCGCCGCGTTCGCGATCGTCGACGCGCTGCGGCGGGCCCCCTCGGCGAACCTGTCGGCCGCGAGGGGCCCGGAGGTCCCCCTCAGCTACGTCCGCGACTGGTTCGGGGCGGGCGCCCTGGGCCGGGAGGACCTGGTCCTCCTGGTCGACCGGCTCGAGCGCTCGAGCCTCCGACCGGACCTCCCGGCGCGGACCGGGGAGGAGATGGCGGCCCTGGTCCAGCTGCCGCCCACCGAGTTCCGCAGGTACCTCACGCACCGTCTCGACCGGCTCGAAGGCGTGGCGTGACCGGGAGCCCCGCCGCCGGCGGGATCGCCCGCTGGACCCGCCGCGCCTACCTCCTGCTCGGCCTCGCGAGCCTGCTCGTCGCGCTCGCGGTCGCGCTGAGGAACCCGGTGCTTCTGTTCGCCGCCCTCCCGTTCCTCCTCGCCCCGCTCTCGGCCGCGGTGAACGCGCCGCGCCACCTGACCCGGGTCGACCTCTCCTGGCAGGCGAGCGGCCTCGGCTCGGACGTCGAGCTCAGCGGGACGCTCACCGGGACGTTCGGGGACTCGATCCCGGACCTGTTCGTCGCCCTCCCCCAGGCCGCGGGCACGACCGAGCTCCGCCCGGTGCGCTACCGGCGCGCGCCCGGGGCGATCCGGTTCGCGGTCAACTGGAGGTTCCACGAGCCGACGATCATGACCCTCGACGCTCCGCAGGTCGTCTGGCGGGACTCCCTCGGCCTCAGCGAGCGCCTTCTGGACGGAGCGCGTCCGCCGCTGCCGCTCGAGCGGTATCCGCCCGAGCTGCACGGCCTCGCGACCCAGCGGCTCGCGCGCACCACGGCGCTCCCGGGCGAGACCCGCTCCCGACGGATCGGGGCGAGCGGGGAGTTCTTCGGCCTCCGGGACGCGTTGCCCCATGAGCCGCCCCGCCGCATCAACTGGCGGGCGACCGCGCGCACCGGCCGGCCGCTCGCCAACGAGTACCTGCTCGATCGCACCGGCGACCTGCTCCTCCTCCTGGACGTCCGCCCGACGGCGCTCGGACCCGAGTACGACGAGCGGCTCCTCAACGTCGCGCGCGCCGCCCTCTACGGCATGGCGGAGTCGTTCCTTCGGAGCAAGGTGCGGATCGCTTACGCCACGTTCGGCGAGTTCGTCGACGCCGTGCCGCTCTCGACCGGGCGGGCCCACCGCCTCCGCCTCCTTCAGGCGATCCTCGCGAGCCGCCGGTCGGAGGTCGCCGGACCGGCGGAGAGGTGCGCCTTCGGCCTCCGCCGGTTCTTCCGGCCGGGACTGACGACCCTCATCGTCTCCGCCTGGCCGGGGGACCCCGTGGCGGACCTCGCTCCCTACGTCCGCCGGCAGGGGTTCCCGGTCATCGTGCTCAGCCCCTCGCCGCTCCCGATGCGCGAGGGCCTCGGGGCTCTCCGCCCGGAGGACGAGGAGCTCGCGCGCCGGCTCGAGCGGCTGGAGCGGCGGGAGCGCCTCGCCACCCTCTGGACCCACGCCCCGGTGGTCGACTGGTCCGACTATTGGTCGCTCGGGGCCCTCGCCCGCCTCATGCGCGAGCCGCCGCGCCGGAGGGTCTCGTGACCGCCCCGGCCGCCGAGCGGACCGTGGGCGGGGGCCTGCTCACCGCGGGCCTGTTCGGGGGGACGATGGCGCTCCTCGGGCTGCTCGGCGACCTGCCGTTCCTGCTCGGCCCCACCGTCGGGGTCGCGGCCGTCGTCGCCTCGACGGCGTGGCGCCGGTCGAACCCCCGCCAGGGCGAGGTCTGGGGGGTCCTCCCCGCGCTCGCCGCCCTCGCCCTGCTCGCGGTCGCGGCCCCGGTCACCCTCTCGACCGAGCTCGCGGCCGGCGTCGGCGGGCTCGCCGCCCTGCTCTGGCTCGCGGACGACCCCGCCCGGCCGAGCGGAGGGGGTCGGCGCGCCGTCCCCGCGATCGCGCTCGCCGCCCTCTCGCTCGGGCTCGCCTGGTCGATCGTGCTCATCGTGCCGTCCTCCACCGCGAACGTCGGTCTCGCGGGAGGCCTGCTCGCGTTCGCGATCGTGCTCGTCGCCCTCCTGCTCGCGCCGCGGCACGCCCGAAATGCTTAGAGGCCCGCTCCCCCTTCCCTCGAGTGGCGCGGCTTCGGCCGCCGCCCGGGTACCGACGAAGGGTCCCTCTCGACTCCATGCGGACGGGTCGTCCGCCGAGGATGACACGAGGACAACCCCGGCATCCGATACCCCGGCCGGGGTCAGACCGCCGAGGGGGCAGTCGCCTACCGTGACGCGGATCGTTACGGTCGGGGCATACGGGCGCCGCAGGGAGGCCACGTTAAGAGCCCCCGGCGTGGAGGCGGGCGAGGGGACGCGGTGAACCCGCAGGAGGCCCGCGCGCTCGCGGAGAGGATCCGCGGGTCGGTCCGCTCCGCCGTCGTCGGACGCGTCCAGGCGGTGGAGACGGTCCTCACCGGCCTCGTCGCCGACGGCCACATCCTCATCGAGGACCTCCCGGGGCTCGGCAAGACGCTCCTCGCCCGCTCGTTCGCGCTCGCGCTCGGCCTCGAGTTCCAGCGGATCCAGTTCACCGCCGACCTGCTCCCGCACGACATCACGGGCGGCGAGATCCTCGACACCTCGCGCGCGGCGTTCACCTTCCGTCCGGGTCCCCTGTTCACGAACGTCCTGCTCGCCGACGAGATCAACCGCGCCCCCCCCAAGGTCCAGTCGGCCCTCCTCGAGGCGATGCAGGAGTACCAGGTCACGAGCGAGCGGACGACGTACCCCCTCCCGCGCCCGTTCCTCGTGCTCGCCACCGAGAACCCCCTCGAGCTCGAGGGGACCTACCCGCTCCCCGAGGCCCAGGTTGACCGCTTCCTCCTCCGCCTCAAGGTCGGCTATCCGGACGTCGAGGAGGAGCGGACGATCCTCGCCCGGCGGCGGGCGCGGCGCGACGACCGGATCGATGCGCCGCGCGTCACCGACCTCGCCACGTTCCGCGACCTGCAGCTCGCGACCGAAGCGATCGAGATCGACGCGTCCGTCGCCGAGTACATCGTCGACCTCGTCCGGGCGACGCGGGACGACCCGCGCAGCGAGGTCGGCGCCTCGCCCCGCGGCTCGCTCGGGCTCCAGAAGCTCGCCCGCGCGAGGGCCCTCCTCGCGGGTCGCGACTACGTCCTCCCGGACGACATCAAGCTGCTCGCCGAGCCGGCGCTGGCCCATCGGATCGTCGTCAAGCCCGAGCCGTGGATCCGCGGCGTCCGGGGCGAGGCGATCGTGCGGACCGCGCTCGAGCGGACGGCGGTGCCGAAGGCGCGGGCCGCAGCCCCGGCCGCAAAGGCCTTTTGAACGTCGCCCCGCTCGGCCGCCCGGCGATGGAACCCCCGCTGGTCGTCGTCGCGGACCCGGTCGACCGCACGGCGGTCGACGCGCTGCGCGCCGGCCCCTGCCGTGTCGTCGACGCGAGCACGACCCCTGCCGAGCTCCCGCAGCACCTCGCGGGGGCGTGGGGCCTCATCGTCCGGAGCCGGACAAAGGTCACCCGTGCCCTCCTCGAGGCGGCCCCCCGCCTCGAGCTGATCGCGCGGGCCGGGGTCGGCGTCGACAACGTCGACCTCGAGGCCGCGCGCGCTCGCGGGATCCGCGTCGTCAACGCCCCCCAGGCGGCGACGACGAGCGTCGCCGAGCTCACGATCGCCCTCTACCTCGTCCTCGTGCGAGAGCTCCGGCCCGCGATCGAGGCGACCCGTGCCGGGCGCTGGGAGCGGGGCGTCCACGGCCACGAGCTCGCGGGCCGGACGGTCGGGTTCGTCGGCTACGGGCGGATCGCCCGCGAGGTCGCACGGCGCCTCGGGCCGTTCGGGGCCCGCGCGGTCGCGTTCGATCCGTTCCTCGCCCGCTCCCCGGACGCGACCGAGCTCCTCCCGTTCGAGCGGATGCTCGGCGCCTCCGACCTCGTGAGCGTGCACGCCGCGCTCACGGCCGAGAACCGCCACCTCCTCGATGCGCGGGCGTTCGCGGCGATGCGGCCCGGCACGTTCCTCGTGAACGTCGCGCGCGGCGCGCTCGTCGACGAGGCCGCCCTGCTCGACGCTCTGCGCTCGGGCCACCTCGCCGGCGCCGCGCTCGACGTCTTCGAGACCGAGCCGCCGGCGCGCCGCGAGCTCCTGGAGCATCCGAGGGTCGTGCCGACCCCCCACCTCGGCGCCTCGACCGCCGAGGCGCAGGCGCGGGCCGGCGCGGAGATCGTCGCCGAGGTCCTCCGCGCGCTCCGCGGGGAGCCTCTCACCGCGCTCGTCGAGACGCCGGGAGGGGCCCGATGACGTTCGACCCGGAGACGACGACGTTCCTCATCGCGGGGCCGGTACGGATCCACCCGCGCGTGCTCCGCGCGATGGCGACGCCGTCGCTCAACCACCGGGGCGACTTCTTCCACGGGGTCGTCCAGGAGATCCGCGAGCTCCTCCCCGTCGCCTTCGGCGCGAAGGGCCACCAGGTCGTCCTCTCGGGGAGCGGGACCGCCGGGCTCGAGGCGGTCTACGCGGGGCTCCTCCCGAAGGACGGCACGACGCTCGTGGTCGCGAACGGCAACTTCGGCGACCGGACCGACACGATCGCGCGGAAGTACGCGGGCGCGGTGACCACGGTGCGAGCGCCGTGGGGCCAGCCGCTCCCGGTGGACGAGGTCCGCGCCGCGCTCGCCCGAGGCGACGTGCGGGCCGTCTGCGTCGTCCACAACGAGACGAGCGTCGGGCTCGCGAACGACCTCGCCGCGATCGCGCCGGCGGTGCGCGCGAGCGGGGCCCTCTTCCTGGTCGACGGGATCAGCGCGGTCGCCGGGATCCCCCTCCCCCTCGAGGCCTGGGGGGTCGACGCGGTCGTCGCGGGCAGCCAGAAGGGTCTCGCCGCGCCCGCCGGGCTCGCGCTCGTTCACCTCTCGGACCGCGCGGTCGCCGCCCTCCACCCGGGGACGTTCTACCTCGACCTCGCCGCACACCTCAAGGCGCTCGAGAAGAACGACACGCCCTGGACCCCCGCGGTGCCGCTCTTCCTCGCGCTGCGGGAAGCGCTGCGGCTCCTCCACGAGGAGACGCTCGAGCGGCGGCTCGCGCGGACCCACACCCTCGCGGAGGCCTCCCGCGCCGCCGTCCGGGCGCTCGGCCTCGAGCTGTTCCCGGACCCCCGCTACGCCTCCGACACGGTGACCGCAGTGAAGAACCCGGACGGGCTCGGGGACGCGGACCTCCGGAAGGCCCTCGAGCGGGAGTACAACGTGCTCGTCCAAGGCGGCCAGGGCGCGCTCGCCGGCAAGATCTTCCGGCTCGGCCACATGGGGATCGCCGACTGGCCGGACCTCCTCGTGACGTTCGCGGCCCTCGAGCGGATCCTGGCGAAGCACGGCCGCGTCGAGCGGCCGGGGACCGCGCTCGGCGAGATCGTCGCGCGGATGCCCTAGTGACGTCCCTCGGGCGCCGTTGGGCCTAGACGTCGACGATGACCCGGGCCCGGCCGGCCCGGGGGTCGAACCGGAGCTGGTGGAGCGTGACCGCCTTCACCTCGCTCCGGGCGACGTGCCGGGCGGGGTCGAACGGCTCGCCGAGGACCCGGGCGACGACCTCGTTCGGGGGGCGGCCGCGCGTCCGGGCCTCGATCCGGCGCCCCACGAACCCCTCCGTCTCCTCGAGCAGGAGGAGCTCGTCGAGGTAGGCGACAACGAGCTCCGCCGGGTCGCGGCCGCGGGCCGCGACGGTGCGCTCGAGGCGGGGCCGGACCCCGCGGGGGGCCGCGATGAGGCTGTAGAGCGCGAGGCCGAGCCCCTCGAGGAGCGCGGCGGCGTTCGGCCCGGTCGCCCAGAGGCCGACGTCGGCGGTCGTGGGGAAGTGGCCCCACCGCCGGGCGGGCCGCGAGGGCGTCGTGCGCACCACCGGGGGCGGTCCACGATTCGGTCGGCCTTAAGGGGGCGGCGGGCTGCCCCGGGCCGATGCGGGCGACGCTCGTGATCCCGACGCTCAACGAGGCAGCGTCGATCCGCGACGTGCTCCGGTCGTTCCGCGTGGCGGCGGAGGAGGCGAACCGCACGATCTTCCACGACGCGCCGATCGTCTGGGAGATGATCGTCGTCGACGGGGCCTCGACCGACGGGACCGCCGAGATCGCGACCGCGGAGGGGGCCCGGGTCGTGCTCGAGCGCCGCCGGGGCTACGGCCGGGCCTACAAGACGGGGTTCCGCGAGGCCCGGGGCGACGTGCTCGCGACCTCGGACGGCGACGGGACGTACCCGGTCGCGACGATCCCGGCCGCGGTCGGGCGCCTGGTCGCGGAACGGCTCGATTTCGTGAGCGGCAACCGCATGGCGTTCGTCACCCGTCGATCGATGACGACCGAGCATCGGATCGGCAACGCGCTCCTCAACCTCTTCCTGCGGATCGCCTACCACCGGTTCCTCGCCGGGCTCCCGGGGAAGACCCTCACCGACAGCCAGAGCGGCTACTGGGTCTTCCGGAGGGAGGTCCTCGAGAAGGTCCACCTCACCTCGGACGGGATGGCGCTCAGCGAGGAGCTGAAGCTCGAGGCGATCGTGCGCGGGTTCCGCTTCTTCGAGCTCCCGATCGAGTACGGGGAGCGGGCGACGCCGCCGAAGCTCCAGAGCTGGCGGGACGGGGTCCGGAACCTCTGGTTCCTCGCGACGAAACGCCTCGCCCTCGCCCGCGAAGCGACCCGTGGCCCGCCGACCCCGTTCGCGGCCGGCGAGGGTCCGTCGGTCCCCCCGTGAGGGGCTACTGCGTCTTCCCGGAGCGCTCGCGCGACTTCACGCGCAGCCCGGTGTAGCCGCACCGGCGGCACTGGACCGCCCGGGGCGGGTTCCGCGCCGAGCAGTTCATGCAGATCTTCTTGTTGAGCAGGCGCTCGACCGCCTCGGGGAACGGCATCGGGTCGGGCGCGACGGGGGCTCGCTATAAAACGTCCGCCCCGCGACGGGACGGGGCCGCCGAAGAGCCTTTGCGCGGGGGACCGGTGACGGGGGCGTGCTCGGGCCCCACGAGGGGGAGATTGCGGTCCGCCTCGCCCGCGGCGCCGTCTCCGAGGCGCTCGGCGGGGACCCGCCCCGCTCCCCCGACGCCCTTCCGTCCCTCTTCCAGGAGCGCCGCGGGGTGTTCGTTTCCTGGCACGTGCACCCGGCCCACCGGCTCCGGGGCTGCGTCGGCTACCCCCTGCCCGTCCTCCCTCTCGGGGAGGGCTTGAGGCGGGCCGCGGTCGCGGCCGCGCTGGACGACCCGCGTTTCGAGCCGGTCACGGCCGCCGAGTTCCCGGTCCTTGTCGCGGAGGTCTCGGCGCTGACCGCCCCCGAGCCGCTCGCCGCCGTCGACCGGCCGGCGGGCGTTGTCATCGGCCGCCACGGGCTCATCGTGGAGCATCGGGGCGTCCAGGGGCTGCTCCTGCCCCAGGTCGCGGCCGACCAGGGCTGGAGCCCCGAGGAGTTCCTCGACGGGACCTGCGAGAAAGCCGGCCTCCGGCCGGGGCTCTGGCGGACGCCCGCGGTCCGCGTGCTCAGGTTCGAGGCCGAGATCTTCGCGGAACGCTCGCCGGGGGGCGAAGTCGTCCGCGTGCTCGACGGCACCTAGGACGGGGTCCGAGGGGGAGGAGCGCGGGACCCGTCCGTCGGGACCGCTCCGAGGCGGGTGAGGCGCGCCGAGCAGTCGACGCCTTCGAACGACCACCGGACGACGTCCGGCCCCGGCTCGAGCGGTGCCTCGGTGAGCTCGAACGGCTCGGCGAGCACCTCGCGGGCGAGCGTCTCGCGTCGGGCCGCGACCGCCCGGTAGAGCGCTCCCGTGGCGGAGACGACCGCCCGGACCCTCTCCTCGTAGCGGAGGCCGAGCTCCTTCCGGCGCTGTTGGAGGCGTCGGGCGAGCTCGCGAGCGAGCCCCTCCTCGAGGAGCTCCGCGGTCGGGGTCCTCGGCAACGCGGCCACGGGGACCCCGCCCTCCGCGTGGACCGCCCACCGGTCGGGCGCGAGCGGCTCTGCCCCGGCGGGCGGACGGACGATCCGGCGGACGTTGAGCTCCTCCGCGAGCAGGCGGTCGCCGTCCGCCCCGAGCGCGGGCAGGGGGCGGGCGAGCTCTCCGAACAGGCGGAGCTCCGTGAGCGGGATCCGGGACTTGACGCCGGCGTCCTGGCGGAGCGCCCGGCCGAGCTCGACGGTCTCGCGCAGCCGGGCCATCGCGGCCTCGAGCTCGGGGTCCCGGGCCGCGAGCGGCCCGGGCCAGCCGGCGAGATGGACCGAACCCTCCGCGCGCGCGAACCCCTCCTCCCCGACCTCCTGGTAGATCCATTCGGCGACGAACGGAAGGAGGGGCGCGACCGCGCGGGCGAGCCCGATCAGCGTGTAGGAAAGGGTCGCGTGGGCCTCCTGCCGGGCGTCGGGGCCGAGGTCGCCCCAGAACCGCGGGCGCGACCGCCGGAGGTACCAGGTCGAGAGGTCGTCGACGAACGAGCGGACGGCGGCGGCCGCGGGGCGGGGGTCGAACGATTCGAGCGACCGCTCGATCGACCCCCGGGTCGCCTCGAGGCGCGAGAGGAGCCACCGGTCGAGCACGTCACGGGGAGCGGGGCGCTCCCGCTGCGGAGGGAGCCGGTCGGACCTCGCGTTCTCGAGATGAAAGCTGACGGCGTTCCGGAGGGTCCCCACGGTCCGGTTCGCCGACTTCTGGACCGCGTCCTCGGAGATCCGCATCCCCTCGGTGAAGTCGATCGCGAGGAACGCCCAGCGGGCCGCATCGGCCCCGACCGTCGCGAGGAAGCGGGTCGGGTCGAGGGCGTTCCCCTTCGACTTCGACATCTTGCGCCCCGACTCGTCGAGCACGTGGCCGCTCGTCAGGCACGCCCGGTACGCCGGCCGGTCGAAGAGGGTCACCGCAAGGACGAGGAGCGTGTAGTACCACCCCCGGGTCTGGTCGATCGCCTCCGCGATGTAGTCGAGGGGTGCCGCCGGCTCGAACGGCCCCGGCTCGAACGGGTAGTGGAACTGGGCGAACGGCGCGGAGCCGCTGTCGTACCACGCGTCGATCGTGTACGGCTCCCGGACGGCGTTCGCCCCGCAGGTGCGGCAGGCGACGCGAAGACGGTCGACGGCGACGCGGTGGGGGTCGAACCCGGCCCCGAGCGGCGCGCCCGAGAGCTCGCCGAGCTCGGCGAAGCTTCCGACGCAGGTCTGGTGCCCCTCGGGGCAGACCCAGATCGGGAGCGGCGTCCCCCAGTAGCGGCTCCGCGAGAGCGCCCAGTCCTTCGCCTCGGTGAGGAAGTTACCGAACCTCCCGTCCCGGAGATGGGCGGGGATCCACGTCACCGTCCGGTTGTGCGCGACGAGGCGCTCGGTCACCCGGGAGGTGCGAACGAACCAGGAGTCGATCGCCCGGTAGAGCAGGGCGGAGTCGCACCGCCAGCAGAACGGGTAGGTGTGACGGAGCGTCTCCGCGCGGTAGAGGAGCCCGCGACGCTCAAGGTCGGAGGTGAGGATCGGGTCGGCGGCCTTGAACGCCCGACCCGCCACGAGCGGGATGCGGTCGGTGAACTTCCCCCGGCTGTCGAGGGGGTCGAACGGGCCGAGCCCCTCGCGCTCGCCGATCCTCCAGTCGTCCGGGCCGAAGCTCGGGGCGATGTGGACGAGGCCGGTCCCCTCGTCGACCGTGACGAAGTCGTCGGCGACGAGCCGGTAGCGGCCGGGACCCGGCCCGGGCGAATCGAACGGCGGACGGTACGTCCGGCCGACGAGCTCGCTCCCGCGGAACCGCTCGCGGACCGGAGCGTCCGCGGGAACGAACCGCTCGCGCGCGGCCTCCGCGACGACGACCTCGGAGCCGTCCGCGAGACCGACCGCGACGTACTCGAGGTCGCCGCGGACGGCCACGAGCTCGTTCGCGGGGAGCGTCCAGGGGGTCGTCGTCCAGACGAGGAGCGCCCGCCGGCCCGCGCCCGGCCCCTCGAGCGGGAACCGGACGGCGACCGAGGGATCGGTCGTCTCGTGGTAGCCCTGGGCGACCTCGTGGGAGCTGAGGGTCGTTTCGCAGCGGGGGCAGTACGGGAGGACGTAGTGGCCCTTCTCGAGGAGGCCGCGGTCGAACAGCGTCCGGAGCGACCACCAGACGCTCTCGATGTAGGGGGCGTCCATCGTACGATAGGGATGCGCGTAGTCGAGCCAGAAGCCGAGGCGCTGGCTCATCTCGGTCCAGAGCGAGGCGACCCGGAGCGTGTCCGCCCGGCACTCGTCGCAGAACCTCTCGACGCCGTAGGCCTCGATGTCGTGGCGGGAGCGGAGGCCGTGCCGCTTCTCGATCTCGATCTCGACGCCGAGGCCGTGGCAGTCCCAGCCGGCCTTCGCGCTGACGACCCGGTACCCCCGGAGCCGGCGGTACCGGAGCTGGACGTCCTTCAGGATCCGCGTGATGAGGTGGCCGAGGTGCGGCGGGCCGTTCGCGGTCGGGGGCCCCTCGGAGAACCGGAAGACCGGCCCCTCGGCCGTCCCGGCGAGCGACCGGCCCGCCACGTCGGTCCGCCGCCAGAACTCGAGGATCCTCTCCTCGAGCGCAGTCGCGGAGACCGTCCCCGGCTCCCCCTCGTCCGGCATCCCGTCCCCACGACGGAAGGCCGAGGATAAAAGGCGCGCCGCGCGCCTAGCGCCGGAGGCCGTGCGGCGGAGCGGTCCACGACTCGGGTCCGGTGCGGCTCGTCGGGTGGGCAGTCCGGATCGTCCCCTCGTACGCGACGAGATGGCTCTCGCGTCCGAGGACGATCTCGGGGGCGCGGACGAACGCGACCCGCACCGACTCGAGCCGTACCTGGTCCGCCTCGATGCGCCCCACCTTCACGGCGTGGAACTTGAGCAGGGCCTTCGTGACGAGGTTGGAGGTCGGCCCGCGCAGCTGGACCGAGCCCGCCTCGATCGCGCCGAACGACGAGTCGCCGTCCAGCTCGGCGAGGACGGACCTCGCGCGGATCGTGCCGGGAACGCTCGCAGAGCCGTGGAGCTCGACCGCGCCGGCGCGGACGGAGGGTACCGCGAGGGATCCCCGGGAGCGGAGGTTCCCGCCCACCTCGAGATCGCCTGCGAGGCGGACCGAGCCCGAGAGCTCGGCCTCGCCGGCCCGCACGGTCGACCCCGCGCGGACCGTGCCCCGCGCAAGGAGACGCCCGCGGACGGTGACCGGTCCCTGAAGCTCGAGCGCGCCGTCCGACCGGAGCTCCTCGGCCGAGAGCGACCCGCCGACGACGAGCGTCCCGTCGATCGCGGCCTCACCGAGATCGGCCGAGCGCACGACCTTCGCGATCCCCTTGAGCTCCCACCGGGAGGTGCGGAGCTCCTCGTGCCGTACGGTGCCGCGCTCGCGGAGCGGTGGGGCGGGCCGGGGCGGCGGGGCGGGGACCGGCGCGGCGGGGTCGAGAGAGTCCGGAACGGCGGCGGCCGGCATCGTCTCACCCCTTCGCGGGGATCCTCAAGCGCCGGTGGGTCACCATCGAGCAGAGGTTCTCGACCACCGTGAGGCCGTGCTCTCTCGCCTTCGTGGCGGCCCCCGCGTGCTCGACCCCGAGCTGCATCCAGACGGTCGGGACACCGCGCGCGATCGCCTCGTCGACGATCGGGGGGACCGCCTCGCTCTTGCGGAAGATGACCGCGACATCGACCTTCACGTCGCGGGGGATCGTGGTGAGGGACGGGTAGGAACGCTCCCCGAGGACCTCCGCGAGCTGCGGGTTCACCGGCACGATGCGGTACCCCTGGCCCTGAAGGTAGCGGGCCACCTCGTTCGAATCCCGTTCGGGCTTGTCCGAGAGGCCGACGATGGCGAGCGTCCGGGCTCCCGTGAGGATCGCCCGCAGCTCGTCGTCGCTCGGCATCATCCGGGGCGGGTACCGGGTGGGCCAGATGACCCTGTCGGGTTCCCCTCAGGGGAACCGCGGGCCCGGCGGCCCCGCCGCGGATCCGTACCCTCGTCCGAGCCAGGCCACGAGCCCGACGATCCCCGCGACCGCGATGAAGCCGTAGTGCGTCGCGTAGCCGAGCGCGGGCCAGGGGCTCACGGAGAGGAACGCCGTCGCGTCGTTCACCCCGTGGAGGATCGCGGGGACGACGAGGTTCCCACCCGAGACGTGGTAGGTCGCCGCGAACGCGAACCCGAGCAGGAAGAGGCCCGAGTACGGCACGGGCGAGATCGGGCCGTACGTGAGCCCGTAGTAGAGGTGGACGCCGGCGAAGACGGCGCTCGAGCCGACCGCCGGGCCGAGCCAGCCGGACGCGCGATCGCGCCAGAAGCCGAAGATCCACCCCCGGAAGATCGTCTCCTCGAACGCTCCGACCACGAAGGAGAACGCGACGTAGAACCAGGGATCGGCCGCGGCCTCGCGGAGCGCCGGGTTCTCCCTCTCGAGCAGCCGGATCGCCCCGGGGTCGACCGCCGCGTAGACGAGGAGGAGGACGAACGCCACGAGGAGCCCGAGGAGCGCCATCGCGGCGTACCATCCGAGCCCCTCGACGGTCGCCCGACCGAGCCGGACCTTCCAGGCGCGGAGGGGCCGCGCCCCGACGAGGAGCGCGAACGCGACGACCGGGAGCCCGTAGACGACCGCGAGGTCCCCGGGAAGGTTCCCGTAGATGGCGACGGACGCCGGCCACACCCTCGGCACGACGTATTGGCTCAGGATCGCCGCCACCGTGATCACGACCCCGAGGGCGTAGCGCGCCACGGAGCCGTTCGGTCCCGGGGCGGAGGGCGGGGGCTCCATCACCGCTCGAGGGGGTGCGCCCTCTTATCGCCCCGCTCCCCCCTCCGCGGCCCACCGTATGGATCTCGCGGTCCTGGCGAAGGGGGTCCCGCCCTCGGAGGCGTCGCGGTACGACCCGGTGCGTCGCGCGATGGTCCGCGACGGGATCGAGCTCGTCCTCAACCCGTTCGACCAGCGGGCGCTCCGGGTCGCGCTCGACCTCCGGCGAACCGGCGAGACCGTCTCGGTGATCTCGATGGGGCCGCCGGCGGCCGAGGGAGCCCTCAGGGAGGCGCTCGCCTTGGGGGCGGACCGGGCGATACTTGTCACCGACCGTCTCCTCGCCGGCTCCGACACCCTCGTGACCGCCCGGACGCTGGCCCGCGCGCTCGGTCGGACGGGCCACGACGTGGTACTCGCCGGCGTCTGGACGACCGACTCCGAGACCGGTCAGGTCGGCCCGGAGGTCGCGGGGCTTCTCGGTGTTCCCATCGTGACCGGCGCCCGGGCGATTGCCCGGGATTCCCAGGGGTCTGGTTTCGAGGTGACCTACGACACCGCCGATGGGTGGGCCCGGGCCCGCCTGTCCTCCCCGTTCGTCGTTTCCGTCGACGAGAAGATCGCGAAGCTGCGTCGCCCGGCGCCGGCCGAGGTGGCGGCCGTCCTCCCCTCGCGGGTCGAGCGCCTCACGGCCGCCGACCTCGGCCTTCCGGCCACGAGCGTCGGGCTGGGCGGATCGCCGACCGTCGTCGAATCCCTCCGGGACCTCGCGCCGACCCGGAGTCCCCTCGTACTCATGGAAGGGAGCGTCGCCGAGCGGCTTTCCCGGGCGGTCGAACGCCTCGAGGAGATCCTGTCCACCCCCGTGCCGCGACCGCTCCCGATCCCGGCCCGCACCGGCCCCCTCGGCGAGTCCGAGGAGCTTCTCGTCCTCGTCACCGGGCCCGACGGAACGCTCGAGCCGACCGCGCTCCCTCTGGTGAGCGAAGTGCGCCGTCGGCTGAGCCCGCTTTGGCCGTGCGCCGTCTGGGTGGGTCCCGAGCCTCCCGAGGAGGCCCGCCGTCTCCTGTCCCGGGCGGGGGCACTGCGGCTGGTCCAGGTCGTCGCCCCCTCGCCGGTCCCCTCCCGGCGCACGGCCCTCGGGGTGGATGCCGTGCTGGAGGCGAGCCCGCGGGCGGCCGCGATGATGTTCCTGGCCGACCCCTATGGACGGGAGGTGGCCGGGCAGGTCGCGGCCCGGCGCGGACTCGGACTGACGGGGGATGCTGTCGGGGTCCTCCGCGGGGCGGACGGGGAGCTGCGCTGGCAGAAGCCGGCGTTCGGCGGCGGAATCCTGGCCGGCATTCGGTCGCGGACCCGTCCCTCGCTCGGGACCGTGCGGCCGGGGGCGTTCGAGGTCGGGGAACCCCCGGATGTCACCTCGCTGGATGCGGAAGCGCTTCCCGCGAGCCTTCCCGAGGTGGAGGTGGAGACGCGGGAGCGCGGCCGGGAACGCGAGGGCCGGTACGGAAACCTGGATGACGCGCGGGTGGTCGTCACCGTCGGGATGGGGCTCGGGGGCCCGGACCACCTCTCGGCGGTCGAACCCCTCCTCGCCCGATGGCGGGCGGCCCTCGCCGGGACCCGGCGGGTCGTGGACGCCGGCTGGCTCCCGCGGCAGCTCCAGGTGGG
>JAWOKS010000040.1:0-15699 GCA_033854115.1 Thermoplasmata archaeon
GTGCTGCTGACAACCGTCCGACAAACGGGCGAGTTTCGGCGACGGTGCGAAGGAACTCGACGCGGGGCAGCCGATGTATCTGAAGCGCATCAAGCTGAGGAACTTCAAGTCGTTCGCGGGAGCGACCGAGATCCCCTTCGAGCCCGGGTTCACGGGCGTCGCCGGTCCGAACGGGATGGGCAAGTCGAACATCTCGGACGCGATCCTGTTCGTCCTCGGACCGACGAGCTCGAAGGCGCTCCGCGCCGAGCGCCTCACCCATCTCTTCTTCAACGGCGGGGCGTCGAAGAAGCCGGCGACCGAGTGTGAGGTGTCGCTCGTCTTCGACAACGCCGACCACCTCCTTCCGAGCGAGGCGGCCGAGGTCGAGATCACCCGGTACGTCAAGCTCGCCCCGAGCGACCCGAACGGCTACTACTCGTACTTCTACGTCAACGGCCGGCGTTCGACCCAGACCGAGATCGACGCGCTCCTCTCGCACGCCCGCCTCTCGGGCGACGGGTACAACCTCGTCCAGCAGGGCGACATCAACAAGATCGTCACGATGGGGCCGATCCCCCGCCGGGGGCTCGTCGAGCGCCTCGCGGGGATCAGCCAGTACGACGAGGAGCTCGAGCGGGCCGCGGCGAAACGGACCGACCTCGACCAGAACCTCGAGCGGATCCAGACGCTCCTCGGCGAGGTGAAGAATCACCTCGCGACCCTCGAGGGTCAGCGCCTCCAGGCGATCCAGTACAAGCAGCTCACCGACGAGAAACGGAAAACCGAGGCCCGGCTCGCCCGCGCGACGCACCGCGTGGCCGAGCACGAGCTCGCGACCTGCCGGACCCAGGTGGAACAGGCCCGCAAGGAGCTCGAGCGGCTCGACGGCGAGCGCGGGAGCCTCGCGGCACGGCAGGCCGAGCTCGCGGAGGCGATCGAGAAGATCGACCGCGAGATCGCCACGGCCGGCGGGGCCGAGGCCGCCCGCTTCAAGCAGGAGCTGGACGAGAAGAAGCTCGCCCACGCACGGGCCGAACAGTCGCTCGCGAACCTCCGGGAGGCGCTCGAGCAGCTCGCGCAGCAGGCGAGCGAGCTCGAGAAGACCCTCAAGACCGACGAGGACCAGCACGCCCAGTTCACCGGACAGGCCGAGAAGCTCGCCGAGGCGCTGAAGGCGCTCGACGCCCGTGCGGCGTCGCAGGCCGAGGAGCTCCAGACCGCGACGGCGGCCCCCGGGAGATCCGGCGACAAGCTCGCGCAGGCCCGCAAGCAGCAGATCGAGATCGACCGCAAGCTCGAGGCGAAGCAACGGGCCTGGCAGGACGCCGTCGCGGCCCGCGAGGGGGCGAACGCGGCCTCGCAGGCGGCGGAGAAGGCCCAGGCCCAGACGGAGGAGGACCTCTCCGAGCGCGAGGTCGAGGTGAAGGACCTCGAGCTCCGCCTCCGGGAGGCGGGCGGGACCGGGGGAGCGGGCAAGGGCCCGGGGGAGCTCCAGAAGGAGCTCGCCGGACTGAAGCAGAAGGAGCAGGACCTCACCGCGGAAGCGACCCGCCTCGCTCAGGAGGTCGCCGAGCTCAACCGCCGGTACGTCGCGCTCGACGCCCGGCTCAAGGCCCGCGCCGATTCCGGTAGCCGGCCGGTGGCGCTCGCCGCCGTCGACTACCTGCTCTCCCAGCGGAACCTCGGGAAGATCGAGGGGATCCGCGGCACGGTCGAGGAGCTCGCCGAGTTCGACCCGAAGTTCAAGACCGCCCTCCAGGTGGCGGGGGGCCAGCGTTTCCAGGCCCTGGTCGTCGAGACCGACCAGGTCGCGGAGGAGTGCATCCGCATCCTCCGGGACGAGAAGCGCGGGCGCGCGACGTTCCTCCCGCTCAACAAGATGCTGGCGGGCCGTCCGCACGGGAAGGCCCTCGTGGTCGCCAAGGCCGCCGGGGCCACCGGCTTCGCGATCGACCTCGTACGCTTCGAGGAGGCCCTGCGACCGGCGTTCTGGTACGTCTTCGGCGAGACGGTCGTGATGAACGACCTCACGCAGGCGCGCGCCCAGATGGGCGGCGTCCGGCTCGTGACGCTTACCGGCGACCTCATCGAGGCGACGGGCGCGATCTCGGGAGGCTACGTCGACCCGACGGGCCAGGGACGCGGCGCCGACAGCGCGGTCGAACTGAAGCGGCTCGGCGACGAGCTCCGCCAGAAGAGCGGTGCGGAGACCGCGGCGCGGACCGAGCTCGCGAAGCTGGCCGAGAAGATCCGCACGACCGCTGACGAGCTCGCCTCCCGCTCCATCCAGGACGAGGCCCACCGCTCGACCCGTCAGGTCGTGGAGAAGGACCTCGCCGCGGCCCGGGAGAAGCTCCGCGCCGTGCGCGACCGCCTCCAGCGGGCGGTGGACGACCGCCGGCGCGCGGAGGAGGCCCTCGGGGCCCGCGAGGCCGCCCTCACGAAGATCGGGGAGGAGCTCGAACAGCTCAAGCAGGGGGCCAAGACCGCCCAGGAGCAGTACCTCGGCCAGCTGCCGCAGGCGCTCTCGGCGCGGCTCAAGGGCCTTCAGGAATCCGCCCAGAAGACCCAGGAGGAACGCGTCCGGGCGAACGGCGACCTCCAGTCGGTCCGCGCGTCGATCACCGCGCTCGCGGGCCAGATCGAGGGCCGCCGCAAGGAGCTCGAGCGGATGCGCGGCGAGCTCGCGACGAAGCGCAAGGAGCTCGCGCGGACCGAGAAGACCGTCCGCGAGGCCGCGGAGGCGCTCGAGGCGCTCAAGTCGGTCGAGGCGAAGCAGGGCGCCGCGGCGCGGGCCCAGACCGACCGGCGGAGGACCCTCGAGGACGACCGCCTGAAGGTCACGGGCGAGCTCGGCAAGGTCGACGCCACGCTCACGAGCCGGCGGGGTCACCTCGTCGAGGAGGAGACCCGGGCCGCGGAGGCGGAACGCAGGTTCCAGGAGCTCGAGGACGCCCTGCGCCAGTACCCCGAGCCCGAGGCCGACGAGAAGCCGATGCCGCTCGATGAGCTTCGCCGGCGGATCGCGACGCTCGACCAGCAGCTCCAGGCGATGGGCGACGTGAACGCCCGTGCCGTCGAGGAGTACGACGGCGAGAAGGCGCGGCTCGACGACTTCTCCGGCGAGGCCCAGCGCCTCTCGAGCGAGAAGACCGAGCTCGTCGCGCTCGTCGCCGAGATCGAGAAGAAGAAGCGCGAGAAGGTCGTCGACGTCGTCACCCAGGTGAACGCGAACTTCCACGAGATCTACGGCGAGCTGTCCGCCGGGGGGGAGGGGGAGATCGCGCTCGAGAACCCGGACGACCCGCTCGGCGCCGGCCTCCTCATCCGGGCCCGGCCGGTCGGCAAGACCGTCCTGCGTCTCGAGCAGCTCTCGGGCGGCGAGAAGTCGCTCGCAAGCCTCGCGTTCATCTTCTCGCTCCAGCGCTACGACCCGAGCCCCCTCTACGTGTTCGATGAGGTCGACATGTCGCTGGACGGCCTCAACGCGGAGTACGTCGGCCGGATGCTCCGCCGCAACGCCGAGCGGGCCCAGTTCATCGTGATCTCGCTCCGGAAGGTGACGCTCAAGTTCGCCCACCGGCTCTTCGGTGTCACGATGCGCGGGGACGGCTGTTCGCGCGTCGTGAGCCTCCGCCTGGACGAGATCCAGGACGTGGAGGACCGGGAGAACGCGGGCGGTCCGGCGGCCCCGCGGCCCGTGGAGGCGCAATGAGCGCGCAGGCCGAGGCGGTCGTCGCCCCGGCGGGTCCGGCGAGCCCGATCCCGCGGGACGCCGCCGAGAAGGTGCTCGGTTACCTCGTCTTCCACCGCTCGCTCCTCGGGGAGGGTTCGGACGAGCCGTCGGCGCTCCTCGAGCGGTACCTCACGCTCGTCGAGAGCCTCCGCGAGGGGGTCCACGTGGTGATCCCGGACCCGATCCAGAAGGCGACGGCCCTCCTGTTCGAGCTCGTCCTCGAGGAACAGTTCGACCCCTGGGAGATCGACCTCGCGAAGTTCACCGAGGCGTACCTCGAGCGCGTGCGCGCGGACGGGGAGGTCGATTTCACGATCGCGGGCCGTCTCGTCTACATGGCCTGGAGCATCCTCTACCTGCAGAGCGAGGAGGTCCTCCGCCAACGCGACGTGCCGGACCCCGCGGCCCCCGCTCCCGGCGGGCTCGCGGACGGGCTCGACGACGGCTACCTCCCGCTCCTCGACACCCCCGAGGCCGTTGACGTGACATCGGCCGTCCTCGGCTCGGCGGACCCGCCGCCGCTCGTCGGCATGGTCCGCCACCCCGAGCGTCGTCCGGTCACCCTCCTCGAGCTCGTCCGGGCGTTCGGGGAAGCGGAGCAGGACGCGAGGCACGCCCTCAAGGTCCAGCAGCTGCGCGAGCGCCTCCGGGAGGAGCAGCGCGCCCCGCCCGAGGTCCTGGTCCACGGCGACATCCCCGAACGGGACCTCGCGGACGCCTGGGAGGGCGCGCTCCGCCACGCCGTCGGCGAGCCGTTCCCGCTCCTCGACCTCTGGCCGCCCGAGAGCGGCCGGGACCGCCTGGTCGCCCTCTTCCTCGCGGTGCTGTTCCTTGCGCGCGAGCGGTCGGTCGAGCTGCGCCAGGAGACCCTCGGCGCCTCTCCGGTGCTGGTCGTCCGCACCGCCGACGTGCGGACCCCGGCGACCCCGCTCGCGGAGGGAGCGTGAGCTTGCCGTCGAAGCTCGACGACCTCGTCCTCGAGGTCGAGGCGGTCCTCTTCGCGGCCGGCCGCCCGCTAGCCGCCCGCGAGCTCGCGAGCGCGCTCGGCGTCGACGACCCGAGGACCGTGCAGAAGGCCGTCCGCACGCTCGAGGAGACCTACCGCAACCGTCAGTCGGCGCTCGAGGTCCGCCGGGTCGGGGACCGCTACGCGCTCCAGCTCCTGGAGCGGTTCGTCGCGGTCGTCCACGCGGTCACCCCGGTCGAGATGGCTCCCCGGACCCTGAAGGCCCTCACCCTGATCGCCTACCACCAGCCGGTCCTCCAGAGCGTCCTCGTCCGCATGATCGGCGACGTCGCCTACGAGGAGGTCCAGCACCTCCGCGGTCTCGGCCTCGTCCGGACCGAGCCGAAGGGCTCGACGCTCGAGCTCACGACCACCAGGCGGTTCGCCGAGTACTTCGGAATCCCCTCCGGCCGGACCGAGGAGATCCGCCGGGTCCTCGAGCAGAAGCTCGGGATCCCGCCGCCGGCGCCGCCCACCCCCGCCGCGGCCGACGCCCCGGTCCCCGCTCCCGAGGACGGGGGCGGCGAGACGGCGGGCCCGTCCGAGCCCGTTGAGGCCGCGCCGCCGTCGCCCTCTACATAGCGTCGCACTTCGGGCAGCGGACCGGCTCCGCCGGTCGTTCGGCCCCACAGTAGGGGCAGGCGAACGTGGGGGGCGCACCTCCCACCGGGGTCGCGGGCCCGCTGCCCGTCGGCACCCCGACCGAGAACATCCCGTCGCCGACGTTCCACGCCGGCGGCACCGTGCGGCGCCGCGGTCGCGTGGCCACGACCACGAACGCGGCCACGACCGCGGTGGCGGCGCCCGCGAGGATGAGCGCGAGCGTCGTGAGCGAGAGGGTGGGGGACGATCGCGGCGGCAGCGTCGGGGTGGGCCCGGTCCAGACGTAGTCGCGGACGACCGGGTTCTCGTCGGCGGCGAGCCAGAGGGGGGCGAGGAGACCGCCCCAGCCGGTCGTAGCATCCCAGCCGAGACCGGCCGAGAAGACCGCGTTGACCCCCGCGACGACGTCGAGGAACGGATCGGGGTACCCCGGGTTCGCGGCGTGGTAGCTCGCGATCCGGTAGAGGGACGGGTCGACGTACCCGAGCGGGGTGAACGCGAGGTACGTCTGGCTCTCGACCGCGACCAGGTCGGCGACGAGGCCCGCGAAGACCGGCGCGGCGACACTGGTGCCCTCGACCACGGAGAAGTACGGGGTCTCGCTCGCGTCGGCCGCGACGTAGGCGATCGTCGCGTTCGCGGGGAACGCGACGTCGGGGCCCGAGCGGCCGAGCTGGCTCACGCCCTGGCGCTCGGCCGCCTGGACGATCGACCCCTGGGCGGCGGAGTGGAACTGCCACCACGGCTCCGGGTAGACCGTGCTCACGCCCCCCTCCGTGCCGAGATAGCGCCCGAAGCCGCCCGAGGCATCCCACCACGCCGAGACGTTGTTGAACCCCTGGACGTTCGGGTCGTAGGCCGCCGAGAGCGGGGGGGCCGTGAACGTCGACGTCGGGACCCCCGAGAGCGCGACCGACACCCCTCCGACCGAGATCGCCCCCGAGGTGTTGAACGCCGCGGTCGCGGGCCACAGCGGCCACGGGCCGTCTCCGCGGCCGGTGGCGACGTCGGGGGCGTTCCCCTGATCGCCGCTCGACGCGACGACGGTGACCCCCGTCGCGGCCGCGATCGCGAGGTCGGCGTTCCACTGCGAGTTGTTGAGGTCGGGAAGCCCGAACGACGCCGACACGACCGCGAGGCGGTCGGTCCCGTAGTTGTGGCTGAGGGCGGCCTCGAGGTCGTCCGCGAGGTAACTCGCGACGCTGCCGAACGTGGAGGGGTTCACCGCGAGCCCGCCCGCGAAGTAGAAGTTGTAGAGCGACGACCCGGGGGCGAGGCTTCCCGCCATCTCGAGGTCGAGCGAGTTCTCCGCCTCGAAGTTGGTCGAGTCGAGGAACCCGTGGAACGACCCCGGCAGGGGCGGCGCGGGGGTCCCGTCCACGGGGACCGGGACTCCCGTGAGGGACGGAAGGGGCCAGCCGGGGCCGAGCGTGGCGTTGAAGTACGCGTCGATGACCGACGGGTCCCACGGCGGAAGCTCGGTCGAGGTCGACGTGTCGTAGGCGCTCGCGAGGAGCGTCGCGATGGCGATCCCGGTCGGGTACGTGGCGTGCGGCACGCTGAGGTTCCCCGGCCAGAGCTCGGTCGCCTCGTACGCCTGGGCGTAGTCCGAGCCGAAGAACCAGTCGACGCTCGAGCTCGCGTTGGCGCGGATGAACTGGGGACCCCCTTCGGAAGCCCCCGGGAGGCGGGTGGAAGGGTCCGCGCCGAGGAGCGCGAGCGCCGGCGCGGGGGAACGTGAAAGCCCGGAGACGCCCGCGACCAGCCCGTCGAGGGGGGAGGCGAGGCGTGGCGCGCCGACCGCGGTGAATTGCGGAATGCCCGCGTACGTCGCGTACTGGACGAGGCGGACGCCGAGCAGCTGCTCCACCGAGGAGGCGGGAAGTCGAGCGTTCAGGGTGGTACCCGCCGGGCTGGTCCAGACGTCGGAAGCCCCGTAGGAGCGGAGGGTCTCTTCGACGTCGGCTCGGGAACCCGCCGAGGGGAGGAACTCACGGGCGAACGCGCCGTAGCTCAGGAAGTGGCGGTACTCCGGCGAGGAGGGGTTGGAGACCGCGGCGAGCAGGGCGTCGAGACGGCTCTCGTTCGAGAACGGCAGCGTGAGACCGATCCGGACCGGGGTCGAGGCGGGAAGGGCCGTGAGCGCGGTCCCCGGCGCGAGGGGGATCGCGTCCGTGACGGGCCCCGGGGAGGCGCTCGTGTCCCGGTGAGGGGCGGTCGAAGGCACCGCCGCGGAAAGGGGCACGATCGTCGCCACGAGGGCGACCCCGAGGAGCCACGCGACGGCCGGCTGCCGTTCCATCGTTCCCCGGAAAGCGGGGTGCTCCTAATGAGGTCCACCGGAGGGCCGAGCGGCCTCCGCAAGGGATTTGGCGCGCGGTCCCTCCTCGCCGGCGCGATGCCGGGGGGGAAGGGCGGCGACGACGGCTGCGTCTTCTGCGACATCGCGGCCCGTCGGACCCCGGCCCACATCGTCTACGAGGACGGGTCGACGATCGCCTTTCTCGACCTCTTTCCGTACACCCGGGGCCACCTGCTCGTCGTCCCGAAGCGGCACGGGGCAAAGCTCGCCGACCTCACGTTCGACGACCAGGTCGCACTGATGCGGACCCTCGGCGAGGTCTGCCGCCGGACCGAGCGGCTGACCTCCGACTACAACGTGGGGCTCAACGTCGGCCCGCGCGCTGGCCAGGTCGTCTTCCACGTGCACTTCCACGTGATCCCCCGCTACGACGCGTCGAACCCGTTCGCCAACTCGGGGAGGGAGCGCCTCCGCGACGACGAGGCCCGCGAGCTCGTACGTGAGCTCTCGCGGCCCTAGGGAACGTGACCGCGGAGCGACCGCCCGCCGTCGCCGGCCAGTTCTACCCCGCCGAGGGCCGAACCCTCGCCCGCGAGATCGAGCGGTGCTTCACGGACGAGCGCGGTCCCGGGGCCCTCCCCACCCGCCGCCGGTCGGAGACCCGCCGGCTCGTCGCGGCGGTGGTCCCGCACGCCGGCTACCCCTACTCGGGCCCGATCGCGGCGCACGTCTACGCGCGCGTGGCGGCCGAGCGGCCCCCCGGCACGGTCCTGATCCTCGGGGTCGATCACTACGGGGCGAGCGCGGGGGCCTCGCTCTCCGCCCGGGCGTGGCGCACCCCCCTCGGACCCACCGCGGTCGACCTCGAGCTGGTGCGGGCCCTCGCGCACGGACCGATCCGGGTCGACGAGGAGGCTCACGAGCGGGAGCACTCGATCGAGGTCCAGCTCCCGTTCCTCGAGTACGTCCTTCCGCGGCCATCGTTCGTCCCGCTCGAGGTACGTCACGGGCCCTTCGAGTTCCTCGGCGACGTGGCGCGCGTCGTCCGCTCCGCGATCGAAGGGCGCGACGTCCTCCTGCTCGCGTCGACCGACTTCTCCCACTACGTCCCGGTCGAGGTGGCCCGGCGTCTCGACCATCACGCCATCGAGGCGATCCTCGCCCGCGATCCGCGCCGGCTCTACGACGTCGTCGAGCGCGAGCAGATCTCGATGTGCGGGATCGCGCCGACGACCGTGCTCCTCGAGGCGCTGAGCGGCCACGAGCTCGTGCCCCGGCTCCTCCGCTGGGGCCACTCGGGCGAGGCGACGCCGATGTCCGAGGTCGTCGGCTACGGGGCGATCGTCCTCGAGGAGCCGGGGCCCGCGCCGCCTGTTAAATAGCGAAGGGTCCGTGGCGCGCCGACTCGAATGATCCTGTCGGACGCGCGGATCCGGGAGGCCATGCGCGATCGTCGGATCATCATCCGCCCGTTCCGTGAGGCGTGCCTCGGGACGAACTCCTACGACGTCCATCTCGGGCCGTACCTCTCCGTCTACCGGGGCTCGGGGCTCGACGCGCGCCGGCCGAACCCCGTGCGCGAGTTCCGCATCCCCGCCGACGGGTTCGTCCTCATCCCGGGCCAGCTCTACCTCGGGGTCACCGAGGAGTACACCGAGACCCACGGGTTCGTCCCGTTCCTCGAGGGGAAGTCGAGCGTCGGGCGCCTCGGCATCGACATCCACTCGACGGCGGGGAAGGGGGACGAGGGGTTCTGCAACTACTGGACGCTCGAGATGAGCGTGAAGCTCCCGGTGCGGGTGTACGCGGGGATGCCCGTCGGCCAGTTGATCTACTTCGAGATCTCGGGCCGGGTCGAGCGCAGCTACGCGGAGAAGCGCACGGCGAAGTACCGCCGGGTCTCCCCGCACCCGATCCCCTCCCGGATGTACCTCAACTTCGGCTCCACGGCGCGGCCCCGGGGTCGGCGCCGCTCGCCGTGACGGCCGGGGCGGCTCGGGCCCTCGACCGCCTTCGACGGTTCCGGGGGCCGCTCCTCACGCGACGCCTGCGCCTCGAGCTCCCCGATCCACGCCGCGTCCCGGAGCTCGTCGCGCTGCTCGCGGACCCGACCGTCGTGCGGTGGACCCTGCGCATCCCGGCCCCGTACCGGCCGGCCGACGGGCGGGCGTTCGTCCGGCGGGCCCGCGCGGCCCACCGGGCGGGGACGGCCCTTGCGCTCCACGTCGTGCGACGCTCGGACAACGCGCTGGTGGGGGGCGTCGGCCTCCACCACCTCGAGTTCGAGGACCGACGGGGGGAGATCGGCTACTGGATCGGCCGGCCGTTCCGGGGCGAAGGGTACGCCACCGAGGCGGCCCGGGCCCTGATCGCCCTCGCCTTCGACCGCTGGGGTCTCCACCGCGTCGAGGCCGGGGTCTTCCCCGGCAACGTCCGCTCCGTCCGTCTCCTGCGGAAGCTCGGCTTCCGCTACGAGGGCCGGCTGCGCGAGCGCCTCCGGAAGGACGGGAGGTTCTACGACGACCTCGTCTACGCCCGTCTCCGCGGAGCTTCGACCGCCCCGGCGCCCGGCCGTCGGCGCTCGGCGGCCCCGACCAGGTAGAACGCGGGGCGGCCCGCGCGCGCGCGCTCCCGTCGGCCGAGGGGATCGTGCTCGGCCGCCTCTTCCTCGCGGTAGATGGCGATCGAGGTCAGCCCGAACCGTCGGGCGAGATACCCCTCGGCCGTCCGCAGCACCGCGGCCTCGTCGCCGACGGGCGGGGCCGGGGGCTCCGAACGCAGGAGCGGGGCGGTCCGCTGCACGAACTTCGGGATCTCGGCGCGGTAGGCGGCGAGCTCCCCGTGCTGGGCCGCCCGCTCGAGGATCGCGCGCACGGCGGGCACGGAGCCCTGGTCGAGCGCCTCGCGCATCCACCGCTCGACGGTCGCCTTCCACGGGGCCGCGACGAAGAAGATCGCCTCCTCGGGATTCGGCTCCCCCCGCTCCTCGCGGGGCCGGAGGACCGAGCGGAGGTCCTCTTCGACGCGCTCGAGGTACGCCTCCCGATGCTCGGCCTCCTCCGACCGGTCGAACTCCTCCGCCGCGGGGAACGGCTGGACCGCGACCAGGCCGTCGAAGCGGCCGCGGCCGAGCTCTTCCGCGAGGTGGGGGGTGATCGGGGAGAGCAGGCGGATCCACGCCTTCGCCAGCCGGTCGGTCATCGCCCCCGGGGTCCCCCCCCGGGCGTAGTAGCGGCGGAGGAGCGCCGGAATCTCGACGTACGTCGCCTCCGCGATCAGCCGGAAGTCCGACGCCGCGTAGGCCCGCCGGACGCGTGCGACGAGCTCGTGGACCCTCGAGGAAAGCCAGGCGTCGAGCTCCGGGGGTCCCGCGCCGTCCCGGCCGATCGCCTCGCCGACGAGGCGTTCGACCTCGCGCAGCCGGGCGGCGGCGGCGTCGACGAGGGCTTCGTCGAACTCGAGGTCCTGCGCGGGCGAGACCGCGACCACGTAGAACAGGCGCAAGGCGTCCGGGCCCCACCGCGCGAGCGCGGTGTCGATCGGGGGGATCCGGCCTCCCTTCCCGACCTCCTTCTTCGAGATCTTCGCGCCGGCCGGGCCGGTGATCCAGCCATGGACGAAGATCCCGCGGGGGCGGAGATCGGGCGGGAGGAGCCGGGCGTGGGTGAAGAGGAACACCGGGAAGTGGACGCGCTTGTGCTCCTTGCCCCCGAGGTTGAGGTCGAGCGGATACCAGTAGAGGAACTCCTCGCGGACCTCCTCGAGGGTCGCGCGCTCGACGCCCGGCTCGCCCGGCCCGCGGCCGAGGAAGACGTAGTCGAAGAACGCGTCCGTGAGCTGCGCGGGGGCGAGGCGGCCCGTCGCGACGAAGCGGCGCACCACGAAGTACGCCATGTAGAGCGTCGAGTCGGCGATCGGCTCGATCGTCCACGAGGGGTCGAGCGGGAACGGGGTACCGAGCCAGCGGCCCCGGCGGGTGCAGGGCCGGTCCTCGAACCAGTCGAGGATCCCGGGGAGCTCCCGGCCGTACTCCTCCGGCCACGTCGCGAGGTGCGCGAGGCCGGCGACCGTCTCCGCCTTCCAGGCGGCATCGCTGTAGCGGAGAAACCACTGGTCGGCGACCCGCCGGATGATCACCCCGTGGCCGTTGCGGCAGACGACCGGCTTCGAGAACTCCCGGAGCTCGAAGCTGGTCCCGTCCCGCGCCAGCTGATCGGCGACCTTCTCGCGCGCGGCGCGCACGCTCACCCCCCTGAGCTCGGGGATCGTCATCCGGCCCCGGACGAACTCGAGACGGTAGAGCCGCTCCGTCGCCTCGTCGACCTTCGCGCGGTCGACGAGCGCCCGGGCCCCGACCGCGCGGAGCGCCCGCTCGGCGGGCGTGCCGTGGCCGCTGAGGAGCTCGGCCTCCGAGCTCGAAAGGCTCGAGGTCGAGGGGACCTCGAGGAGGACCGGTGGCGGGTCGAGCCCCGCGCGGACCGGGACCGCGACCTCCGCGAGCGCGGCCGCATCCGCGGGAGCGTGGGCCGGGACGCTCATGACGACGCCGGTGCCGACCTCGGGGTCGACGACCGGGCTCTCGAGCACGGGGACGCGACGGCCTGCGAGCGGAGTCGTCACCGTCCGACCGACAAGCTCGGCGACCGACACGCGGTGACCGATCCGGCCACCGTGCTGCTCGACCAGCCGTTCGCCGGCGGTCGGCGCGACGAGGAACGTCATCTCGCGGTGGTGCCAGGTGACGAGCTCGCCCGCGGGGGGGACCCAGAGGTTGGTGACCCCGTAGACGGTCTCCGGACGCAGCGTGGCCGCGAGGAGGAGGCGACCGTCCTCGAGCCGGAACGGCACGGTCACGAACGTTACGACCTCCGCGTCGCCCCCGCTCGCGAGGTCGGTCTCCGCGGGATCGACCGCGACCGGTCCGCAGACCGGGCAGACCGCAGCGAAGTGCGTTCCCTGGCCGATCGCCCCGACGGCCGAGAGCGCATGGAACTGCCAGCGGATGAACGCCCGGTAGTCATCGTCGATCGTGGTGAGGAGCGTGGTCGGATCGACCAGGATGCCGAACTCCCGCAGCACCTCGAGGTAGTTCCGCGCGAAGAACCTCGCGACCTCCTCGGGCTCCTCGAGCCGGCGTCGCTCGGCGTCGGGGACGCGCGCGTCGTCGAGCTGGGCGAGCACGGAGGGATCGCGGTCGCGGACGCGTTGGGCCCACGCGACCGCCGGGAGCCCGGAAGCGTGGACCCCGAACGGCTGGAAGACCTGCTCGCCGAGCATCCGGTGGAACCGGTGGAGGGCGTCCAGGTAGGCGTAGCCCCTCAGGTGGCCCGCGTGGAGGAACCCGCTCGGCCCCGGGTAGGCGTTGAGGGCGAAGTACTTCCGCCGTCCGGGGACGCGACGGGCGGTCGCAAGGCCCGCCTCGGCCCACGCCGCCTGCCACGCGCCGGCCGCCGAGGGTTCCATGCCCGCCGAGCGACCCGGGAGACCTATTAACTGATGACGGACGCTCGGGCTCCGGGTCGACGCGGGTCCGACCGACGGACGCGAGGAGGGCGAGCGATGCGGGTGATCGAGGTCTTCCACTCGATCCAGGGCGAGGGTCCGTTCACGGGGGTCCGGACCACGTTCGTGAGGACCGCCCGGTGCAACCTGCGCTGCCGCTGGTGCGACACGACGTACTCGTTCGGGCCGGGACGGGAACGGTCGCTCGCCTCGATCCTCGCGGAGATCGGCCGCCACCGCACCCGGCACGTCTGCCTCACCGGGGGCGAGCCGCTCCTTCAGCGCGAGTCGCTGGACCTCGTCCGGAGGCTCTCCGCGAAGGGGCTCACCACGGTGATCGAAACCGGGGGCTCGCTCGACGTCGAGCCCTACGTGGGGCTCCCCCACGTCCACCTGAGCGTCGACGTGAAGTGCCCCTCCTCTGGGATGGAGCGCCACAACCGTTGGTCGAACCTTCCGAAGCTCGGCCCCGACGACACCGTGAAGTTCGTGATCGCCGACCGGACGGACTACGTCTACGCCCGCCGCGTGGTGAAGCGTTACCGGGGGCCGGCGACCCTCGTCTTCCAGCCGGTCTGGGGGACGGACGCGGGTCGGCTGGCCGACTGGGTCCTCAAGGACCGGCTCGACGTTCGCGTGATGCTCCAGGAGCACAAGGTCCTCTGGGGGGACGTCCCCGGACGCTGAGCGGCCCCGTGCGGTCCCGGGGCCGGAACCCCCGAGACGGATAGGCTAAAGAGGCCGGTCCCCCCGTTCGCCCCCTCAGACCATGGTGGGGGCGCGCGCCGAGCGGCAGGACCTCCTCCGGGGGATGAGCGACTTCCCGTTCGGCAAGGCGAAGGGGATGGTCTTCCCCCGCTCCGTGCTCGTCGGTCACGGGGTGATCGAGGAGCTCGCGTCGACCTGTCGTCAGTTCGGCTTCCCCGGGAGGGGCGCGGTCGTGACCGGTCCCAAGACCGCCGAGCTCGCGGGGAATCGCGCGGCCGAGATCCTCCGCGGCGACGGCTTCGACGTGCGGACGATCATCGCGCACGAAGCGACGGGGGTCGAGGTCGACCGCGTGGCGGGCGAGGCCCGGAACCACGAGGCGAAGTTCCTCGTCGGCGTCGGGGGCGGCAGCAAGATCGACATCACGAAGGTCGTCGCGGCGCGCCTCGGGATCCCGTTCGTGAGCCTGCCGACCTCGGCCGCGCACGACGGCATCTCCTCGCCGCGGGCCTCGCTCCACGACGCGGAGAGCGTCACGAGCACCGTCGGCGCGGTCCCGATGGGCGTCATCGCCGACACCGCGCTCATCGTCCAGGCGCCGTACCGCCTGCTCGCCTCGGGCTGCGCCGACGTCATCTCGAACGTCACCGCGATCCTCGACTGGCGGCTCGCGGTCCGGCTCCGTAACGAGGAGTACTCGAGCACCGCGGCGAACCTGAGCGAGTACGCCGCCCAGGAGATCATCGACCGGGCCGAGATGATCAAGCCGAACCTCGAGGAGTCGGTCTGGATCGCGATCCGGCCGATCCTGGTCGCCGGCATCTCGATGAGCGTCGCCGGTTCCTCGCGCCCCTGCTCGGGGAGCGAGCACCTGTTCTCCCACGCGCTCGACCGGGTCTCGACCCGACCGAGCCTGCACGGCGAGCAGTGCGGGGTCGGCGCGATCATGATGATGTACCTTCACGGCGGGGATTGGCGCAGGCTGAAGAGCGCCCTGCTCACGATCGGGGCGCCGACGACCGCGCAGGAGCTCGGGGTGAGCCACGAGGAGATCGTGCGCGCCCTCGTGATGGCGCACACGGTCCGTCCGGACCGCTACACGATCCTCGGGGACAACGGCCTCGCTCGCGACGCGGCGGAACGGCTCGCGACGGTCACGGGGGTGATCGTCTAGGATGCCCGACATCACCCTGCTCGGGGTCGCCGAGGCGCACGACGGGTTCGAGTTCGTCTACCAGGGCGGCGCGCCCGTCTGCCGGACCTGTCCCTACCGTCACGCGTGCCTGACCCTCGACCCGGGACGACGCTACGCGGTCACGAAGGTCCGGGCGGTCACGCACCCGTGCGCCCTCCAGGAGACCGACGCGCACGTGGTCGAAGTGCGGCCGGTGCCACGGCCGCTCGTCGTCGACGCGCAGAGCGCGGTGGTCGGGGGGAGCGTGGAGGTCGGGAGGTTCCCCTGCCGCCGCCTCGACTGCTCCAACTGGTCGATCTGCGCCGGCCCCTCGCTCCCTCCCAAGCAGCGGTACCGGATCGAGGCGGTCGTCGAGGAGCCCGCCGAGTGCCGCATCGGCCGCACCCTCAAGCGGGTCGACGCCCAGTAGGGTCGGGATGCGGGGCTGTGGGGTAGCTTCGGACGGGAGGTCGTCCCTCCGTCCGCTCTACTGGTCCATCCTTCGGGCTTTGGGAGCCCGGGACCCCGATTCAAATTCGGGCAGCCCCATCGTCCCCTCCCCCCTGTGAAGTCCGACCGACGCGTTCGCCCCCGCCCCGGGAGGGGTTCCTCGCGGCTGGTTCGAGACGCCGCCTTGGGAGGGGGAGGGTCTCCCTGACACGCCATTGACGCGGTGTGGCAAGGGA
>JAWOKS010000041.1:0-4765 GCA_033854115.1 Thermoplasmata archaeon
GAGAGGCTGACAGCTTTCCGCGGTTCCCGTAGGCTCGCGCACTTCAGTACCGCGCGGAACGCCAGTGGGCTTAACTGCCGGGTTCGGAATGGGACCGGGTGTTTCCCCACCGCTTTGGCCGTCAGCCAGCGGTCCCGACCGGCGGGGCCTATTTAACCCTGCGCGACGGCGAAGCGTGCCCGGACTAGGGAGCGACCTCGGCGGCAAACCTTCATCTCGGCCCGTCGGTCGCTCTCGCGACGGCGCGGATCGACCGGGTGTCGAGCGAGGGCGCCGTGCGACCCCCATGGGTGGACAGGCCCCCTTCCACTACCGGCTCGCCCTCAACCTCGACCACGCCGGGCTCCGCTGGACCGGAAACGTCGAGATCGACCGCGGCGGCGGGCCGATCGAGGGGTCGCTCGATTGCGACGGCCTCGAGGTGGAGGCGGTGCGGGTCGATGGCCAGGCGGTCACCTTCCGCGAGGACCCCGACGGCCAGCGTCTCGTGTTCGCCGTGCCGAACGGGGGAGCGCGATCGGTCGCCATCGACTTCGCGGGGAAGGTCGAGACGAAGAACCTCTTCGGGCTCTACCGCTCCCGACACGGCGCGGGCCACCTCGTGACCTCGCACTGCGAGCCGACCGGGGCGCGCCACATCTTCCCCTGCGTCGACCGGCCCGACCTCAAGGCCCGCATCGAGCTCACCGTGCGCGCCGACCCCGAGCTCGAGGTGATCGCGAACGCACCGGTGCGCTCGACCCGGATCGTCGGCGGCGTCCGCGAGTGGGCGTTCGAGCCGACGCCCGAGATGTCGACCTACCTGTTCTACCTCGGCGTCGGGAGCTTCGACTACCGCGAGGACCGGGCGTCGCGGGTCGCCCTCCGGGTCGCCACGCCCCCGGGGCGGGGGGAGGCGGGCGCGTGGGCGCTCCGCTCGGGCGGCCGGATCCTCCGGGCCTACGAGGAGTACTACGGGATCCCCTACCCGCTTCCGAAGCTCGACCTCATCGCCGTCACCGAGCACTCGTTCGGGGCGATGGAGAACTGGGGGGCGATCAGCTTCCAGGAGACGCGGCTCCTCGTCGACGGCTCGAGCAGCTCGTACGCGCCCCGTGACGTCTTCGTGACGACCGCCCACGAGATCGCGCACCAGTGGTTCGGCAACCTCGTCACGATGGCGTGGTGGGACGACATCTGGCTCAACGAGAGCTTCGCCGCGCTCATGGAGACGAAGATCAGCGATCGGCTCGAGCCGGGGTTCGATCTCTGGGCCGACTTCTTCCTCCGGACCGCCGGCAAGGCCGCCGCGCTCGACGGGGACTCGCTCGCGTCGACGCACCCGGTGCGAACGCGCGTCGAGCGGCCCGAGGAGCTGAGCCAGATCTTCGACGAGATCAGCTACGGGAAGGGTTCGACGATCCTCGCGATGCTCGACCTCTACCTCGGGGAGGAGCGGTTCCGCACGGGGGTCACCGATTACCTCGAGCGGTTCCGTTACCGCAACGCCCGCACGGCCGATCTCTGGCAGGCCCTCGAGCGCGCGAGCGGGGAGCCCGTGAGCGCGCTCGCCGGCCCCTGGATCGACCGGCCGGGCCTTCCGGTCGTGAGCGCGAGCGTGGGGCCCCGCGGGCTCGAGCTCGCCCAGCGGCGGTTCGCCTACCTCGGGTCGACCGACGAGGAGCCGTGGCCGATCCCGATGGTGCTCGACGTCGACGGGCGACCCCAGCGTCTCCTGTTCGACCGGCGGACCCACGAGGTCCCGGTCCCCCCGGCCGCGACCGTCCACCTCAACCCCGGCTCGATCGGGTTCTACCGGGTGAAGTACGACCCCGTGCTCCTCGACCGTCTCGTGACGGCGCTCGCGCATCGGCCGGGGCGCGACCGCTGGGCCGTCCTCGACGATCTCGCCGCGTTCGTCACGAGCGGCGACGCCGATTGGGCGACGTACCGCGGGGCCGTCGAGCGGCTCGGCGACGCCCCCGACCGGCTGGTCGTGGAGACGCTGACCAACCAGCTCGTCGCGTTCGCGCTCGACCTTCCCGAGGTCGACGCGGTGCAGCGGACCGCCCGCGAGTTCCTCGCGCGTCAGTGCGAGCGGATCGGCCTCGACCGGCGGCCGGGCGAAGCGGCCGACGTGGGGATCGTCCGGGACCGCGTGACGTTCGGCCGGGTCCGCGTGGACCCGGGGTTCGCGCACGAGATCTCGGGCCGGTTCGGCGTCTGGGACCGCCTCGACCCGGACCTCCGAGGGGCGGTCGCGATCGCCTACGCCCGCGCCGGGGGACCGCGGGCCTTCGGGGAGCTGCGGGCCGCGCTCGACCGCCCCCAGTCGGACGTCGAGGCCCTGCGGCTCGAGCGCGCGCTCCCGTGGAGCCCGGAACCGGCCCGGATCCGCGAGGCGCTCGACCTGGCCGCGAGCGGCCGTATCAACCGCGGCCACGTCCTTGCCGTGACGTTCCAGGCGGCATCGAACCCGGCGGGGCGCGAGCTCGCCTGGACCTGGCTCGAGGAGCATCTCGGCACGCTCACCGAGATCTTCCGAGGATCCGGCTACCTGCCGCTCGTGCTCGAGGCCGTCCTGCCGCTCGTCGGACGCGGGAGGGCCGCGGAGGTCCGACGCTTCTTCGAGGGCCGCGAGCTTCCCGAAGGGAGCCGCGGCGTCGCGAAGGGCCTCGAGCGCCTCGAGATCGCCGAGCGGCTCGCGGCCCGGTTCCGCGGCCCCGCCGCGGACCGGTGACCTCCCTACCTACCCTCGCGGGCGGGGACGGGCGACCGCGAGGTCGGAAGGGACCGGCGGGGCGGCCGCACGGTCCGCGGCCGACCAGATGTACCAGGTCCCCCGGGCCTGGCTCAGCGGCCGACCGTCGGAGTTGACGAGCTCGCCCTCCGCGAAGGCGATGTGATGACCCCGCCGCAGCACGTGGCCCCGCGCGCTCAGGAGCTCCCCCTCCCGCGCCGCCCTGAGGAACTCGACGTAGAGCGACGTCGTCGCCGTCGTTTCGTCCTCGGCGAGGAGGGAAACGACCGCCCCTCCCATCGCGGTGTCGAGGATCGTGGCGTAGACCCCGCCGTGGACGACCCCGTTGATGTTCAGGTGTCGGTGCTCGACGTGCCCGGCGACCGTGCAGAAGCCGTGACCGCTCTTCTCCGGGACGACCCGGAAGCCGACCTCGTGGTGGAACCCTCCCCGGCGGGCGGCCCGGAAGAGGTCGGGCGACGGTCGGGTGGGCCGGGGTTCGGCCGGCGGTGCGCGTCGGCGCATCCCGCTCCCGAGCCGACGTGGCGGATAAGTACTCAGGGGGCCCGTCCGCCGCCGTGCCGAGCCGTCGGGCGGCCCGCGCGGCGACCTTCGAGGCCTCGCCGAACATCGCGCTCGTGAAGTACTGGGGGGTCCGGGACCCGCGGCGCGTCCTGCCCTACAACTCCTCGGTCTCGGTGACCCTCGACCGTCTCCGCTCGCGCACGACGGTCCGCTTCGACCCTGGGCTCGGGAGCGACCGCGTTGTCCTCAACGGCGAGCTCGCGGGGGCCGAGCCGCGCGCGGACGTCGTGCACCTGCTCGAGGAGGTCCGCCGCCGGGCCGGGATCGACCTCCCGGCCGAGGTCGACTCCACGAACAACTTCCCGACCGCGAGCGGTCTCGCGTCGAGCGCGAGCGGCTTCGCCGCCCTCGCGGGAGCCGCGAGCGCCGCCGCCGGGCTCCGTCTGTCCCGACGGGAGTGGTCGCGCCTCGCACGGCTCGGCAGCGGCAGCGCGGCCCGCTCGGTCTACGGCGGGTTCGTCTTCTGGGGGGCCGGCGTGCGTCCCGACGGACGGGACTCCTACGCTCGACCGCTCTACGGGGAGGACCACTGGCCCGGGCTGGTCGACCTCGTCGTGCTGGTCGCCGATGCCCGGGTGAAGACCGTACGCTCCGCCGAGGCGATGCAGGCGACCGTGCGGACGAGCCCGGGCTACGCCCGACGGCTCGAGGAGATCCCGCGCCGCCTCGGCCGGATCGTGCGGGCGATCGGAGAGCGCGACGCGGCCCGCCTCTTCCCGCTCGTCATGGAGGAGTGCGACAGCTTCCGCGAGGTCTGTGAGACGACCCGCCCCTCGCTCGACTACCTCACCCCGGTCTCCCGCGCCATCCTCGAGGAGGTCCGGGCGATCAACCGCGAACGCGGCCGGCCCGTCGCCGCCTACACCCACGACGCGGGCGCCCACGTGCACGTCTTCACGCTCGAGCGCGATCTCCCCGTCGTCCGCCGTCGCCTCGCCGGGCTCGAGGGGGTGCGCGCGACGAGCGTCCACCGACCCGGCCCGGGTCCCCGGCGGACCGACCGGGACCTCCGGCGGGCGCGGTGAGGCGCGGCCCGCCTACAGCACGCGACGGTCGAAGTCGTCCGGAGGCAGCTCGAGGCCGATCGAGCGGACGAGGCCACGGACCTCGTCGGTGTAGCGTCGGCGCGCCTCCTCGTTGGTCCAGCGCTTCAGGCCGAGCTCGATCGCCTTGCGGCTCGTCTCGGAGTTGGAGTGGCCGAACATGTCGAGCGCGCGGGGGTACCACTTCCGGACCGCGTCCTGCGCCTCCTCCTTCGACCCGTAGTACTTCGGGCCGTCCTGGACCATCCGGCGGAGCACGCTCGCGCCGAAATTGAGGTGGAGCTGCTCCTCGCTGAGCATGAGCGGCATCGCGCGGGCGAGCGGCCCGTAGGAGCACTCCTGGAAGGCGCGGAGCTGGTAGACCCCGACGCGGTCGACGAAGCAGGTGAACGCCCCGACGTCCGACCAGCGGTCGAAC
>JAWOKS010000042.1:0-3821 GCA_033854115.1 Thermoplasmata archaeon
AGGAGCGGGGGATGCCACGGAGCCGGTCGTGCGTCTCTTCCATGCCGTCGACCGAGACGAACAAGAGGTCGAGGTGGTCGGCGATCTCGCCGAGGCGGCGCTCGAGGAGCCAGCCGTTCGTGACCAGAGAGGTGTGAAAGCGAGCATGGGCCTCCCGGAGGATCTCTCCGAGGTCCGGGCGCAGGAGCGGCTCTCCCCCCTCGAATCCCAGGAACGAGACGCCGGCTCGTGCGAGCGCGTCCATCATCCTGATCTCGTCCGGAAGGCCAAGAAGCTGCTCGTCGTCCCGACGCCAGAAGGGACACATTCGGCACTCGAGATTGCATCGATACAGCAGTTTGTGGCCTGCGATCACCGGGGCCTTTTCCCCGCCGAGATTGCGCAACGCCCGTT
Organism: Thermoplasmata archaeon; assembly: GCA_033854115.1. Classification (GTDB taxonomy): domain Archaea; phylum Thermoplasmatota; class Thermoplasmata; order Lutacidiplasmatales; family UBA184; genus Lutacidiplasma. The sequence continues at coordinate 394 of JAWOKS010000042.1, forward strand.
TCACGCTCCGCAGAACCACCGGCTTGACCACGGCCACCGGAACGCCCGGAGAATCCCACGCGCGGGGATGCTGAAACGTTGTCTCTGAAGGGGCGAGGCGGGGGTACGCCAGGGCCGAGCCGCCGAGCATCCTCGTCCGACATCGGGTCGGCCCGAACCCACGAGATTCGATCGCTCGAGCGCCTCGGCAGCCGTACGATCCTCTTCGCTAGAGGGAAGGGTGCGCGATCCCGCCGCGTGGCCTGCGTATCGGGACCGGGTGCCGCTCACGGACGACCCGTCGGCGGCGAGGCCGGGCGGTCTTCGCCGAGCCCTTTGGCCCCCGCCGCGGGGACGCCGTCGAGCCTCCCGCGGAAGTACCGGCCCGCGAGCTTCACGACCCAAGCGGCGGTCCCGTCCGACGGGGGACCGCGAGCCTCACGTCGCGCCGCATGGGGCTCGCCGCAGCGGCGCGAGCTCACGGCGGGGGCATCGGCCGCGTCGGGAGATCCGAGGTAAGGGGAATACGGTGCTCCGCGGACGCCGTCCTTCGCGCCCTCAACGGCGGGCTCATCGACGGGACGTCGGTGTCGGGCGCGGGTTCGCGAGCCCGGCGAGGGCGGCGTCCGCGAGAAGGTCGGCGACCTCCTTCGGGGACCGGTCGTCCGCGCAGAGCGCGTCGAACGTCTCGAAGCTCGTGAGCGTCGTGAGCAGGTCGATCCGACCCTTTCGGGCGGAACCCCCGGTACCCCGGGCAGGCCCCTCCCACCGCGCGAGGAGGTTCGCGACGGCCTCGCGGCGCCAGTCGTCCCGTCCTCGGGGGTGGCCGTAGAGCGAAGGGGAGACGACGCCCATCGCGCGCAGTCGGCGCATCGCGAGACGGTCCGTCGCCCAGAACTGCACGAACGTCGCCACCAGCTTCCGGATCGCCTTCTCCGGGTCGGGCTCGAGGAACACCTCGCGCATCCGCTGCATCCCGCCACGTGCGGCGAGGTGGTCCGCGAGCGCCGCGAGAAGCTCGGCGCGGGAGCGGAACTGGTAGTAGACGGTCATCCGTGCAACCCCCGCCCGGGCGGCGACCGCCTCCATCGAGAAGTTGCGGACGTCCGCCTCCGAGGCGAGGATCGATCGCGCGGCCTCGAGGATGCGGACCCGCGTCGCCTCGGCCGCCGCCTGCCGACGGCTCGACTCGTACTTCCTCGGGCTCATCGATCGCTGCGGCCGGGGAGGCGCGACCCCCCGTAACATCATGCCGTCAAATTCATTTAGTCTTACAGTATGTCTAAAATGATGGCCGACCCTTTCCCCCATGGCGCTCCGCGTCCTCCCCCCACCCCGCCGACCCCCCGTCCCTCGAGATCGAGGGGCGACCCGCGACCGTCGCCCTTTCGCTGGATCGGGGTGGGGGCGGTCGGGCTCGCGCTCTTCATGAGCGCGCTCGACGGAACGATCGTCGCGCTCGCCCTTCCCCGGCTCGCGGACCACTACGCGGTGTCGAACAGCGGGATCGGGCTCGTCGTGCTGGCCTACGCGGTCCCCCTGACGGCGTTGGTCCTGCCGGCCGGGAGCTGGGTCCACCGCGTCCGGCCGCTCCCCTTGTTCCTGCTCGGGGCGCTCGGTTTCGGGGCGGGGAGCCTCGCCTGCGCGCTCGCTCCCAACCTTCCCCTCCTCCTCGCCGGGCGGGTCGTGCAGGGCTCGTTCGCGGCCCTGCTTTCGACGCAGGGTTTCGCGATCGCGGCGGGGATCGTTCGGCCGCAGGAGCGCGGGACCGCGATCGGGGTCGTCGGCGCGCTCGCTCCCCTCGGGGCCGTGGTCGGCCCGGGGGTCGGGGGGCTTCTCCTCGCTACGTTCGGCGTCTCCTCGGTCTTCCTCGTCAACGTCCCGGTCTGCCTGGCCGCCGCCGGCCTCGGCCTCCTCGGCCTCCGCGCCTTCGACCTCGGGCCGAGGCCGGCGGGCGGCCTGCGAGGCGCGATGGGTTCGCTCCTCAGGACCCCGGCGTTCCTCGGAGGGCTGCTCGCGTTCGTCGGGAGCGTCGGCGCGGCGACGGCGCTCTACTACGTCCTGCCGTTCGGACTGTTCGGGCCGCAGCACCTCGCTCCCGCGAGCGCGGGGCTCGTCCTCCTGGTGGTGCCCGTCGGGATGGCCGCGGGAGGGCCGGTCGGCGGGCTGCTGCGGGACCGGTATGGGGGGACGAGGTTCGTCCTCCTCGGGGCGGCCATCATGCTCGCCGCCTCGCTCGCCCTCGTGCCCCTCCTCGTGGGCACGACGGGTGAGGCGCTCCTCGTCGGCTCGCTCCTCGCCTTCGGCCTCGGCTCCGGCCTGTTCGCCGCGGCCAACAACGCCGGGCTCATGAGCGTCGGATCGCGGGCGACGATGGGGGCCGCCGGGGCCCTCGTGAACCTCGGGGCGCGTCTTGGGTCGATCGTCGGTCCGCTCGCCGTTTCCCTCGGCTGGGCGCTCTCCCCGCGGTCCGGGGGTGCCGCCCTGGGCCCCGGCCTCTGGGAGACCGCGGCGTTCGCCGGCGTGGCGGTCGTCTTTGCCGGGCTCGCGGTCCGGCCCCGGCGGGACGCCACGGCCGTGGAGGCGCCCGGCCCCGCCGGCGAGCTCCGTAGCCCGGGAGGGGATCCGTGAACTCGGGACCGGCCACTGGCCCGCGTCGTGCCTTCCTCGCCGTCACGTTCCGAGGTCACGCACCATGAACGCGCTGAACGCTACGAGAGCCGACGCGGAGCCGCTCGCCGAGCCGTACTACGGGTGTGGACGGGGGGCGCGAAGGGGCGGGTTCCCCTGGGTTGGGATCGCGATCGTCGCGGGAGTGCTCGCGGCGCTGGTCGCCGCTGCCGTCCTCGGGTGGATCCCCGCGGCTCCCGCCGGATACCCGGTCCCGTTCTTCTGGCCCCTGTTCCCGCTCGGATTCCTGCTCGTGATCCTGCTCCTCTTCGGGCTGGGACGATGGGCGTTCGGGGGGCCGTGGAGGGGCGGCTGGATGTACCGCGACGGGTCGGCCGATCCACGGGCGATCGTGCGGGCCCGGTACGCCCGGGGCGAGATCGACCGGGAGAGGATGCGCGAGATGCTGCGCGCGCTCGACGAAGCCGGCGAACCCCCCGGCAGACCCGCTTGATCTCGAGCCGGGACCTTCCTCCGCCACGGTCGTCGGCGGGCCCCGTCGACCTCTCACCGAAGGCCCTCCGGGAGGCGGCGCCGGGGTCCGCCCCGCTCAACCCGGGTCCACGGAGGGCTGACTACCGTCCTGACGGGTTCCTCCCGCATGTCGGTCGGCTACGCGACCCCGCCGGTGGGGCTCCCGGTGCGCCACGATCGTGCGCCTTCAGCGCGGACCGCGGAGACCCTGGTGCTGGTCGCCCTCCTCCTGCAGGTCGTCGGGGGCATGTTCGTCCTCGGGGGGATCGCCTGGCTGTTCGGGTTCTCGATCCTGTTCCCGTTCC
>JAWOKS010000043.1:0-20697 GCA_033854115.1 Thermoplasmata archaeon
GGCAGCGCGACCGGCATGTTCGGCTACGGCTACGCCCGCTCCCGGTTCGGGGTCCCGGGGGCGGGCAGCGGCGGCTACTACCTGCTCGCGGTCGGCATGCACTCCTCGTTCAACGCGCTCGCCTCGATGGCCGTCATCCTCCCGCTCCTCGGGGTCGGGGGGGTCGCGGAGGTGGCGGGGTCGGCCATCGGTCTGCTCGCGGCGATGGTCTTCGCCTTCGTGGCGATCGAACACGTGCGCGCGGTGGTGCAGGCCGCCAGCTATCCGGCGCTGCTGCGCGGCGCGCGCACCCGGAGCTCGGCGCGTCCGCCGGCGCGTCGCTGACCCGAGGCTGGTGCTCAGCCGGGACCGGAGCCGCCGGTACGCTTCCAGTCGGCCTCGCCCATGGCACGGTAGACCGACCCCGCGTCCTCCACCGGCTCGGAGGAGCCCGTGCGGCCGACCGACCGGATCTTCGACTTCTGCAGCAGCCAGTAGTGGATGCGCCAGGTCTTCCCGCGGGAGACGGTCGCGTCCTCCTCCTCGCTCGAGAGGAGGCCCTCCTCCTCCAGTTGGTAGAACCGGTCGCGGTCGTCGCTCGAGAGCTTGTTGTCGAGGACCGAGTCGTCGGCCCCGAAGTAGCCGAGGATCATGCGCGCGGTCGGCCGGGCCTCGGCCGGCGCCATCTTACCGCGCGCGACGAGCGTGCGTTCGAGCGCGCGGGTCAGCTCCGCTTCCGTGATCGACGCCATCGACGACCTCGGCGTCCGAGACGGGAGGGGGCGATAACGTTCGCGCGGGATTCGCAGGGCCGCTCGTTAAGAACCCGACCGGGTCGGACGGTCGTGGCGACGACGTTCGAGCTCGACGACGAGCGGCTCGCGGTCGCCCGCCGGGCGCGGGGTCGGGGCCTCTGCCCGGAGTGCTTCGGCCGGCTCCTCGGCCGCTGGGGCCACGGGCTCACGAACCCGGAGCGCGCCCTCCGGCTCGAGGCGGCGCTCGGCCCGGGGGGGACGGCCGCGGCGGGACCGTGCCCGGTCTGCGGGGGTGTCTTCGACCGTCTTGACACCTGGGCGGGGCGGGCGGAGCGGGCCGCCGAGGGGTACGAGTGGCATCGGTTCACGTGCGGCTCGCGCTGGGACCCGGAACGCCTCGCCGCCGAGGAGGCGCTCTGGACGGAGGTCGGGAGCGCCTGGGGCGAGAGCGTCCGCGCCGCCTTCAACCGGGAGCTCGGGAAGCGCCTCGCCGCCCGGACCGGGGGCGAGGGGACGACCGACCGGCCCGACCTCCTCTTCCTCGCCGACCTCCCGGTCGGTCGGGTCGAGCTCACGGTGTCGCCCCTCTACGTCCAGGGCCGCTACCGCAAGCTCGACCGATCGATCCCCCAGACGCGCTGGCCCTGCCGCCGGTGCTCCGGGCGCGGCTGCGTCCACTGCGGGGGCACAGGGAAGACCTACCCCACGAGCGTCGAGGAGCTCGTGGCCGCCCCGTTCGTCCGCGCCGCGCGGGCTGAGGGGACGCGCTTCCACGGGATGGGCCGCGAGGACATCGACGCGCGGATGCTCGGGCGGGGCCGCCCGTTCGTGCTCGAGCTCCTCCGCCCCCGGGTCCGTTCGCTCGACCTCGCCGCGCTCGCCCGCGACCTCGGCCCCGACGCCCAGGGGCGGGTCGAGCTCGTCGACGCACGTCCGGCGGGGCCCCAGGACGTGTTCCGCGTCAAGGAGGCGTCCCCGGAGAAGAGCTACCGCGTCGGGGTCCGGGGCGTCGTCGCGCTCGGAAAGGTTAAGGAGGCCCTGTCGCTCGCGCTCGGTCGCACGATCGCCCAGCGCACGCCGACGCGTGTCGCGCACCGGCGGTCCGACCGCGTGCGGACGCGGCGGATCGTACGGGCCGAGCTCGTCGACGCGGCGGACGGGCGTTTCACGATCGACGTCAGAACCGAAGCGGGCACGTACGTCAAGGAGTGGGTGGAGGGCGATGGGGGACGCACGGATCCGAGCCTCGCGTCGCTCGTCGGCGCGCCGCTCGAGGTCGAGTTCCTCGACGTCCTAGAGGTCCACGACACGGAGGGGTAGATGGTCAAGAGCTCGAAGGGGTTCCGCTCCCGCTCGCGCGGGACGTTCACGAAGGAGGTCCGCGAGCGCGGGCTCCCACCGGTGACCCGGTTCCTCCGGGCGTTCGAGATCGGCGAGAAGGTGATCGTCCGGCTCGAGCCGTCGAGCCCTCGCGGCCAGCCGCACCCGCGCTACCAGGGTCGCATCGGCACCGTCATCGGCCGTGTCGGCCGGGCCTACCGCCTCGAGTTCCTGGACGGCGGGAAACGGAAGGAGCTCGTCAGCCTCCCGATCCACCTCGCCCCCGTCGGGGGGAGGAACGATGGCTGAGCCGGTCCCGCTCGCCCAGGTGAAGAGGCTCCTGAGCGACGAGGCGAACCGGCGGCCGCTCCCGCGCGAGGCGGCGCTCGCGCTCGCGCATGCCGAAGGGTTCGCCCGGCTCGACCCGGAGTCGACCGAGAAGCTCCTCGCGGAGCTCAGGACGCTCCCGTTCGTCGACGCCGCGCTCGCCACCAAGATCGCCGATATCCTCCCGCAGTACCCTGAGGAGATCCGCCTCCTCTTCTCGAAGGAGCGGGTCGTGCTCGACGAGGCCCAGATCGGCCGGCTGCTCGAGCTCACGGCGCAGTACCGATGAATCCGGAGGGCCCGTGGAGCAATACGCGCACGTTCTGGACGTTCTGCCGCACGGCCGGCAGACCGAGCGGGGGTTCCATCGGGAGCCCCTCGCGCTCGCCATCGGCGACGACGAGCTGAAGCTCTTCGAGGTCGTCCCGCGCGCCGGCGCCTCCCTCGCGGCCGGGCAGCGGATCCCGCTCGTCCCGCTCGACGGCGTTCCCCCGCCGATCGACCACGTCCGGCGCCGGCTTGGCTACGACGAGCTCACCGTCACCGCCCGGTCCGAGCTCGCCGCCGCGCTCGAGGCGATCGTCCGCGCGAACGGCCCGAAGTACCTGCGCTTCTTCAACGAGGCGCCGGCGGTCTCGCGCCGGTTCCACCTCCTCGAGCTCCTCCCCGGCATCGGCAAGAAGACGATGCAGCAGATCGTCGACGAGCGGCGCCGCGCCCCGTTCCGCTCCTTCGAGGAGATCGAACAGCGGGTGGGGCTCAAGAACCCGGAGCGGCTCATCGTCGCCCGGATCGAGCAGGAGCTCAGCGGTGCCGAGGACAAGTACCGGCTCTTCGTCGCCCCTTGAGCTCGAGCGCGGGTTCCCCGTCCCGGACCGGCCGGCGACGATCGCGGCGACGCTCGGGCGGCTCGGCGTCCGTCCGTCGCGCGGGCTCGGGCAGTCGTTCCTCATCGACCGTTTCGCCGCGGACGCCCTCGCCGCCATCGCCGAGCCCCGCTCGGGCCGGCCGATCGTCGAGATCGGCGGGGGTCTCGGGATCGTCACCCGGGCCCTCCTCGAGCAGGGGGCCGACCGGCCGACGGTCGTCGAGCGGGACCCCCGGCTCGCCCGCCACCTCGCGGAGACGTTCGGGCCGTCGATCGTGGTCGCCCGGGCGGACGCGCTGCGATGGACGTTCCCCCCGGACGCGACCGTCGTCGGGAGCCTTCCGTTCGCGAGCGCCACGCCGATCGTCCTCCGCCTGCTCGAGCGGAGGGTCTCCCGGATCGCCGTCCTGCTCCAGAAGGAGGTGGCCGAGAGGTTCGCGGCGGGCCCCGGCTCGCGGGCCTACGGTCGCCCGAGCATCCTCGCGCGCCTCTACGGGACCCCCGAGCTGCTACGCGAGGTCCCTTCCTCGGCGTTCTTTCCGCGCCCGAAGGTGGCGGGCCGCCTCTTCACCCACACCGCCCGGCCCGGGCCCCTCGCGGTCCCGTCGGTCGAGCGTCTCGAAGCGGTCGTCCGCACGCTCTTCTCGGCGCGACGGAAGCAGCTCGGCAACCTCCTCGTCCGTCTCGCGCGCGACGCGGAGGACGCCTCGACGCTCGCCCGCCAGGCCGCGTGGCCCGAGGACTGGGCCCGCCGCCGACCCGAGGAGCTCGAGCCCGAGGCGTTCTTCCGGCTCGCCACGGTGCTCTCGGGCTAGGGCCCCCTCGCGCGAGCCCCTTCGACGTTCTCTCGAGATAGGACGTTCAGACTACCCGGCTCGAAGAGGCACCGGCCGAACGCGCGCGGCTCGCTCCGGGACCTTGGGTCCCAGCCTCGCCTCCGCCGGCTCGGCCGTGGCGGGCGGACCCTGCGGCGGGGTCGACCGGGGCATTATACGGTGGGGGCCGCTATCGGGCCGAGGACGTCGCCGGACCGGGCCACGGGCCGACCACGGGGCCCGGCGCGGCACGCGCCTCGCGTCGATGGCGCCGGAGCGGCCGAACATGACGGGTCCCGCCGCGGCGCGACCGCGTCGAGGCCGCGAGACCCCCCCGCTCGAGGCGCTGCTGCGCGAGTCGGGCGACCGGGTCGGCCAATTCGTCCGTTCGATCCAGACCCTCTCGGCGATCGGCGGGAACCTTGGCGAGACCGCGACCGAGTCGAACCTCCGCCTCGCGCGGACCGCGTTCGGCAAGTGGGCGGTCGACCTCCTCGCCGCGCTCCACCCGCACCGCCGGGCCGGCTTCGGGGAGCTTCGCCGGCACCTCGCCGGCATCAGTCCGCGGGTCCTCTCGGCCAAGCTGAAGCTGCTCGAGCAGAGCGGGCTCATCGAGCGGACGATCATCCCCTCGCACCCGCCCCGTCCGGAGTACGCGCTCACCGACCGGGGACGCGCGGTGACGACGATCGGGGAGCCCGTCCTGCGCTACCTGAAGAGCCAGCCCCGGTCCACGACGCGCCCGGCGAATCGGCGGCGTTCCGCGTCGCGTTGACGGGGGCCGGCTCGCGCCCTTCCCGCTGCGCCCGTTGATATACGGCGTCCCGTTCGAACGCGCATGACCCCGCCGAGCCTCAGCGCCCTGCGAGAGGAGGTCGCCCGGACCGACGAGCGGATCGTGAAGGAGCTCCGCCACCGGCTCGAGCTCGCCCGCGAGATCGGGAGAACGAAAGCGCGCGAGCACCTCCCGCTGCGCGACTACCCTCTCGAGACCGAGGTCGTCGGTCGGTGGGTCCGGGGCCTCGCGGCGGCGGGCGTGCCCGGGGACCGCGCGGAGACGCTCGCCCGCTGGTGCCTCGAGGAATCGGTGGTCGCCCAGGAGGACGTTGCCGGGGCGGAGGGCGGTTCCTCCTCGGGGCGCGAGGTGGTCGTGGTCGGGGGCCTCGGGCAGATGGGCCGGTGGCTCTCCGGCTACTTCGCCGCCCTCGGCTGCCACGTCGTGGTCGTCGATCCGGGTGAACCGCCGGACCGCTTTCCGTTCCCCGTCCACGCCCGGCTCGGGCGGGCGACCGGGGACGCGGAGTTCGTCGTCGTGGCGACGCCGATGCGCCGCGGGGCCGCGATCTACCGCGAGCTCCTCGGAACGGAGACCGAGGCGACGATCTTCGACATCTTCTCGGTGAAGGCTCCCCTCGTCCCCTGGATCCGACGCGGGATCGAGGCCGGCTACCACCTCGCGAGCGCCCACCCGCTCTTCGGCCCCGGGACCCGGAGCCTGTTCGGACGGAACCTCCTCGTGCTCGACTGCGGCGACCCGGCCGCCGCCGACGCGGTCTCCCGACTGTTCGGCCGTTCGGCCGTGCGGGTGACGCGGCTTCCCCTCGAGACCCACGACCGGCTCATGGCCGACGTGCTCGGGCTCCCGCACCTTACGAGCCTCCTGTTCGCCCGGGCGCTCGAGGCGGGAGGAGCGGACCCTGGGACCCTCGTCGCGGGGGCCTCGACCTCGTTCTGCCGCCTCGCGGAGGTCGCCCGGATCGTGACGCAGGAGAACCCCGAGCTCGTCGCCGACATCCAGCTCCTGAACCCGTCGACCGCCAAGCTCCTCGAGAGGACGGAGGGCGTGCTGCGCGAGCTCAAGGAGGCGGTGACCGGGGGCAAGCCCGCATCGTACGCCGCGAGCCTCGAGCGCGGCCGGGCGTTCCTCGAGAGGACACGACCGTGATCCGGGCCCTCCGCAGCGGAGGCGACTCGGACTCCCGATAGAGCTCGGAGGTGGAGGGGCCGTGGAACCGCCGATCGACCACCCCGAGCTGGTGGGGTGCGTGGCCCTGAGGGAGGCGATCATGCCTCCGAGAAGGAGGGCACCCACGACCGCGACGAGCTCCCCGACCGGGGCGACGGGGTCGGGCTCGAACACGACGAACGTCGAGCAACCGACCCCGATGAGCGCCGGACGTTCGAACTAGAACGAGAGGACCGTCCCCGGGCTCGGGTCGCCCGCGTCCTTCGACGGAGCCGCCGGTCCGTCGATCACGACCGCCGCGGCACGGTCGCGTTCGAAGAGGGTCCGGGCCCACGATGGATCTTCTCAAGCTCCTCCCGCTCGTCCGCACCTCCTATCTCGCGGGGCACGGGGGGAACCGGATTCGGTGCGTCATCTGCAAGGGGAGCGGGTAGCGGCGCATCTTATATAGAAGGGCAATTCTGCCGTTGGCGGTGGAACCATGCTTCAGGGGACCCCGATCCTCGTTCTGAAGGAAGGCACGGAGCGCGAGCGCGGCAAGGGAGCGACGGCGAACAACATCGCGGCAGCTCGGGCCGTCGCGGACGCGGTGCGTTCGACGCTCGGCCCGCGCGGGATGGACAAGATGCTCGTCGATTCGATGGGCGACATCACGATCACGAACGACGGGGTCACGATCCTCAAGGAGGTCGACGTCGAGCACCCCGCCGCGAAGATGCTGGTCGAGGTCGCGAAGACCCAGGACCAGCAGTGCGGGGACGGGACGACCACGGCGGTCGTCCTCGCCGGCGAGCTCCTGAAGCGCTCGGAGTACCTCCTCGAGCAGAACGTTCACCCGACGGTGATCACCCGCGGCTTCCAGCTCGCGGTGCAGGAGGCCCGCCGTCTCCTCGAGGCGGACATCGGCACGCCGGTGAAGCCCGACGACGAGGAGGTCCTCCTCGACTGCGCCCGCACCGCGATGGGCTCGAAGGGCGTCGTCGGCGCGCGCGACAGCCTCGCCTCGATCGCGGTCCAGGCGGTCCGGAAGATCGCCGAGACCCGCGGGGGGAAGACCGTGTGCGACGTCGATCAGATCAAGGTCGAGAAGCGCCACGGCGGCACCGTCGCCGACACCCAGCTCATCGAGGGGATCGTCCTTGACAAGGAGCGGGGCCACCCCCGGATGCCGGCCCAGATCGCCCCCGCGAAGATCGCGCTCCTGAACTCCGCCCTCGAGATCAAGAAGACCGAGATCGAGAGCAAGATCAATATCAAGACGCCCACCCAGATCCAGAGCTTCCTCGACGAGGAGGACAAGACGTTCCGACGCATGGTCGACGCGATCAAGGCCTCCGGAGCGAACGTCGTGGTCTGCCAGAAGGGGATCGACGACGTCGTCCTCCACTACCTCGCAAAGCTCGGCATCTACGCGGTGAAGCAGGTGAAGGAGTCCGACCTCCAGAAGCTCGCCCGCGCGACCGGCGGCCGCATCGTCACCGGGATCAAGGAGCTCGGAAGCGCGGACCTCGGCACCGCCGCGAAGGTCGAGGAGCGCAAGGTCGGCGAGGACGACATGACGTTCGTCACCGGTTGCTCGAACCCGCGCAGCGTCTCGATCCTCGTCCGCGGCGGGACGGAGCACGTCACCCAAGAGGTCGAGCGGTCGCTTCACGACGCCCTCAAGGTCGTCGCGAGCGTCCTCGAGGACGGGGTTGTCTGCCCGGGCGGCGGGGCGACGGAGGTCGACCTCGCGGTCCGCCTGAGGAAGTGGGCCGGCACCGTGGGCGGCCGCGAGCAGCTCGCGGTCGAAGCGTTCGCGCAGTCGCTCGAGGCGGTGCCGTGGGCGCTCGCCGAGAACGGCGGCTACGACTCGATCAACACGCTCATCGAACTTCGGAGCGCGCACGACGGCGCGAAGGCGAACCGGAACGTCGGGGTCAACCTCGCCGACGGGAAGGCCGCCGACATGTGGAAGCTCCGCGTCATCGAGCCGGCCCGCGTGAAGCGCCAGGCGCTCAGCTCGGCCGTCGAGGTCGCGAGCATGGTCCTCCGGATCGACGACATCATCGCCGCGAAGAAGTCCGCCCCCGCCCCGCCCGGCGGGGGCCACGAGCACTAGGCCGGCCGAGCGGACGTCACGGCCGGGGGCCCTCGGGGTCCCCGGCCCCCGCACCGAAGCGCTCTTAACGAGGACCGGATAGGCGCCGCCCGATGCGCACGAAGCCTGCCGAGGGGGTCCTCCGCGTCGATCTCGTTGCGCTCGACCCGCGACCGGCGGTCTACCTCTCGTACGACGGCCTGGCCGGGATCAGTCAGCGCGCGATCGTCCGCGACCTGATGGACGAGGTCGAGCGCAAGGGACCGGACGAGGCGCGTCGCTTCCTCGACGCCCTGCGCCGGCACCGTTCGGGCCAGGTCCACGTCTACTTCTCGGACTACGTCAGCTACGGGATCGGCGGCGGGGACGCGACGGCCGAGTTCTTCCTCGGGACCTACCTCCTCCTCCACGAGCCCGCGCGCCCGGCGGGGAAGGAGCCCGCCGTCCCCGAGCACCTCGCGCTCTATCGACCCCACGGGGTCGAGCGGCTCGCCCTCGCGCAGCCGTCCGGCTGACGGCGCGACCGGCACGACCCTTTTCTACCCGGGGCCGCCTCCGAGCCGCCGCCGATGGATTCCGAGACCGCCCTCGAGCGGGAACGCCGCGGGAAGCTGGCGCGCCTGCGCGAGCGGGGCGAGGAGCCGTTCCCCTGGAACTTCCCCGACCGGGTCGGAACGGACGCGGTGCGGGCGGACTGCGAGGGTCTCGCGCCCGGCACGTCGCGGGAGGACCGCACCCTGCGGGTCGGCGGACGCTTGCGCGCGATCCGGGAGCACGGCCGCACGGCCTTCGCCGATCTCGTGGACGCGGCGGGCACGATCCAGCTGCTCCTGCGGGCCGACGTCCTCGGCGAGGAGGCCTATCGGACCTGGCTCGCGGACCTCGATCCGGGGGACCTCGTGGGCGCCGAGGGCCGGCCCGAGGTGTCACGCCGGGGCGAGCCGTCGCTCGCCGTGCAGACGCTCACCCTCCTCGCGAAGGCGATCGCGCCTCCGCCGGACAAGTACCACGGCCTCCAGGACACCGAGGCGAAGGTCCGGCGCCGCTACCTCGACCTCCTCGCCTCCGAGGAGGCCCGCGGGAGGTTCCGCGTCCGGACGCTCCTCCTCCGGGAGACACGGAGGTTCTTCGACGACGCGGGGTTCCTCGAGGTCGAGACGCCGGTCCTCCTGCCCATCGCGAGCGGCGCGGCGGCGGCGCCGTTCGTCACGCGCTCGAACTACCTCGGCGACGCCCTCCAGCTCCGCATCGCCCTCGAGCTGCCGCTGAAGCGCCTGCTCGTCGGTGGCTTCGAGAAGGTCTACGAGCTCGGCAAGGCGTTCCGCAACGAGGACCTCGACTCGACCCACTCGCCCGAGTTCACCGAGCTCGAGGCGTACTGGGCGTACGCCGACTACCACGACCTGCGCGGGTTCACCGAGCGGCTGTTCGCCCGCCTCGCCGAGCGGACCCTCGAGCTCCTCCCCGACGACCCCGCCGCCGCGCGGGGGGCGGCCCTCTTCCGTCCCCCCTTCCCCACGCTCGACTTCGTCGAGGAGCTCGAGCGGCGGAGCGGGATCCCGAACCTCCTCGCGAAGGGCCGGGACGAGCTGCGCGAGCTCGCGCGCCGCGCCGGCTCGACCGTCCCGGACAGCTCGTCGAGCGGCACGTTCCTCGACAAGCTGTTCGAGAAGTACGTCGAGCCGACGATCGACCGCGTGACGTTCGTGGTCGACCACCCGGCGGCAACGACCCCGCTCGCGAAGCGCCACCGCTCGAAGCCCGGGCGCGTCGAACGGTTCGAGATCTTCGCCCCGGGCTACGAGCTCGGCAACGCGTACACCGAGCTCAACGACCCGGACGAGCAGGAGCGGCGCTTCCGCGAGCAGCTCGGCGAGCGGGGGGACGACCGGTACGCCTACGACGAGGACTTCGTCCGCGCCCTCCGCTACGGTCTGCCCCCGACCGCCGGCATCGGCCTCGGGATCGACCGGATCCTGATGGCGCTCCTCGGCCTCCCGTCGATCAAGGACGTCCTCCTGTTCCCCCTCGTGCGGGCGCAGGGCGCGGCCGCCGACCGGCTTATCCGCTCCTCCGGCCCGTAACGCGCCGATGGGCGCGCCCGGGGACGGGGAGACGGCCCGGCCGCTCGTGATCGAGCGGCTCGCGGTCGACTACGGGGAGCACCGGGCCGTCGACGGGATCTCGCTCGAGGTCCGTCCGGGCGAGATCTACGGCCTCCTCGGCTCGAACGGGGCGGGGAAGTCGAGCACGATCAAGGCGATCGTCGGGCTCGTCCGTCCGAGCGGAGGGACGATCCGTGTCTTCGGCCGGGACCCGGTCGGCGACGGGACCGGGGCGAAGGAGCGGATCGGGTTCGTTCCCGAGACCGCGCTGCTCTACGACGCGCTCACCCCGCGGGAGTTCGTCGAGTTCGTCGCCGGGGTGCGCCGGCTCGACCGGACGGTCGCGTCCGACCGGCTCCGCGCCTTTGCCGAGGCGTTCCGGCTCGACCGCGAGCTCGAGGAGCCGATCGCGACCCTCTCGAACGGGACCCGCCAGAAGGTCCTCCTCATCGCGGCGCTCCTCCACCAGCCCCCGCTCCTCGTCCTCGACGAGCCGCTCAACAGCCTCGACCCGCGGAGCGTCCGGATCGTGAAGGAGCTCCTCGTCCGCTACGTCACCGCGGAGGGGCGCGGCGTGCTGTTCTCCACGCACACGATGGAGGTCGCGGAGGAGCTCTGCGGGCGCGTCGGCATCCTCGACCGGGGCGTCCTCCGGGCCGAGGGTACGCTCGCGGAGCTGCGCGCGCGGGTCGCGCGCGGCGACGCCTCGCTCGAGGAGGTCTTCCTCCGCCTGACTCGCGAGGACGAGGGGCTCGCGGAAGCGGTCGACGCCCTCGACGGACGCTGAGATGGGCTGGCGCGAGGCCTGGAGGCTCGGCCGGGTCGCGTTCAACGAGCTCGCCCTCCAGGCGACGTACTCGTTCCGCCTCGGCAATCCCGTCCCCCCGGCGGAGGGGCGCACGATGGTGGCGCGGGCCCGGCGCCGGGTCGCGCAGAGCAAGGCGCTCATCGCGGGCCTCCTCGGGCTCCTCGTGCTCGGCGCGTCGGGGCTCCTCCACCTCAGCGCGGCGGACCGTTCCACGTTCCTCCCGTTCGCCCTCCCGGACGGGCTCTACGAGGCGGGCGTCCTCACGGGCCTCGCGGGCCTCGAGGTCGCTCTCCTCTGGTGGACCGGGCTCCAGGCGCTGCCGGCGTTCCTCACGAGCGCGGTCGTGCCCGTCCTCGAGCCCCTGCCGATCGACCGGGCGACTCTCCGTCGGGTCGCCGGCCTCCTCTACGTGCGTCTCTTCGATCTTCCCGCGGGGGTCGTCCTCATCCTCACCCCGATCGGCGTCGGCCTTGCCCTCGGGCCGTGGGCGGCCCTCGCGAGCGTCCCGCTCGCCCTGAGCGCGGTCGGCTTCGCCCTCGCTCTCGCCCTCCTCACGGGCCGCTTCTTCGTGCGGAGGATCCTCGGGGCGCGGGGCGGGGGCGGCCGGGCGATCGTGCGGTGGGCGTACCTCGTCCTCTGGCTCCTGCCCGCGTTCGGCCTGCTCGCGTTCGTGACGGCCTCCCCGACGTTCTTCACCGCGCTCGCGGACCTCGTCGGCGGCCCGCACGGCGTCCCCGAGGCGGTCCTCGTCGGGACGTACCCCCTCGCCCTCGCCGCCTGGACCCCCCTCGCGGCCGGCGGGACCGCGAGCCTCGGCCTGGACCCCGGCGCGACCGCGCTCGTCCTCGGCGCCGGGGCCGCCTACCTCGCCCTTGCGGTCTGGGCCACCGTCTGGATGTTCCGGGCGGCGGTCAGTCTCTCCCTCGTGCCGCCGGCGGAGCCGGGGGCCGTGCCGCCGCAGAGCTTCGCGGTGCGCCCGCAGCGGGCCCCGTTCGCGGTCCTCACGAAGGACCTCCGGCTCGCGAGCCGGACGCCGGGCTACGCGTTCCTGATCCTCCTGCCGCTCCTCGACGCCCTCGCCCTCGGTCTCGTCACCTTCGCCGGTTCCCCGAGCCCGTCGGCGGCGCGGAACCTCGCCTTCGGGGCGGTCAGCGCCGCCGCCCTTCTCGCAATCTTCTTTGGGCCCGCCTTCTTCGCGCTCGAGGTGATCGCGCAGGCCTACGCCCGCACGCTCCCGCTCCCGTCGCGGGCGATCGCGCTCGGCAAGGTCACTCTCCTCGCGGCGATCTACCTCGTTGCGAGCGGTATCGTCCTCGGCCTCACCGACCTCAAGGTCGGCGCCCCGCTCCTCTTCGCCGCGTTCGTCGGGGCGGAGCTCCCCGCGGTCGTCGCCGCCGGGCTCCTCGAGCTCGCGCTGCTCTTCCGCTGGTCCCGGACGCGCGGCCTCGCGGTGACCAACCTCTACGCCGGCGCCTGGCGCATCCTGTTCGCCTCGCTTCCGGGCGTCGTGGTCGCCGCCGCGCCCCTCGCGGTCTTCGCCGGGCTTGGGCTGGGAGGGATGGCGGCGCTCGCGCTCGGAGAGCTCGCGGTCGTCGCCCCGATCGCTCTCGGGAGGGGGGCGACCTGAGCGCCGCCCCGCTCGCCCCGCGGTTCGAGCCCGGACCGATCGAGGCCCGCTGGCAGGCGGCCTGGGAGCGCGCGGGCGCCTTCCGGGCCCCGGAGCGACCGGACGGGCCCGCGACGTTCTCCCTCGTCCTTCCGCCGCCGAACGTCACGGGGGTCCTCACGATCGGCCACATGCTCGGCGACACGGTGATGGACATCCTGGCCCGCCGGGCGCGCATGCGGGGGCTCCCGACCCTCTGGGTCCCGGGACTGGACCACGCCGGCCTCGCGACGCAGGTCGAGGTCCGCCGCCGGCTCGCGCGCGAGAAGGTCCGCTTCGAGGAGCTCTCCCGCGACGCGGCGCTCGAGGCGCTCCGGTCCTGGAAGGACGAGCACGAGCGCACGATCCGCGAGCAGACCCGGGCGGCGGGCATCTCGGTCGACTGGAGCCGCTACCGCTACACGATGGACCCGGCGAGCGCGCGGGCGACCCGGGCAGCGTTCGTCGCGCTCTACCGCGCGGGCCTCATCTACCGGGGCGAGCGGATGGTGAACTGGGATCCGCGCCTCCGAACGGCGATCTCCGACCTCGAGGTCGTCCGGACGGAGGAGGACGACGAGCTGGTCACCGTGCGCTACCGCTGGGCGGACGGGAGCCCGGGAGGGATCGACGTGGCGACCGTCCGCCCCGAGACGATCTTCGGGGACATCGCGGTCGCGGTCCACCCCGAGGACGCGCGGTACCGCGCCGCCGTCGGCCGCTCGGTGGTCGTGCCGCTCGTCGGCCGGGTCGTGCCGGTCATCGCGGACGCCGCGGTCGACCCGACGTTCGGCGGGGGGGCCCTCAAGGTCACCCCGCGCCACGACCTCGTCGACCGGGAGGTCTTCCTCCGCCACCCCGGACTCGAGGCCCCCGCGGAGATCTTCGACGAGCGCGCTCGCCTTGTCGGCCCGGCCGTGCCGGAGGAGTTCCGCGGGCTCGACCGCGAGGAGGCGCGCCGCCGCGCGACCGAGCGGCTCGAACGCGACGGCCTCTTGGTCGGGCGCGCGCCGTACCGGCACTCGGTCGCCCGCTCGGAGCGCTCGGAGGAGGTGATCGAGCCCCGCCTCAGCGTCCAGTGGTTCGTCCGGATGGCCCCGCTCGCGCGCCCGGTTGTGGACGCCGTGAAGCGGGGGGAGATCCGCATCCACCCCGAGCGGTGGGCCCTCACGTTCTTCCGATGGATGGAGGAAATCCAAGACTGGTGCATCTCACGCCAGGTCCTCTGGGGCCACCCGATCCCGGTCGACTACTGCACCGCGTGCGGCGCGGAGGTCGTGGCGTCGGATCCCCCGACCGAGTGCCCGGCGTGCCACGGGCGGGAGTTCCGCCCGGACCCGGACGTGCTCGACGCCTGGTTCACCTCGTGGCTCTGGCCGTTCGCCGCCCTCGGCTGGCCCGAGCGGACGGGCGAGCTCGAGCACTACTACCCGACGAACGTCCTCGTCACCGGCCGCGACATCATGTTCTTCTGGGTCGCACGGATGATGATGGCCGGCTACCGGTTCACGGGCGGCCGGCCGTTCTCCGACGTCTACTTCACCGGGATGATGCGCGACGAGCAGGGGCGCCGGATGTCGAAGCACCTCGGCAACTCGCCGGACCCGCTCGCGGTCGTTCGGGAGCGCGGGGCCGACACCCTCCGCTTCGCGCTCGTCTTTCCGAACCCGACCGACGAGGACGGACCGTTCGGCCCGTCGGCCCTCGACGGGGGCCGGAACTTCCTCACGAAGCTGTGGAACCTCGTCCGGTTCACGCTCTCCCAGCTGCCGGCCGGCACCGCGGCTCCCGCCGGCCCGCCTCGCCGGGGGGCGGTGACCGCGCTCGAGCACCGCTGGATCGTCGAACGGTACCGCCGCACCGCGGCCGAGGTCGAGGAGTCCCTCGCCTCCTTCGCCCCGAGCCGGGCCGCCCTCGCCCTCCACGGGTTCGTCTGGCACGACCTCGCGGACCGCTACGTCGAGATCACCAAGGAGGCGCTCGCAGGACGACGCGGCGAGCCGGCGCGTCGGGACGCGCAGGCGACGCTCCTGTTCGTCGTCGAGCGGACCCTTCGGCTGCTGCACCCGTTCGTGCCGCACGTGACGGAGGAGCTCTGGCACGCCCTCCCGCACGACGGGGAGCTGCTCGCGACGGTCCGCTGGCCGGCCGCCGCCGAGGTGATGCCCGACCCGGCCGCGGAGGCCGAGATGGAACCGGTCCTCGAAGCGGTCCGGCTCTTCCGGAACCTCAGGGCCGACGAGGACGTCGGGGTCGACCTGACGCCGAGGGGCTGGATCCGCCCGAGCGGCGAGGAGGTCGCGCGGACGCTCGAGGCGCAGCGCGCGACGATCGTCCATCTCGCTCGTCTCGGGGAGCTCACGCTCCTCGCTCCCGCGGAGGCGGGGCCCGCGAACGTCGCAAGCCGTGTGGCGGCGTTCGGCGAGTGCCATCTCGAGCGGCCGACCGAGGCCCCGGCGAGCCGGGAGACGCTCGCCCGGGAACGCGAGCGGCTCGCCGCGCTGCTCGCGAAGGCCCGGGGCCGGCTCGACGATCGGGGGTTCCTCGACCGCGCCCCGCCGCCCGTCGTCGAGGAACACCGGCGCCGCGCCGCCGAGCTCCAGGAGCGGATCGCACGGATCGACCGCCACCTCGGGGAGGCCCCCGCTTCATGAGCCCCGCCGCGCGACCTCGCCACCCCGCCCGCCCTACGGGGAAGCGGCCGAAGGCCCCGGGAGTCAAGGTGGTCCGGCCCGAGGCGTTCCCGCTCCCCGGGTCGGCGAAGCCGCACCCCGCGCTCGGCCTCGGTCTCTGGGCGCTCGGACGCTGGACGACCGCGGACGAGGTCCGGACGAAGGCCGCGATCGCCCGGGCCTACGAGCTTGGGATCCGCTGGTTCGACACGGCCGAGGTCTACGGGGCGGGGCGCTCCGAGCGGGTCCTCGGCGACGTCCTCCGGCGGGCGGCGGGGGGAGGCGCGGACGCCTACGTCGTGACCAAGGTCTCCTGGGAGCACCTGCGACCGAACCAGGTGCGGGCCGCGCTCATCAACAGCCTCGAGCGGCTCGGCCGCCGCTCGGTCGACCTCTACCTGGTGCACGCGCCCGACCCCCACGTGCCGCTCGGGGAGACGATGCCCGCCCTCGAGGCGCTCTGGAAGGAGGGGCGGATCGGGGCGATCGGCGTCTCGAACTTCTCGGTCGCGGAGCTCGAGGAAGCGTCGCGTCACCTCGCCGAGGCGAGGATCGTCGTCGACCAGGTCCGCTGCAGCCTCGTCGACCGCGAGGACGCGGACGCGGTCGCGCCGTACTGCCGGGACCACGGGATCCTCCTCGAGGCGTACACGCCGCTCGCGCGCGGGCTCCTCAACGGCCGCTACCTCGACGGCGGGAAGGTGCCGAGCGCGGTCCGCCAGTTCGCGCAGAACCTCTTCGGCGCGTCGTGCCTTCCCGAGATTGCGACCCGCGCGCGCGCCCTGCGCACCCTCGCGCGGGAGGAGGGCGTGCCGCTCGCCTCGATCGCGCTCCACTGGCTCCGCGCGCGGGGCGCCGCCCCCGTCTTCGGCGCGAGCCGGCCCGGCCAGGTTGAGGAGAACCTCGCCGCGTGGGCCGTGCGGCCGAGCGACGAGGTCCTCGCCCGGGCCGACGCGATCGGCCGGGGGGACCGTGCTTAGGCTCGTCGCCTTCGACATGGACGGCACGCTCGTCGACGTCCCGAGCTCCTGGGCGGCCGTCCACGAGCACTTCGGCGACCGGAACGCGGAGGGCCTGCGCCGCTTCCTCGCGAACGAGATCGACGACGAGGAGTTCATCCGCTCGGACCTCGTGATCTGGCGCCGCCACCGCCCCGACCTCGCGCTCGACGAGCTCGAGGCGATCCTCGCGGAGGTCCCCCTGATGCCGGGGGCCGCCGCGCTCGTCGGGGGGCTCCGCGCCCGCGGGGTCCGGACCGCGATCGTGAGCGGCGGGATCGATCTCCTCGCCCGGAGGGTCGCGCGCGAGCTCCGCATCGACGTCGCGCTCGCGAACGGCTTCCGGGTCGACGCCCGGGGGCGCCTCACGGGCGAGGGGATCGTCCGCGTCCCGATCCACGGGAAGGAGGGGGTCCTCGAGGCGCTCCAGCGCCAGCTCGCGGTTGCGCCGGCCGAGACCGCGAGCGTCGGCAACTCCGAGATCGACGTCGGACTGTTCCGGCGGAGCCGCGTGGGGGTCGCGTTCCGGCCCGAGGACGAGGCGATCCGCCGGGCGGCCCACCGGATCGTCCTCGACCACGACCTCACGAAGGTCCTCGACGCGCTCGAGGACTTCCCCGCGACCTGAGCCGGGGAAGGGTTATCCCTCGCCTTCGGCTGGGCGCCCGCGCGATGGAGCCGTACGCGGTCCTGCTCGAGAGGGCCCGGGCGAAGCTGCCGCCCGTGCGCGCCGGAGCGGAGCGGTTCGTGGTCCCCGAGCCGGACGTGATGACGGACGGACGGAACACGGTCGTGCGGAACTTCCAGGAGATCGCGGCCGTCCTCCGCCGGCCGCCCGACCACGTGATCGGCCACCTCGCCCGCGAGTTCGGCTGCCCCGGGGTGCTCGACCTCCCCCGCGGCGTCCTCAAGTCGCGCCTCGCGAAGGAGGCGATCGCCCTCAAGCTCCGGGACTACACGGCGAAGTACGTCGTCTGCACCGAGTGCAAGCGGCCCGATACCCACCTCAAGAAGGAGGGCCGCCTGACGCTGCTCGTCTGCGAGGCGTGCGGCGCGCAGCGGCCCGTCACGGTCCGCCGCACGGTCGAGCCCGAGAAGCCGAAGACGCCGGTCGTCGTCGGGGAGGTCTACCGGCTCACGATCGAGGACTTCGGACGGCGGGGCGACGGCGTTGCGAAGAAGGACGGGTTCGTGATCTTCGTGACCGGCGCGGTCCAGCGTGGGGCGACCGTCAACGCGAAGGTGACGAAGGTCCTCGGCAACAACGCCTACGCGGTCGTCCAGCCGTAACCCGCCATGCGGAGCGGCCGCTGGCTCGGGCTTCCCGCGCTCTACGTGGGGGCCCAGCTCGTCGGGCTCGCCCTCGCCCAGCCGTTCCGCGCGGAGGGGCTCGCGACGACCTCGAACCCCCAGAGCCCGACCGCGCCGCTCCTCATCCTGGTCGTCATCGTCGTCGCCCCGCTCGTCCTCCTCCTCTTCGCCCGACGGCGGGGGGGGCTCGCCGCGCTGCGCCAGGTCCTCCTCATGGGGATCGCCTCCGCGCTCTACATCACGCTCTTCGCGACGTTCGCGCTCGTCCCACCGTCCGGGATCCTCCTTCCGCCCTACGGCGCCGAGGTCGTGCTCGTCCCCGCGCTCACGGTCGCGGCGATGGTGAGCGCGGGGCTCTACCTTGCCCTCCTCATGGAGCCGCAGTGGTACGTCGTCGATCTCGCCGGGTTCGCCGCCGGTGGCGCGCTGATCGCCATCCTCGGCATCTCCTTCGGGATCCTCCCCGCCCTGCTCCTCCTCTCGATCCTGATGGTCTACGATGCGATCGCGGTCTATCGCACGAAGCACATGGTGAGCCTCGCCGACCTCGTCACCGACCTCAAGCTGCCGATCCTCATGGTGATGCCCGAGACGTCGGGCTACGACTACCCGAGCGCGCCGCCGCTCCGCGAGCAGCGCGGCCAGCCCCTCGAGGAGCGCGGGGCGCTCTTCATGGGGCTCGGGGACGTCGTGATCCCGGGGACGCTCGTCGTGAGCGCGTTCGTCTGGCTCCCCGTCGCCCCGGTCGTTCTCGGGGTCGGAGCGAACCTTCTCGTCGCGCTCGGCGTCCTCGCCGGCTCGCTCGTCGGCTACGCGGTCCTGCTCCGTCGGCTCGCGGGCGGGAACCCCCAGGCCGGGCTCCCGTTCCTCAACGGAGGGGCGATCGCGGGCTACCTCGTCACGTACGCCCTTCTCTACCGCTCGCTCACGTTCGGTCTCACCGGGGGGCTTTAACCCCGGACGGTTCCCGGGCGACGTGCCGCGCCGGGTCGACGACGTCCGGGTCGACGACCGCCCCTCGCTCGCCACCCTCGTCCGGCGGATGGGGGAGGGTGGGGGGTTCAGCGCGAAGCAGGTCGCCGAGGGCGCCGAGCTCCTCGGCCGGATGCTCCGCGACCGGGAGATGACGCTCTTCCTCTCGTTCCCTGCCGACATCGTGGCGACGGGCACGCGGGGCGTCCTCGCTTCGCTCGTGCGCGCCGGGTACGTTGACGCGATCGTGACGACCTGCGGGACGCTCGACCACGACCTCGCCCGGGCGTTCCGCCCGTACTACCACGGCGCCTGGGACCTCGATGACGCCGAGCTCCACCGCCGCCGGCTCTACCGCCTCGGGAACCTCGTGATCCCCCAGGCGAACTACGGCACGATCATCGAGCGGAAGATGCGCGCGATCCTCGAGCGGCTCTGGCGCGCCGGCACGCGGACGCTCTCCGGGCGGGCGCTCGCGCGCGCGATCGGGGAGGCGATCCCCGCGCGGGCGACCTCGAGCCTCCTGCGGGCGGCCTACGAGCGGGACGTCCCGGTCTTCGTCCCGGGGCTCACCGACGGCGCCGTCGGGTCCCAGCTCTGGCTGTTCTGGCAGGACCACAAGGCGCTCACCCTCGACCTCCTCTCCGACGAGCAGGCGCTCGCCGACCTCGTCTACGAGGCGAAGCGGTCGGGCGCGGTGATGCTCGGCGGCGGCATCTCGAAGCACCACACGATCTGGTGGAACCAGTTCCGGGGCGGCCTCGATGCCGCACTGTACGTCACGACCGCGGTAGAGTGGGACGGGAGCCTCTCGGGAGCGCGGACGCGCGAAGCGGTCTCCTGGGGCAAGGTGAAGCCTTCGGCCCGCCACACGACCGTCGAGGGTGATGTGACGGTCCTCTTCCCCCTCATGGTTGGGGCCGCCCTCGAGCGGCTCCACGTGTAGACTTCACCACCCCTGGTCGTGGCGCTGCCGAACCCGTTGACGTTGCGCGGGAACCGGGAGCCTTTATGGGAGGGGGTCGGGTCCGCCCGGCCCGTCGTGGGCCCGTAGCTCAGCCCGGTAGAGCAGGCGGCTCTTAACCGCAAGGTCAGGGGTTCGAATCCCCTCGGGCCCGCCCGGAGTTGTTCTCCGTCGGCCGGACCGAACCAAAGAAGATGAAACCGTCATTATCTGGAGAGCGTGTCGAGACATTGTCGGTCGGTTCGTGAAGCGGGAAGGCTTGGCGAAGAAGCGATCCCGGCGTTCCGGGGAGGACCCGGATGGGGCGGCTCCGCCGTTCGACCCCTCCCACCCAGTTCCGCTCGACCTGCCCCTTGTGGAGGTCGACGTGGACGCTGACCCCTCTCCACATTGGATTCGCGACGTGACGGAGCAGTGGAACCTACGTGCGCGAATCGACGTCTGCCGACCGATGGGAAGGGCCGCCGCCGATCTGCTGCAGGTCGTGGAGCTGATCGGCGACCCGGGAGACCTGGGAGCGGCGGAGCGACACCTGCGGCACCGGTCGGATATCAAGGGACTCACGGTACTGTCTCCCTCGACCTCCCGCCGGTTTATCCGGGCGGTCACGGCCCTACCCGAGCCATGCCGAAGCGTGTTTGAAACGGGAGCGATCTGCGCTACCTGCCGTTTTGGTTCGACCCGCCGGCCCGAGGGAACGTCCAGATGGACCCTCGTGGTTCCGAGAAGCTCGGCCACCCTTCGCGCCGTCTCCTCGGCGCCGGGGAGACCGGGAAAGGCTCCTTCCGCAATTCTCCGAATGCGGCAATTCGTCCCGGCGCGAACTCTCACTCCGCGGCAGGCGACGGCGCTGGAGACGGCCTATCGTCTGGGGTTCTACGCATTTCCCCGTCGCTCGAATCTTCGGGAGATCTCGCGGATCTTGGGCGTGAGCCGGTCGACCACGGCCGAGCTCCTCCGGCGAGCGGAGAATAAGATGCTCGCGCATCAACTGGGGAAGCCGTGATTCGGTTGGTCGGGCCAAGGCGACCTCGGTGGTTCGGGAACCCTGACCGCTAGCCGTTCCGGCGACGCCGGCTGCCGACAAATGTGGCGACCGCGGCGCGGCTCTC
>JAWOKS010000044.1:0-4257 GCA_033854115.1 Thermoplasmata archaeon
GGAACGAACGGGCTGTGGCCGGACCGTTGCTGGCCCTCGTGGTGCTCGTGGTGGCCCCGGTCGTGGTCGTCGCCGGGCTGGTCGTGGGAATTCCCCCCACCAGCGGGACGCCGCCTCCCTTCGAGCGCCCCGGTCCGCTCTCGGTCAGCATCCTGAACGTCCACTCGAGGTCCTGCTTCGTCGTCTCGTTCTCGCCACCGACCTGCCGGTCCCTGGACCTGTTCGCCACGGCCCACGGGGGGCTTCCGCCCTACACGTTCGCGTGGGACTTCGGGGACGGCAGCGGACCCGCGTTCGGAGCAGCCGTCACGCACACGTTCCCTGCGTGCGGGATTTACAACGTGACGGTGGTGGTCGTGACCTTCCAGGGGACCGCGTCGAACTCGACGCGGGTCTTCCCGTGCCCTCCGAGTTGACCGGCGGCGGTCGGTAGGCAGCTCGCGCCGCGATCCCGGCCCCGGTCGATCCCACGCCGCCGGACTTCCGAGAGGGCCCGGCCACCGGGGTACGTCTCAGGGTGGCGCGGCGGCCGCCCCGCAGGAGGAGCAGAACTTACCCTGCCCTGTTAGCGCCGCGCCGCAGGAAGCGCAGTGCGACGGGGCGGCGACGACGGCGGACGGAACGGGCCCCGGAGGCGGAGGGGGTGGAGGAGCGGGAGCGGTTACTGGTGGCGCGGGAGGCGGTGGGGGCGTTCCTGCGGTCGTGGGCTTCGCTTGGGCGGTTTGGACGAGAAAGTTCCAAAAATCCCACCGCTCGCGGGACCAGTCCGCCTCGTACTCGTGCCAGGAGATCGCCGCCCCCACCACCGCCACCGGCAAGAGCAGCACGGCCACGATGGCACCGCCCGCCGCCACGTCGGCGCGGACATCCGCCCGGTAGCGCAGCTGGACGGTCGATCCCCCCCCCGAGGCAGAGGTCAGGACCTCGACGACCCGGTAGATCCCGAGCGTGGAGTGGAACGATCGGCCTTGGAAGCTCGATGGGCTGGTGGATTGCAGGGTGTAGCCGCGCCGAGTCCAGAACTCCTGGGACGAGGCAAGGAGCTCCGGCGCAGAGGGGCTCCCGAACGTCCACGTTTCGGACTTCTCGAACACCATCGCACACGCTCGGCCCGGTGCCGCGGGCGGAATGTTGAGCTACGCCGGGCAGTTAAGAAGTCCGGAGCGGGCGTGCTGGCGGTCGCGCCTTTGGCCCAGTTCCGGACCGGGTTCACCCGGGTGGGAAAACGAGCGCCTCCCCCGGACGGGAACGAGCGAGGCGCCGACCCGGGTCCAGCCTTCGAGGCCCGGGGCCCGATCTCGGGTCGAACGACCTACGGCGCGGGTCCTACGTGGCGGGCGCGTACCGTACCTCGAGGTCCTGGAAGACGTCCGTCACGTCCTCGCACCGGTCGGTGATGACTTCGAGCCGCTCGTAGAAGTCCTTCCACTTCAGGATCTGGATCGGGTCCCGTTCGGTGAAGAGCGTCTCGAGAAGGTCCCGAAGGAGATCGTCGGCCTCGTTCTCGAGCCGGTTGACCTCGATGATCGCCCGGTCGAGATTTCCGGACGCCCCACGGTAGAGCTCGTCCAGGCCGAGGATGCCGTTCCCCACCTGGTCGACGCAGGCGACCACGATGTCCGCGAACCGGAGCAGCTCGGGCCGGGCGCGGTCGAGGTCGTAGGTCTTCACGCGGGCGCTGACCGCCTCGATCCCGTCGATGATGTCGTCGAGGCTGCTCGCGAGGTGCCCGACCTCGCCGCGGACCTCCGCCGAGAGCTTCCGGTTGTTGAGCTCGACGAAGATGCGGTGCACCTCCTCGTCGGCGTCGTGCTCGATCGCGCGGATCCGGGCGACCTTCGCGTCGCGGTCGTGGGCGGGGTCGCGAAGGAGCTCGCGCAGGCCGGTCGCCCCCTGCGCGATCGTGAGCGAGAGCGCCCTCAGGTACGTGGAGAAGCGACGCACGAGGACGGCGAGCTCGTCCTCCCCGGACGTGTCCTCGAGAGACCGTCGGGAGGTCTCGGGAAGAAGGGCGAGCGTGATCACGAACCCGAGGAACGAGACGATCGCGAGCAGGCCGAAGAACCACGGGAGGCCGAACGCGACGAGCAGGGTCGGGAACAGGAAGACCGCGACGACCGCCCCGACCTTGCCCGCGGCGGCGGCGATCCCACCCCCGGTCGTACGGAACGCGGTCGGGAAGACCTCGCTCGGATAGACGAACGTGGTCGTGTTCGGGCCGAAGTTCGCGAAGAAGAACGTGAGGCCGTACACCGCGAGGAACGCGGGTAGGACGTCGACCAAGCTCCCCCAGTCGAGGGAGAGGAGCAGGAACGCCCCGGCCATGACGCCGAAGCCGATGAACTGCAAAGGCCGCCGTCCGACCCGGTCGATGAGGGCGACCGCCGCCCAGTAGCCCGGAACCGCGGCGATCAGGGCGAGGAGCATGTTCCCGAGGGCCAGGCGACGCACCTCGCCCACGATGCCTTCCCCCGCGCTCGCGAAGCCGATCTGCTTCAGGATGAGCGGATTGAAGATCCCCGTCGAGTAGAACGCGACGTCGAGCAGGAACCAGGTGGTCGCGGTCCCCACGATGAGGAGGCCGTACGTACGGACGATCTGGCGGAACGGGACCCGGAACGCCCCGAGGGCGGCCGTGGGCGCCACCGTCTGCCCCGTGAGCGAGCGCACGGCCCGGGCCGCCTCCTGCGCCTGCCCCTGGGCGAGACTGAAGCGGGGGGTCTCGGGGAAGCCGGTGCGGTAGTAGACCGTCACGAGGGCGGGGACCGCCCCGAAGCCGAGGATGACCCTCCAGGCGACGTCGAGGTTCGGGAGGAGGTAGACGGCGGCGAGGCTGGCCGCCGCTCCGGTGAGGAGGCCGAAGCCCTGCATCGCGAAGACGCTCGCGACGAGGCGGCCGCGGCTCCGGACGTTCGAGTACTCGCTCATGATCGTCGCGCTGAGCGGGTAGTCGCCCCCGACGCCGACGCCGAGGACGAACCGCCACAGGGTGAGGACCGACATCGTCGACAGGCCCGCGACCGGGACGCTGAGCGCGCTCCCGACGGCGCCGACGGCCATGATCGTGAGCGTGATCGCGTAGACCTTGCGCCGGCCCACGCGGTCGCCCAGCCAGCCGAACAGGAGCTGGCCGACGGCCGCGCCCATGAGGGCCGAGGAGGCGAGCAGCCCGATCTGGGTCTTGTCGATCACCCCGCCTTCGAAGAGCTGGACCAGGATCGGAATGACGAGCGAGATGACGAACAGGTCGTAGGCGTCCGTGAAGAAGCCCATCCCGGCGACCAGGATCGCCCGGAAGTGGAACTTCTGGAGCCGCGCCGAGTCGAGGGTCTCGAGGATCTCCCGACCGGGGGCGGAGCGCGCGCCTCCTCCCTCTGCGCTCGGTCCCGAGGGGGCTGCCACGAGCCGGCCGAGGGTTGGGGGCATTTAGGCTTGCGCCGCGGTTCCCGGTCGACCCTGGGGGAGAGAGCCCCTCGGACCCCGCGCGCCCCGAACGCCGCTCGAAGCCCCGCGCCTAGAACGATCCCGCCGGGGCGAACGTCGTGGCCCCCTCCGCTTGGCGCAGGGCCGCATTCGCCCCGATGAGGATCAGGATCGCTCCGACGAGGTTGAGGAACGGGAAGATCAGGAGGATGGCGCCGACCTTGAACATCGAGTCGTTGTAGCGGGTCCCCAGGCGCCAGAGGCCGATGAGGACCCCGATGTACCCCACGAGCGCTACGATCGCCCCGATGCCGAGCAGCGCGATGGACCCGAGGAACTCCCCGTTCCCGAGGCACGCGGAGGAGAGCGGATTGCCCGCACCCGAGCACTCGACCGCCCGGACGAGCGCGTCGAGAAACACGACGACGCCGAGGACGACCATCACCATCCCCGCCATGGCCACGATCGCGAGCGAGGACGGCGTCGAGAACGACTCGTCCACACCGGAGAGGAGCCAGAAACCGGCCCGGAGCAGCGCGAGCTCCGTGACGGCGAGCACGAGGACCACCGCGAGGTACGCCTCGAGTGAGACGAGCGGTCCGACGCTCACGACCGACCCCGAGGTCGTCGAGGTGACCGTGAGGAAGCTCAGCGCGTTGAAGATCCAATTGGCGGCGATCCCCGCGACCCCGGCCACGAGGGCGAGGATCGCGGCGAGTCGTACCCAACGGAGGGCCCCGACGTCGCGCTCGCGAGTCTCGGGGGAGGGCCCCGTGCGACCGCCGAGGGGTCGGCCCCCGTAGTACGCCGGCGGAGGCGGGGCCGAGGGCGGGT
>JAWOKS010000045.1:0-6089 GCA_033854115.1 Thermoplasmata archaeon
ACTACGACCTTCTCCTCGGCCTCGACCTCCTCACCCGGCTCGGGTTCGCCGGGGACCGACGGTTACGGCCGGCCTTGGAGGTCCTTCGCGAGAAGCGTCGACGCGACGGGACGTGGGTGCTCGACAAGGTGCATCCCGACCTCGGACCCGGGACCAAGATCTTTCCGGACGCGAAGCGGCTGAAGCCGCTCGTGATCGAGCCCGCCGGCCGTCCGAGCAAGTGGATCACGCTCAAGGCGCTGGCCGTTCTGAAGAAGACGGGCGAAGAAGGCTAGGATGCCGCCGGACTCCGCCCCTGGATCGCCGGAGGCGCCCTAGCACCGGTCTACGGCGGAACAGCGTATTTCGGGGTATGCCTTCGTGCGGAGCGTCGGCCGTCCCTTGACGGAACGCGACGCTCTCAAGTCCGGTTGACCTGCTGTTCTTGTACCGAGAACACGTTCCTCGGTGAGTCCACCGGGGGGACACGTCCGCGACCTTCCGCGCCGGGCAGTCATGCCTCGTACCCGCGCCTCCGGCGCAGACCCTACCGGGTGAGGGTCTCGTCGCTCAGCAACACCTCCCTGATACGACGGATCTCGGGATTCTCCGGGCCATGTCCCGGGATGGCGAGGCTCGTCTGTGGATGTCGTCGTGGGTCGTCGATCCGCGGGTCAGCTCGTGCGACATCGCGCCCCAGGTCGGCCTGAGCTCAGTAGCCGTTAGGGCCCGGATCCATGCTTGGCGGGCCCGGGGATTCTACCTCGGTCGAGAGGTTTGGCCGAGCCCCGCGTTGCTCGGGCTGAAGGTGATCTCGGTCGACGTTCCCGCCGCCTCGCCGGTCGCGGCGGCCTCGATCCTTCGCGACGTCGAAGCGGTCGACGACGTGATCGCCGGTCGGGTCGTGCTGTGCGAGCGGGGCCGCGTCGTGCGGGTCCTGCTCGGCGTCGACGACGGAGCCGTCTCGCGGGAACAGAGTCGCGCGCTCCGGCAGCTCAGCCCGGGGAACCCACACTTGGAGGCGCGGCGGTACTGGCTCCCGCAGCCCGAGCGGGATCTGACCGCCTTGGAATGGAAGGCCATCAAGTGCTTCCGGACGTTCCCAGAAGCCAGCCTTCTCGAGAACGCGGACCGACTTCGCGTCACGGCCAAGACCCTGGTTCGGTATCGCGACCACCTTGTCGAACAGGGCCTCCTCTGGTGGATCGCACGGCTGGATCCCGGACGCCTTCCGGGGGTGGTGCTCCTCGCCCGCCTTGAGCCACCGAACGGCCGGTCGTGGGTGAAGTCGATCATTCCCACCTATCTCCCGCGCTGGATTCCCTGCGCGGACGAGGGATTCGGGTTGGAGCCCTCGCCGTCGATGCCCTGGCTCGCGGGGGTCGCGATGGTCGACTCTCCGGCCGCCATCGAGGATGCCATGAGCGGGGTCCAGTCGATCGAGGGCGTAGCTGCCGTTCGCTCCGAGGTCCCGCACCGGGTCCGCCGGTTCACCGGCTGGCTCGACCGCCGCCTCTGGAAGATGGGCGGGTGAGAATCCCGCGCGCGTCGCGTGCAAGGTCGGCTCGGTGGGGGACCTTGGGCTTTCGTCCCCTCACTTGCACCGACCTCGGGCCCTGCCCGGGAGCGCAAGTCCGCTCTCGTCCCGCATGAGGCCCCGTCCTTCCGTTCCGTTCTGGTAAGGTCCACTTACGCCTCTCGGAAAGCCCAGCCTTTCGCGAGGTGATAGCCGGCCGGGGACTCCCTACGCCAGCGCGCGCGTTCTGGGGGGGAAGTCATCATGCATAGTAGGGGAGAGAGCGCAACGCCGAACTCGAACACGTCGGACGACCGAAGGGCACGACCCCGCCGGCGGTCCATCCCGCCGACCGGAGGGGGGAGCCACCGGGTCGCCCTCCGCCGCCGGGCCCTTCCGGCGGCGTTGGTGGTCTTGGTCGCGGTCCTAGGATTCGCCGTGGCCCCCGCCCTGACAGTGGGGCCGTTGCCGGGCCCTTCGGCGGTGGCAGGAGGGAGCCCGTCTGCGGCCCCCTTCCCGGGAGCTCCCGCCGGTGCCAGTGAGGTTCGGCCGGCGATCCTTGGAGTGGGCCAGGTCACCATTTCGGCCGGAGGCGTCTCGAGCAACCCGCTCATCGTCTTCGTCTCCGGTTCGTTCGCGACGGTCACCCAGGATTTCGCGGGGTTCATCACGGACGATTTCGACAACAGCACGCTCGACGGCGCCGGTCATACGGTCGACGCCACCGGTTACCCCGGCGCTCCAGCCGCCGTGGAGGTCACGGGGGACGGGATCACCGTCCTGGACATCGTAACGCTTTCGACCGGAACGGTCGACGGGATCCTGGTCGACGCGGACGTGACGAGCGCGACGGTCATGAACTCCGACGTGACGTTGACGGCCGGGAGCACGACGGCGGTGGGAATCCAGGCCGGCGATGTCTTCCCCCCGACCTCGGTGGAACCGATCGGGACGTACACGATCACCGGCAACACGGTCACCGGTCCGGGAGACCTTGGGATGCCCGGCGAGGAAGGGATCCTGGTGTGGGGCGCCTCGGTGGTCATCATGGAGAACACGGTCACCGACTTCCCGCTCGAGTCGACCACGACGGTGAGCGGGAACACCTACTCGTCGTGGTTCGAGGACTGGCAATCGGTCGGCATCTTCGCCGGCTGCGCCCCCCTCGCCCCCGCGTGCACCATTGCCTCGAACGAGGTCGACGACTCATCGATCGGAATTGTCTACGGGATGATGACGTCCGGCTTCCAGGGCATCACCCCCGCGCCGGCCACGATCACGTGGAACACCGTCACGGACAGTCTCGCCTACGGGCTCCTCGCGGAGGCGACGAACTCGATCGGCGTGACCACCCTCCTGGGCAATCTGTTCGACAACGGCGGCACGGGTGCTCCGGGCGCGTACCTGCTCGGAGGGACGTTCAGCCTCACGAACAATGTCTTTGTCGGAACGAGCGCCGCCGGATCCAACGGGGCGTGGCAGGGGCAGGACAACTGCAGCGCCAACTACCCGGCGAACAAGATGTTCACCGCGTCCGTGGAGGTCTCGGACGCCTGCAACCCGGCGACGGTGGCCACGCTCGACGGGAATGTGTTCCTGAACACGACGCTCTACTGGCAGGGCAACTTCGCGAACGCCGGGTCGTCGGTCTCCGGCGGGGAGCTTGTCGTCTTCTCGGAGACCGGGCTACCGGCCCTCACGGCCTGGTCGGTCACGATGGCGGGGATGCTCGGCACGGCGTACGCCGCGAACGACATCGTGTTCAACGAACCGAACGGCTCGCACGCGTACGTGCTCCACCACCTCACGGGCTGGGGCCAGGCGACCCTCGCGTATTCGGGAACCATCACCGTGGCGGGTGCCGAGCTCGACGCATCGACGATCGAGTTCTTCGTGGTGGGGGCGGGCGAGGTCGTGATCACGTCCGAGGGAGGATCGAGCAACACGTCCGTGGTCTCGACCTCCGGCACGACGGCGACCGTCCTCATGGACTTTGCCGGGAACATCACCGACTTCTGGGCCGACAGCACGCTGGACGGGGCCGGCCACTCGATCGACGCGACCGCCTACGCCGACGATGCCGACGTGATCGGGCTCATGGCGAACGGGATCACCGTCCAGAACGTCCACACCGTTTCCGGTGGATCGACCTCAGGCATCCTCGCTCGCGCGAGTGTCACGCTGGCGACGGTGGAGACTTCGACGGTCGAACTCGTCTGGGGGAGCACGACCGCAGAGGGGATCCAGCTCGGGAACGTGTTCCCTACGGTCGCGATCGAGCCTTCGGGCACGTTTGACGTCAACAACAACACGGTCATCGGCCCGGGCCTCGGCGGGGAGGCCGGCGCGGTCGGGATTCTCGTCTGGGGGGCGACGGTCTCGGTCGTCAACAACTTCGTCGAGGGCTTCTCGAGCCAGACGACCTCGGAGCAGAGCGGCAACACCTACACCTCGTGGTTCGAGAACTGGCAGTCGATCGGGGTGATGGTCGGCTGCGCCGACGTGAGCGTCTCGTGCGAGATCGCCTCGAACTGGATCGAGGGGAACTCGATCGGGCTCGCCTATGCGATGTACGACGAGAGCTTCCAGGGGATCGTCGCGGGTCCGGTCGTGATCGAAGGGAACACGTTCTCGTCCAGTCTCGGCTGGGGCCTTCTGGCCGAGGGGGTCGGGGCGTCGGGCACGATCACGATCAGCGACAACGTGTTCAACAACTCCGGTACCGGAGCCCCCGGAGCGTACCTCATGGGCGGGACGTTCGACGTGACGGGCAACGTCTTCATCGGCACGAGCTCGAGCGGCTCGAACGGGGCCTGGCAGGGCCAGGACGCCTGCAGCGCGAGCTACCCCCTGAACAACATCTACACGGCCTCCGTGGAGGTCACCGACGCGTGCAATCCCACGACGCAGGCGACGCTGAACGCGAACGTCTTCGAGAGCACGTCGCTCTACTGGCGAGGGAATTTCTCGGACCCCGAGTCGTTCGTGAGCGGCGGGGAGCTCGTGACGTTCACCGAGCACGGGTTGCCGATAGACATGGTCTGGTCGGTCGGCCTCAACGGGACCCCGGGCTCGGCGTACGCGGGAGGCTCGATCGTCGGGCAACTGCAGAACGGCTCCTCCTCGTTCACGGTGGCCCGGGTGAGCGGCTATGGGGCGAACCCCGGCTCGGGACCCCTCGACGTGAGCGGAGCGCCGCTCGCGGTCGATGTGGCGTTCGTACCGTACGCGTACGAGGTGACGTTCCAGGAGAGCGGGTTGCCCGCGGGCACCACCTGGTGGGCGGTCCTCAACGGCACGAACCTTTCCTCGACCTCGACCACGATCGTCTTCGACATGCCGAACGGCTCGTTCTCCTACTGGATCGGCCACACGGTCGGCTACGGGGCTCGTCCGGCCACGGGGACCGTGGTCGTCGCGGCCGCGTCGGTCACCGTTCCGGTGCGCTTCAGCAGCCTTGCGACGCTCGTGCTGAAGGCGACCGGACTCGGCGCGGGGACCCTCTGGGGGGTCACGATCGATGGGATTGCGAAGTCGGCCACCATGCCGCCCGGCGGAGCGAAGAGCGCGGTCACCTTCCAGGTGCCCGTCGGGACCGTGCATTTCGTCACGAACCCCCCCACCGGCTACGGTCTCGCCAAGGTCACCGGGGTGGGCAAGCCGACCTTCTCCGACGTGAACGTGACGGGCCTCGGGAAGACCGGGACCACGAAGGTCGTCCTGCACTTCGGCCTGATGAAGTGGGTCATCTTCCAGACGTACGTCCGCGGGAAGTGGACCGGCATGCCGGTCTCCTCGACCTGGAGTGTGACGCTCCATCCGCACGGGCAGGGCATGAACATGACGGAGCTGACGAAGTCCAACACGACCGGTCCGACGGGAGGGGAGATCACCTTCCTGCTCCCGAAGGGTGCGCACTACAAGTTCGAGGTGACCTGTCCGCCCGGCTACTACGCCGGCCCCTACAACGGTGCGGTGTCGGTGGGCGGCCACACCCTCGTGAAGAAGGTGAAGTTCAAACCGGTCGGCCCGCTCCTTTCGCCGGAGCTCGAGGCGCTCACGGTCGAGAATGGACTCCAAACCACCACGATGGCGGCCCATCTCGCGAGCCGCACGGTGACCTGAACAGGGGGCTGTCGTTCCCGGTCGCGGCCCGCCCTCCTCGGGAGGGCGGGCAACTCTTTCCCGTTCCTTACCACGTCCTCGCCACGAAGACCGGGGGCGGCTCTCTCCCGTAGGTACACCTCACCCGCTCACGAAGCTCCTACGCGGGGGTCAAACGCGGACGACCTCGGCCTTTAGGGAGGCGTGACCTAAGGGAGGACGATCATGGCGTCGGCCGGCCGGAGCGATCTCGAGCAGTTCTGGACGGCGCTCGTCTACCAGGTGCGCTCCTACGTGCGGACCCGGCGGTTCCTCGGGCTGGTCCTGTTCGTCGCGGTCGTATCCGCGGTGGTACTCGGCGTGGATTTCTATCAGGGGGCGGCGGCGATCAAGGTCGCATCCCCGTCCGCCGACGGATTCCTGAGCGGCTACCTCGGCAGCGTGGGCCTCGTCGCGGTCATCTCGGCCGCGTTCCTCGGCGGGGACGCGC
>JAWOKS010000046.1:0-38396 GCA_033854115.1 Thermoplasmata archaeon
CCGCCTGCGGAAGTGGCAACGGCGCATCCGGGTCTCGAACGCGACCGAGCGCAACCTCGCCTTCGCGCTCGCCGAGCTCGACCGCATCGCCTCGGGGATGGCGCTCCCGCGCAACGTCCGGGAGACGGCGGCGATGATCTACCGCAAGGCGGTCACCAAGAACCTGATCCGGGGCCGGTCGATCGAAGGGGTCGTGGCGGCGTCGCTCTACGGAAGCTGCCGACAGTGCAACGTCCCCCGCACGCTCGACGAGATCGCGTCGAAGTCCCGCATCGGCCGCAAGGAGATCGGTCGGACGTACCGCTTCATGACCCGCGAGCTGAGGCTCCGGCTCCTCCCGACCCGCCCGCAGGACTACATCCAGCGTTTCTGCTCGGAGCTCAAGCTCAAGGGCGAGATCCAGTCGCGCGCCAACGAGATCCTCAAGGAAGCGACCGAGCGGGAGCTCACGAGCGGACGGGGACCGACCGGCGTCGCCGCGGCGGCGATCTACATCGCGAGCGTCCAGTGCGCGGAGCGGCGGACCCAGCGCGAGGTCGCCGAGGTGGCGGGCGTCACCGAAGTGACGATCCGCAACCGCTACAAGGAGCTCACCGAGAAGCTCAACCTGCGGGTCATGCTGTAGGATAACGGCGGTCCGCCCCGAGCTTATCTCGGCGGTCGTCGTGCCCGGTCCGGCGAGGTGCAGCTCAGGTGGAGGACCTGATCGCGACGGCGCTCAGCGCCGCCGCCTCTCCGGGGATCGTCTACGCCGACGTCCGGGTGGTCGCGCCCCAGCGCTACGTCTACCTCGCCGTCCGCGACGGGGCCGCGAGCGCGCTCACCGACACCGTCGGCCGGGGCCTCGGCGTCCGGGTCCGGTCGCGCCGGGCGTGGGGGTTCGCGGCCGTCTCCGAGCTCGACCGCCGGGGGGCCCGCTCAGCCGCGCGGAAGGCGGTCCGGCTCGCGCTCGCCTCCGGTGAGCGCGTCCGCGAGCCGCTCCGGGTCACGGAGGAGCGGGGACCGGATCGGGGGCGCTACGCCACCCCGATGCGGCGGGACCCGTTCGAGGTACCGCCCGAGGAGACGCTCGCGCTGCTCACCGAGGCGGAACGTCGACTGCGCCGCCCGCGGGCGGTCCGCAGCGGCCGCGCCTCGTTCGAGGCCTGGGACGAGGTGAAGTGGTTCGGGTCAAGCGACGGGGCGAGCTACGCGAGCCGCATCGTCCACGTCGGGGCCGGGGTCACGGCGCTCGCCGTCCGGGGCTCGAACGTCCAGCGCCGGAGCCTCCCGACCTCGTTCGGGGGCGACTACCGCCAGGCCGGCTACGAGTTCGTCGAGGGCCTCGACCTCATCGCCCGGGCCGACGAGGCGGGTGCGGAGGCGGTCCGCCTGCTCGACGCCCCCCGGTGCCCGACCGGGCGGACGACCCTCGTCCTCGCCTCCGACCAGCTCGCGCTCCAGGTCCACGAGAGCGTCGGCCACGCGGTCGAGCTCGACCGCATCTTCGGCTCGGAGGCGGGGTTCGCCGGCCGCAGCTGGGTGGCGCCCGAGGCGCTCGGGCGGCTCCGTTACGGAAGTCCCGTGATGAACGTCACCGCGAGCGCCCGGGAGCCGGGCGGCCTCGGCACGTTCGGATGGGACGACGAGGGCGTCGCGGCACGGACGACGCCGATCGTCGATGGTGGGGTCCTCGTGGGGACCCTGAGCTCGAGGGAGTCGGCGGCCCGGCTCGGGCTCCGGCGCTCGGGCGGGACGGCGCGCGCCCAGGGGGCGCACCGCGCGCCGCTCGTGCGGATGACCAACGTGAGCCTCGGCGCCGGCGACCTCTCGTTCGACGAGCTCCTCGAGGGGGTGCGCGACGGCATCTACCTCGAGACGAACCGCTCGTGGTCGATCGATGACCGCCGTCTCAACTTCCAGTTCGGGACCGAGACCGGCCGCCGGATCGTCCGGGGCGAGCTCGGGGAGCTCGTCCGCAATCCGATCTACGCGGGCATGACGCCGACGTTCTGGGGCTCGCTCGACGCGGTCGGCGACCGCACGACGTGGCACCTGTGGGGCGTGCCGAACTGCGGCAAGGGCCAGCCCGGCCAGGTCGCCCGGGTCGGTCACGGGAGCCCGGTCGGACGCTTCCGGAACGTCGACGTCCGGTGGGGCTAAGATCGTGCGCGCGCGGGGCCGGAACGACCCGGTCGAGCGGCTTCTCGGCCTGCTGCGCGAGGGCCGCCACGGCGACGTACGGCTCACCCGGTCCCGCTGGACCACGATCCGCTTCGCGGGCGGCCGGATCCACCAGCCGCACACCGATGCGGGGACCCACGTCTCCTTCCGCGTCGAGGACGACCATCGGCTCGGCGTCGCGACGACCACGGACCTCTCCCCGGAGGGGCTCGGTCGCCTCGCGAAGCGAGCCCACGCCCTCGCGGCGAACGCCCCGCGGGAGCGCCGGTTCCCGGGGTTCCCCTCCGCGGGCCGGGCCGTGCCCCCGGTCCCGTTCTCTCCGAGGACCGGGGCGGTGCCGCCCGAGGTCGCGGTCCGCGCGGCCGAACGCCTGATCGCCTCCGCGCTCGAGGCGGCGCCGTCCGCTGAGATCGCGGGAGCGCTCCACGTGGGGAGCGAAGAGCTCCGCGTCGCGAACTCCTCGGGGCTCGACCGCTCGAGCCGGAGCTCGATCGCCCAGGTGAGCGTCCTCGCTGAGCGGCCCGAGCGGGACCCGCCCGTCTCGGGCTGGTCGGAGGGGGCCGCCTGGGACCTCGCGAGGCTCGACCTCGAGCGGATCGGACGCGAGGCCGGGGAGCGGATGCCGCGGAGCGCCCCGCGCCCCTGCCCGGCGGGCACCTACCGCGTGGTCCTCCGGGGTCCTGCGGTCGCGGAAGCGCTCAGTTTCCTCGGGTTCCTCGGGTTCGCCGGCGCGGGCGAGGTCGACGGGTCGAGCTGCCTCAAGGACCTCCGCGGGCGCCGCCTCGGCCCTGAAGGGTTCTCGCTCCTCGACGACCCCCGCTCGGAGGCGACGGTCCCCCGCGGGATCGACCACGAGGGGATCGCGACCGCTCCGTTCCCGCTCGTTCGGGCGGGGAAGGTCGGGCCCGCCGTGACGGACCTCGTCACCGCGGGGCGCCTCCGGCGCGCGCCGACCGGCCACGCGTTCCCGCCCGAGGCCCCCTGGGGCGACTCGGGACCGTTCCCGGCGCACCTCCTGGTCACCCCCGACTCGGCGACCGAGGAGGAGCTCGTCCGCTCGACCCGGCGCGGCCTGCTCGTCACGCGCTTCCACTACGTCCGGACCGTCGACCCCGGTTCCGGCACGATCACGGGGATGACCCGGGACGGCACGTACCGGATCGAGCGCGGCGAGCTCGTCGAGCCCGTCCGGAACCTCCGGTTCACCGAGAGCGTCCGCACGATGGTCGCCGGGGTCGAGGGGATCGGCGGGGAGCGCCGGACGTACGCCGACGAGCGCGGCCAGGTCTGCCAGACGGTCCCCCCGCTCGCCCTGCGGGCGTTCCGGTTCACCTCCGCCACCGTCTTTTAAGGCGCGCGCCGTCCGTCGTCCGTGACACGGCTCCTCACCGTCGCGGTCCTCGTCTCGGGCGAGGGGACGACCCTCGAGGGGATCGCCGAGCTCCAGGGCGGCGGCCACCTTCCCGTCCGCCTCGCGCTCGTCGTCGCCGACCGCCCGCACATCCCGGCGATCGAGCGGGCGCGACGCCGCGGGCTTCCCACGGTCGTGCTCCCGAGCCGGGGCGCCGAGCCGGAAAGCTGGGGCCGGACGCTCTCCGACGAGCTCACCCGCCACGGGGTCGAGGTCGTCGTCCTCGCGGGGTTCCTCTCGATCCTC
The DNA here is from genome assembly GCA_033854115.1 of Thermoplasmata archaeon. GTDB lineage: Archaea > Thermoplasmatota > Thermoplasmata > Lutacidiplasmatales > UBA184 > Lutacidiplasma. The sequence goes on from JAWOKS010000046.1 coordinate 3,821, forward strand.
CCGCCGAGCTGGATCGACCGCTGGCGCGGACGCGCGATCAACGTCCACCCGTCGCTCCTCCCCCGCCACGGGGGACCCGGCATGTACGGCCCCCGCGTGCACCAGGCGGTGCTCGACGCGGGCGAGACCGAGACCGGCGTGACGGTCCATCTCGTCACCGCGGAGGTCGACCGGGGGCCGATCATCGTCCAGGAGCGGGTCCCGGTCGCTCCCGGGGACACCCCGACGAGCCTTCGGCAGCGCGTGCACCCGATCGAGGTCGGTCTGCTCGCCGCCACCCTGCGGCGCTTCGCGGACGGGTCCCTCCCCTTGCCCTACCCTGAGTCGGGCGTGGTCCCGTCGGGCCACGGGCCCGGCCAGGGCGAGCGGACCTGACCCCGGCCGCCCGGCCGATCTCGCGGGACCCGGCCGCCGCCGGACTAGTTCAGGAGCTCGGCGAGCGGGATCGGCCGGTCCGGGAGATCGACGCGGAGCCGGTGGCGGGTCGTCTTCGGCGGGAACGGCCGGCCCTGCTCGGCGCGGCGGACGACCTCCTCCTTCGGGATCGGAGGCCCGGGCGTCCAGCGGTCGACGCGGACGAGGTCGTCCTCGTAGTCGAAGACCCACGCGGGGGCCCGCTTCGCCCCGAGCCGGCGCAAGGCCTCGACCCGGTGGTGACCGTTCAGGATCACCCACGAGCCGCGGGCGACCCAGATCGGCTCGACGAACCGGCCGCTGCGGCGAAGCTTCGCGACGAGCTCGTCGACCCGGGCGGGATCGTGCTGCTCGTGGCTCTTCAAGAGCTCGATGGGCACGAGGAGGAACTCGGGGGCCCGGTCGTTCATGCTGCGCTCGCGGCTCCTCGGGGCCCCTCGGCCTCGGCGAGCGCCCGGCGGACGTAGAGCGCGACCATTCGGCGACGGTAGTCCGGCAGGAGGAAGGTGTTGTGCACCGGCCGGACGCGTCGCGCGACCTCCTCGCCGAGGGCCCGCCGGCCCGCGTCGTCGAGCGGCCGGCCTCGCCACGGGTCCGTGAGGTCGTCGAAGCGGAGGGGGTACGGCTCGACCCCGCCGACGGCGAGGCGCAGCTCCTCGACGCGACCGTCCGCCCATCGCCCCGCGACCGCCACCCCGAGCTCGGGGAAGTCGTAGGCGGGCCGGACCCTAAGCTTGCGGTAGCACCCCGCACGCCCGCGTGCGGCCGCGGGAAGGTGGACCGCGACCACGAGCTCGCCCGGGGCGAGGGTGACGCGGCGGATGCCGTCCCCCTCGGTGTCGTAGAGCTCCGCGAGCGGGATCCGGCGGCGCCCGCCCGGGCCCGCGAGCTCGACCTCGGCGTCCGAGACGAGCAGTGCGGGGGCGAGGTCGCCACTGAACGTCGCGTAGCAACGCTCCCGCTGCGGGACGACGTGGCAGCGATCGCCGTCGGCCTTCAAGCAGAAGCCGAGGCTTGCGCGCCAGAAGTAGCTCTGGTTGAAGAAGAAGCAGCGGGTCTCGACGAGCAGGTTCCCGCCGACGGTCCCGCTCGCCCGCACGAGCGGGGTCGCGACCTCGCGGAGCGCGTCGGCGAGCGCGGGCCACGCCCGCTCGAGCTCGGGGTCCCGCTCGAGGTCGGCGAGCCGCGCCATCGCCCCGAGCCGCTCGACGGAGAACCCCGAGAGCTCGTCGACCCCGTCGAGCGCGACGAGATGGGGCTTCAGGTTGAGGTGCATCTTGTAGTTCGGCAGGAGGTCGGTCCCGCCGGCGAGCCAGTCGAACTGGCCGGCGAGCTCACGGCCAAGGTCGACCGCCTCCTCGACGGTCGAGGGGTGGTGGAGCTCGAACGGATCGAGGTGCACGCGCCTAGTCCCCCTTCCACGCGCGCTCTTCCTTGCGGCGGAGGTCGAGCGCGCGAACGACCCGGTCGGGCGTGATCGGGAGCTCGGTGAACCGGCAACCGATCGCATCGTAGAGCGCGTTCGCGACGGCGGGGAGGGTCGCGACGAGCGGCCCCTCGCCCGCCTCCTTCGCCCCGAACGGGCCCTCGGGGTCGTCCTCGCCGACGAGGAGGACCTCGACCTCGGGCATCTGCCCGGGCGCGACGATCTTGTAGTCGAGCAGCGACGGGTTGAACAACCGCGAGCCGCGGTAGTTCATCGACTCGCCCATCACCTGGCCGAGGCCCATGTGGATCGACCCCTCGATCTGGCCCTCGACCGCGAGACGGTTGAGCGGGCGGCCGCAGTCGAACGCCGCCCAGACCTTCGGGACGCGCCAGGCGCCGCTCTCCGTGTCGACCTCGACCTCGGCGACGTAGGCGCTGAACGAGTAGGCGGGGCTCGTGCCGGCCCGCGCCCCCTTGAACATACCGCCGAGCGGCTTCGTCTGGTACGACCCGCTCGCCGCGAGCGCCCCCGTCGACGCGGCCGCCTCGCGCAGCGCCTCGAGGAACGGCACGCCTTCCTCGGGGCGGTCCCGCCGCTCGATCCGCTCGTGGCGGACCTCGAGCTCTTCCGGGGGCGCCCCGAGGAGCGTCGCGGCGCCCTCGAGGACCTTCGCCCGCAGCTCGAGCGCCGCCGCGCGGGCCGCGTTGCCCATCATGAACGTCACGCGGCTCGAGTACGAGCCGAGGTCGATCGGACTCACGTCGGAATCGACGCGCTGGACGTGGACCCGTTCGAGGTCGACGCCGAGGACCTCGGCGACGATCGCGGCGAGCAACGTGTTCGAGCCCTGGCCGATGTCGGCCTGCATCGAGTGGACGGCGATCCCGCCGTCGAGGTCCGCCTTGAGGTGGACGGTCGACTGCGGCATCTTCGGCGTGAAATGGATCGGGCTGTTCGAGCCCGAGATGTAGAAGCCGCAACCGAGGCCGATCCCGCGGCCGAACGGGAGCTTCCGGAACTTCGACGCCCAGCCGCTCCGGTCCCGCACCGCGTCGAGACACTTCCCGAACGAGGTCGAGGTGATGCGGAACTGGTTCACGGTCGTGGAGTTCGGCGGGAGCGCATTGCGCGCCCGCAGCTCGAACGGGTCGAGACCGAGCTCCTCCGCGAGCCGGTCGAGCGCGACCTCGACCGTGTAGCGGATGTTCGTCCCCCCGTGCGCGCGCATCGCCCCGCTCGGGGGCTTCGTCGTGTAGACCCTCCGGCCGCGGTAGCGGAAGTTCGGGACGCGGTACGGCCCCATCGCGAGGACACCGTTGTAGTAGGTGGTCACCGTGCCGAACGAGCTCCACGCCCCCCCGTCGAGGAGCGCTTCGATGTCGTAGGCAAGGATCCGGCCCTCTTCGTCCACGGCGATCCGGACGTCGTTCTGCGTCGGATGGCGGCCGTGGTTCGTGTAGAAGACGTCCTCGCGGTCGAGGAGCATCTTCACCGGGCGCCCGGTCTCGAGGGCGAGCGCCGCGCAGACGATCTCGTGCGGGAGGGGGTCCGACTTCCCGCCGAACCCGCCGCCGACCTCGGGCTTGATGACGCGGATCCGGTGCATCGGGAGGCCGAGGACCTCCGAGAGCGCCCGGTGCAGGTAGTGGGGGACCTGGGTCGCGCTCCAGACGGTAAGGCGCCCGTCCGGGCTCGCTTCCGCGAGGGTCACGAGGGGCTCGGTGAACGCGTGGGTGACGCCGGCGAACGAACCCCGCACCCGGACCTGGTGCGGCGCCTTCGCGAACGCGGCGTCGACGTCGCCGAAGTGCTGGACGACCTCCTTCTGGAGGTTCGAGCCGTTCAGGCCCCGCGCGTGGATCGGGTCCTCGACCGCGGAGGTCCCGCGGCGGGGGTCCGGGTGATCGGGGAGCGTCTCATACTCCACCTGGAGCCGGGCGAGCGCCTCCTCGCACGTCCGCTCGTCCGTCGCCGCGACGGCAGCGACGAGGTCGCCGAGGTAGCGCACCTTCCCGACCGCGAGCGCGGTCTCGTCGCGGGTGATCGGGAGGACCCCGAACGGGGTCGGGTACCGGTCGCCGAGGAGGACCGCCGCGACCCCGGGGACCGCCTTCGCGGCGGCGACGTCGATGGAGCGCAGACGCGCGTGCGGGTACGGGCTGCGGAGGGCCTTCGCGACCAACTGGCCGGGGCGCTGGAGGTCGTCCGTGTACTCGGCCCGCCCGGTGACCTTGAGCGGACCGTCGACGTAGGGGACGCGCGAGCCGAGCAGGCGGTAGGGCGGCGCGGGGGCGCTCGCCATCAGGCACGCTCCTTCGCCGCGCGCTCGATCGCGCGCACGATCGCGAGGTACCCGGTGCACCGGCAGAGATTGCCCGAGACCGCCTGGACGATCTCGTCGCGGGTCGGATCCGGGTGCTCGCGCAGGAACGCGGTCGCCGTGACCACGAAACCGGGCGTGCAGAAGCCGCACTGGGTCGCGCCGAGGTCGACGAACGCCCGCTGGACGGGCGAGAGCCCCTTCGCCGGCGTGAGCCCCTCGATCGTCGTCACCGAGCGGCCGGCGACCTGGTGCGCGAGCGTGAGACAGCTCAACGTCGGCCGGCCGTCGACGAGCACCGTGCAGCAGCCGCACGTGCCGAGGTCGCACCCACGCTTCGTCCCCGTGAGCCGGAGGTCCTCGCGGAGGAGGTCGAGGAGGATCCGTTCGGGCGGGCAGCGGACGGCCGCGGGTCGGTCGTTGAGCCGGAACCTAACCTGGTCGTCCTCCACCTTCGCGCTCCGCCGGGGCTTCGGCGGCCCGAGCCACGGGAGTACGTAACGCATCGGGATGGAGGTCGCGCACGATCTCGGCGACGATGCTCACGGCGATCTCGGCGGGGCTCTCCGCCCCGAGGGGAAGACCGACCGGCGAGCGGATCCGGGCGAGGGTCTCGCGGGAGATCCCCCGGTCGCGCAGGCGGGCGTAGAGGTGCTCCCGCTTCGCGGCGCTCGCGATGAGCCCGATCGTGTTCGGGAACCTCCGCACGGCGGTGTCGAGGACCTCGAGGTCCCTCGCCGCGTCGTAACCGAGGACGAGCAGGTGGGTGAACTCCGCGGGGTCGAACACCCGGAAGAGGTCCTGCGGGGCGACCACCTCGCGGCGCTCGGCGTCCGGGAACAGCTCGGGACGGACGTAGTCGACGCGGTCGTCCGCGACGGAGTGGTCGAACTCGAGCGGGGGAAGGAGCCGGGCGACGGCCTGGGCGACGTGGCCCCCGCCCCAGAACAGCACGTTCGGCCGGGGGGCGACGTACTCGAGCGCGACATCGACCGAACCGCCGCAGAGGCTCGGGAGCCCGCCCGCCTTCCACGCCGCGAGGTCGAAGTGCACGAGGTCCCCGCGGTGGCGCTCGATCGCGAGCCCGCCGAGGCGCTTCACCTCCTCCTCGAGCGCAGCCCCGCCGATCGTGCCGACCGTCGAACCGTCGTCGCGGACGAGCATGGTCGCGCCGAGCTTCCCGGGGACCGAGCCCACGACGCGGACGACGCACGCACGGACGAACGGCCGGTGCCGCGCGAGAAGGCGGAGCGCCTCCGTTTCCGTCCGGCGGTCCATCAGAGGATCTCCCCGGGCTCCCAGAGCCCGACGGCCGCGCGGTAGTCCTCGGGCGTGTCGATGTTCGCGACGACGGCCGCGTCGTCGACCGCGACGCGGCGCACCTGGGGGCCGAACTGAGGCAGGAGCGAGCGGACGGGTGCGTCAGCGCGCAGGTCGAGGATCTGGCGCCGGACCGGAGGACGCCAGACGACCGGGTGGCCGCCCCGCCCCTCGTAGGTCGGGATGAACCAGACCCCGAGAAGGTCGGTGGCCCGGGCCTGGAGCAGGGCGTCGATCGTCCTCGGCGCGACGAACGGGTGGTCGACGGGCCAGAAGAGGACGTCCTGGTCCGGGGGGATCTCCTCGAGCCCGGCTTGGACGGAGGCGGTTCGGCCCTCGCTCCAGCGGGTCGCCTCCACAAGCTCCACGTCGAGCCCCCTCAGCTCATGCGCGATCGCCGCGCGGTGTGGCCCGACGACGACCGTCACGGGGGAGAACCCGTCGGCGAGGCAGATCTCGGCCATCCGCCGGACCCCGCTCCTCCCGTCGATCACGAGGAGGGCCTTCGGCTCGCCTCCGAAGCGGCTCGAGGCCCCTCCGCTCAGGAGGAGGGCCGAGGCGCCAGGGTTCGACCGCACGGACGCTCCGGTACGGCTGAAGGCGGCCACTCCTTGTTAAGCCGCCGACCCGGGTCGGTCGTCCGTCCTCCCCCGCGACCGAGGCGGGCCGCTCCGCCGCCCTCGGTTCCGTCGCGTTTAAATACGGGGGCCGGGTGGGCGCGCCGCCCGATGACCGGTCCGACCGACGTGCCCGTGGCCGCGTTGCTTCCGAAGCTGGCGGCCGAGCTGAAGAGCCGGAACGCCGTCGCGCCCCCGTCGTGGGCCTCGTTCGTGAAGACCGGCGTGCACAAGCAGCGCGCCCCGGTCGACCCGGAATGGTGGTACCTGCGCAGCGCTTCCGTGCTGCGCAAGGTCTACCTCCACGGTTCGGTCGGGGTGACCCGGCTCGCCGCGGACTACGGCGGCAAGCGGGACCGCGGGAGCGCCCCCTATCACGCCCGGCGGGGCTCGCGCGCGGTCCTCCGGGAGATCGTCCAGCAGCTCGAGAAGTCGGGCCTCGTCCAGCCGTTCAAGGACCGGGGCCGACGTGTCACCCCGGCCGGTCGAAGGCTGCTCGACCACGTGAGCCGGGACCTCCTTCAGGCGCTGGTGACCGAGCGCCCCGAACTTGCCAAGTATCTCTGAGGGTCCTAGGGGACCGGGGGGCCTCACCATGACGCCGAGCGACGACGCGGAGCTCGCCGAACTCCGGCGACGCCGGATGCAGCAGCTGCAGGAGATGCAGGCGTCCGAGGCGGTGAACGCCCAAGCCTACGCGGCCCAGGAAGCGGAGCTCCGGCGTCGTGACGCGGAGCGCACGGAGATCCTCCGCCGCATCCTGACGCCGGACGCGCGGGAACGGCTCGGGCGGATCCGGCTCGCGAAGCCCGACGTCGCGGCCTCGGTCGAGCAGCAGCTCATCGCGCTCGCCGCGAGCGGCCGGCTCCCTCGGGCGGTCGACGACGCCACCCTGCGCGCCCTCCTGGAGAGGATCGCGCCGGACCGTCGCGAGATCCGCATCACACGTCGCTGAAGGAGAACGGACGATGGCGAACCGTCGCAAGAGCCTGGCCCGCAAGCGCCGCCTGTTCCGAGCCGTCAAAAGCAACCGCCGCGTACCGGCCTGGGTGATGCAGCGGACCGACCGACGCGTCACGCGCCACCCGAAGCAGCGCAGCTGGAAGCGCGGCCACTTGCACAAGTAGGAGGAGGGAACGATGCCCGCCGCGAAACCGAGCCGGAAGAAGGAAGAGATCGAGCGCGAGTACGTCATCCCCCTGCGGGCCAGCCGCCACCAGCCGTCGCGCCGGCGGCGGGCCGGCCACGCCCTCGAGACCGTCCGAAGGTTCGTCGTCCGTCACATGAAGGGGGCGCCGGAGGACGTCTGGATCGACCCGCGCCTCAACGAGCACATCTGGGAGCGGGGGATCCAGCGGGTCCCCTCGCACGTCCGGGTGAAGGCGATCCGGTTCGAGGACGGGCTGATCGAGGTCGACCTCCTCGACACCGCGTAGGCGCGGGGGGGCACCGCTCGCGTGCCGGTCGGACGCACCCTGGTCGGCGGCAGCCCCTACCTCGGAGTCTTCCTTCGCGTCGGCGAGCGTGGCGCGCTCGCGCCCCCGAACCTTCCGCACGCCGTGGAGCGCGAGGTCGCGCGGATCCTCGGGGTCGAGGTCGTCCGGACGACCGTCCTCGACAGCGAGGTCATCGGAGCGCTCGTCGCGGCGAACTCGCGCGGGCTCGTGGTCGGGGACGCGCTCGATGACGCCGAGCGGGAGGCGCTCGAGCGGCTCGCGCCGGTGACGGTCGTCCGCCACCGCCAGAACGCGATGGGCAACAACATCCTCGCGAACGACGTCGGGGCGATGGTTCACCCGGAGTACTCGGGGGAGGCGGTCGAGGCGATAGGCCGGGCGCTCGGGGTCCCGGTGCGGCGGGGGACGCTCGCGGGCCTCGGCACCGTGGGGATGGCCGGGGTCGCGACCAATCGGGGCGCGGTGGTCCATCCGAAGGCGACCGACCGGGAGCTCGCGCAGGCCGAGGAGTCCCTCGGGGTGCCGGTCCAGCGCTCCTCCGCGAACTTCGGCGTGCCGGTCGTCGGGGCGTGCGTCGTCGCGAACTCCCGCGGGATCCTCGTCGGGCGTCCGACCACCCCGGTCGAGATCGTCCACCTCCAGGACGGGCTTCGCGTGCTCGACTAGCGACGGGGCCCGTCCCCGGCCGCGGACGCCCGGAGCCCGGCCGAGGTTACGTGCCGCGCTTGCGTTTCACGTAGCGGGTCGCGTAGCCCGCGATGCGGTTCGCGAGCTTCTTGTGGACCACCGTGAGCTTGCCTTCGACCGTGACGCCGAGGTCGGTGAGCTCGAGGACCTTCTTCTAGTTCTGGGCAAAGTCCCCGCCGAACTCGTTCGGATAGTGACGGATCAGCTCGACCGCCACCCGCTTGATGTAGGTCTGACGGATGTTGCCCATGTGCGCGGCCCGACCGACGGGCCCATATTAACCATTCCGCCGACGTCCGGTCCGCCCGAACGGCGCGGCCCGGTCCGTGGGCGGCTCGCGCCGAGCGCTCGGCGGGGAGCTTCGGTTCGGAGGCGACCTTTCGGGGGGTGGTTCGGCTCGAGGTCCCCGCGGTCGTCTCGGTTACACGTCACCCCAGAGACTCGGAGAGGGTCTAAATACCCCAACATCCGGTCTAATGCGCATGGACCCGCACCGGCTTCCCCGGCCGGGGCCCTGGAGCTAAGCGCCTCGCACGTGCTTGGAGACGTCAGCAGCGGTGAGATCTTGGTGAACGGCGCGGTGCCCGCGGGGGTTCGACCGGACCTCCGGGACCGGAGCGTGCTCCTCCTCGACCTCTCGAGAAGCATGCTCGCCCCGCTGCCCGAGCCCGACTCCTCGTCGCGCGAGCGCCAGAAGATCGAGGTCGCCCGGACCGCGGTCTACCGCATCCTCCAGGAGGCTGCGCGCACCGGCGCGCCGTTCGGTCTCGTGACGTTCACGGAGACCGTGCGCGTGCCGGTCCCCTTGAGGCCGGTCCAGGCCGACCACCTCCCGTTCATCGAGAACCTGATCTCGCTCCTCCTCCCGAGCGGCCGCTCCGCGGTCTGGGACGCGATCGCCGTCGGTGCGGACCTGCTCCGGGTCGGACCCCAGGGGGTCCGCGGGAACCTCGTCCTCGTGACGGACGGATGGGACAACGCCTCGGTTCGCTACACCGTGCGGAACCCGGCGAACCTCCGCCCCCAGCACCGGCTCGCCGACCTCGTTCCGTACATCCTGCCCTCGGGCTCCCAGCTCAACTTCCGCATCCTCGGCATCGGGAGCGGCTCGGAGCGCGACAAGGGCGTCGACGCGGCCCAGATGAACCTCCTCCTCAACGGCCTGCGACGCCGCGCGGACGAGATCGGAGCCTCCGGCTCGTTCAGCTTCCAGGAGGTCACGACGGGTTCGCAGCTGTTCGCGCAGATGGTCCAGGCGTTCCTCGACGTCGGCTACGGCGACGACGCGCCGCTCGAGCAGCTGCACCCCGAAGAGCTCGCCCGGACGGCCGCCACCGCGGCGAAAGCCCTCAAGACCGGGAAAGGCCACGAGATGGTCGGACGGCTCCACTTCGGCCCGGCCGCGGCGACCGCCTCCTCGCACCGGCTCTCCGGGCCCCGCGTCGAGGTCGGGGTCCTCTCCCCGGCCGACGGGACCCCCGCGTTCCTCAAGGACCGGTACGGACCCCTCGGGGAGGTGGTCGAGGCGTACCTGGGCGGCGAGTTCGATCAGGCCCTCGCGTTGCTCGCCCGTTCGGCCGCGATGCTGCCCGCGGTGACGCGATGGTACTGGGAGGCCCGGATCCTCTTCGCGCAGGGTCGCCCGACCGAGGCGGCGCGCGCGCTCTTCCAGGGCTGGGCGGAGACCGAGCAGCTTCCCGAGGAGAGCCGGGCGCCGATCGTGCGGCGGCTCGCGCTCCTCCAGTCGAAGCTCCAGCACGACCCGGAGACCGAGGCCCTCGTCCACTTCCTCGACGACGCCGAGCACCGGCTCGAGGACGCAAAGCCGTCCGTCCGGGAGCGGCTGGACGCGCTGTTCGCGAGCCTGCTCGAGCTCCGGGGGACGTACGAGCTCACCCGGCTCGCGGGCGAGGACGCCCAGCAGGACGCCGCGCTCCGCCACGAGGCCGCGGTCGAGCTGGTCTTCGGCCGCCTTCAGGATGCTCGGCTCGAGCTCGCGGGGACCGGTCCGGTCGTCGACGGGGCTCTCGACTTCGTCGAGGTCTGCCTCGCGGAGATGCGCTGAGGGGGGACGCGCGGTGTCGGAGGTGAAGGTGACCACGCGGACCCGGCGGCCCCCCGGCTCCCGCCGCGATGCGCGAGCGCACGACGAGTCGGCCCGGATCGCGGTCGTCGGGATCCCGGCCTCGGGCAAGACGACGTACTTCCGGTTCCTGAGCGGCCACTTCGGGCTCAACCTGCCGATCACCTACATCCCGGTCCGCGAGAACGGCTGGTCGCTCCCGATCTACGGGGACCTCGAGAACGACGTCGCGCTCGAGGAGACGACCTACGAGACGACGGACCCGACGGACCCCGAGGGGAGCCTCGAGACGACGACCCGCTACTACGTCAACCGCCCCATGGAGGACCGTCGGAAGCTCTGGATCGAGCTCTCGGCCGGGCGCGAGGAGCACGGGATCCTCACGAAGTATCCGCTCCCGACGAAGTTCAACCAGTTCGTCGAGATGCGGATGCGCTTCCGTTTCGGATCGGTCGACGACCCGAGCGTCTCCCGCTCGATGGAGCTCCGCACGGTCGACGAGGCCGGGGGGATCATCTCCGACTACTTCACCTACGACCGGCTCTGGCTCACCTCGCCGGACGGGGAGGTGAGCGAGAAGAGCTGCCGCGTGATCCCGCACTTCGACACCTGGCGTCCCGACCGGCAGGAGCTCTGGCGGCGGGGGCTCACGCTCCTCGGTCGGTTCGTCCAGGGGGCCGACGCGATCGTCCTCCTGCTCAGCCCCGCGCTCTCGTCGCTGCGCGACCAGGCCCAGCAGGTGAACCTCGCGCGGGGGGTCTTCCGCTTCGTCCGCACGCGCGAGCTCCCGCTCGTGATCGCCGTGTCGAAGGCGGACCGCCTCAAGGAGTTCTACCACGAGATCGAGCGTTCGGTCCGCGAGCGGGCCTACCGCAGCCACTTCGATACGACCGACTTCCTCCTCCGCCGCGACGGAGCCGGGATGGGGACGATCCTCGTGGCGCAGGAGGGGCGCGGGTTCTCGGTCCGCGAGGACGTCTTCCTCGTCTCGAGCGCGGTCTCGACCGGCGAGGGCCATCCGATGTTCCTCTCCGAGGGCGGTGAACCGGCCCCGGACGGGGGGCTCTCGACCCTCGGCGTGCCGGTGATGGTCAACACGACCCTGCCCCTCGCCCGGGCCTGCGAGCGGGTCTTCGCCGGGCGCGCCGCCCGGGAGACGTGATGGCGTCCGACGCCACGGCGAGCCCCCGGACGATCGCGCCCGTCGCCTCGGTCTGGTGCCGCCAGGTCGACAACGAGGCGGAGAGCCCCGGCTACACCGCGATCCCCGAGGAGTTCCCCGGCCGCCGGGAGACGATGGACGCGATCCGTCTCGTCGGCCACCTCACGATCAACGTCGCCGACACGCACGACTACTGGGACCCCGAGCCGAACCGCAGCCTCTCGTTCTACCCGAACCTCTTCCTCTACCCGGCGGCCGGCGGGCGCTACACGTGCGTCGGCCGGATGTTCCTCTCGACCGAGGACCGCCCCCGGCTCGGGATGAAAACGCTCGTCTTCCCGACGAGCGACCTCCTCGCGAGCGGGGAGTTCGGGGCGATCGTCCTCCGAGCGCACGCCGCCATGGCCGGACCCGCCGAGACCCGCCCGCCGCCGCTCGAGCCGGACGCCTCGGTCTACCAGGCCGTCGGCGAGGGGTTCCTGTTCCATCACGGTTCGACCGACCCGGTCGTCGTCGTGGCGAGCGACCAGTGGGAGGCCGCCGGCCGGGCCGTCCTCGAGCTCGTCGGCGCGCTCCCGGCCGCGCTCGTCGCGCTCGGCGCCTTCCTGGTCTTCCCGTACTTCCTCCCGGCGGCGAAGGTCAACTTCCACGAGTTCACCGAGGAGATCCCGCTCGCGCTCGCCGTCCTCCGGGTCCCACGCCACGAGGCGGCCGGCGACCGCCACCTGAAGCGTATCGCGACCTGGCGGGAGCAGTCGATCAACCTCCGGGACCTCAGCCGCACATCCGTGATCCGGATCAAGGAGAACCTCCCTCTCGTCCTCCAGCAGGTGCGGGACCACGCGCCGACCTCCGAGCTCGACGTCGCCGAGCGGGTCGACCAGGTCGAGGGTCCGCGGCTCGCGGCCCAGCTCGCCGATGCCGAGACCGCGACCGGCCGCGAACGGAGGAAGGAGATGTGGAAGGTGGCGACCGCGATGGAGGCGGCTGCGCATCTCCTCCAGAAGACGCGGGGGGGACGCCCCGCGAACGCCACGCCCGAGACGACCCGGCGTGCGAACGAGTACGTTCAGACGCAGCCGGGCGCCCGTCCGTCCGTCCGGGCGGCCGTCCTCGTGCCGCCGGCGGCCTCGCCCCCTCCTCCGGTCGCCGTCGGTCCCCTCGAGCGTTCCGCGCCGCCCCCTCTGAGCAGCGAGCCCTCCCGACCGCGCTCGAGCGGGGACCCCGCCGAGCCGAAGCCCCCGGCCGCGCCTCCGACCCCCGTCCCGGCCCCTGCCGTCCCCTCCTGGTTGCGTCCCGCTACCTCCCTCGCGATCCCGTCGGAGACCCCGGGCGCGGTACCCGTGTCGACCTCCGAGGATCCCTCCCTCCTCCCCCGTTCTTCCGTGCCGGCGTCGCGTCCTCCGCCCCGCCCGCCCGCGACCGCCCCGCCCGGTACCCCTTCGATCCCCTCCCCCCCGCCACGCCCGTCGTCCACCGAGCCCGCGTCGGCCCCGCCCCCGACGTCGGGAGGTTCGGCCCCCGACATGGCTCGAGAGGCCAGCCTCCGGATCGCCCTCGTCGCGAAGGACCTTGAGCAGCGGTGGAACCTCGTGCTCGACGCGCGCCTCAAGGAGATGGGCGCGCGCCTCTCGGAGACCGTCCGGACGGAGCTCCTCGCGCGTCTCGCCGAGCGCGAGGCGAAGATGCCCACGACGGAGGCCCTCGAGGCCGCCGTGACCGCGGCGGTCGCCGCCCGGCTCGGCCCCGCCGTGAACGGTCTCGAACAACGGACCGCGGACGCGGCGCGCCAATCGGCCGAGGCGTGGGCGGAACGCCTCCGCCGGGACCTCGAGCTCGTCACCCAGCGGCTCGATGCCCGGGTGGCGAGCGCGGAAGGCGCGCTGCGCTCCGCCTTCCTCGGCGAGGTCGAGCGGGAGGCGAAGGTGTCGCGCGGGGAGACCCAGGCGCTCCGCGAGGAGCTCGAGCGCAAGGTCCGCGAGCTTCGGGAGGCGGCGGCCGCCGCGGCGGCGGCCCGCCCCGCACGGCCCGCCCCCGCGGCGGGAGGGACGGCCGGCCTGTCGGCCGCCGCATCCGCCGAGCTCGAGCGACGGCTCGCCACGATCGTCGACCGGCGCCTTGCCGAACACGACTCCGCGCTCGACCAGCGGCTCATCTCCGGGCTCGAGGAGACCCGGGGCGAGGTCGACCGCGCGGTGGCGCGGGCGCTCGCCTCCCCCGAGTTCGACGTCTCGCTCGGGGCTCGGATCGCACGGGCCGTCGAGTCGGAGGCCCTCGCGCTCGGGGCCGCTTCGGCGAGCGCCCCGAGCGGGGAACCCCTCCTCTCGGAGCAGGTCCTTGGCCGGCTCGGCGAGCTCGAGCGGCGCCTCGGGCTACGCGACGGCGACCTTGTGGCGCTCGAGAGCACCATGCGGTCGGAGCTCGACGACCTCGACGAGCGGGTGAAGCTCGTGAACGAGCACGTGGTGCCGGTGGTCCGCCAGACCTGGATCAAGCTCACGGAGCAGGAGGCGAACCTCCAGGCCAAGACCCACGAGGAGAGCCTGGCGACGATCCGCAAGGAGCTCGTGCAGGAGATCCAGCGGGTCGAGGAAGCGCTCTTCCGGGAGCAGGCAGCCCTCCGGGAACGTCTCGAGAACTCCGTGGCGAACCAGGATCGGCTCTGGCTCAATTTCGTCCGACAGTTCTCGGCCAGCCCGGGCGGGATGCCGACCCCGGCCCTCCCAGCGTCCCACCGCTTCCCGCGTCGCGCCCGGCCGGGTCCGGGCTCGGCGGGCGAGAGCCTCGACACGGACCGGGGCCGCTAGCGCCGTCCGGCGAGCGGAGGTCGCGCCGCCCGCAGCGTGATAAGCGCGGGGTCCGTCCTCGCTTCCGTCCCGGAGGACCCCGTGTCGGGCGAAGGCGATCATCGTCACTGCAAGGTCTGCGGCCGGGTCTGTCCCCCGAGCAAGGAGACGTGCAGCGCCGCCTGCCAGGGCGCCCGGGAGCAGCGTCTCCGAACCGCGCGGAACTACCGTTTCCTCCTCTACGCGACGGTCGCGGTCCTCCTCATCGTCCTGCTCGCGAGCTACGTGTAGGGTCCGCACGTGCCTCGGTACGGCCACGTCGTGCTCGGGGGGACGTTCGACCGCCTGCACGTCGGGCACACCGCGCTCCTTCGCACGGCGTTCCGCCTAGGGCGCACCGTCTCGATCGGGCTCACGAGTCCCGCCTTCCTCCTCGCCCATCCGAAGCCCCTTCCCAGGGCCGTGCAGTCGTACGCCGCGCGCCGCCGAGCGCTCGAGACGTGGCTGCGGAAGAACTACGCCCGTCACCGGTGGAAGATCGTCCCGATCGACGACCGGTTCGGTGGGTCGGTCGAGCCGGGGGTGGACGCGCTGGTCGTCTCCGCCGAAACCCGGGTGGGGGCTCAGGAGGTCAACGACGAGCGGGCGCGAAGAGGGTGCCCGCGCCTCCCGGTGGTGGTCGTCCCGGTCGTCCTCGCCGACGACCTCGGGACCGTCAGCTCCCGCGGCATCCGTGCCGGACGGATCGACCGGTGGGGGCACCGTCGCGCCCCGATCGCGATCGGGCTCGCGGTGACGCGCGAGGAGGACGGGACGGCGGCGCGACGTGGGATCCGGGACGCGTTCCCGAGCGGGCGGGTGAGGCTCGTCTCCCCGAGGAACGCAGGACGGGCCGGCCCCTCGGCCGCCGAGCGGCTCGTCGTCGTCGCCCTCGACCGACGCGAGCTCGGCGTCGCTGTGGTCGGCCGCCCGGCGGGGGGATGGTGGATCGCGGCGCGTGGCCCGCGAGCCGGTCTCGATCCTCGCGAGGTCCGGGCCGGCTCCTCCCGTCGTCTCCGGAGCGCCGTCGCGCGCCTCCTGCGACCCACTCGACCGAAACGCCTTTGACACCGCATGGGGGTGGCGCAGCGATGGAGACGTACCTTCGCGTGACGTTCGACAGCGAGGGGGCGAAACCCTCCGAAGTCGCCGACCGGCTGCTCTCGGCCGGCTTCGTGCCGACCCAGGGCAACTACGACTTCGTCTACGAGTGGAAGGGTCCCGTCCGCCGCGAGGAGGTTCTCGAGCTGTCGGACGAGCTCACGCACCATCTGCGCGGCTATCGGGTCCTCTTCGAGATCGAGACGGTCTAGCCCGGACCTCGCTCCACCGCGCGGACCTCTCCGGTCCCGGGCCGGAAACACCCGCCCCCTCGTTCGTGGACGGAGCGCGGGGGCCGACCGGGGAACGGTTCGTCAAGGCCGTTAGACGGCCGGGAGAAGGCTCGGCCCGGCATTGCCCCACCCAGGTCCGGTTATGTCGGTCACGGCCGCCGTCCGCGCCCCCCCGAAGCCGGCGCCCGAAGGCCACGGCCCTCTTTTGACCATCGACCTCCGGGCGGAGTTCGGCCCGCTCTATTACCCTTCGTCGAAGGAGATCGCGATCGTCGACGTGCCCGAGCTTCAGTTCGCGATGGTGGACGGGAAGGGCGACCCGAACACCTCGCCCGAGTTCCGCGCCGCCGTGCAGGCCCTCTACGGAGTCTCGTACGCGACGAAGTTCCTCCTGAAGCGTCGGGGCATCGCCGATTACCACGTCGGCCCGCTCGAGGCCCTCTGGTGGACCGGGCGGAACGGCACGTTCTCGCTCGACGCGAAGCGATCCGCGTGGCGGTGGACCGCGATGATCCTGCAGCCGGACGTCGTCGCGGGGAGCCACTTGCGCGAGGCGGTCCGACAGCTCCAGGATCGGAAGGGTGATCCCGAGCTCGCCTCGGTCCGGTTCGAGAGGTTCTCGGAGGGGAACGCCGTGCAGACCCTCCACCTGGGACCGTACGCGGACGAGGGGCCGACCATCCGGCGGCTGCACGCCTTCCTCGCGGCTCGGGGCTGGCGTCCGAGCGGCAAGCACCATGAGATCTACCTCAACGATCCCCGGAGGGTCGCCCCCGAGCGGGTGAAGACCGTCCTCCGCCAGCCGTTCACCGCGTGAGGGGGAACGCGGGCCGACCTTCGGTCGCGACCGCGGACCCGCTCGGGCGGACGCGGCGCGCGTCGCGGACGGGATAGGGTCTGCCGCCGTCCGGACCCGGGCCCCGGGCCGGGGGTGGGCCGACGGCGGGGGAGCGGTTATTTAACGGACGCACCGTTCGCGCGCCGGTTGTGCCGAACTATCCCGTGCGGGCCAGCCACCGCAAGAACCTCGAGCTCGCCCTGATCGCGGAGGTAGCCCGGAAGCACTTCGGGTCCGCGGAGGTCGGTACGGGCGAGGTCACCACGTCGTTCGGGGCGATCGAGCGGCTGACGAGCCGGCCCGACGGCCGCAATCTCGCGGTCGAGACGCGGATGAACCCCAAGGTCGACGAGCCGGTCGCGCGCGAGACGATCGCTCGCTACAATCGGTTCCTCGAAGAGGTCACCGGGTTCAGCGCCAAGGAGCGCGCCCGTCGCCTCCGCAAGTCGACCGGCGAGTAGCCGGGCGGAGGCCGACGGTCGGTGGCCGGTAGCGGACCGATCCCGAGCGGGACGCGCACGGAGCTGGACCGGCTCCGGGCCGTCGTCAGCTCCTACTTCCCCGTCTACGAGACCCGGCTCGGCCCGCAGTCCGTCCTCTTCGCCGTCCACGTCGACGCCGCGAGCCTCGAGGTGAAGTTCGACGGGCTGCGGCGCGAGCTCGGCGGGCTCGGCTACGTTCCGATCCTCCGCCGTGAGCCCGGGGAGGAGTTCGTCGAGGTCGTGCGTCGGCCGAAGGCGGGCTCGGGCCGCCCATGGATCAACATCGTGCTGCTCGTCGCCACGGTCGCGACCACGGTCTTCGCGGGCTCGATGATCTGGCTCACCTACGTGGGCGGGAGCTCTCTCCGCCCGTCCGATGTCGGCTACGGGGCGCTCTACTTCGCCGCCCCGCTCCTCGCCATCCTCGGGGTCCATGAGTCGGCCCACTACCTCGTCGCGCGGCACCACCACCTCGACGCTTCGCTCCCGTACTTCATCCCGATCCCGCCGCCGTACATCCTCGGGACGTTCGGAGCGTTCGTCAGCATCCGCGAGCCGTTCCCCAACCGCAAGACCCTCTTCGACGTGGGGGTCGCGGGACCGATCGCGGGGTTCGTCCTCTCGATCCCGATCGCGATCGGCGGGCTCCTGCTCTCGGCCCACGCCCCGGCCGTGCCGGCGAACTACTGTGGTCCGACGATCCTCGGCCAAAGCTACGGCAACCTCCTCCTCGGGTGGTCGGCGTTCTGGGCCGTGCTCGCCGCGTTCTTCCCGACCGCGGTCCTGAGCCTCCACCCCCTCGCCCTCGCAGGCTGGGTCGGGGTCCTCGTCACGGCGATCAATCTCGTGCCGGCGGGCTCGCTCGACGGCGGCCACATCTTCCGCGCGCTCTTCGGAGAGCGGGCGCGCTACGTGAGCTACGCGGCCGCGCTGCTGCTCTTCGCGCTCGGGGTGTTCTACGTGGGCTGGCTCCTCTTCGCCATCGTCGTCCTCCTGCTCGGACTCCGCCATCCGCCTCCGCTCAACGACTTCACGCCGCTCGGGCGGGGACGAATGGCGGTGGGGGCGCTCGTCGCCGGGATCCTCGTCTCGGGCTTCGTGCTGGTCCCGCTCTCGATCCCCCCGGGGGAGATCGGGCTCGACCAGCAGCTGTCCGCGACGGCCCATCCGCTCCCGCCGGGGGCGGCGGTCGCGGCGAACCTCTCGATCGTCATCCACAACCGCGACCCCGTCCCCCACGGGTTCACCTACTCGTTCGAGATCACGAACGTCTCCGTGAAGCAGAACGGCTCGACCGTCTACCTCACCGGCGCGGCCCTCGCCTCCTGGGAGGCGAGCGCGAGCTGGACGTTCACCTTCCCGAACGGCAGCCGGCTCGGCCCGTTCGCGGGAGGCTCGGTGAGCCTTCCGCCCGATCACTACCGGACGATCAACGGCTCGGCGGCCGAGCGGGCGTTCGTCGAGCTCTCCGACACGTCGAGCGCGGACGTCGCCCTCGTGGAGTTCACGACCGTGGAGCTCTGCGCCCCGAGCGGCACCGGGGTCGCGAGCGCCGCGTTCATCGTCACGTTCTAGGCCGCGCGATCGTACCGCCGGAACTCCCGGGTGAGGCTCCGGTGGACCCGCACGGGGACCCGGCAGGTCTCGACCCACCCCTTCCCGAGGACCGGAGGTCCCCCCGGCATCACGACCACGATCCGGCCTTTCGGGCGCACGAACGCCTCCCAGCGCCCGAGGACCTCCCGGACGAGCGCGTCGGGCGGCCCCCCGACGCTCGCCGACGAACGACCGTACGGCGGGTCGGTGAGGAGCACGTCGAACGCGCGGGGCGGCGCGGGGAGTTCCGCGACCCGGGCGTCGCCTTCGACCAGCGCCTGAGCGGCGACCCCGAGATGCGCGAGGTTGCGCAGGGCTCCACGGAGCATCACGGGGTCCGAGTCGAGGCCGTAGACGTGGGCCCCGAGGAGGGCGGCCTCGGCGAGGAGCGCCCCCGTCCCCACGAACGGGTCGATCACGGTCTCGCCCGGTCGGATCGCGGCGACGTTCGCGGCGGCGCGCGCGAGCCGCGGGGGGAGCGCGACCGGACGGCGGAACGGCAGCTTCGGCATCGCCCGGGCCGCGGCGGACGCACGGTCGACCGCCGCCACCTCGCGCAGCACGACCTCCGTTCCGTCGCCGCGGGTCGCCACCCAGTACCTCCGCTCGGGTCCCTCGAGATCGATCACGCCCCCGCCCTCCACGTAGCGGCGGCCGAGCGCCCGGATCGCCTCGTCGCCGGGACCCTGCGGACGGGCGACCCGGCGGAAGCTCGCGCGCTTTCGGTCGCGCCCTTCCCGTTCCACGGCTTCCGCCGCCTCCGCGCCTTCCCCGACGACGATGAGGCTACGGCGCGCGAGGGCGACGCGTCCGGCGAGCGCCGCGAGCCGCTCGAGGTCGGGGAGGATCACCTCGAGGAGTCCTGCGAGCCCTCCGGCCTGGGGCTCGGCGAGGCGGCCTCCGAGCGCCTCCGCCGCGCCGCGGACCTCCCAGCGCGCGAGCTCGGCGGATTCGCCGGACGGCTCCACGTACCCGACGATCACCGCCCCCGCTCCGCTCCCCACCGCGCGATCTGCGCCCGGATCCGCGCGGTGTGCGATCCCTCCCAGTAGAGGTGCCCGCACCGGGCGCAGGCGAAGAGCTCGAGCCCGCGCGCGACGCGATCCTGCGGAACCCCCGGCTGGGAGGGAAGGGGCGCCCCCGGAGGGACCGGGGCGAGGACCCCGTTGCACAAGGTGCAGCGCTCGAGGACGACCCGGTCGGGCAGCGTCGGCCAGGCGGCGCGCACCGCACGCCACTGCTCCTCGAGGACGGAGCTCTCGATCAGGAGCGCGCGGCGGCTCCGCCGACTGAGCGCGCGGTCCCGGGTGAGGAGCACCCGGTCCTCCCGCTCGGCGCGCTCGAGGATCCGGTCGTCGTCCGTGTCCCGCGCGTACTCGGTGTCGCACCCGACGAACCGGAGGTACCGGGCGAGCCGCCCGAGCATCTCGTCGACCAGCCAGCGCGGCGGAGGCACGCCGGAGCACCTTCGCGCCGGTCAAAGCGCTTCCCCGTGCCGCCCCGTCAAATACGGCGCCTTCCCTCCGGGCGCGAGCACGGTGACGCGGCTGTTTGGGACGAACGGGATCCGCGAGGTCGTCGGCACCACGTTCACGCCCTCGTTCGTGACGCGGGTCGCCGGGGCGATCGCCTCGGAGGCCCCGCACGACCGGCCGATCGTGATCGGCTGGGACGGACGCACCTCCAGCGCCGCCTTCGCCCATCTCGCGAGCGCGACGCTCGCCGCGGCCGGCCACCGGGTGATCGAGCTCGGGCTCCTCCCGACCCCCGCGATCCAGTACAACGTTCCGCAGCTCGGCGCGGGCCTCGCGGTGATCGTTACCGCCTCGCACAATCCTCCCGAGTTCAACGGGATCAAGTGCATCGACGACCAGGGGATCGAGGTCGCCCGCGAGGTCGAGGAACGGATCGAGGCCGCGTTCGACGGGTCGGTCGCCCCGCTCACGACGTTCGAGCGGTTCGGGGAGATCGCGCACGACGCGCTCGGGGCGGGACGGTACCTCCGGGGGATCCTCGAGGTGGTCGACCGGGGCCGGATCGCCGCCCGCCACCTGCACGTCGCCCTCGACTGCGGAAACGGGGCCTCGATCCCCACGAGCCCCGCGCTCCTGCAGCGTCTCGGCTGCCGGACCGTGACGCTCAACGGTCACCTCGATGGCACCTTCCCGGGCCGCCGTTCGGAGCCGACCGAGGCGAACGTCGGCGACCTGAAGCGCCTCGTCCCCTCCGTCGGCGCCGACCTCGGGGTCGCGCACGACGGCGACGCGGACCGGGCCGTCTTCGTCGACGCGACCGGCCGCTACGTCCCGGGCGAGACGATGCTCGCGCTCCTCGCCCGGGACGCGGTGGAGCGTCAAGGGGGGGGCACGGTCGTCGTCCCGGTCTCGGCCTCGCAGGCGGTCGAGGACGCGGTGGCACCGCTCGGCGGCCACGTCGTCTACAGCCGGGTCGGCTCCCCCTCGGTCGTTCGCGCGATGCGCGACCACCACGCGGTCTTCGGCGGCGAGGACAACGGAGGCCTGATCTTCCCCGCGTTCCAGCTCGCGCGCGACGGGGCGATGGCGCTCGCCGCGGCCCTCGACCTCCTCGCGCGCCGCGGCGCGACCCTCGCCGAGCTCGTCGCGGAGGTCCCGCGGTATGCCCTCGTGCGGGAGACGGTCGCCTGCCCCGTCGAGCTCCGGGGCCCGGTGCTCGCCCGCCTCGCCGAGGAGTTCGGACGGGGCGGGGCCGAGGTCGACACGCTCGATGGCGTCAAGGTCCGGGGCCCGAGCGGCTGGTTCCTCCTACGGCCGTCCGGGACCGAACCGATCTTCCGCGTCTCGGCTGAATCGAGGGACGCGACGGCCGCGCGACGCCTCGCCGACCAGGGTCTCGGAGCGGTGCGCCACGCGATCGCCGAGCTGACCGCTTCGGCCTAGGCGACGCCCGCGGACGCGGGGAGGTCCTCAGCGGACCCAGGGGCCGAAGACAACGAGGCCGACGATCAGGAGGACGAGCACGACCGTGGCGATCGCCGCGAGCGCCCGCTCGCGGCGACCGAGGAAGTAGTAGATGCCGGTGACGACCCGCACCACGGGGGTCGCGATCAGGACGAGGACGCCGAGGGTGAGGAACGCCCCCGGGGCGCCGGCGGCGAGCCCGGGCCCGAGGTTCGCGAGCTCGAAGTAGGGGGCGAACGGGTCGGACCGGACCCAGGCACCTGCGTCCTGGTGCGGGGAGCGAACGACGAGCGCGACCAGCGCGCCGCCGAGGAGCGCGAGCGCAAGGACGAGGCCGACCCGGAGCACCCACGCCATCCTCGTGTAGACCGCGAGAGGCTCCGGGCCTCCGCCTTCGGCGAACGGACCGGGGGGAGCGGACGCGTCGGTCATCCAACCCCCAGCCCCCGGAGGATCACCTCGACCGCGAGAGCCGCGATCACCGGCAGGAAGACCCACCGCACCGTCCGGTTCCTCAGGCGCGGGAGCACCTGGCTGCCCGCGTAGGCTCCCACGGCGGTTCCGAGGGCGATCGGGGCGCCGATGATCGGGTCGACGAAGCCGGCGGCGAGCAGGACCCCCGCTCCCGCGGCGCCCGTCACCCCGATCATGAAGTTGCTCGTCGCCGTGGCGACCTTCATCGGGAGGCCGAGGTAGCGTTCGAGCGCGTGGACCTTGAAGACCCCGCCGCCGATCCCGAACATCCCGGCCACGATCCCCGCCACGAACGCGACCCCGAGCGCGGGTCCCGTGCTCGCCGCGACGTACGGGACCTCGCGGCCGAGGCGCTCGTCGACGTACGACCCGCGGAGGCCGAGGCGGCGCGACCAGCGGTCGGGCGGCCTCGCGACGCTCGGCGACCGCCAGCCCCGGAGCAGGGTGCCCGGGATCAGCGTGAGCAGGACCGCCCCGAGCGCGATGAGGAGCGCATCCTCGAGCCGCGCGTGCACCAGGAAGACCGTGGCCACCGCCCCCGCGAGCGCCCCCGGGACCGTGGCGACCTCGAGGAACATACCGATCCTGAGGTCGCTCAGCCGGTCGCGGAGGTAGGCCGCGCCGGTGGTCGACGAGGTCGCGAGCACCGTGAGCAGGCCCGCCCCCGCGGCCTCGGGGAACGGGACCCCGAACGCGAGGACGAGGACCGGGAGCGCTACGACCGCGCCCCCGAGGCCGGTGAGGGAGCCGACCAGGCCCGCCACGCCGCCGGTGAGGACCAGGAGGACCACAAAGAGAAGGAGGTCCACGCGCGCGGGTACCCCCGACCCGAGAAAAAGACGTGCGCCGGCCGGCGCGACGGGGCGCAGGCAGCGTCAGCGGAGGCCGTGCGCCGGGGACCCCCTCGGCCTAACGGGGTCCGGGCCGGCGTCGGAGAGCCTGGGGCCGGAGAGGCCGCCGGTCAGAGGAAGTCCGTCGCGAGCGTTCGACCTTTCATCGCTCGCTTCCCTCGCCAGTAGCCGATGCCCATCCCGATCCCCGCGCCGATCCCGAGGAGGAGGGCGAGCACGATGTACCCTTCGATCACGGGAAAGCCAAGGACCGAGGGCGGCGCGGGAGGTGGGACCTCCATCGTGATGGTGGGCGTCTTCGGCGTCTTTCCGGAGATCGTGACGTTGCCCGCCCACGGGACCGGGGTGAACGTTCGATTGACCCCGATCGACCACATGTACGTACCGTTCGGGAGACGCACCGTGATGGTCGAGGCGTTCGTCGAGCTCGACACCGGCTTCAGGAGGCCGTACCCCCGGAACGAGACCCCCCAGGTCCAGCCACCGCTCAGCCCGGTCTCAGTGAACGTCACCAGGTAGGTCACCTCGGTGAACTTGATCGTGACGGGGGAGGGATTGGCCCCGTTGACGGTGATCGCGCCCGATTTGGGCGTCGCGTTCCATCCGGGGACGCCGTCGTAGCCGGTCGCCTTGAGCGTGAACGAGTAGGTGCCGTTGGGCTCGGGGACCAGGAGGGTGGTGCTGGTCGAAGTGTAGGATACGGTGCCCACCTTGAGGCCCCAGCTGATGGGGGAGAGCCCGCTCTCGACGAACGTGATCGTGTACGTCAGCTGCGTGAACGTGACGTGGACGACCGCGGGATTGCTGCCGCTCACCAGCACCACCCCGCCGGACGGTTTCGCGGAGTACCCCGCCGCGCCCCCCGCCGCGTACGAGTAGCTCCCGTTCGGCACGGTAAAGCCGATCGTGGGAGACGCGGAGATGACCCGAACGCCGTTGAGAGCGACCGACCAGTTGGTGCCTGCGGGCAGGCCCGACTCCGTGATCGTGACGGTATAGTTCACCGTACTGAAAGCGAGGGGCACCACCACGTTCGCGCCGCTCACGACGGCGGTCCCGGCGGACGGTGCGGCGCTGAACCCGGTCGGCGGAGTTACCGCATACGCGAACGAGCCGTTGGCCGCGCGGAACGTGATCGAGCTGCCCGTGGTCGTGAGCGTCCGGTTCACGAGGGTGACCGACCAGTTCTGCCCGTAGAGACCGGTCTCGTTGAACACGAGAGCGTACGTTACCGGGGCGAAGACGATTGGAACGGTCACGTTGGCGCCGGTGACGGCGAGGGAACCCGCGAGGGGGCTCGCCCGGTAGCCGGCCACCGCGTTGATCACGTAGGAGTAGCTGCCGTTCGGTTCCTGGAAGGCGATCGAGGCGGTGGACGAGCTGTTCAGGTTGCCGTTCACGGTGACGGACCAGAAGGTGGAGCTCGGAAGACCCGTCTCCGCGAACGTCACGCCATAGAGCGTCAGCGCGGAGGGGGTCCACGGCGTGGAGGACCCGATCGGCCCCGGGCGATCCACGGGGGGGGCCGGCCCGAATGGCCCCACCGACCACGACAACAGCGCGATCACGGCCAAGAGCGCGCCCAGGGCGGGTCCGTGCGGTCGCATGACGCTCTCGACGAGCCGTCCACCTAAAAGTAGTCTTTCCATTCGGGAGGGGCGGAGCCCGGGACCCCGCCCGGGGCGGGTCGCCGTGCCTTTCGGCCCCGGACGCCGGAGATGGCGGCGTGGAGGAACGTCCGGCGCACCGGTCGGTTCGCTCACGGCGTCGGCTTCCGAGGCCGTCCGCGAGAACCGCGGGGGGTCCAGGGGGCACACCGTCCCGAGGAGATCCTTCACTCGGAGAGGGAGCGGTTCGTCTCGCGGAGCCGGTGGGCCATCTCGCGCAGGATCCCTTGCAGGACCTCGGGCTCCCCCTTCGCGAAGCCCCAGAACTCCCATCGGGACAGGACCGCGCACTCGGACGGCTCGACCGCCACGACGTCGGCGGAGCGCGGCTGCTCGTCGAACAGGGTCATCTCCCCGAAGAACTGACCCGGGCCGAGCCGCGCCAAGGTGCGGGTCCCCTGGCGGACCTCGGCCCGCCCGCTCAGGATCAGGTAGAACCCGATGCCCGGTTCGCCCTGCTTGATCACTTTCGCGTTCACGGGGAACGCCACCGTCTTCACGCTCTTCGCGAGCGATCGAAGCTGCCGGTCGGTCAATCCCGAGAAGATGGGCGCTTGACCGAGCATCGTCGCGACATCCGGTGCGGACCGGGACGGGGGAGCGGACACGCGGCGCGGTACGCGGTTCCCCTTAAAGACGCGTGCGTAGCGCTTCGCGGCGTTCCCCGCCCGCGTCGTCGCCCGTTCCCCCCCGCCGTCCGCCCGAGCGAAGTGGGGCGTGCCGTGGACGACCCCGTGCCGGTTCGTACGCCGTTCCTTAAACCGAACCACCCGTCCCTTCTCCCAGATGGTGCTACCGGGCGAGATCGCCCTTCCGCCCCCCGGCTCGTTCGCGAGCGTGGCCCCGTCGCCCTTCGCGCGCAACCCGAGCGGAGAGCCGCTGGTGACTCCGCTTCGCCTGGCCGTGTTCGAGTTCAGCCTCGCGACGGGATCGCTCGAGGACCTCGACCGACTGTCCAAGGAACTCGATCCGCGCTGGCTCGAGGAGAGGTTCGAGCGTTTCGCCGGGACGGTCGAGGGGGCGCTGCTCGCGACGTGCCACCGGCGGGAGCTCGTGCTCCTCGCCCGCGCCCCGGACGAGTTCGACCGGTGGCAACGGACGCTCCCGGGTCCGGTGGACGGCTGGCGTCGGTACGAGGGGCGCGAGGCGACCCGGCATGTGTTCCGGGTGGCCGCCGGGCGGGAGTCGCTCGCGGTCGGGGAGCGCGAGGTGCGGGCGCAGGTCCGCGCGGCGGCCCACCGGACCCTCAGCCGCTATCGCCGTCCGATCGTCCGCGAGCTCTTCCTCGCGGCGGCGGACGAGGCGGACCGGCTGGCCCCGAACGTCCCTTCCTCCCGCTCCATCGCGGCGATCGCCGCGACCCGGCTCCTCGAACTGACCGGTCCACCGTTCCCCCGGGTGCTCGTCGTCGGCGCGGGCGTCGTGGGCCGGCAGGTCACCGAGCTCCTCGCGCCCTCCGCCCGGGTCACGATCGCCTACCACCACCGACGTCCCGCGGCCCCCTTCCTGCGCGCTTCCGGGGCCCGTGTGGTCCGCGCCGGCTCGCTCGCCGACGAGGTCGCGGTCTCCGATGCCGTCGTGACCGCTACGAAGAGCGGGGACCGCTGTCTCGGGCCCGAGGACCTGCCGCGTGATCGACCGATCGTGCTTGTCGACCTCGGGGTCCCGAGGAACGTCGACCCGGCGGTCCGGAGCATGGCGAACGTCCGCCTGGTCGACCTCGAGGACCTCCGACGGTCCGCCGCGCCCCGACCGGACCCAAAGGAGGAGGTGGATCTCCTCCGTCGTGCGGACCACCATCACGCGCGCTTCGAGCAGCTCGCGCTCGAACCTTGGATCGACCTCCTCCGGAGGACCGTCGAGGAGGTCCGCCGAGACGAGCTGGAGCGGGCGCGGCGGTTTCTCGGTCCTCTGACCCCGGCGCAGGAGCTCGCGATCGAGCGCCTTTCGCGCCGCCTCGTGCAGCGCCTGTTCCGCGGGCCGACGGAGCGCCTCAGGGCGATGCCGTCGGACGAGGAGGCCGACCGGTTGCGTCGGTTCGCTCTCGAGCTGCTGCGGCCGGAACCGGCCGGGCCGTGACCGGGCGCCTCACGCTCGGAACCCGGCGGAGCCCTCTCGCCCGGGCCCAGACGGCGCTCGTGGTGAACGCCTTGCAGCGCCGACTCCCCGGGACGCGCCTCGAGGTCCGACCTATCACGACCAGCGGCGACCGGGACCACTCCGTCGGCGCTTCGCCGGATTTCACGGACGCCATCGATCGGGCGCTCCTCGGCGGCGAGATCGATCTCGCGGTGCACAGCGCGAAGGACCTGCCCCTCGCGCTCGACCGCGGACTTCGCCTCGCGGCCATCCCCGAGCGAGCCGACCCACGCGACTGCCTGGTGGCGTCCCCCGGGACCCGTCGGAACGGCCTTCCTCGCGGAGCGCACGTAGGCTCGAGCAGCCTCCGTCGGCGCGCCCAACTGCTTCGATGGCGCCCGGACCTGGACGTCCGGGAACTTCGGGGAAACGTCGAGAGCCGCATCGGCCGGGTCGGGTCGGGCGAGCTCGACGCGGTCGTCCTCGCGGTCGCGGGGATCACGCGGCTCGGTCGCGCGAACGAGATCACGCAGGTCCTTCCTCGGAGGGACTTCCTGCCGGCCCCGGCCCAGGGAGCCCTCGCGGTCGTGATCCGCGCCGGCGACGACGGTCTCGCCCTCCGGCTGCGCGGCCTCGACCATGCCGAGAGCCGAGCCGCGGTGCTGGCCGAACGGGAGTTCGCCGCGCGTCTCGGGGGGGACTGCCGGGTCCCGCTCGCAGCGTTCGCATCGGTCCTCCACGGGCGCGTGACGCTCACCGGCGAGGTCCTCTCGCCCGACGGCAAGGTCCGGCTCCGCGGGAGGACCTCGGGGCCACGCACGGAGCCCGACGGGGTGGGACGACGGCTGGGAGAGAGGCTCCTCGCGCAAGGAGCGCGCGACCTTTGGGGCGTACGGTCGTCCGCCGCGTAGGTTCGATGCCTCGGAGAGCGGTCCCTGAGGTGGTGGTCCTCGGCTCCCAGGATTCGCTCCGGGGGCTTGCCCACGCGGCGGCTCGCCGGGGACTTCGCGTTCGCCTTATCGACGCCTTGAGGACCGTGCCGGTCGCCGCGTGGGAGACCCGGGGGAGGACCCTCGCTCCGGGCGATCTCGATACCGTCCTTGTGACCAGCCGCCACGCCGTCGTGCCCGCGCTCGTCCGATGGCTGCGCGCGCGGCGCTCGGACTCCCCCCGGCTCGAGGCCTGGGCGGCCGGCCCGGAGACCGCCCGCGAGCTCCGCCGATCCGGTTTCCCGAATGTACGGCGTGGCCAAGGCCTCGGGGTCCGCGGGATCCTCGCGCGGCTCGGATCGCGACCGCGCAGGATCCTCTACGTCCGATCGGACCTAGCGGGGAGCGCCACGGCGCGCGAGCTCCGCGCCGGGGGCCACCGAGTCGTCGAGCGCATCGTCTACCGCACCCGCCCATTCCCGTCGGGGGTCCGACACGAGGTCCGGGCCCTCCGGCGGGCCGCGGTGGTGATCGCTACGAGCCCCTCCGCCCTACGCGCGCTTCGCCTCGGCCTCGGACGGGCGGACCTGCGGGCTTTCACTTCGCGGATCCCCCTGGTCGTCCTCGGCCCGCGGTCCGCGCGGGCCGCGAGGGCCCTCGGGTTCCGGAACGTGTCGACCTGCCCGGAGACCACCCCGCAAGGCTTAGCCGTCCACCTGGTCCGGACCCTCCGCCATGCGGCCCGCTGAGGCACTCGGCCCAACCCCCCCGGCCGGGAGGGGGACGGCGGTCCGCCCGCGTCGGCTCCGGCGGACGAAGGCGCTCCGCGCCTGGGTCGCGGAGACCGACCTCCTCGCGCATCGTCTCGTCCTTCCCGTCTTCGTTCGCCCCGGCTCCGGCGGGCCGACCCCCGTGGCGTCCATGCCGGGAGTGCGCCGCTACCCGGTCGGGGCCCTCCCGGCGCTCGCCCGCTCCCTCGCGCGGGACGGCGTCGGCGCGGTGCTCCTGTTCGGCGTGGCCCGGCGGCGCGACGCGGAGGGTCGCGAAGCCTGGTCGGAGGACGGCCTCGTCCCGAGCGCGATCCGCGCCCTGCAACGGTCCGTCGCGGACCTCGTGGTCGTGACGGACGTGTGCCTGTGCGCCTACACCAGCCACGGTCATTGCGGCGTCGTCCGTGCGGGAGAGATCCTCAACGACCCGACCGTCGAGCGGCTGGGGCGGGTCGCGGTGGCCCACGCGAACGCGGGGGCGGACGTGGTCGCCCCGAGCGCGATGATGGACGGACAGGTCGCGGGCGTCCGCAGGGCCCTCGACGCGGCGGGGGCCTCGCAGTGCGCGATCCTCTCCTACGCGTCGAAGCACGCCTCCGCGTTCTACGGACCGTTCCGCGACGCGGAGGAGTCGACGCCCTCCTTCGGCGATCGCGCGAGCTACCAGATGGACCCGCGCAACGCGAACGAGGCGCTCCGCGAGATGCGCCTCGACGTCGAGGAGGGAGCGGACCTCCTCATGGTGAAGCCGGCGCTCACGGGGCTCGACCTGCTCGCCCGTGCCCGGGCGGCGTTCGACCTGCCCCTCGCCGCCTACCAGGTCAGCGGGGAGTACGCGATGCTGAAGTGGGCGGCCGCGCGCGGGACGTTCGACGAGCGCGCCGCGGTCCTCGAGACCCTCACCGCGATGCGACGGGCCGGCGCCGACCTTCTCGTGACCTACTACGCCCGCGAGGCCGCGCGCTGGCTCCGGGAGGCGCGATGAGCGGCGGTTCCGAGGTCGCTGCGGGCGAACGCCGGGACTTCGTCAAGTACACGTTCTACCACCTCCGCCCCGAGTGGCGACGCCTTCCCGCGGACGAGCGGGCCCGCGGGCGCGAGGGCCTCGTGGGCGTCCTCGAACATCCGCCCGAGGGGATGCTGCTCCGGACGTACTCGCTCGTCGGGCTCAAGGCGAATGCGGAGTTCCTCCTCTGGGCCGTCACTCCGAAGCTCGCGGAGCTCATGGAGCTCCACGCCCGGGTCGCCGGGAGCGCGCTCGGGGGCCATCTCGACATCACCGCCTCGTACCTCGGCATGGGGCGCTCCTCGGAGTACCTCGGCGGGCACGCCCACGGCGGGGAGGGGGCCTCCCCCCGCCGTCGCCCCCGGGACCTGCCGTACCTGTTCGTCTACCCGTTCGTCAAGAAGCGCGAGTGGTACGGGCTCCCGTTCGAGGAGCGTCGCCGGATCATGGCGGAGCACTTCCGCATCGGGCACAAGTACCCAAAGGTCGAGATCCATACCGGCTACTCGTTCGGCCTCGACGACATGGAGTTCGTGCTCGCCTTCGAGGCGGAGGAACCGGCCGAGTTCCTCGACCTCGTCCACGATCTCCGACCGAGCGAGGCGAGCCGGTACACCGCGCTCGAGACCCCGATCTTCACCTGCGTCCTCACGCCCCCGCGGCGGATGCTCGAGCTCGCCGAAGGGATCCCGTGAACCGGGCCCCGGGCCCCCGCTCGCGCCAGCTCTGGCGGCGCGCGGAGCGCGCGCTCGCCGGGGGCGTCGACAGCCCGGTTCGCTCGTTCCGGGCGGTGGGAGGGACGCCGGTGTTCTTCGCGCGCGGACGGGGGGCCCACCTCCTCGACGTCGACGGACGGTCGTACCTCGACTTCGTCGGATCGTGGGGGGCGAGTCTCCTCGGCCACGCCCCCCCGAGGGTCGTGCGGGCGGTCCGGGCGGCCGCGTCCGAGGGGCTGAGCTTCGGGGCCCCGTCGCCCCGCGAGCATGAGCTCGCGGAGGTGATCCATCGCCGCTGCCCGGAGATGGAGCGCGTGCGGTTCGTGAGCTCGGGCACGGAGGCGGTGATGAGCGCGCTCCGGCTCGCCCGCGGGGCGACCGGGCGGTCGAAGATCGTCAAGTTCGCGGGAGGCTACCACGGCCATGCCGACGGGCTGCTCGCGCGGGCCGGCTCGGGGCCTTCCACCTTCGGGCTGCCCGATTCGGCGGGAGTCCCGCCCGCCGTCGTCCGAGAGACCCGCGTCCTCCCGTTCAACGACCCGGAGGCGCTCGAGCGGCTGTTCGAGACGGAGGGAGCGGCGATCGCCGCGGTGATCGTCGAACCGATCCCCGGCAACATGGGCGTTGTCCCTCCGCGCCCGGGGTTCCTCCCGCTACTGTCGCGGCTCGCCCACCGGCACGGTGCCCTCGTCATCGCGGACGAGGTGATCACCGGCTTCCGCCTCCGGAACGGGACGGTCCATGCCAAGCTCGGGCTCCGGGCCGACCTCGTGACGCTCGGCAAGGTCCTCGGCGGGGGGCTCCCGGTGGCCGCTTACGGCGGTCCCCGTCGCTGGATGGAGCTCCTCGCGCCCCTCGGTCCGGTCTACCAGGCGGGAACGCTGTCGGGGAACCCGATCGCGATGGCGGCCGGCCTGGCGACCCTCGCGGAGCTCACCCCGCGCACGTACCGGGCCCTCGAGGCGACGTCGACCCGCCTCGAGGAGTCCCTCGTCCGTCTCGCGGGAGAGGCCTCGGCCGGCCCCTTCACCGTACAGCGCGTCGGTTCGATGCTCGGGCTCTTTTTCGCGGACGGCCCGATCGGGGACGCCTCGGCCGCCGCGCGGACGGACCGGGGCCGGTACGCCCGCTTCTTCCACGCGGCACTGGACGCCGGGCTCTACCTCCCTCCCTCACCTCTTGAGACCACGTTCGTCTCGGCCGCGATGACGCCGGCCGACGTCGATCGTGCGTCCGAGGGTTTCCTTGCGGCGTTCCGCGCCGCGCGTCGGCCGGCACGTCGATGAGGCGGGACCGCCTGCTCCGCGCCCTCCGGGGCGAGCGACCCGACCGTACCCCGATCTGGCTGATGCGCCAGGCCGGTCGCCACCTTCCGGGCTACCGCGAGCTTCGTCGACGGCATGGGCTCCTCGAGATCGCCCGCGATCCGGAGCTCGCGGTCGAGGTCACCCTCGAACCGGTCCGTCGCTACGACGTCGACGCGGGCATCGTCTTCGCCGACATCACCCTGCCCCTCGCCGGTCTCGGCGTGGACTTCTCGATCGAGCCGGGCCTCGGACCGGTCGTTCCCCACCCGATCCGCTCGCGGGCCGACGTGGACCGTCTGGCGTCGTTCTCCGCCCGGGAGTCGGTCCCCTACGTCGGGCGGGCGATCGAGCGGTTCCTCGAGCTCGAGCCTGAGCGGCCGATCCTCGGCTTCGCGGGAGGACCGTTCACCCTCGCGGCGTACCTCATCGAGGGGCGGCCGTCCCGGGACTGGCCGGAGACGAAGCGATTGATGTTCACCGAACCGGCGACGTTCGACCGGCTGATCGCGAGGCTCACGGAGATGACCTCCGCCTATCTCGAGTTCCAGGCCGAGCGGGGGGCGGCCGCCCTGCAGCTGTTCGACACCTGGCTCGGGATCCTCGGGCCTCGAGAGTTCGACCGCCACCTGGCCGGCCCGCTCCAGGACCTGTTCGGGGCACTCCGGTCGACCGGCCGGCCGACGATCCATTTCTCGGTCGGCTCGTTCCACCTGTTCGACCGCGTCGCCCGGGCCGGTCCCGATGCGCTCTCCGTCGACTGGCGCGTCCCGCTCGGCGAGGTCCGGAAGCGCGTCGGACCGAACGTGGCGCTCCAGGGGAACCTCGACCCGGCCCTCCTGCTCGCCTCCTCCGAGGCCCTCCGCGAGGGCGCCCGGAGCGTCTTGAAGGAGGTTCCCGACGGCCGCGGCCACGTCTTCAATCTCGGCCACGGGGTCCTCCCCGCGACCGACCCGGAGCACGTCCGGGCCCTCGTCGAGTTCGTGCACGACCCGGACGCGAGCCCTTCCGCGGGGGACCGCTGGCCCACCTCGACGGCGCAGGAGTAGCATCGCCCCGGGTCAAGCGGCCCGCGGCCGGAGACGCCCGCGTGCGGGTGCGGTCCAGGGTCCACCGCGGGCTCCCCGGACCCTGACGGTACACCGCGCGCCCGAGAGGGAGCGACCCCCCTTCGAAGGCGCGGAGCCTCCGCGTCCGGGTCGAGGGCTGTCCGAGAGTCGGAACGCAACTCGGTACCACAATTTAAGTAGGGGAATCCCGCCGAAAACTACTCCGAAGGTGGAACTGTGCGTCCGGAGAAGCAGGGCGGGAGACGCCCCGCTGCGCGCGCCCTCCTCGTGGCGATCTTCCTACTCGGAGCCTCGTTCGTGGGGCTCGCCGCTCTGGCCCCTGCGGCTCAAGCGGCGGCGTGGACCGGCCCGGAGCCGACCCCGACGAACGTCACGCTCTTCCTGCACAACAGCAGCCTCGGACTCCCCATCGCCGGCGGGATCTTCTCGAGCACGGTGCTCACCACGACCAACGACACCGCCGTCCCCTGGGCGGGGACGGGAACGGTCGACATCGGGGTCCACTACGTCACGGTGCCGTTCTACCTCTTCCCCCGGCTCGCCGGGCCGCTCCAGCTCAACGGGACCCCGACGGCCGTGGTCTTCGTCAACCAGAGCGGCAGCACGACCAGCGGCGCGTGGTCGCTCTCGCTCTACTCGGTCTCGCCGTCCGGCGTGACCACGCTCCTCGGAACCCCGGGGGAGACCGCGTACGCCTCCGGCTACAACGGGAACTTTGGGCTCCCCCTCCGGATCACCTACGGCACGCCGCTGAACCTGACGTTGCCGGCGGGGTGGTCCCTGCTCGCGAGCTTCGCGCAGGCCCAGGGGTCGTCGGCGGACTCCTACGGCTTCTGGTGGGGTGAGGTCGCGGGCTCCTACTACGCGAGCGACCTCAACCTCCCCGTCAGCACCTACCTCGCGGTCCACGACACCCCCTACCTCGTGGTCAACAACTCGGTCGTCTCGAGCCTCAACACCTCCGTGGCCTCGAAGATCGTCGACCTCCGGGCGAACCTCACGGACCCCCTCGGCAACTACGATTACGCCAACTGGAGCGTTCGCTGGTCGATCGCGAACGGAACCGCGGTCCAGGTCGCGAGCGGCACAATGGCCCCCTTCGGACCGAACGTTCCCCCGCAGGGCGCGGGGTACTTCGAGGTCTACAACGCGACCTACAACTACTCGACCCTCCCCGTCGGAGACTACACGCTCTGCGTGAACGCGACCGACAACACCTACCACAACGACTTCCTGTTCAGCGGGAACTACTTCGGCCGGCTCGCGTCGGGCTGCGTGGGCTTCGTTGTTGGCCTTCCCCCGGTGACCGTGACGGTCACGGTGGTCGACAGCCACGCGATTCCCCTCCACGGGGCGACCGTGAAGGTCGAGATGGCGTCGAGCATCATCGCTTCGAACCGGACGGACGCCTTGGGGGTCACCACCCTCGGGCTTCCCGCCTCGGCGACGTACACGTTCTCCCTGTTCTGGGAGCAGGTCCACGTCGGGGACTTCGAAGAGTCGATCGGCGCGACCAACGTCTCGGTGACGCTCCAGGCGGACGTGATCTACCCGACCTTCGCGCTCGAGACGTCCGTTGGCCTGCCGCTCCCCTACGCCCTGGTCACCGTCGTCCACCCCAACGGGACCGAGCTCCCCCTCACGGTCGCCTCCTCGGCGGGCGAGTTCAGCCTGAGCCAGGTCCCGGCCGGCAACTACACGCTCACGGTGATCTACGACGACAGCGAGGTCCTGGCCGCGACCCCCGTGCTCGCGAGCAACGACGGTCCGATCCCCGTGACGGTCCCCGGGGTGTTCGTCCTCACGGTCGCGACGAACACTGGGGGCGGGGTCGCGCTCTCTGGGGTGTTCGTCTCGATCATCAACTCGACCACCGGGGCGACGATCGCTTCCGGAGTCTCCGGCTCGAGCGGCGAGCTCATCTTCCTCGTCCCCCGCGGCACCTACACCGTGTCGGGAGACTGGGTCGCGACGTACGACTTCACCAGCCTGCAGCAGTCGCTCACGACCTCGGTCATCGTGGACGGCCCGAGCTCGACGACGCTCACGTTCACGAAGGCGTTCCCGGCGTTCACCTCGACGAACGAGTTCCTGTTCATCCTGGCCTTCGCGATCCTCGCCGTGCTGATCGTCGTCCTCGTGTTGCTCCTCCTCGCCCGGCGCCGCAAGCCGGCTCCCCCCCTCACTCCCGCGCCCCCGATCACGGG
>JAWOKS010000047.1:0-9756 GCA_033854115.1 Thermoplasmata archaeon
GCGGCGACCCCGGCTCGGAGAGCGCGAGCGAAGCTCCGGTCGGCCACCAGGTCCACCGTATCGGCCCCGTCCGAGCACGGGCCCCTCGCGTCGGGACCGTCTCGGCGAGTTCGGGGGCCCGTGAATAGCTCGCGCGGTCGAGCTCGGCCGCCCTCCATCTCGCGATCCAGCCCTCCACGGTCGTCGCCCACGGCCGCGACGTGGGCGTGGTGTAGATGCGGAACCGCGGATGCGAATCGAACCAGCGATCGGCCATGCGGCCCAGCCGGGCGAGGGGTCGATCGAGCACGACCTCGAGGCGTGTGGAGGGGGATGTACGGTGATCGAGCTCCCGAAGGTACACCAGGAACGAGTAGGTGGTCGGCGAGGGCGCCGGTGGGTCCCGAACGGGCCCGCCGATCGATTCGACGGCGCGGACGATGGACGCCTCCCGTTCGCGCAGGCCGACGAACATGGGGGAACCCGTCGGATTCGGCTCGATCGTGGGCCATCGAAGATCTTCCTCCGAAGCCCGGAGGCTCGCCTCCCGGGAGAACACCACCGCCCGCACGCCGGGCGCGACGAACACGCCGGCGAGATCGAGGCAGGTGGGTCCCGACTCGGGACGGGGGGGCCGGCCGGGTCCCGGGCGCTCGAGGCCGTACGCCTTCCAGACGCGGTGGACCAGCATGTGGTTCACCCCGAGGGAACGTGCGAGTGTCCGGGTCGTCCAACGGGGGGACGCAGCCGGGAGTTCTGCCACCGTCGCCCGGAGGATCCGGGCGATCGTGGAACGGGGCACGCGGTCGGCCGCGCCGGCGCGGGGCGCTTCCCGGAGGAGCCCGTCGCTCCGGCTTTCTACGAACCTCCGGCGCCAGCGACTGACCGTTTCCAGGCCCACCCCGAGGACGCGCGCGATGTCGCGGTTCGTGCGTCCGCGGGCCGCGGCCAGCACGATGCGGGCCCGGCGGGAGAGACGTGAGTGACCCTCGGACCAACGATGGAGCTCGGTGCGCTCGCGCTTCGAAAGGGTCACGCGGGGCGCGCTGCGCATAGAGTTCGCACCGTACAGTTCGGAGCCCCTACAAATGGGTCTCCGGTGGGGGCGCTAGAAACGGGCGATGCTGCCCGTCGAGAGCGCGCGCCGCTCGAAGACCGCCCACAGCGCGACCGCGCTGCCGAACGAGAGGGCCGCAGCGCCTCCCACGGCGGCCCAGAGGACCGAGAGCTGGCCCAGCGACTGGCCCTCGATCGCGGCGCGGATCGCCGCGAGCCCCCAGGTCAGCGGGAGCGCGTCCCCCGCGTACTGGAGCGGCACGGGGAGCGACGAGAGCGGGAAGTTCACCCCGGAGAGGAGCAGCCCGACGAACAGGAAGATGTTCCCGAGGATGATCGAGGTCCTCAGGTAGAGGGCCACGCCCCCGAGGAGGAGGCCGAACCCTACCATCGCGAACGCCGTCAGGACGACCGAAACGGCCAGCCCCGGGATCGTCGAAGCCGGGATCGGGACCCCGAAGAAGACCGAGGCGTAGAGGAGCCCGACCGCGACGGTGGAGAGCGAGATGATGATCGGGATCAGGCCCCGCCCGAGGTAGAGCGCGAGACGGTTCGCGGGCGAGACGAGGATGTGTTCCATCGTCCCTTGCTGCTTCTCGGAGTCCGTCGTCTGGCAGACCGAGAAGACGCTCGAGTAGGTGACGGTCGCGACGGCGTTGCCGACCGCGGTGTACGCGATCGCGGCCG
This sequence comes from Thermoplasmata archaeon, assembly GCA_033854115.1. Lineage (GTDB taxonomy): Archaea > Thermoplasmatota > Thermoplasmata > Lutacidiplasmatales > UBA184 > Lutacidiplasma. The sequence continues at coordinate 1,723 of JAWOKS010000047.1, forward strand.
CTCCCCCGTGGGCGAGCTCGACCACGAAGGCGAAGAACACCATCTGGGTGAGCGGGATGACGAAGACCGTGCCGAGCACGAAATCGACCCGCATGAAGCCAAGGCTCGTCCGCGGGGCGAAGACCGCGTTCGACCAGAGCGTTCGGAGGAACGAGACCTTCGGGACTTCCATCGTGACCTCCGCGCCGTCCTTCGCTCCTCAGTAGTCCGAGAGGTTGCCGATCTCGAGCACGTGCCGCTCGACCCGGTGGAAGACCGCGCCCGCGAGCGTGAGGTACGCCACGGTCGTGACGACCGCTCCCGCGAGATCGACCCCGAACCCCCAGCCGAAGCCCGAGTACCCGGGGATCGCGTTGTAGCGGAGCGCGTCGAGCGCCCAGGTCGGCGGGAAGAAGAGCGCGATCGGGTTCGTCCAGAACGGGAGCAGGACGACCGGGAACATGCAGCCCGTGCCGACGTAGAACGCGAACTCCCCGATGTTCTGGATGAACCCTGCGTAGCGGGTGTACACGTAGAATGCCGCGAAGACCACGCCGACCGCCGCGAGGGTGAGCATCACGAAGACGAACAGGAGGACGAACGCGAGGGGATCGGGCAGCGCGGGGGGGCCCCCCGCGACGACGACGACCACCACGTAGACGATCAGCCCGCCGAGGAGGCCCGAGACGACGTTCCAGATGACGCGGCCGAGCACGACGTAGAGGTACGGCGTGGGCGCCTGGATCGTCGGCTCGAGCGTGCCCCACTCCCGGTCCTGGCCGGTCGCCCAGCCGCTGCCGTAGAGCGTCTGGCCCCACATGCTCATCATGCCCGCGCCGAGGATCGCGTACGTGAGGAAGTACGTCCCGTAGCCCCGGAAGAGCTCGAACGAGACGAGCCCGAAGATCACGGGGGCGATCATCGACGGGATCAGCCACTGCGGGTCCGCCATGAACTGGAGGAGCGAGAGCCGGAACGCGGCCGCCGTCGAGCGCCGGCCCGAGTAGGTCACGTGGGCTTCCGCCATCACCGCACCTCCTCATCAACCAGGTCGAGGTAGACGTCCTCGAGCGAGGTCCGGCGCTCGCGGACCGCGAGCTCGGGGTGACCCGGGAGGAGCGCGCGGACCTGCTCGAGCCTCGCTTCCGCGGTCCGGACCCGGAGCGTGAGACGCATCATCGGCCCGAACTCCTCGGTGACCACCTTCGAAACACCGGGAAGGTGATGCAGGGCCTCGATCTCGCGGTCCTCGAAGCCGTACGCCTCCACCTCGAACGTTCGGTCCCCGCCGACGAGCATCCGCAGCGCATCGACGGTGTCGCGGGCGACGATGCGGCCTTTGGAGAGGATCGCGAGCTTCGGGCAGAGCTCTTCCGCTTCGAACATGTAGTGCGTCGTGAGGAAGATCGTCACCCCGTCCGAGACGAGCGAGCGCACGAGCTTGCGCGCCTCGCGGGCGCTCTTCGGGTCGAGCCCGATCGTCGGCTCGTCGAGGAAGAGGATCTCGGGGCGGTGGAGGATCCCCCGCGCGATGTGGAGCTTCTGCTTCATCCCGCGGGAGTACTCCTCGACGCGCCGGTCCGCCGCGTCGGTGAGGTCGACGCGCTCGAGGACCTCGCGGATCCGGGGCTCCCGCTCCCCGGGAGGGACGCCGTAAAGGTCGGCGAAGTAGCGGAGGTTCTCGCGGCCGCTGATGCGGTTGTAGAGGCCCCGCTCACCTCCCAGGACGAGGCCCATCCGCGGTCGCAGCCAGGCCGTATCCTTCGTGACGTCATGCCCGAGGACCATCGCGTGACCCGCGGTCGGGAGGAGCAACGTGGAGAGGATCTTCGTGAGCGTCGTCTTTCCCGCGCCGTTCGGGCCGAGCAGCCCGAAGATCGCCCCGCGCTCGACGGTGAGGTCGACCCCCCGGAGCGCCTCCGTCCGGTTGACGTCCCGGAAGAGGAAGCCCTTCCGGCTCTCGAAGACCCGGGTCACCTGACGGGTCTCAATGGCCAGGCCGTCGTTCGATCGTCCGAGCATGAGGGGCCGCGCTGAGACGAACACAACTACTTGAGCGGGTCTTGCCATCGCCGAGAGAACGGGACGCCCCCTCGGCGACCGTTCCAGGGGCCGGGGCCCGACCGGGCCGCGAGCAGGAGCCTCCCCTCCCTTCACTCTTATAATCGGGACCGTGGTCCCATCGGTCGGTATCCTCGTGCCGCCGACGGTCCCTCCCGACGACGACCGTCGAGCGTCCGAAGGACTCGCGACCGATCGTCTGGTCCACGCGTACCGGACGATGGTCCTCGTCCGGGCGCTCGACGAACGCTGTCTCTCGCTCCAGCGCCAGGGAAGGATCGGGTTCTACGCCCCGCATGCGGGCCAGGAGGCGACGCTCGTCGGCTCCGCGTTCGCGCTCGAGCCGGACGACTGGGCCTTCCCGGCCTACCGGGAGCTCGCGGTGGCCCTCGTCCGTGGAGCCACGCTCCAGTCGGTGATCGACCAGATGTTCGGCAACACCGGGGACCTCACGAAAGGTCGCCAGATGCCGAACCACTTCGCCTTCCGCGCCCAGCATTTCGTGTCGGCCTCGAGCCCGATCGGGACCCAGGTGAGCCAGGCCGTCGGCGCCGCGATGGCGGCACGCTACCGCAAGGCGCCGATCGTGACGATCACCTACTTCGGCGACGGCGCGACGAGCTCGAGCGATTTCCACGCCGGGATGAACTTCGCGGGGGTCTTCCACGCCCCGACGATCTTCCTCTGCCAGAACAACGAGTGGGCGATCTCGCTCCCCCGGGAGCGCCAGACCCGCAGTGCCACGCTCGCCGTGAAGGCGGAGGCGTACGGCTTCCCGGGAATCGTGGTCGACGGCAACGACCTCCGGGCCGTCCACGGGGCGGTCCGCGCCGCACGCCACCGGGCCGTCGCGGGCGAGGGTCCGACGCTGATCGAGGCGCAGGTCTACCGCTTCGGCCCCCACTCGAGCTCGGACGACCCGCACCGCTACCGGACCGACGCGCAGGTGGAAGCGGCCCGGCAGCGCGACCCGATCGCGCGCCTGAAGGTCGAGCTCCTCGCGGCCCGGCTCTGGGACGAGGCCCAGGACACCCGTCTCTGGGAGGAGGCGCGCGCCACGATCGCGGAGGCGGTCCACCGGGCCGAGAGCACGCCCCCGGTCGAGCCGCTCACGCTGTTCGACGACGTCTTCGCCGTCCTCACCCCACGGCTCGAGGCGGAGCGGGCGGAGTGCGCGGCGCTGCTTGCGGGAGGTCCGAAGGCCGGATGACCGAGCGCACACTCGTCCAAGCGATCAACCACGCGCTCCTCGAGGCGATGCGCGCCGACCCGGACATCATCGTGCTCGGGGAGGACGTCGGGGTGAACGGCGGGGTGTTCCGCGCGACGGACGGGCTCTTCAAGGAGTTTGGCGCCGAGCGCGTCGTCGACACGCCGCTCTCCGAGACCGGCATCATCGGCTCCGCGATCGGGATGGCGCTCTACGGCCTCAAGCCGGTCGCCGAGATCCAGTTCCTGGACTTCATCTACCCCGCCTTCGACCAGATCGTCAGCGAGCTGGCGAAGATGCGCTACCGCTCCGGCGGACAGTTCCCGTGCCACGTCGTCATCCGCACGCCGTACGGCGGCGGGATCAAGGGCGGAATCTACCACTCCCAGAGCACCGAGGCATACTTCTGCCACACCGCCGGGCTCAAGGTCGTGGTCCCGTCGACCCCCGCGGACGCGAAGGGGCTGCTCCTGACGGCGATCCACGAGGAGGACCCGGTCCTGTTCCTGGAGCCGAAGCGTATCTACCGATCCGTCTCCGGTGAGGTGCCCGACGGGGACGTTCGCGTGCCGTTCGGGGTCGCCCGCACCGTCACCGAAGGCTCCGATGTCAGCCTGTTCGCCTACGGGGCGATGGTCCCCGCCGCCGAGGAGGCGGTCGAGAGCCTCGCGAAGGACGGGATCTCCGCCGAGCTGATCGACCTGAGGAGCCTTTCCCCGCTGGACGAGCGGGCCGTGATCGCCTCGGTCGAGAAGACCGGGCGGGCCGTGATCGTCCACGAGGCGGCACGGTTCTGCGGCTTCGGAGCCGAGCTCGCCGCGTTGCTCGCTGAGAAGGCCCTCTACTCGCTCAAGGCGCCGATCGCGCGCGTCACCGGCTACGACACTCCGTTCCCGTACGCTCTCGAGCACGCCTATCTGCCCACCTCCGAGAAGATCGTCGCCGCGGCGAAGGGCGCGGTGCGGGCCGGCTGAGGGGGGCCATGGCGTTCGAGTTCCGCCTCCCCGATATCGGGGAGGGTGTCGCCGAGGGCGAGGTCGTCCAGTGGTTCGTCACGGAGGGAGGCACGGTCCAGGAGGACGCGCCCCTCGTGAGCGTCCTCACCGACAAGGCGAACGTCGAGATCCCCTCGCCGAAATCCGGACGGATCGTCAAGATCCACGCCCAGGTCGGAGAGAAGGTGAAGGTCGGGGGTCTCCTGGTCACGATCGACGCGGGGGGTGGCTCCGGGGAACCTACCCCGACGCCGCCGACCGCCCAGGCTCCGGCTCACGCCACCGCGGCGGCCCCGCCGCCGGGCGGCCCGCCCCGTTCTACCTCCCCGCCGGCTCCTCCCCCCGCCGCCACCCCGCGGCCCGCCGCGGGGAGCTCGGCTCCGGGCGGTCCGCTCGCCTCCCCGCACGTCCGCCGCCTGGCGGCCGAACGCGGCATCGACCTCTCCGCGGTTCGAGGAACAGGCCCCGGTGGACGGGTCGTCGAAGCTGACCTTGCCTCGACCGGGCCGGCCGCCGGGGCTCTGGCGCCGGCGGCTCGTGCCCCGTCCGGCCCGTCCGCGCCCGCAGCTCCTGCCTCGACGGGGCCGTCGATCGCCGCGCAGGGCGTTGCGGAACGGATCCCCATCCGCGGCCTGCGACGGGTGATCTCGGAGCACATGAGCGAATCCGTCCACCGGGCGGCCCACTTCACCTACGTGGAGGAGGTCGACGTCTCCGAGCTCGTACGCCTCCGGGAACGGATGGCCAAGCACGTCGAGAAGGACGGGGTCCGGCTCAGCTACCTTCCGTTCATCGTCAAGGCGGTCGTTGCGGGGCTGCGGGCCCACCCCCACCTCAACGCGATCATGGACGATGCCGCCAACGAGCTCGTGATCCGGTCCGACCACAACATCGGCATCGCGACCGCCACGCCGGACGGTCTCATCGTTCCCGTCCTCCATCACGCGGGCTCGAAGAGCCTCAAGGAGCTCGCCCGCGAGATCCAGGAACTGGCGGAGCGGGGGCGTGCGGGCAAGCTCGACCGAGCGAGCCTCACGGGCAGCACGTTCACGATCACGAGCCTGGGGGCGCTCGGCGGCGTGCTCGCGACCCCGATCCTCAACTATCCCGAGGTCGCGATCCTCGGCGTGCACAAGATCCAGCGCCGGCCCGTCTACCGCGCGGACGGGTCCGTCGGTCCGGCCGACCTCATGAACCTCTCCGTCTCCCTCGACCACCGCGTGATCGACGGCTACGAGGGTGCGCAGTTCCTCGCGAGCGTGAAGGCCTACCTCGAGGACCCGCACCAGCTCTTCGCCGAGCTCAAGTAGCACGGCCCGAGCGCGATGCGACGGGTCGCCTCCTCTTCCCGGCCACAGGGTTCAAGTCCGCGACCCGGCTGGCCGGAACCCGACGTGGGCGCGATCTCTCCGGCGACCAGGCACCGGCGGGAGCCCGGCCCACCTCGCCCGCGGGGCGAGAGAGCGAAGGGATGAGCGAGCCGGGGTCGGTTGAGCCGCTGCCGTACTCCGCGGACCAAGCGGCGCGGGCTCTCGGCAGCGGGTGGGCGTCCCTCGCCCAGCAGGCGTACCGCTGGATGGTCCTCGCTCGGACCCTGGACGCCCGGATGCAGGCGCTCCAGCGACAGGGCCGGGTCGGGTTCTACGGCGCGGCGACGGGCCAGGAGGCGGTCAACGTCGCGGCGGGGCTCGCGAGCGCGAAGGAGGACTGGGTCTTCCCCGGCCTCCGTGAACAGCTGGTCGCGCTCGTCCGAGGCCACCCGCTGCCGACCTACGTCCACCACCTATTCGGCGACGCGCGCGACCCCGCGAAGGGCCGGAACATGCCCTGCCACCCGAGCGCGCGGGACGTCCACTACGTTTCGATGTCCTCCGTGATCGGCACGCAGGTCTCCCACGCGGTCGGGACGGCGTTCGCGATGCGTACGAAGGGGGACCGGGCGGCCGCGCTCGCGTTCTTCGGCGACGGGGCGACGAGCGCGAACGACTTCCACGCCGGCCTGAATTTCGCCGGGGTCTTCGGACTCCCGGTCCTCTTCTGCTGCACGAACAACCAGTGGGCGATCTCCGTTCCGGTCGCCCGCCAGTCGGCGGTCCGCACGCTCGCCGAGAAGGCAAGGTCGTACGGGTTCGAGGGCCGGAGGGTCGACGGGACCGACTTCCTCGCCTGCTACTCGGCGATCTCCTCGGCCCTGGGCCGGCTACGCACCGGCGGCCGGCCCGAGATGCTCGAGTTCCTCCTCTATCGCATGACGCCGCATTCGAGCTCCGACGACCCGAGCCGTTACCAGCCCGCGGAATGGGCGGAGCGGGCTCGGGCGACCGACCCGTTCTACCGGCTCGAGGAGTGGCTCACCCGGCTTGAGCTCCTCTCCGCGCCCGAGAAGGAACGGCTCGCCGCGGAGGCGGAGGCGACGGTACGCGCGGCGATCACCGAGGCCGAGGCGACCCCGCTCCCCTCCGCGTCGAGTTTGGCCGAGGACGTTTTCTCCCGGGCGGGGTCCCCTGCCCCGATGGCACCGGCGCGCGCTCCGGAGGGCTAAACGATGGCCGGGACGTACTCACGGAAAACCGAGGTCGTGGTCGTCGGGGGCGGGCCCGCCGGCTACATGGCCGCGATCCGGGCGGGCCAGCTCGGCAAGAAGGTCCTCCTGATCGAGCGCGGCGAGCTCGGAGGCGAGTGCCTGAACCGGGGCTGCATCCCCTCGAAGGCGCTCATCCACGCCTCTCGGCTCTACGACGCGGTCCGCCGCGAGGGCCCGGAGATCGGCGTCGTCGTCACGGACGCGAAGTTCGACCTCGCCCAGGCGATGCGGTGGAAGGACTCCGTCGTCGCGAAGGAGCGGACGGGCGTCGCGAGCCTGCTCGCGACCGCGGGGGTCACGGTCCTCGTCGGCGACGCTCGTTTCACCGGCCCGAAGACGCTCGACATCAAGGCCCCGGACGGCGGGCACGAGCGGGTCGACTTCGACAGCGCGGTCCTCGCCACGGGTGCCCTGCACGCCTCGATCCCCGGTTTCGAGCCGGACGGAGACCGGGTCCTCCAGGCCACCGACATCCTCGCGCTCACGTCGCTCCCCGCGTCGATGGTTGTTCTGGGGGGCGGGGTGAGCGGCTGCGAGCTCGCCCAGTTCCTTTCGCGGGTCGGGGTGAAGGTGACGATCGTCGAGCTCCTCGCCCAGATCCTCCCCGGGGTCGAGCCGGACCTCTCCCGCGAGCTCGCCGGCGCGCTCTCGCGAGCCGGGGTGCGGCTCCTCACGTCGACCCGGGCGACCCGGCTCCAGCGCAACCCCGATGGGGTCCGGCTCGAGGTCGAGAAGCCCGACGGCAAGGAGACGATCGACGCCGAGCGTCTCTTCCTCACCATCGGTAAGCGTCCCGCGACCCGCGTCCTCGGCCTCGAAGAGGCGGGGGTCACGGTCGACCCGAAGACCGGCTTTCCTATCGTGGACGACCAGATGCGCACGAACGTCCCTCACATCTACGCGGCGGGCGACGTCGCCCGGGCGCCGATGCTCGCCCACAAGGCGTACCGCGAGGGGATCGTCGCCGCCGAGGCGATCTCGGGCGCGGCGACGCGTTGCGACGTCCGGGCGATGCCGTCCGTGGTGTTCACGGTACCCGAGCTCGCCTCGGTCGGACTCACGAAGGACGCCGCCGGGGCGGCGGGGTTCACCCCGCGCGAGGCGAGGTTCCCCCTCGCGGCGCTCGGCCGGGCCCACGCGAGCCATGCGACGGGCGGTTGGGTGAAGGTCGTGGCGGACGAGCCCTCGAGCCGTCTCCTCGGGGT
>JAWOKS010000048.1:0-12874 GCA_033854115.1 Thermoplasmata archaeon
TGCTCGAGATCGTCGGCTTCGAGCCCGAGACCAACGAGCTGATCACCAACACGGTCTACGAGTGGGACCCGGCGACCGACGGGTTCGTGTTCAAGGGCCACTCCTTCCTCTTTGACAAGATCATGGAACTGCGCAACTACACCGCGGAGGAGATGGACGCGGAGTTCCACCGGAGGACCGAGGTGATCCGCTACCTCGTCGACCACAAGATCAACGACTACCGCCAGCTCTGGCAGACGATCGCCCAGTACTACAAGGACCCGGCCGAGGTGATGGCCCGCATCCAGCCGGCGCCCACCGCGCCGGCGGGGAGCTGACCATGGCGACCTCGCACGTCCGCGTCGGCGAACCGCATCCGACCACGAGCCGTCCGGTCCGGCTGAAGCGCGGCCAGCAGCCGACGCCGTCGAGCCTGAGCGCGTTCCAGCGCTGGGCCTGGCGGACGTTCGGCGAGCGGGTCCAGCGGCGCGAGCCGGACCCCGTCCTTGAGGAGAACCTCGTCAAGGCCCACGTCCGGATCCGCGCCGACGAGTACCTCGCGACCGTCTACGCGACGGCCGTCGTCGTGCTCGCCGCGACCCTCGTGGCCGGCGTCGGGCTCGGGGTCTACTTCATCGTCGCCGGGTCGTTGTACGTCGGGATCGGCCTCTGCTTCCTCCCGGTCGTCGCGACCCCCGTGAGCTACATCCTCCTCCAGGGGATGCCCGGCTCCAACGCGAAGACCCGCGGCCGCAAGATCGACCGGCGGATCGGCCCCGCCATGAGCTTCGTCGCGGCGATGAGCTCGGCCGACGTGAACGTCGACCAGATCTTTCAGGAGCTCGGCCGCCAGAAGATCTACGGTCAGGTCGCGGAGGAGGCGGCGTGGATCACCCGCGACACCGAGCTCCTCGGCGTCGACATCCTCACCGCGATCCGACGGGGGGCGCAGCGGACCCCCTCGAAGAAGTTCCAGGACTTCCTCCAGGGTGTGGTCACGACCGCGACGAGCGGCGGCCAGCTGAAGCCGTACTTCCTGCTCAAGGCCGAGCAGTACCAGCGGGAGCAGAAGCTCGAGATCCAGCAGCGGGTCGAGACGATGGGCCTGCTCGCGGAGACGTTCGTGACGGTCGTCGTCGCCTTCCCGCTGTTCCTCGTGATCATCATCGCGATCTTCGCGATCATCGGCGGGGGCGGCGCGTTCATGATGGACATTCTCTGGGCGATCGTCGGCGCGATGATCCCGCTCTCGCAGGTCGGGTTCATCTTCTTCATGTACTCGCTCGCGCAGGAGATGGTGTAGCGATGGCGACCGCCACCGCCCCCGCGTCGGTCCGCCGCCTCCGCGCGATGGCCCCGGGCGAGACCGCGCGCACCGCGGGGCTCACGCGGGAGCAGCTCTGCCTTCTGGGCGGAGGGATCGCGGCCGCGGTGCTCTGGATCGTCGGGGTCCTCGACTACCTCGGCGTGGTCCCGATCCTCCTCCGACCGGGGGAAAGCACAGGGGCCAACCCGCTCGTCGACTTCATGGTCCTCGGGCTGCTGGCCCTGATCGCGCCCTACGGCTTCGCGGAGACCGCGCGGCAGCGCCGCATCGCGAAGATCGAGGATCGTCTGCCGGACTTCCTGCGCGACGTCGCCGAGGCCGGACGGTTCGGGATGACGCTGCCGGACGCGATCATCGTCGCGAGCAACGGCCGCTACGGGCTCCTCACCGAGGAGATCAAGAAGATGGCGAGCCAGCTCGAGTGGGGCGTCCCCGTGGCGACCGCCCTCCGCCTGTTCGAGGAGCGGGTCCCGACCCCGCTCAACCAGCGGGTCGTCTCGATCGTCACCCGGGCGAACGAGGCGGGCGGCAACGTCGCGGACGTGCTCTCGATGGTCGCGCACGACACGCGTGAGGCCCAGCTCTCCGACCAGTCCCGACGCATCTCGATGCTGACGTACGTGACGGTGATCTACATCGCGTTCTTCGTCTTCATCGTCACCGTCTACATCATGGCGGCGGTCTTCCTGCCCGAGATGATCACGGCCGGGAAGGGCGTCGAGTCGTCGGGCCTGGGGAGCACGGGCGGCGTGACGCTCGAGTTCACGTTCGTCCCCCTCCTCTTCCTCGCGTTCCTGGTCGCGGTCATCGTCCACGCCGTCGGCGACGGCATCATGGCGGGCGTGCTCTACAACGGCCGTATCGCGGAAGGGCTCCAGCACGCCACGATCATGCTCGCGGTCGGCTGGCTCATGATGCGGTTCCTCGTCCCGATCCTCAGCGTGGGGTAGGGAGGCGGCGATGGCCGGAGGAACGGAGAGCGCGCCCTACGAGGAGGCCCCGGAGCACCCGGAGGTCCTGAGGACGCGCCGGGGGGCGTTCTCCCCCCTCCTGCGGCTCGGGGCCGCCCTTCGTCGCGGCTCCGCGGCCCCGCGGCCGGTGAAGCTCGCCCGTCTCGGCGTCTCGGGCCAGGGGACGGGTGAGGTGACCCCGATCCCGCCGCTCGACGACCCCGGCCTCAAGGAGCTCGATCTCCTGCCGATCCTGCCGGGCTTCTCCTACGTCCGCGTCACCTACCACACCCACCGCAACGAGTACCTCTACGAGGTGATCGAGCCTCCGCTCTCGCCGATCGAGAAGGATCTCGGCGAGCGGCTCCACACCGCCCTCATCAGCGAGTTCGAGCCGCTCCCCGAGCACGACCAGGAGACGAAGTCGGCCGAACTGCGCCGGATGGTCGACCGCATGCTCCTGACGTGGGAGCTGTCGCCCGGGCCGACGACGAAGGGCCGGATCCTCTACTACCTCGATCGGGACTTCATCGGCTACGGCAAGATCGAGGTCCCGATGACCGACAGCGAGGTCGAGGACATCTCGTGCGACGGGGTCGGGGTCCCGCTCTACATCTACCACCGCAAGTACGGCTCGATCCGCTCGAACCTCAAGTTCGCGACCGCCGCCGAGGTCGACCAGTTCGTCGTCTGGCTCGCGCAGCGGTCGGGGAAGCACATCTCGGTCGCGAGCCCGATCCTCGACGCGACGGTGCCGGACGGCTCGCGTCTCCAGGCGACGCTCGGCACGCACGTCACGAAGCGGGGAAGCTCGTTCACGGTCCGCCGGTTCCGCGACAACCCGTTCACGCCGGTCGACCTGATCAAGTTCAAGACGATGAGCCCCGAGATGATGGCCTACCTCTGGATCGCCATCGAGGCCGGCCAGTCGATGATGGTCTGCGGGGGGACCGCGAGCGGGAAGACGACCACGCTCAACGCGACGCTCCTGTTCATCCCGCCGCAGATGAAGATCGTCTCGATCGAGGACACGCGGGAGCTCAACCTGCCGCACGAGAACTGGGTCCCCTCGCTCACGCGCGCCGGCTACGGCGGGAAGAACCCGGTGAGCGGCAAGGCCCCGGGCGAGATCGACATGTTCGACCTCCTCGCGGCCGCGCTCCGCCAGCGCCCGCAGTACCTCATGGTCGGCGAGGTCCGCGGCGCCGAGGCGTTCATCGTCTTCCAGGCGATGGCGACGGGGAAGACCTGCTACACGACCTTCCACGCGGAGAGCGTGAGCGCGATGGTCCACCGGATGGAGAACCCGCCGATCACGCTCCCCCGCTCGCTCGTCTCGGCGCTGAACCTCGTCCTCCTCCAGCGCCAGGTGAAGGTCGCCGGGAAGATGACGCGGCGCGTCCAGTCCCTCACCGAGATCGTCGGGCTCGACCCCGAGACGAACGAGCTGATCACGAACTCGGTCTACTCGTGGAACCCCGCCGACGACACGTTCCTGTTCAGCGGGCACTCCTACATCTACGAGCGGGTCGCCCTCATGCGGAACCTCACGATGAAGGAGATGGAGCGGGAGGTCCGCCAGCGCGTCGAGATGCTCGAGTGCATGGTCGCGCGCGAGGCGCGCGCGACGCGCCAGCACCCGTTCACCCACCGCGACGTCGGCCAGATGGTCGCCTTCTACTACAAGGAGCCCGAGAAGGCGCTCGCCGAAGCGCGGGCCGAGCTCGGGCGGCTCCAGGCCCCCGCCCGCTAAGGTGGCGGGACCCCGGGGCGCGCGGACACCCCCACCTCGGGCGTCGGCCCGTCCGTTCGCGATCGTGCCCCTCGGCGCGCGCCGGGCGGTCCGTCTCTGGAACGAGGACGCGCTCGAGGCGCTCCCGCGCCGCGTGCGCCGGGCCGACGTGGTGGTGACGAGCCCGCCGTACAACCGCCACGTGCCCTACTCGCGCTACGCCGACGCGCGACCCCGCGACGAGTACCTCGCCTGGACCCGCCGGCTCGGGGCGACGGTCGCGCGCGTCCTCGCGGACGACGGCTCGTTCTTCCTCAACGTCGGGGGCTCGCCGAAGGACCCCTGGCTCCCCTGGGACGTCGCGCGCGAGGTCGGCCGCTCGTTCGTGCTCCAGAACGTGCTCCACTGGATCAAGTCGATCGCGATCGACCGGGCCCCCGCGGGCGGGGAGGGCCCCGCGGAACCCGCGCCGCTCGTCGTGGGGCACTACAAGCCCCTCGTCTCGCGGCGGTTCGTCCACGGGGCCCACGAGTACATCTTCCAGTTCACCCACCGGGGCGACGTCCCGATCGACCGGCTCGCTCTCGGGGTGCCGTACCGGGACCGGTCGAACGTCGACCGCTGGCGTCGCCCCGCCTCCGAGCTCCGCTGCCGCGGGAACACCTGGTACCTCCCCTACCGGACCATCCGCTCGCGCGCGCGCGACCGCCCTCACCCGGCGACGTTCCCCGTCGAGCTGCCCGAGTGGTGCGTGCGGCTCCACGGGCTCGCGCGCGCGGGTCGCCTCGTCGACCCGTTCGTCGGGATCGGCGCGAGCGCGGTCGCGGCCGCGCGGCTCGGGCTCGACTTCGCGGGGTTCGACGTCGACCCGGCGTACCTCCGCGTCGCCGCGGACCGGGTGCGGGCGGAGCTCGCCGGGCGCCGGCCGGCGGCGCCCCGCTAGCCGGACCCCGAGTCCGACTCGTGAGGCTCGCTCGACGTGGAGTCGGCCGAGCCGCTCGGGGGGCTCCACGACTTCATCGGCGTCCGTCGGACCCCCGCCGCGGCCGCGAAGGCGTTCTTGGTCCCTTCCTTCGCCTTCTTCCCGGCGACCACGACCGCGTCGCGCGCGGCCCCGGCCGCCCGGGCCGTCCCGCTGCCGATCGCGGTCCCGGCCTCGGCGAGACGGTGCGGCAGGCGGCGGAATTCGTCGTCGAGCGCGCGGCCGAGCCCGGCGAGCTCGTCCTGGATGTCCAGCGCGAGGTACTTCGCGTCCTTCGCCGTGGCCGCGCCGAACCGCTCGATCTTCCGGTCGAGGTCGCTGAACTCCGAGGCGAAGTCCCGCCCGAGCCCCCCCGCCGCCTTGCGGAGCTCCGCGAGGTGACGGCGGAACTGGGCCTGTTCGGTCGAGTCGGGCATCGCTTCCTCGCCCGACCCACCGGTCGAGCGCATGATAAACTTTGAGCGGGACGCGCGCTAACCGCCCATCCGCCGGTCGGCCCGCGCCCGGCGGCCCCGGCCGCCGCGGGCCGGCCCCGGGGCCGGGACGGGCCCGGGCGGGGGCGGGACGCGCAGGCGCCGCTCGGACTCGGTGCCGTGCGCCCAGCGGACGAGGAGCTCCACGCCGAGGTGGGTCGGCTCGGTGACGACCATCTCGCCGCCGAGGGTCCGCGCGAGGAGGCGCGCGGCCGCCTCGTACTCGGGGTGCGCCGACTTGAGCAGGATCACGGTGCTCCGGAGCGGCGAGACGGTCCCGAGCTCGCGGGCCCGCTCGAGCGCACGCTCCATCGCGACGTCGAGCTGGCCGGAGCGGACGGCCCCCTGCTCGTCGGTGTACGCCTCGGGGAGCCCGTCGGTGATGAGGTAGAGCTCGCGACGGTTCGAGCGGGACGCCTGCAGGAGGAGGTGGGCGGCCCGGAGCGCCTCCGCGGTGTTCGTGAACGCGCCAGGCCGGCACTCCCAGAGCTCGACGAGGTCGAGGGCGGCGACCGTGTTGTCGAACGCGAGGACGTCGATCGTCGCGTCGGGATACCGGCGCCGGATCGCGACGTAGAGGGCGAGGAGCGCCTTCTTCGCGGCCGGGAGCTTCTCCCCCTCGGCCATGCTCCCGGAGCGGTCGAACGCGACGACGACGTGCACCCGCTCGGCCGTGATCTCGCGGTAGACGTAGCTCGTCGCCTCGTCGATGTGCCGGGAGCCGGCGAGCCGGGCCTCGAGGAGCGAGCTCGGGACGTCGAGGCGCGCGACCTCCTCGAGCCGGCGCAGGCGCGCCTTCTCGTAGATCCCCGTGGAGCCGCCGCCTTTGAGCGACATCCGGACATCGCCCGGAAGGTGGCGGCTCGTCTCCTCGAGCAGAAGGCGCGCGAACCGCTCGACGAGGCCGTAGGTCACCGCGAGCTCGCCCCCCCGCTCCGCGACGAACCCGCGCTCCTGGAGCTCGCGTTCGAGCCGTCGCTCCTGGGCCTCGCGGACCCGGCGCTCGGTCTCGGAGTCGGCGCGCCGTCGGGCCTCCTCCCGCTCCTCCTCGAGCTGGCGGTGCTGCGCCTCCGCGGCCCGGCGCTTCGCCTCCGCCTCCCGCTCGAGCTCGCGCTCGCGGCCCCGGATCGTCCCCTCGACCCGGTCCGCGAGCTCCCGGCGCTCGGGAGGCGAGAGGCGGGCGAGCGCGTCGCCGAGCTCGGAGGCGCCGAGCGTCCGGCCGTTCCCCGCGAGGAACGCGAGCGGGACCGTCCGTCCCTTCGAGGGGGCGGGGGACGGCCGGCCGCGGCGGCGGCCGAATAGGCCCCGGAGCCAGGCGAGGAAGCGGCGGAGGGCGAGGCGGAGCCGCGCGAGGAGGCCGGGGCGCGGTGGAGGTCGGTTCCACGACGCATCGGGCACGAGCAGGGCGGACCGGACGTCCTCCCAGAGGTCGGCGGGCGGCAGCTTCGACCAATCGAGGTCGTGGGCATGACGGAGGCGCTCCTCGAGCTCGGCGATCCGGTGGGCGACCTCCTCGTCCGAGCGACGCGCGAGGAGGTCGAGCTCGCCGATCCGGCGGTCGTAGGCCGCGGCCTCGCGGGCGAGGCGCCGGGCCGCCTGGCGGCGGAGGCGGTCGCGGAGCCGCTGGAGCCGCCCCTGGAGCTCCGAATCCTCCTTCGCCCGGGTCCGCACGAGCTCGCGGGCGGCCTCGACGCCGCCCTCGGCAAGGGCCCGGACGAGGGCCTCCCGATCGATCGCGTCGAGGAGGTCGTCGGAGACGACGTCGTCCGGGAACTTTGAGCAGTCCGGCAGCGTGAGCTCGGAACTAGAGGGGGGCGTCGTCGCGGTCCTCCTCCTTGCATGCGAAGAGCGAGAACTCCTCGAGCAGGCGGAAGACCTGGAGCGCCGCCTCCGCCGGCGGCGTCGGGGGCTCGGGGTGCTCGCGCTCGGCGACCCAGGAGGCGAAAGCTCGGAAGCGTGGGAAGACGGTCCCGTCGTCCTTCAGCGAGGCGGCGAGGCCGGCATCGTCCTTCAGGCGCCGGCCCTCGCCGACGAGCGCCTCCGCCTCCTTCGCGTCGCTGCGGAGGACCCCGGTGAAGTAGCGGCACCAGAAGACCCCCGCGCTCCGGCGTAGGGCCGGCTCGAGGTACTGGCCGACGAACTCCCCGACGCGCTTCTCGTTCTGGCGGAACGAGTCGCCGCTGCGGGCGCGGATACGCCCCCGCATCGCGTGGAGGAGGCCGCTCCTGAGGTCGTCGGAGGAGG
Organism: Thermoplasmata archaeon; assembly: GCA_033854115.1. Lineage (GTDB taxonomy): Archaea > Thermoplasmatota > Thermoplasmata > Lutacidiplasmatales > UBA184 > Lutacidiplasma. The sequence continues at coordinate 7,688 of JAWOKS010000048.1, forward strand.
CGACCGAGCGACCTCCGAGGAGCGCGATCGCGCCCGTCCGGTCCGCGACGTCGAGGAGCGTGCGGTTCGAGCCGACCTCGCCGACGTCCGGGTTCTCGTCGCTCATGCGGAGCCTCCACGCCTCGATCACGCGGATCCCTGCGTCGCGGAGGACCTCGGGGAGGTAGACGTCGCCGGTCGGCTCGTGGCCGAGCTCGACGATCCGTCGGTTGTCGGCGTGCCGGTCGTTGAACCCGACGTGAAGGCTCGTCAAGCGGTCGGAGAGGGGGTCGTTGATGTTGTCGAGGTCCGAGAGGTTGGACGTGGCGACCGCGACGAACGACGCGGGGAAGCTCTCCCGGGACTTCGAGGGGGTGACCGTCCCCTCCTGGAGCGCCTGGAGAAGGACGTTCTGTGTGCCGAGGGGGAGCTTCCCGATCTCGTCGACGAGGAGGAACCCCCGGTTCGCCTGGAGGAGCTTCCCCGGCTCGAGGACGAGGGGGCTCATCGGGTCGCCGACCTCCTCGAGCTTCCTGAGGTTGATGTTCCCGGTAAGGTGGTCGGGGAAGACCTCGGAGCTTCCCTGGACCCGGGCCATCCCGAACCCCTCGCGGAGGACGACGTACTCGGCGGGCACGCGGCTCGGGTCGACGTGCGCCGGGTCGAACTTCGCAAGATCGCCTCCCGGCGCGAACCTCCGGCGGCAGATCGGACAAGGCGGGGCGACCGCGGCCGCCGTCGCGTCGACCAGCGCGATGGGGTGGTCGAGGACGGGGCAGCCGTCGACGACCCAGACCCCCTTCGGGAAGAGGTCCCAGAGGTCCTTCGCGAGGCTCGTCTTGCCCGCCCCCGAGGGCCCGAAGAAGAGGACGTGTGCTCCCGAGATCAGGGCGGCGACCAGGTCCTCGTAGGTCGCGTCGGAGAGGATCGTCCGCGGGAAGAGGGCCCGGAGCGTCTGGGTGCGGTCGAGGCCGCGCTCGCGCAGGGTCGCCATCGCCCGGAGGAGGTGGCGGCGGAAGCGGTCGGCCGGCCGCTCGAGGACGACCTTCGCGGCCTTGAGCTCCGCGGCCGTCGCGTGGGTCCCGGGCGTGGGGGCCTCCCCCGAAGGAACGCTCACGGCGCGCGGAACTGGGTTCGAGATATGTAGTTTGCCGCGCGAACCGCCCGCCCCCGGGACCTCCGAGGGGGACGGGGGCCGAGGGCCCGCGGCGGCCGCCGGGCGTCGGACGCACGAAGGATTAAGTAGGCGACCCGGCTCGAGCGGCCCGCTCGATGGCCGAGAAGGAAGCCGCGGCGAAGAAACCGACGCTCGCCCGCACGGTCAAGGACAAGTGGCGGTCGAAGCGCTGGTTCAAGATCCGGGCCCCCGGGCTCTTCCAGCACGTCGAGCTCGGCGAGACGGCCGCGAACGAGCCCGAGCAGCTGGTCGGGCGGACCCTCGAGACGACGCTGCCCGAGCTGTCGGGCTCGGGCGACACGGGCAAGGCCCACGTCAAGCTGAGGTTCCGCATCGAGCGCATCGGCGGGGACGGGGCCGCGGAGGCCCGCTTCATCGGCCACGACCTCACGACCGACTACGTGCGCCGCCTCGCGCGCCGCAAGCGCTCGAAGATCGACAGCTCCCTCACCGTCACGACGAAGGACGGCGTCGAGATCGTGCTGAAGCCGGTCGCGGTCGGCGAGCAGCGCCTCCAGACCCGGCTCCGGGCCGAGCTCCGCGCCCAGATCGTGAAGGTCCTCACGGAAGAGGCGAAGCTCCGCACCTCCGCCGAGTTCGTCACCGAGATGATCCAGGGCGAGCTCTCGAAGGTCCTCGCCCATGGGGTGAAGTCGCTCTATCCCCTCAAGAAGATCGAGATCCGCCGGTCGATCGTCCTCGGGGTCGTCTCGGACGAGCTCCCGAGCCCACCCACGCCCGAGGTCGCTCCGGAGGCCCCCGCGCCGCCCGAGGCGGCGGTCGCCGGCGGCGAAGGCTCGCCCGCGTAGCCCGCGAGGTCCCGGATGGTCGGCCCGCTCACCGTCGGAGTGGCTCAGCCTGGTAGAGCACGGGACTCATAGCGACGCGGCCCGGGCCGCGCCGGGAGAGATCCTGGGGCCGGGGGTTCAAATCCCCCCTCCGACACCTAGCCCTCGACCCGCTGCGCGACGCCCGTCGCGGCAATGCCCCGAAAGGTGTAGTTGTGCGCCATTGTCCCCGATGACTCAGGCGTCGACCATACTGGGACCGAGCCCTCGGAAGGCTTGTGGAGTGTTCCGGGGACCTAGCTCAGCTAGCTGGACGAGGAGTAGCGGCAGCGTGATGGAACGACTCGGACCGACGGTACCTCCGCACTCGGCCCAGAGAGGCCGAATGTGTGGGCCGGGTTCCACTGGGCTCGACGGAATCAGTCTCCGACAGCTTGCACTAAATCCGAACGGTCCCTTCTAGGAAAAAGACGCACTTGCCCTCGATCGCGACCCGGTCTCCGGCGACAGTGCAAGTAAGCTCCCCACCTCGGGATGAGGCTTGAAACGCGCGCAACTTGGACCGGCTCAGGCGACCGGCCCAGTAAGGGGCCAGAACGCAGTGAGCCGACCCCGTGACGGGGTCCTCAGGGATCCCCATCGCTGGCCCGAAGCAGCGACTGACGAAATCGTAGGGTCGCGACGAAGGGGCTGTAACGATCACGCCAACCCGATCGAGGCGGGCGAGACGCTCGAAGTCTGGCCGCAGAGCGCGGACGCTTCTTTCGGTGGGAAAGACCGCCATGTATTCGGACGGTGTGCAAAAGAGCTCGGCCGGAGTCGACCCCAACGCGGCCGATAGCTCCCTCGACGGAGCGATTCCCCATGGGGGGCTTGCTGGGAAGTCCATGACATATCCGGAACCTCGCCGGACCGCGGTCAGTGGTCCGCTCTTCGAGTGAAAGACAACCGACCTTCGTCGGCGGTCGAGTCGTTCCATGACGACAGCGGAACTCGCGAGAGTTGCGTGGCCGCAGAGCGAGACTTCGCGGGTAGGGGTAAACCATCGAATGTCGTATTCTCGCCCTCTCCGGACAACAAAGGCGGTCTCGGAGAGGTTGTTCTCGGCGGCGATGGCTCGGAGGTCACGGTCCGGCGGGTAGGAAGGCAGTACTACAACAGCCGCTGGATTGCCATGGAATCTGTGCGAAGTGAAGGCGTCGATGTGATACAAGGGCAGGCGCCGAATGCGGCGGGACACGGTTCCGGTGGGTCGAAGCAGTGCAATAAGCTCCTCGCCGCACGGTCGAGAACGGGGGTCGATGTAAGTCCGAGGGATTGGCGGACCGCGGAGGTGGAGGTCGGAACGACAGTCGTACCGACGGGTTGCGGGGGCACTTCAACCTCTTCCCGGCCAAGAGGCAGGGCGCTCGGAAGGGGCGGGTTCCTCCCGCCAAGGAGAGGCGCGCTTCAGTTGGGGAAGCTGGAGATTGCGAGACTGAGGGCGCCTCTCAGAGGTCTCCGCGTGTCATGGAATCTCGGCGCCCACCCTGCGTCGTCCAAGTGGTCGCTGATCACGAAGAGAGCAGCTGCCTCGACGTCGAGTCGTCGGGCCACCGCGAACACCGCGGCCGCTTCCATCTCGACCGTCAAGATCCCAGCGGTTCGATATCGACGGATCTCGGGTACGGTCTCGCGGTAGGGTGCATCCGTAGTCCAGGAAGCCCCCCTCACGTAGGGTGTCCTAGACCGCTCCAGGTGTTCCCTGAGAGAAGCCGTGAGCCTGCGGCTCGGGTGAGCGAATGTCGATGGCCTCTGGTAATGATGGGATGTCCCTTCATCCCGTAGGGCCTTGGTGCAAAGGACCATGGAGCCCGCGGGAATCCTCGATTGGAGTGAGCCGGCCAGGCCAACGATGACGAACCGCTTCACCCCCAGGGCGGCGAGCTCTTCCAGAACGATCGTGGCGAACGGAGCGCCCGGTCCGTCTACGAGCACGACACCGACTCTCCCCCGCGCCCGATAGACTCCGGTCCTGGGGTCGTACGTGCCACGAAACTTCCTCGGCAAGTAGCTCTTCCAGCGACTCCCGAACACCATCACGACGTTCGGCGGAGCTCGCGGTGGAGCTCGCCCTCTGCGGCCAGCCAGGTAGCGCTGAAAGTCCGAGGCGGTGAAGAGGGGCTCCCAACGGTGCTTCGCGGGCTCCTGTGGATAGGCCAACCCGGCCCCTAGAGTAGGGCTCTCTCAAGTCCTTGTCGAAAAGGGCACCTCGCTATCGGTTCAAGCCGTTCTCCTCACAAGGGCTTTGGTCTCAGGGGTCCGAGCTCGAATCTCGACCCGGGATGGGATTCGACCCGTGCGGCCATGTCCCCCTCCGACACCTGGAGCTGGACCCCGTGCACGACGCCGGTCGTGGGACCGCCCCGAAAGGCACGGAGTCCTCCTCCGGCATCATCGAGCGTTCCACCGCCTTCCTTCGCCGAGAGAAGGAGTCCCTCAGGACGTGGGTCGTTCGAGGTGGATCAATCGGTTCCGGCTCCCGCGGGTGGAGAGCCGGGGCGTCCTTTCCAGGTAGCGCATCGACCCGTCGATCACGCGATCCCGGAGGCTCGCGAAGTCGGTCCACCGGAAGAGGGACGGTTCGAGGTAGCACGCCAGGGCGCACCGGTTGCAGGACTCGTACCGGTCCCAAGAGAAGCTGTTCCACAACCGACGGAGGTCCACGTCCCAGACGGGCAGGCTCCCCTCGTAGTCGTGGAGGACGTAGCACGGGAGGACCACCCGGCCCGCCGGGTCGACATTGATCGTGAGCCACGGCTTGCACCGCCACGGCCGGCCGCCGTACCACGACCCCAGGATCGCGTCGAAGTAGTCGACGGATTCCAGGAGCGGAGCCCCGCTCTTCCGCAGGTCCCTCAGCCGTTCGATGACCGGGCGGAGCCGTTCCCGCTCGGGGGACAGCGAGTCGGCGGCCCGGTAGTCGTAGGCGATCTGCACGGTGAGACCGACCTCAAGGCGTTCCGCGAGTTCCACGACCTGCTCGGCGTGATGGAGGTTCTCCCGGGTGACCGTGTGGCTGATCACCGTGGGCACCGCCGAACGGGCGGCACGCATCCCCCGGACCGCGCGTTCGAAGGAGCGGGGGATGCCACGGAGCCGGTCGTGCGTCTCTTCCATGCCGTCGACCGAGACGAACAAGAGGTCGAGGTGGTCGGCGATCTCGCCGAGGCGGCGCTCGAGGAGCCAGCCGTTCGTGACCAG
>JAWOKS010000049.1:0-16106 GCA_033854115.1 Thermoplasmata archaeon
GGTCGCTCCCGCGAACGACTTGAAGTTCCTCAGCTTGATGCGCTTCAGATACATCGGCTGCCCCGCGTCGAGTTCCTTCGCACCGTCGCCGAAACTCGCCCGTTTGTCGGACGGTTGTCAGCAGCACCTTCCGACCCCTGTCCGCCATATTTAACCGTTGGCTCGGAGCGGCGGACTCACCCGCGCCGGTGGGGATGGGCGAAGCTCGACCCGCACACGCCGGGTCCGCCTCGGCCGAGGACGGGGCGTTCGCGGGTGCTGCCCGTGCCGGAGTCTCCGTGACAAATGCTTAATACACGGCATCGGCCTCGCACGTCCAGATGCGTCGTCTCCCCCTGGAGGGGTAGAGGCCCCAGGCCGCCGCCTTCGCTTCTCGTGCACGCCATGGATGTTCTCGACGCCCTCCGTACCCACCGGCCGTGCGCCAATTTCCAATCGCGTCCGATACCCCCGGAGAAGCTCAAGTCGGTGCTCGCCGCGGCGCGTCTCGCCCCGAGCCAGCACAACCTGCAGCCGTGGCGGTTCGTGGTCGTCCAGGACGATGAGCGGAAACGGATGCTCGCCCAGGCCTCGGCCCGTGGGCGCCTGATCGCGGAGGCTCCCGCGACGATCGTCGCGTTCTCCGTGGAGGAGGACATCCCGGTGACCATCGGGGGCTACATCTCCGCCTATCCGCTCGACGTCGCGGTCGCGGTCGATCGCCTGCAGCTCGCGGCGGCGGCGGAGGGGCTCGGGACCAACTGGCTGATCGAGTTCAACGAGGCGAAGGTGCGGTCCGTTCTCAACGTCCCGGAGGGGATCCACCCCCTCGCGGTGATCCCGATCGGCTTCCCGGCGGAGCCGAACGGCTCCGGCGGCGGCGCCCCCGAGGGCCGGAAGAGCCCGGACGAGATCATCGCCTACGACCAGTTCCCGTGGTGACGGGCGCGGTGCTCGACCTCGCGTTCGTGAGCACGAACCCCGGCAAGTTCCGCGAGGTCCGGGCGATCCTCCGCCCGTACGGGGTGCGGGTCCGCTGGGTCCGCCAGGAGCTTCCCGAGATCCAGGCCGACGACCTCGAGGAGGTCGCGCGGCACAAGGCTCGCGCGGTCCGACGGGTCCGTGGCCCGGTGATCGTCGAGGATTCGGGGCTCTTCGTCCGATCCCTCGCGGGGTTCCCCGGGGTCTATTCGGCCCACTTCCTCAGGATCTGGGGCTTCGCTCCGATCCTCGAGCTCCTTCGGTCGCGCCGAAGGGAGGCGAGCTTCCGGAGCGTCGTCGTGCTTCGGAAGGGAGGGACCCTGCGAGCGTTCGAGGGCGACGTCCGCGGGACCATCGCGGCCCGCGCCGCGGGGACGGGCGGGTTCGGCTACGACCCGATCTTCGTCCCGCGCGGGTACCGCACGACGTTCGCCGAGCTCCCGGCCGCGACGAAGAACGCCCTCTCCCACCGCGGACGAGCGATGCGGAAGCTCGGAAGGTTCCTCGCCGGGCCGGTCTCCGCGAACCCGCCCCTTCCCCGGTCGCGGTCGCGACCGAGGGTGAGACGGTAGCGGCCGTTATCTCGGCCGCCGCCTGCCGGACCCGTGCCCCCGGTCGACCCCGGCGAGAACGTTCTGCAATCGTTCCTCGGGGAGGTCGCCCGGGTCCGGGACGCGGGGCGAACGGTCCTCAACCTCCACATCGGCGACCCCGAGTTCGAGACCCCCGCCGGGATCCGGCAGGCGGCCGCCCGCGCGCTCGAGGAGGGACGGACCCACTATGCCCCGACGCAGGGCCTGCCGTCGGTCCGCCGCGCGATCGCCGACCGCTGGAGCGCCCGCCACCACGTTCCCGTCGGACCGGAGGGGGTCGCCGTGCTCCCCGCGAAGTTCGCGATCTACGCGAGCCTCCTCGCCGCGATCGAGCCGGGCGACGAGGTCCTGGTCGGCGACCCCTCCTACCTCTTCGAGGGCCCGATCCGCCTCGCGGGCGGTCGACCCGTACGCTTTCCCCTCGCGCGGGACCACGCTCTCGACCTGGACGCCCTGAGTTCCGCGGTCACCCCGAGGGCCCGGGTCGTGATCCTCGTGACGCCCGGTAACCCGACGGGTCGGGTGCACCGGCGGGACGAGCTCCGCGCGGTCGGCGAGATCGCGCACGACCACGGCCTCACTGTGCTCAGCGACGAGACGTACGCCGACCTCGTCTACGACGGGGCCCACGTCGCGTCGGCGAGCGTGATGCCGAACGAGGTGCCGGTCGTCACGGTCGGTAGCTTCTCGAAGACCTACGCGATGACCGGCTGGAGGGCCGGCTTCGCGCTCGCCCCCCCGGACCTCCTCGCGCGCATCGTCCGGGTCGCCGAGCACACGATCACGTGCATCCCGCCGTTCGTGCAGCTCGCGGGCCAGTGGGCGCTCGAGCACGGGGAGGCGGACGCGGACCGCCTCCGCGAGACCCTCCGCCACCGTCGCGACCACCTCCTCGGCCGTCTGGACGACCTGCCCGGGATCTCCTACGTTCATCCGGAAGGGGCGCTCTACGTCTTCCCGGAGTTCCACGTCGAGCTCTCGTCCGCGGAGTTCGCCCGCCTCCTCCTCGTGGAGGAGGGGGTCGCGGTCGCCCCGGGGATCGCCTTCGGACCCCGCGGCGAGGGGCACGTTCGGATCACGTTCACGAGCGCGCCGGAGCGCCTCGATGCGGCGATGGACCATCTCCGAAGGTTCCTCGAGCGGCACGGGGCGTTCCGCGGCTGAGCCCGCCTCGCGCCGGGCGCGGAGGCGTCCGGGCGCGTTGGGGGGATCGAAAGAACGAGAGGCTTCCCGCGCCGGTCCCGGCGCGGGAAGTCGAGGAAGGGGTTCGCGGAGCGTTCGGGCGAGCCGCCGAGCGAGCTCAGTCCTCGCCGAAGTCGCCGCCGCCCATCCCGCCCATGCCACCCATGCCGCCCTCGCCGCCCGGGCCCTTCCCCGGCGGGGGGCTCGACTTGGAGGCGATGACGTCGTCGATCCGCAGGATCATCACCGCGGCGTCGGTCGCGCTCTCGATCGCCTGGCGCCCGACCCGGATCGGCTCGATGACGTGCAGGCTCTGCATGTCGTCGACCTTGCCCGCGAGGACGTTGACCCCCGCGTTCTTCTGGCCGGACTTGTGGGCCTTCCGGAGCTCGATCAGGATGTCGATCGGGTCGAGCCCCGCGTTCTCGGCGAGCGTGCGCGGCACCGTCTCGAGCGACTCGGCGAACGTCTCGAACGCGATCTGCTCGCGCCCGCCGATCTTCGCCGCCTCGTCCCGAAGGTGCATCGCGAGCTCCTCGGCCGTGGCCCCGCCACCGACGACGTAGCGGCCGTCCTCGACCGCGGTCGCGACCACGTTGAGCGCGTCGTCGAGCGACCGTTCGATCTCGTCGATCACGTGCTCGGTCCCGCCACGGATCAGGATCGAGACCGCGCGGGCCTTCTTCGCTCCCGTGACGAAGGTGAGGGCGTCGTCGCCGATCTTGCGCTCCTCCACGAGCCCTGCGGAGCCGATGTCGTCCGCGGAGAGCTCGCTGACCTTCGAGACGATGTTCGCCCCGGTCGCCTTCGCAAGCTTCTCCATGTCGGACTTCTTGACGCGCCGGACCGCGTAGATCCCCTCCTTCGCGAGGAAGTGCTGCGCGAGGTCGTCGATCCCCTTCTGGCAGAGGACGACGTTCGCCCCGGACTTCTTGACCTGCTCGACCATCCGCCGGAGCATGTTCTCCTCCTCCTGGAGGAACGCGTTCAGCTGGTTCGGGTCGTTGATCTCGATCTTCGCGTCGATCTCGGTCTTCTTGATCTCGAGCGCCGCGTCGAGGAGGGCGATCTTCGGGTTCTCGACGCGCGGAGGCATCCCGGAGTGGACCTTCTCCTTGTCGACGATGACGCCCTCGATGAGCTGGGTGTCGGCCATCGAGCCGCCCTGCTTCTTGATCAGCTGGACGTTGTCGAGGTCGACGTAGTACCCGGCCTCCTTCTTCTCGGCGACCGACGTGATCGCCTTCACCGAGATGTCGCCGAGCATCTCGCGGTTGAACGAGACCGACTTCGAGCTCATCGCGGTCACCGCGATGCGCTTCAGCGTCTCGTGGTCGGCGATCGTGACGGGCTGGCTCGCGTGCTGCAGGAGCTCGAGCGCCTTCGTGGCTGCGAGGCGGTAGCCCTGCGAGATGATCGTCGGGTGGATGTTCTGCTCGATCAGGTCCTCGGCGCGCTTCAGAAGCTCGCCCGCGAGGACGACCGCCGTGGTCGTCCCGTCCCCGGCCTCCTGGTCCTGGGTCTTCGCGACCTCGACCAGCATCTTCGCGGCCGGATGCTCGACGTCCATCTCCTTCAGGATCGTCACGCCGTCGTTGGTGACCACGACGTCGCCCATCGAGTCGACGAGCATCTTGTCGAGACCACGCGGCCCGAGGGTCGAGCGCACAGAGTCCGCGATCGCCTTCGCCGCCGCGATGTTGTTGGAGAGAGCGCCACGGCCCTTCTCCCGCTTCGTTCCTTCCTTCAGCACCAAAATCGGGGTCTGTCCGGTCAACATGGTTTTGTCCTCCGAGAGTCCACTCGGTGTTCGCGAGCGGTAGAAAAGCGGTCGTATTTAAAGAGGGCGTGTCCCTGCCCCGCTCCGGGGTCTCGCGATTCTCTCCCGCAGGGGAGACGACCGTGGCCGGCCTCACCGAGGGCGTTCGGCCGGCGAGGCTCTTCTGGCGGGCCTGCTTGGGCTCACGGCGAGGTCATGAAGGCCCTCAGGATCGCGCGAGCGCGAACTCCCCGAGCTCTCGGGACGGCCCGCGCTCTCGTCGAGGAGTACGTCGCTTCGCTGCCCCCTCACGCGAGCGAGGACCGGATCGTTCGAGATCGAAGGACCTTCCCCTGGCCCTACGTGCCGCCGGGCGGCGAGATCCTCGTGGCGTACGCCGCCCGCGAGCCGGTGGGGGTGGTCGCCCTGCGGCGTCTCGAGGCACGGACCTGCGAGATGAAGCGGCTTTACGTCCGACCCCCGCACCGGGGCCAGGGGGTCGCGAGGGCCCTCGTCCGGCGATTGCTCTCCGACGCCGCGCGGCTCGGCTACGAGCGCCTGCGCCTGGACACGCTTCCGACCATGACGGCCGCGCTCGAGCTCTACCGGTCCCTCGGCTTCCGCGAGATCCCACCCTACTGGAACAACCCGGTCCGCGACGCCCACTTCTTCGAGATCGGGCTCGACCGAAGGGGACCGGGCGCGCCGACGCGGTGAGGCGGGCGTTGTCGCGCGGGACGATGGTCTCAAATGCCCGGAGGTCGAGCGGGACGCGGTTGGACCATGCCGACGCGCCGGCGCGCCCGGAAACCGTTCCGGACCCTCAGGGACCTCGAGGCTGCCGGCCGGGCTTCGATGGACGACGCGGTCTGGGGGTACGTCCAGGGGGCCGCGGGCGACGAGAGGACGCTCCGGAACAACGAGGCCGCGTTCGACCGATGGGCCCTGAGCGCCCGGATCCTCCGGGACGTTCGCTCGGTCGACCTTAGGACGACGCTCCTCGGGCGGTCGGTCGGGGCCCCGTTCTTCGTCGCGCCCACCGCGTACCATCGCGAGATCCACCCGAGCGGCGAGCGCGCGACCGCGCGGGCCGCCGCGAAGCGCGACGTCCTCGTCGCCTACAGCACCCTTTCCTCCGACCCGCTCGAGAAGATCGCCGCGGCGAGCGGGAACGGGCCCCGCTGGTTCCAGCTCTATCTTCAGCCGACGGTGGACGCCTCGCTCCGCCTCGTGGAGCGAGCCGAGAAGGCCGGCTACGGGGCGATCGTGCTGACGGTCGACACCCCCCTCCTCGGCTTTCGGGACCGACAGATCGAGAGCGGCTTCGCGCTCCACCGCACGATCCCGACGGGCAACGGACCCGGGTCCGTCTCCCCCCCGCGGGAGTTCACGAAGCGCGGAGCCACCTACGCCCTCGACGAGGGAGCGGCCGTTTCGTGGGCGTCCTTGGAGGGGCTGGTGCGCTCGACCTCCCTCCCCTGGGTCGTGAAAGGCGTCCTTCGGCCGGAGGACGCGGAAGAGGCGGTGCGCCTCGGAGCCCGAGCGATCATCGTGTCCAACCATGGGGGCCGGCAGCTCGACCGGGTCCCCGCGACCCTCGACGCGCTGCCCGGGATCGTCAACGCGGTCGGCGGCCGCGCCGAGGTCTATCTCGACGGGGGGGTCCGTCGGGCCTCCGACATCCTGATCGCTCTTGCGCTGGGCGCACGGGCGGTCGGCCTCGGGCGCCCGGTGCTCTGGGCCCTCGCTTCGGGCGGGGAGGAGGGAGTGGGTCGCTACCTCGACCTCCTCAGCACGGAGCTCGTGACCTCCCTCGCCCTCCTCGGATGCTCGTCGGTCGCGGAGGTCGACCGCTCCTCGGTGGTCCCGAACGTGCTCGCGCTTTCCGGGACAGGGGGGGACAGTGCCTTCCGCCTAGCTACCGGTCGGCCGCCCGCCCCGGCGCACCGCTCGGCGGATCCCCGCACCCGCTAGCCCCGCCGCCATGGTCGAGAGCGCGCGCCCGACCTCGAGGTACCGCGCGCTCCTCGGCAACCGCAACTACACGAGGGTCCTCGCGGCCGGGCTCGGCTCGACCGCGGGCTCCTCGATCGCGACGGTCTGCCTGGTCTGGATCGTGGCGGAGACGACCGCCTCCGCGCTCGACGTCGGGCTGCTCGCGGCCTCCTGGGTCCTCGCGGCGATCGTGTTCAGCGTTTTCGGGGGGACGCTGGTCGACCGCTACGACCGGCGACGCCTCATGATCGGCTCGGACGTCGCTCGAGCCGGGGCAATGGCGTTCGTGACGGCCGAGCTCGCATGGGCGAGCTTCGACCTCGTCGCGCTCCTCGCGGCCTACGCGGTCATCGGCGCGTTCACGACCGTCTTCAATCCGGCCGAGCAGGCGCTTGTGCCCCGGCTCGTTCCCGCCGCCGAGGTGGCCGACGCGAACGGTCTCGTACGGTCGAGCCGCTCCGCCCTCCAGTTCACCGGCGCGGGGCTCGCGGGGGTGTTCCTGGTCACGATCGGCCCGGTCGCGGGCCTCGCGGTGAACGCGGGGACGTTCGCGCTCTCGGCATTGATCCTCACCGGGCTAAGGGTGCCTCGCCCCGAAGCCTCGACCGGTGAGGTGTCCCGTCCCCGCGCCCGCTACCTTGAGGACGTCGCGAGCGGCTTCCGGTGGCTCGGGAGGGCGAAGGGGTTCCTCCAGCTCACCGTCTCGGCCACGTTCTTCAACTTCTGCTCGACCGTCGTGAGCACGTTCCTCGTGTTCTTCGCGACGGTCGTCCTCCACGGCTCGGCGCTCGACTTCTCGCTCCTCCTCGCGGCCGAGGTGGCGGGGTCCGGCCTCGGCGCCCTCGCGGTCGGCCCGACGCGGGCGGTCCGCTACGCCGGGCTCGCCTGGACCGTGCCGTACGGGGCGGCCTCGGGCGCGGTCGTGCTCGCCCTTGCGCTCTTTCCCTCCCTCCCGCTCGGCCTCACGGCGATGTTCGTCCTCGGCGCGCTCGGCGGGTTCGCGGGGACCGCCTGGCTCACGTCGGCCCAGGTGCTCGTGCCGACGGAGATGCAGGGCCGCTACTTCGGGATCGACAACCTCGGAAGCATCGCGATCGTCCCGGCCGCCCAGGTCGGCGGGGCGTTCCTCATCGCCGGGCTCGGGGTCGGAACGACCTACCTTGTCGTCGCCGCCACCTGGATCGTCGCGGGCCTCGCGTTCCTCGTGCCGCGGCCGCTGCGCGAGCTCGGCGCTCGCGAAGCGCCGGTCGCCGCGGGGCCGGTCACTCCCCGAAGCGCCGCCGACGCAGCTGGAAGGTCCGGATCGCCCGCAGGAACTCGAGACGGGTGAGGCCGGGCCAGAGGACGTCCGAGAAGTAGAGCTCGCTGTACGCCGACTGCCACAGGAGGAAGTTCGAGATCCGCTCCTCGCCGCTCGTCCTCAGGATGAGGTCCGGGTCCGGCAGGTCCGCGGTGTAGAGGTGGCGTGCGACCGCCTCCGAATCGATCGCCTCAGGCACCAGCCGGCCCTCCTTCACCTCGCGGGCGAGCTCCTGGATCGCGTGGACGATCTCGTCCCGGCCCCCGTAGCCGAGGGCGACGTTGTAGCGGTAGTCGGCGTACTGGCGCGTCGCGTCCTCCGCGATCCGGATCGCCTCCCGGACGCGGACGGGCAGCAGCGTCCGGTTGCCGATCACGCGGACCCGGATCCGGTGCCGGTGGACCCGCTCGTCGGTCGCGATGTCCCGGAGCGCCCGGTCGAACAGCTCCATGAGCCCGTCGAGCTCCTCGCGGGGCCGGCCGAGGTTCTCCGTCGAGAGCGCGTAGACCGTGAGGATCCGGATCCCGAGGTCGAGGCACCAGTCGAGGAGCTCCTCGAGGGTGTCGCGCCCGCGGGCGTGGCCGTCCTTCACGCCGATCCCCTCGGCCTCGGCGAACCGACGGTTCCCGTCCATGATGATCGCGAGGTGCTTCGGGACCGGCTCGGCTCGGACGAGCTCGAGGAGGCGCTTTTCGGTGAGGTCGCGGAGCGCGTCGCCGACCAGGTGCGAGAAGTTGGACGAGCCGCCGTTCCCGCGACGCGTCGCGCGGTCCCCCATCGGCCGACGTAGCACGCCACCGAGGATAACCCGCTCGGGTCGTGGGCTCGGAGGAGGCGCCCTGGTCGGGAGTTCCGGCCCGGGGGGCGGGCCCCCGGCACGTTCGAACCCGAGTCCCAGGCTCGACAGACCTAGATCCTAGACCACTAGACTACCAGGGCAGCCTCGCCCGCGTATCCGCCCCATGCTATGAACCTTGCCGGGGCCGACGCCCTCACCACGTCCCCCCACGCGCCGGACCGCGTCGCGCGGTTCCGATGGACCTCGACGTTCTTGTAGGGGAAGCGTCGGAGCGACATCACGCGGAGGCGTTGGCGAGGATGAGCGCGGCCACGGGCTGGTTCTTCACGGTGGTGGCCGTCCTCGGCCTCGTCCTCGCGCTCCACCATCTCGGGCTGGACGTCATCGCCAGCGTCGGGACGGCCCTGCACGACCTCGAACACTTCCTCGGCCAGCCCCTCCTCCCCTCGTGAGACGAGGGGGTCCCTCGACTACTCCGCGAGCTCGCGGCGCAGGCGGGACGCGAGCTCCCGGGGACGCACCACGCCCCCCGGGGTCACGAACGCCGTGACGTAGCGGGCCGGGGTCACGTCGAACGCCGGATTGCGCGCCGGGCTCGCGCGAGGGGCGAGACGGCGCCCGGCGATCTCGAGGACCTCGTCCGCGGCCCGCTCCTCGACGGGGATCGCGTGCCCGTCGGCCCGCCCGACATCGAACGTGCTCCAGGGGGCCGCGACGTAGAACGGCACCCCGTTCTCCCGGGCCACGACCGCCTTCTCGTAGGTCCCGATCTTGTTCGCGAAGTCGCCGTTCCGCGCGATGCGGTCCGCGCCGACGATCACCGCGTCGACGGCTCCCGAGCGGAGGAAGTGGCCGGCGGCGTTGTCGGCGATGACGGCGTGCGGGATCCGCTCGCGCGCGAGCTCCCAGGCCGTGAGGCGCGAACCCTGGAGGAGCGGCCGCGTCTCGTCGACGTAGACGAAGAGGTGGGCCCCGCGGGCGCGGGCGACGCGGATCGGGGCGAGCGCCGTGCCCCACTCGACGGTCGCGAGCGCCCCCGCGTTGCAGTGGGTGAGGACCCCCGCGGCCCGCCGGAGGAGCGGAGCGCCCGCGAGCCCGATGCGCCGGCACTCCTCGACGATCGTCGACCGGTAGCGGTCCGCCGCCCGGAGCGGGTCGTCCCCCGCCTCCCAGGCCCGGCGCACCGCCTCGACTCCCACCGCCAGATCGACCGCGGTCGGCCGCGTCGCGCATAGGAGCGCCGCGGCGCGGGCGGGGCTCGCGCGCGGCCGCCGCGCGGCGAGCGCCATCCCGTAGGCGGCCGCTACGCCGATCGCGGGCGCGCCCCGGACCGTCATCGTCCGGATCGCCTCCGCGACCGCCTCGACGGAGCGGAGCCGGCGGACGACGGTGCGGCCGGGAAGCTCCCGCTGGTCGAGGAGGGCGAGGGCCCCGTTCGCCCACCAGAGCGCCCGGACCCCCACGAGCCGCCCCTCTACGCGTCGAACGTGTGCAGGAGGTCGAGCCACGGGGCGTCGACCGTGCGCGGGCCGCGGAGCGCCTCGTCGAACGGGATCCCCGTGACCTCGCTCCCGTGGAGGACGGCGACGGTGCCGAACCGCCCGGCGAGCGCGAGGTCGACCGCCGCGGCGCCGAGCCGGCTCGCGAGGAGGCGGTCGAACACCACGGGGGGTCCGCCCCGCTGGATGTGGCCGATTTGCGCGCTGCGCGTCTCGACCCCGGTCGCCTCGCCGATGCGGCGCGCGAGCTCCGCCCCGACCCCGCGCTCGCGCAGGAGCTCGTGGCCGAACTCGTCGGCGCTCCCCTTCGTTCCGCGAGGTCCCCCGAGGTCGATCCCCTCGCTCGCGACCACGAGCGCGCAGCCCCTCGCCGCGATCGCGCGGCGGACCTTCTCGAGGAGCTCCGGCTCGCGGTATGGCTCCTCGGGAAGGAGCGTCGCGTCCGCCCCGCCCGCGAGCCCGGTCGCGAGCGCGACCCAGCCGGCGTGGCGGCCCATCACCTCGAGCACGATCGCGCGGTGGTGGCTCGCCGCGGTGTCGCGGAGACGCTCGAGCGCATCGACCGCGACCGCGACCGCCGAGTGGAAGCCGAACGTCCAGTCGGTCCCCTGAACATCGTTGTCCATCGTCTTCGGCACGCCGACGACCCGTCGGCCCCTCCGGTGGAGCTCGCGGGCGGCGGAGAGCGTGTCGTCCCCGCCGATCGCGACGAGCACGTCGACCGTGTGCCGGTCGAGCGTCGCAAGGACCTTGCGCGTGGCGTCCTCGCTCGTGAACGGGTTGGTCCTCGACGTGCCGAGGAACGTCCCGCCGCGGGCCTCGAGCCCCTGGACGTCGTCCGGCCGGATCGGCCGGGCGAGGTCGTCCCGGAGCCCCTTCCACCCGTCGAGGAAGCCGACGGTCTCGTGGCCGTGGGCGGCCGCGCGCCGGACGACCGCGCGGAGCGCCGGGTTCAGGCCGGGGCAGTCGCCGCCCCCGGTGAGGACCCCGAACCTCACGCCGCGACCTCGAGGTAGCCCCGGGGTGCGGTCGTGAGGAGCTCGTAGCCGTCGCGCGTGACGACGACGTCGTCCTCGATCCGGACCCCACCCTTCCCGGGGAGGTAGATCCCCGGTTCGACCGTGAAGACCATTCCCTCCTGGAGGAGGTCGTCCGACTTGTCGTTGTAGCCCCAGCCGTCGTGCACGGCGAGCCCGATCGAGTGACCGACCCCGTGGATGAGGCGACCCTTGTAGGGGGAGGCGTCGATGACGCCGGCCGCCGCACGGTGGACCTCCCGCGCCGCGACCCCGGGGCGGATCGTGTCGAACGCCGCCTGCTGGGCCCGCTGGACGGTCTCGTGGACGTCCCGCATCTCGCGGTCGGCCGGGCCGAAGCGGTAGGAGCGCGTGATGTCGCTCGCGTACCGGCGGTAGAACGCCCCGAAGTCGCAGACGATGGAGACGCCCGGGGCGAGCTTCGTCTCCCCCGGCTGGTAGTGGGGCTCCGCGCCGTGCGCGCCGAACGCGACGATCGTCGCGAACGACCGCCCGCTCGCTCCGTGGCGGTTCATGCGGTACTCCATCTCGGCAGCGAGCTCGAGCTCGGTCATCCCGGTGCGCAGGAGCGACGGGATCTCGCGCCCGACCTTCGAGCCGATCTCCGCGGCCCGCCGGAGCCGCTCGACCTCGTGCGCGTCCTTGACCGCGCGGACCTTGCGGACCGCGTTCGTGACGTCGACCCAGTGGGCGTTCGGCTTCAGCTTCGCGAGCCGCTCGAACCAGGCGTGGGTGAGCTCGGCGTAGTGGAGCCCGATCGTCGACGCGCCGTTGAGCAGCTTCGCGACGACCGGGTCGGTCGTGTCCCCTCGCTCGACCGTCTGGACGTGGACGTGCGGGTCCCCCTTCGCGGCCTCGAGCGCGCTCTGGGTCTCGAGGGGAGAGGTGAGGACGTCGAGCTCGCCGTCGCGATGGGCGACGGCGACCGAGCCCTCGAAGAGGCCGCTCGGGGCGTCGAACAGGTAGAAGAAGCTCTGGTCGAGGTGAGGGTCGACCGAGTTCGCCACCACGAGGGCGTCGACCGGCGACTCGAGCTGCTCGAAGATCTTGCGCACGCGCTCCCGCATCGGCCGCGGGAGCCGCTACGAGGTTTCAACCTTTTGGGCCGAGGGGGCGCGCTGGTCCTTCCACGAGAGGATCGGCTCGCGCGCCGCGCGGACCTCATCGATCCGTCCGACCGCGCACGAGGTCGGGGCCGCGTGGAGGTGCTCGGGACTGTCGTCGAGCGCACGCTCGACGGCGGATGCGAACCGATCGAGCTCCTGCTTCGATTCGGTCTCGGGAAGTTCGATCATGAGCGACTCCTCGACCAGGGTCGGGAAGTAGACGGTCGGCGCATGCACGCCCTCGTCGAGGAGGCGCTTCGCGAGGTCAAGGGTACGG
Organism: Thermoplasmata archaeon; assembly: GCA_033854115.1. Taxonomy (GTDB): domain Archaea; phylum Thermoplasmatota; class Thermoplasmata; order Lutacidiplasmatales; family UBA184; genus Lutacidiplasma. The sequence goes on from JAWOKS010000049.1 coordinate 12,508, forward strand.
ACCCCCTTCTCGCGGAGCGGGACCCCCGAGAGGACGAACTCGTGCTTCACGAGCGAGCGGAACGGCCGGGGGAGCCTTCGGCCGAGGCGCGCGGCGACGTAGTTCGAGTTGAGGACCGCGCGCCGGGCAACGTGCCGCAGCCCCTCCTCGCCGTGGGCGAGCGCGAACGCGTAGGCCCGGACGTCGAGGCCGAAGTTCCCGTAGGCCGTCTTCAGCTTGCCGATCGACTTCGGCCGGTCGTAGTCGAGACGGAACTTCCGGCCCGTCTTCACGACGCGGGGGACCGGCAGGTACGGCCCGAGGGCCTCGGTCGCGGCGAGCACGCCCGCGCCCGGGCCCCCGCCACCGTGCGGCGTCGCGAACGTCTTGTGGAGGTTCAAGTGCGCGAGGTCGAATCCCATGCGCCCCGGGTTCGTGACCCCGAGGATCGCGTTGAGGTTCGCGCCGTCGTAGTAGAGCATCGCCCCGGCGCCGTGGACCGCCTCCGCGATCTCGAGGATCTCGCTCTCGAAGAGCCCCGCGGTGTTCGGGTTCGTGAGCATGAAGCAGGCGGTCCGGTCGGAGAGCGCGGACTTGAGCGCGGCGAGGTCGACGCACCCGTCCTTGCTCGGGATCTCCCGGGTCACGAGCCCGGCCATGTGGGCGGACGCCGGGTTCGTCCCGTGGGCGGTGTCGGGCAGGAGGACCTCGGTCCGGCGGCCGTCCTCGCCGAGGTCGCGGTAGTGGGCCCGGACGATGAGCATCGCGGCGTACTCGCCGTGGGCGCCCGCCGCCGGCTGCAGCGAGATCTCGGGGAGGCCCGTGACCTTCGTGAGGACACGCTCGAGCCGCCAGGTGAGCTCGAGGGCCCCCTGGACCGTCGCCTCGGGCTGGTAGGGATGGACCTGGGCGGCCCCCGCCCTTCGAGCGAGGAGCTCCGAGACCTTCGGGTTGTACTTCATCGTGCAGGAGCCGAGGGGATACACCCCCGAGTCGATCCCGAAGTTCATCTGGGAGAGCCGCGTGTAGTGGCGCACCACCGCCGGCTCGCTGAGCTCGGGCCACCGGACGCCCTCCTTACGGCGGAAGCGGTCCGGCACGCCCGGGATCGCGGGCGCGGGCTCGGGGACCGTCGCGTGGGGAAGCTCCCAGATCGCCGGCTCGTCCCATCGGGCCTGGCGGTACGTCATGCACCCCTCGCGGTCTGGGCCCACGACTTCGCCGCGGACGCGTACCGAGCGATCTCCTTCTCCCCGACGGACTGGGCGGGGGCGACCAGGATCCGCTCGGGGCCTTTCGCTGCTCCCGGACGAGGGTCCGCGAGGGCGTGGCCGGCAAGGATGCGGCGGCGACGCATCCGGTCGACGAACGCGGGAGCCGTTCCCCGGCCGAGCTCGATCGTGAACTCCCCAAGGTACGGGGCCTCGAAGCGGGGCGCGCGGATGCCCTCGATCCCCCCGAGGGCGGTCGCGAGCGTCCGGGCCTTCTCGGCGAGCGACGCCTGGAGCGCGGCGAGCCCTTTCGGCCCGACGACGCTCGCGTAGACGACGAACGCGAGGGCCATCAGCGACTCGTTCGTGCAGATGTTGCTCGTCGCCTTCGAGCGGCGGATGTGCTGCTCGCGGGTCTGGAGCGTGAGGGTGTACGCGGGTCGGCCGTAGGAGTCGACGCTCGCTCCCACGATGCGTCCGGGAGCCTGCCGCACGTGCTCCTTGCGGCAGGCGAAGAGGCCGAGAAGCGGCCCGCCGAACGAGGGAGGGATCCCGAAGCCCTGGCCCTCGCCGACCACGACGTCCGCCCCGTACGCGCCGGGCGGCTCGAGGACCGTGAGCGCGAGCGGGTCGGCAATGACGACGAGCGGGACCTCCCCGATCGTCGACTTGAGCTCGAAGACGTGCTCGTCGAGCGCCCCGAAGCCGTTCGGCACGTCGGCGGCCACCCCGAAGACGTCCCCCGCGCGGACCGCGGAGCGCACGAACTCGAGGTCAAGAAGGCCCGTGCGGTCGTCGAACGGGATCTCCTCGACGACGAGGCCGGGGCCGCTCGCGTAGTTCGCGAGCACGCTCTTCTCCTCCCACGGCAGGCTCGCCGGGACGAGGAAGCGCCGACCCTCGTGCAGGCGGCGGCAGAAGAGGAGAGCTTCGCCGGCGGCCGTCGCCCCGTCGTAGAGCGAGGCGTTCGCCACGTCGAGCCCCGTGAGCTCGACCCAGAGGCTCTGGAACTCGAAGAGCGCCCGGAGCATCCCCTGGCTCGCCTCGGCCTGGTAGGGCGTGTAGGCTGTGTAGAACTCGCTGCGCGAAAGGATCGCGTCGACCGCGGCGGGGACGTACCGCGAGACGACGCGCCCTCCGAGGAAGTTCGCGAACCGGGTGACCGGCCGGTTCCGCTCGAGGAGGCGGTCGACCTCCGCGACGAGCTCCGGCTCGTCGCGCGCGGCCCCGACGCCCATCCGGCCGAGCCGTGCCTTCTTCGGCACGTCGCGGAAGAGCTCGTCCGCCGACGCGATCCCGAGCGCCTGGAGCAAGGCCGACTCTTCGCCGGCTTCGTCGGAGATCCAGCGGACCACGAGGTCGCCCGCGCGAGCCGAGCGGAGCGACGCATAAACGTTTGCCCACGGCGCGAGGGGGCGTCTCACGGGGCGCGCCCGACGGGCGCGACCGGGCGTGAGGGCTCATCTCCTCCGTCGCCTCGCCGGAACGAGTCCCGATGACCCCCCGTCGTCCCTCTGCGCGCGCTGCCACGAGCGAGCGGCCCGGCACGCCGGCTCCCTCGGACGCGCTCCTCGACCTCGCCTTCCACCGTGCGTCGCTCGTCAACCCGCACGGGCGGACGAAGCCCGAGCGGGACCGTCGGCGCGCGGAGCTCAAGGTCGTGCGAAGTTCGGCGACGATCGTCCGTCACCTCCACCTCGAGACGCGCGGCCTCCGCCCTCCGGCGCTCGGGGAGTTCGACCGGACCCTGGTCGACCAGAGGTTCGGGGCCGGCACGCTCGACCGCGCCCTCGTGCGGCTCCGTCGCGCGGAGGAACGGATCCGCCGCACCGCGCGGGAGAGCGAGCGGTCGATCGCCTCGGCCGAGGGCCCGGAGGAGCTCGGCGAGCAGGTCCGCAGGTTCTACGGACGGCTCGCGAGCTTCGTTCACGAGATCGACCACGACCTCCGCACCCTCCGCGACGTACGCGGCTTTGTGGACGAGCGCCCGCGCCTCGACATCACCTCCCCCCGGCTGGTCGTGGCCGGATTCCCGAACGTGGGGAAGTCGTCGCTCGTCGCGCGGCTCTCGTCGGCGCGTCCCAAGGTCGCCGCGTACCCGTTCACGACGGTCGCGATCGCCGTCGGTCACGCCGACCTCGGCTTCGACCGCCTGCAGGTCGTCGATACCCCCGGCGTCCTCGACCGAGGGACGCGGGCGAACCTCGCCGAGGGGGAGGCCGAGACGGCGGTCGGCCGCGCGGCGACGGCGGTGCTGTTCATCCTCGACCCGAGCGAAGGCTGCGGCTACCCGATCGACGACCAGGAGAAGCTGCTCGCCCGCTGGCGGGAGGAGTACCCGGGCCTGCCGATCGTCGCGGTCGAGACCAAGTGCGACCTCGTGCGTCGCCCGACCGTCCGGCTCCAGGT
>JAWOKS010000050.1:0-5619 GCA_033854115.1 Thermoplasmata archaeon
ACTTGTTCAAGATCGGCCACCGGGCCGACTACAAGGCGGCGCCGTTCAAGGGAGCGGTTGGCGTCGGGGCCCACACCTTGGTCAAGAAGATCAAGTTCAAGCCGATCACGGCCACGATCAAGTTCCAAGATACGACGTTCACTTCGGGGACACTGTGGTACGTGAACCTGACCGGACCGATGAACCTGAGCCTCTCGGGGACCTCCTCGAAGCTGAAAGTGAAGCTCATCAACGGGACGTACGGCTACAGTGCGCAGGTGCGCGGCCACTCGCCGACGACCGGGACGATCACGGTGGAGGCGCCTACCTCACAGCTGATCCTGCTCGCGCTGGTACCGCCATCGGCGGCGATCGGCGGCCCCTCGATGCGAACACTGGGTCCCATCCTCGCGACGTGGACCCGTACTGACGCAGGTGCCGGGAATTGAGGCGTCTGCGGATCCTCGGACCCGGACATCCGGCCTCGATCCTCAATCCCCCCAGGCGCGGCTCGAAGCGGGGGGCCGCGTGGTTGTCGCGACCGCGTGCCGCGGAAGGATGAGAACCGGGGCGTCGTCCCCAGGGACCCCGGGGGAGAGCCCCACGAGGAGGCACTGCGGAAGGCCGACGAGGGGATCATCCCTCGGTCAGGAATCCCCGAGAGTGTCCGAGTTTCCGGAGCACTCGACGGGAGCTGTCGATTCAGCCCTCCGCGACGAGGCTCGTGCAGAGCCTACGGTCCGAGAGGCCGGGACGAGCGGCCAGACCGAGGGTAATCAAACGGCCTGAGAGCGGTGGGACTCCGAAGCACACTTAACGGAATCGGTCGAACGATGAAAGTCTTGAGCGGATTTCGCCGGGGCGGTAAATTCAATTACCCTGCCCGTGGTCCGATGGCAATGGCAGCACGGAAATCCGCCGTAACGCTGGTCGAAGCCTCGTCCAACAGGATCGTGGTCGAGATGAATCTCGGGCGGGTCATCATCGAGCCCGAAGGGATACGGTTCCACCGTTCCGGACGCGGTCGCGGGCGCACGCTGCTCACATCCGATTCCGCGGATTAAGGATTGGTTGGTCTCGCTCCCATAGTTCACCCACTTGCGCCCGCCGGGACGCGGGCTCGAGCCTCTTCGTTCGTCGCCCGACCGCCGGGCGGGTACCTGCCGTCTCGGGAGAGGACGAACCCGGCGCGCCGGCCATCCGGCCGGGAATCCGCCCGGTGATGGTCGGAGCGCGCGCTGAAACCTATTTCAGGCGGTTCTCGATAGCCCTCTCGTTGCTCCATGACCGCACGTATCGCGGCGCTGGCGGCGACGTTTTCCCTGCTGTCTTTGATCGGCCCGGCGTTTGCGGTCGGGGGCGTCCCTCTGGTCGCTCTCCCGAGCCCGGTGAGCGGCGGGTTCGCCCCTCTGATGGCTGCCCCCGGGGCGGCGACCGTCTCCGGCTCGAGCGCGTCCGCCACGCCGCCGACCTCCTCTGGGGTGGGCTCTGGTTGCGCGGGGGCGACGGCGTGCGCGTACGCACCTCCCACCAAGCTCGCCCTCCTCCCGGGATCACGGGCGCTCCGGGTCCTCCCCACCGCGGTCTCGGGCACCTCCGGCCCACCGGGGCCGGTGTCACAGAAGAACTGCTACCAGCCCAAGACGTGTGGAGACGTGACCTGGCAGGGGGGACCGGTGATGCATGCCCCCACGATGAAGCTCATCTTCTGGCTCCCGAACGGCACGTGCCCGGGCACGGGATCGGCGTGCACCTTCGACAACAACTCGATCGATGCGTGCGTCCCTTCGTGGCCCTGCGCGGCTCAACGCAACAACAGCGGATTCGAGACCGTGATCCGCACGCTCTTCGGTGCGATCGGATCTTCCGCGCTTTACCAGATCCTCCAGCAGTACGGAGATGCCGGCGGCCCGCCGGGACCGCTCAGCCCCTTCAACGGCTCCTCGGACGCGATCGTCGTCACCGACCCGTTCCCGGGGGCGCGGGGCAGCCTGCTGCTGCCGCTCACGCTCTCGGACCTCGAGAACGAAATCAACACCACGATCTCCCGTGCCGCGTGGTCCGCTTCGGTGAACACCGAGTTCGTCCTCTTCACGCCCTACAGCGTCTACAGTTGTGGAGTCGACTACACGGCGTCGTGCCCGGTCGAATCGTTCCTGAACTTCTGCGCCTTCCACGACGACTACAGGGACGGCGGCTCCACGGTCATCTTCGCGGACATGCCGGACGCCGGCACCGGGAGCTGCGGAGCCGGGTCGCTGGCCACACCGAACGGTGACCCCTTTGCGGACGCGGAGGTGAACGTCGTCGCGCACGAGGTGTTCGAGTCGATCTCGGACCCGCTGGGCACCGCCTGGTGGAACCAGACGAGCGGCTACGAGATCGCGGACGAGTGCGCCTGGCACTTCGGTCCGACCGCACTCGACGGAGCGGACGTCGCCCCCGGCGGGACGTATCGTGCCTACGTCCAGTACTTTTGGAGCAACGCGAACGGAGGATGCTACCTCCCTCCGACGGCCACGTTCCGGGCGAAGGGCCTCCCCTCGGGCGCGACCTGGTCGGTCGACAGCGGCATCCCCGCCTTCCATGCGAGCAACACGACCTCCGGTCTGGAGGGCCAAATCGTCGCGCTGGACAACCTACCCGGGCCCCCTCCGCTTCCGTTCCCGTACTCGATCACGCCGCCGCGCGGTTTCGGCCTCGCGAAGATTGTCGGCCCCGGCGGGCCGACCCAGACGTTCGCAACCATCGCCGATCCGACCACGTTCACGCTCCGGTTCGCGCCGCTCGAGACCGTCTGGTTCAACGAGACCGGTCTCCCGAACGGCACGGCCTGGAGCGTGGAGCTCAACCCGGCCGGAAAGAGCGGGGGCCCGCCTCCGCAGCTCGGGACCGCGCCCGCGCTCGCATGCGGGACGGTGGTCGACTGCGTGCCGATGGCGATGGTCTACGACCCCACCCACGGGGAGGTGTTCGTCGCGAACACGGTCGCGAGCTGGCCGCTGGCCGGTTTTGTGAGCGTGATCTCCGCGACCTCCCGCACGCCCGTCGCCACGCTCGAGCTCGGAGGCAATCCGGGCTCCGCGGCCCTTGCGTTCGACGCTGCGCACGGAGCGGTCTATGTCGCTCACTCGACTGCCGCCTATCCGTACGAAGCGGTCAGCGTCCTCAGCGACGCCACCAACACGTTCGTCGCCAACCTCTCCCTCGCGGGGCCGAGCCGGGGCATCGCGTACGACCCTCACCTCGGGGAGATGTTCGTAACCCAGGCGGGGTCTCCGCTCGGTCCGGGCACCGTGCTCGCCCTCAATGACACCACGAATGCGGTGGTCGCGCAATTTCCGCTTGGCGCCGGGGCGCTCACCTACGACCCCGGCTCGCGAGAGATGTTCATGGTCGGCCAGAACAACGTGACGGTGTTCGATCCGGCGAACGGCATGGTCGTCGCGACCGTGCCCCTCGCGGATCCCCTCAACACCCCGCCGGCGTACGACCCGGCGCTCGGTGAGGTGTTCGTCACCAGCGGCTCGACCCCGTCCTTGACCGGGGAGGTCTTCGCGATCAACGATACGAATCACACCGTGGTCGCCTCGGGTGCGGTCGGCCACGTTCCCGACGGCGTGGTGTACGACCCGGGGACGAACCAGCTGTTCGTCGCGAACGAAGGCGATGCCACCGTCACCATCCTCGTTCCGTCGAACCTGACGGTCGCGGCGACGGTGACGGTCGGGGGCGGCGGCCACTCCGCCGGACCGTCCCCGCTCACCTACGACGGAAGCCACGGGGAGGTGTGGGTGGGCTGGGGATGGGGCGAGGTGGGTGCCCTCAACGACACGAGCCACCTGTTGGACGCCCAAATCGCCCTGGTGGCGCCCCAGTCCGTGAAGGTCCCGAGCGGGGCCGCCCTCGGGTTCACGGTCGTGAAGGGCCGCTGGAAGTTCCTCGTGCAGATCTCCACGAACACCTACCGGCCGGTGCCTCGGCACGGGACTCTCGGGGTCTCGGCGCACTCCATGACCAAGGCGATCCGGTTCAAGCTCGTCAGCGAGAAGGTCGTCTTCAGCCGCTCCGGGCTCCCGCCCGGCTCGCTCTGGGGCGTCAACATCACCGGACCGATGGACATGCACCTGAGCGGCACAACCGCGAGGCTCAAGGTCTTCCTCGAGAACGGGACCTACAACTACACGCTCTGGAACTTCACGGGGGAGCATCCCCACCCCTCGGCCGGAGCGCTGACGGTCGTGGCTCCCGGCCCGGCGCTCAAGATCGACATAGGCTACACGACCCAGGTCGCGCCCGCGACGATCGTCTCAAGCGGTCCCTCAGAATTCGGGGCCCTGCCGACTTTCGGAGGGGTGGCCGTCGTGGGTTCCCCGAGGGAAAGGTAGATCGGCCGATCCGCTGGGCGCGTGACGGAGCCCTCGCCGTGGCGGTCTTCCGGTAGGACTCGCTCCCTCGGGCACCCTCACCCGGGAACCCCGACCCGATGGGCCGGTTCGGAGAGAGGCGGCCGCGGTCTATGAGGTCAATTCGATTTGACCCCGGCACTAAATCGTGGGTCCGTCCCCTCGGCACAGGGGAGAAGGAGGTGCTCCCGGGTCGCCGGTGACGAGGGCACTCGTCGTGTTCGATTCGGTCCGGGGCCCTGCCCGAGCGGTGGCGGAGGAGATCGCCCGCGGGATCGCTTCCACCGGAAGGGTGCTGACCACCGTCCGGAACGCGACCGACATGCCCGTGGACCGGCTTCTGGATTTCGATATCATCGTGTTGGGTTCGCGAAGCCATCCCGGTGCGACCCCGTGCTCGCTGGACCGGCTCATCCGTCACCTACCTCCGGGGCGACTCGTGCGCAAGACCGTATCGCTCTTCGACCTGGGGACAGCGCGCGAGGCGGGTGTGACGGTGCACCTCTTGCGCCAGTCGCTTGAGCACCGGGACCCCACGCTGCACCTTGCGTCACCGGGGATCTCGGTCCTCATCGATGGGCCCGGTGGACCGATCCACGACGGCGAGCTCTCGCGTTGCCGCGAGTTCGGCGTCCGGCTCGCGGACGCGGCCCTGGCCTGACCCGTCCCCTCCCGAACCAAGACCCACGATCTGCCCGCACGTCGACCGCTTCGCCCCCTGACCGGTAGGGTTCAGGGGGATGGGTTCCGGCGCTCGGACGAGGGGACGGATTGCGTGCCCACGCCACCGGAACGATGTCGGAGGATGCTTGGCCTCAGGGGCGGGAAACCGGAGGGGCGGACCCATCCCCCCGCGCCGGGCCGAACGCGGCGAGCGCGCACGTCGGAGCGGGCAGCCCCTCGGGGGCAGTGTACTCGCGGAGCGGGCGACCGGCAATGCGAACGGCCCTCCCCGCCACGGAGGCGCAGTAGCCGCACTCCGCGCAGCTCCGGTGCTCGCAGTCCATCGCGGCGACCCGGCGGAGGAAGTCGGGCGGGAACGCGCGGTTGTCGATCTCCACGTCACGCAGCCGACCGAGAGCTTCGAACAGCCGCGCGACCTCGGGGGAAGCGTCTCCCCGCTCCACGACCTTGCCGAGGGCGCTCCACGGACCGCGGACCTGAACGTAGCTCAGGATGTCGAGGAGGTCCCCATCGTACGACCGACGCGCGTAGGCCCGGGCCGAGCGGACCA
>JAWOKS010000051.1:0-3288 GCA_033854115.1 Thermoplasmata archaeon
ACGGTCGCGAAGCCCCCGATCACCGGTCCCTCGATCGCGTTGTAGGTCGGGTCCCCGGCGAGGTAGATGTGCCGGTAGTCGGAGGCGTTCGACTTGTTCTGGACCGCGAGGTCCATCGTCCAGGTCCAGATGCCGCTCGAACCGACCACGTTGTGGAAGGTGACGACGGTGCCCGGGCTCGGAGGGGTCGTGAACGTGTAGTTCTGAACGATGAGCTCGTAGCCGCTCTGGCAGTAGCTGCTGTTCTTGTCGGTCGCGCCCGGGCAGGTGGAGACGAACAGCTCGACCGAATCGTGGGACCAGTTCGTACCGTTGAGCTCTCCCACCAGATACTGGGGGTAGATGGTCACGTTCCAGGTGAAGTTGGTCGACGTGGTCCCAGTGTACGGGTCCACGCTCGCGTGCTGGAGGACCGCTCCCCCGCTGCCGTCGGGCGCCTGACTGCTCGAGCTCGCCGCGGTCGGAGGGATGAGGACGATCTGGGAGAAGACGACCGTCGCGAGGGGGGCCACCGCGAGGAGGACGACCAGGCCGACGAGGGCGAGGAATCGGGGTCGCTTGATCCCGAGGTAGATCGGCAGTCCGAGCCCGACGATGAGGAAGAGGGGGATCGCGAGCAGGACCGAGACGTAGGCGTACGTCGCGAAGACCGTCCCGACCGCGAAGAGGATGAGGACGACCCGACCGAGCCCCGTTCGGAGAAAACCCCTAAAGCCGCTGGGGGGGTTCGCGGACGTGCTCGCCTGCATGCGCCGAACCGCCACTCCTCGCCGCGTTAATAGTTGATGGCGACCCTCGGCGCCCCCTCCGACCGGGCGAGCGGGCCCCGGTGCGTCCTGATCGTGCTCGACGGGCTCGGGGACCGTCCGAGCCCGGCGACCGGCGGCGAGAGCCCGGTCGTCGCTGCGGCGACCCCCTCTCTCGACCGATGGTGTGCGGTCGGCGAGGTCGGCGAGGTCTCGATCCTCGGCCCCGGGGTGGCCCCGGAGTCGGACGCGGGAGTGCTTGCCCTGCTCGGGTACGACCCCGTGCGGGACTCCCCGGGCCGGGGGGTCCTCGAGGCCCTGGGGGTGGACGTGCCGCTCCGCGCCGGGGACGTGGCCCTCCGCCTCAACTTCGCCACCGTCGCCGCGGACGGTACCGTCGTCGACCCGAGGGTGGGTCGGTCGCTGTCGACCCCGGAGGCGGTCGAGCTCGCCCGTGCGCTCACGACCGCCGACCTGCTCCACGACCGGGGCCTCCGAGCCGAGGTCCGGGCCACGGTCGGCCATCGGGGTGTCCTCTGGATGCGGTCGACCGACGGGTCCTCGCTCTCCCCGAACGTCTCGAACGCCGACCCGTTCTACGAGAAGGTCGGTGGGATGGGAACGGCCCGCCGGCCGACCCATCCCCGGATCGAGACCGTCGAGCCGCTCGACCGGTCGCCGGAGGCGGCCCGCACGGCCGGGGCGATCAATCTCTTCCTCCCCCGCGCGCGCGACGTCCTCGCCCTCGAGGGGGTCAACGCGCGCAGGGCTCGCGAGGGCCGTGCCCAAGCGAGCGGCCTCCTCTTGCGCAACGCGGGCACCCTGCCGGCCCACCCCCTCCCGTCGTTCGAGGCCCGACATGGGCTCGCCGGAGCGGCCGTGACCGAGATGCCCGTCGAGCGGGGGATCGCACGGCTCCTTGGCCTGGACGACCGGTTCGTCGGGCCCATGCCGAGCGATCGCGCCGCGGGATACCGGGAACGAGCCCGGGTCACGCGAGAGCTGCTCGAGCGCTGGCCGTTCGTCTACGTTCATCTGAAGGGCCCGGACGAGCCCGGGCACGACGGGGATGCCCTCCGCAAGAAGGCGGTCATCGAGGAGATCGACCGCGAGTTCTTCGCCCCGTTCGGCGACGGGCTGGACCTCGACCGGGTCCGGGTCGCCGTGACCGCCGACCACGCGACCCCGTGCGTTCTTCACGCGCACTCGGATGACCCCGTGCCCTGGCTGCTTGTGGGTGCGGGGGTCCGCGCGGTGCGGTTGGATGGGTCGGTCAAGTTCGGCGGCGCTCCGCAGGGCGGGGAGCACTGGGTCCGGCTCGGCGCCGCTGAGGTCCTGCCCCGGCTGCTCGGTCGGGGCACGTCACGGGCTTCCCGATGAAGGCGCTCGCGCTCCTGGCTCCCCGGTCTTCGGGGGAGGCGACGCGACGGGCCCTCGTCACGGCGGGTCTCCTTCGGACCGACCTTGAGATCCTCGAGGAAGGGGACCGCGTCGTGTTCCCCCTCGTGGCAGGAGAGTCCGTTCCGCCCGCCTGGGGCGAAGTGGGGGAGCGGGAGTTCGCGGTACGCGCCGAGCCCGGGGCCACCGACTACCGAGCGCTCCTCGACCTACCGGACGAGCTGCGGAGCCTCGTTCCCCGAGCGTTCGACCTCGTCGGGGAGATCGCGCTCGTCCGCCTCCCTCCCGAGCTCGAGGCGCACCGCGCGGAGATCGGGGCGGCCCTCCTTCGGTTCGTTCCGGGGATCCGGCTCGTCGGGCTCGACCGTGGCGTGCAGGGACCCGAGCGCCGAAGGCTCGTGGAGCGGATCGCCGGGTCGGGGAGTTGGGCCACGCGGCACTGCGAGAACGGGCTCGAGTTCGAGGTCGACCTCGAGCGGGCCTACTTCTCCCCCCGGCTCGCCCGGGAGCACGCGCTCGTCGCGCGCGAGGTCAGCCCCGGGGACCGGGTCTACGACCTCTGCTGCGGGGTCGGCCCGTTCGCGGTCACGATCGCCCGCGACGGTCGGGCGCGCTCGATCGTCGCGGTCGACGCGAACCCGGTGGCGATCGACCTGCTGCGCCGGACGCTCGCGCGCTACGCGTTCGGGGTCCGGGTGACGCCGCAGGAGGCCCGGGTCGAGGAGTTCGCGGCGGCCGCTCCGCCGGTGGAACGCGTCATCCTGAACCTTCCCCGCGAAGGGATTAAGTATGGTACCCTGGTGGCGCCGCTCGTCCGACCCGGGGGCCGGCTTACCTACTACGAGATCGTGTCCCGGGACGAGATCGAACGGAGAGGGAGCGTGGTCGAGGCGACCCTGGCTCCGGTCGGTCACTGGTCCGTGCTCGAGGTCCGGAGCGTCCACCCCTACTCGCCGTCCTCGGACGTGGTCGCGGTCGTGGCCGAGCGGCGTGGGAGCTGAGATCGGATGGACGCCGCGCTCGTCCTCAATCTCGCCGATGTGTCCGATGCGGACCTCCCCTTGGTCGGGGGCAAGGCGGGCAAGCTCGGGGAGCTCGTCCGCCAGGGGCTCCCCGTCCCTCCGGGGTTCGTGATCACGACCGA
>JAWOKS010000052.1:0-10120 GCA_033854115.1 Thermoplasmata archaeon
GGGCCGGTCCCGTTATCCGCCGGCGGCTCTCGCCCGAGCGAGGGACGGAGGATGAAGCTCGTCCATTTCACGCTGCAGGACCAGTTCCACTTCGGCATGATCACGGACGCGAACGAGTACATCGACCTCGATACGGCGTGTCGCGACTACTACGGGGTCAACCCGGTGAAGGGCGCGGACCCGAGCCGCTTCCGTGACCTGCAGGCGTTCTTCGCGGGCGGGGCCGACTCCGTCGCGCTCACGAAGAAGATCCTCGAGTACATCGACCGCCGCCGCGGGATGGGCTGGACGCCGCGGGCCGCGACCGGCGCGCGCTACCTGTTCAAGCCCGAGGAGGGCGTGAAGCTCCTCGCGCCGGTCGTCCACGGCCAGAAGATCTACTGCCTCGCGTCGAACTCGAAGAGCCACCTCGCCGAGCAGGGGAAGCCGTTGCCCGCCCGACCGTACGTCTTTCCGCGGTTCTTCAACTCGCTCGTCGGACCGAGCGAGTCGCTCGTGCTGAACCCCACGGGCACGTTCCCGGACGTCGAGCTCGAGCTCGCCTGCGTGATCGGCCTGAGGGGCAAGCACGTTCCCGCCGACCGCGCCATGGAGTACGTCGCCGGCTACACGATCGCGCTCGACATGGGCTACCGCGATCTCCAGTACCCCCCGGACGGGCCGGTCGACTGGGTGATGGGCAAGGGCTTCGATGCCACGATGGCGGTCGGCCCCTGGGTCGTGCCGAAGGAGGAGGTCGGCGAACCGTACCCGCTCGCGATGGAGCTCAAGGTCGGCGGGACGGTCCGCCAGAAGGGGGACACCTCGGACTACGTCTTCCGTATCCCGCAGATCCTCGAGCACCTGTCGCGCGGGATCACCCTCGAACCCGGCGACGTGATCTCGCTCGGGAGCCTCGGGGGCGTCCCCGGCTTCGAGTTCGGGAAGGAGTCCCGGCGGCTGAAGCCCGGCGACCAGATCGAGGCGTCGATCGACAAGATCGGGCGGCTCGTCATGCCGGTGAAGGCCGAAGCTCCGCCTCCCCCCGCAGCACCACGAACAGCGCCTGCGGCGTAGGGAGCTCGTCGGTCGCGCCCGGCACCCCGCGGACGCCGCCCCCCGGGAACGGGTAGCGCACCTCCTCGAGGAACGTGACGGCGGTCCGGCGTTCCACACCGTCGAGCACCGGGGCGTCCCGGAACGGGTCGAAGCCGTCGATCGCGTCGCGCGCGAGCGGCACGACGCGGAAGCCGGTACCTCCGTGGAGCGAGCCGGGGAGGCGGATGAGGCGGTGGATGTCGGTCGTCACCGGGGCGTCGGTCTCGGCCTGGACCGTGACGGCGGCCTCGTGCACGACCGCCTCGAGGAATTCCTTCGGCGAGGAACGGCCGAAGACGTCGAGCGCGAGGGTCGAGCGGATCTGCTCGGCCCGTCCCTGCTCGAGGAGGAGCTTCGCCCACCGCCTCGCCTTCGGCGGCGGCACGCCGAGCCGTCGGAGTTCCTCGATCGCGGCCTCCGTGCCGACGGTCTCCCAACGAGCGAGGAGGCCAAGGAACGCCCGCGTCGTCCGCCCGCGCCAGCCCGGCGCGTCCGGAGGAGCGAGGCGCAGCGCGCGGGCCGCGCGGCCCCGCTCCTCGGGGAGCTCCCCCCCGTCCGCGGCCGCGACGGTGCGACCCGAGCGGACGTCCTCGGCGTGCTCCTCGACGGCGGCCATAGGGTCGATGCCGGTGCCGAGGACGTAGTCGACGAGCTCGCGACGCTCCGGGCTCGTGAGCGTGAGGAACGACTCGTCGCGGACGTGGACGTGGTAGCCCCGGCCGCCCGAGAAGACGAACGACGCCGCCGCGGCGTCGACGCCGAAGTCCCGCACGAGGAAGTCGTCGACGAGGTCGACCAGGCGGCGCTTCACGAGGGCGAGCTGGCCGGCGTAGTCGAGCTCGCCCGCGCCCCGGAGGTGGTCCGCGTCGAGGTCGAAGATGAGGTCGGCGCCGAGCCACTCCTTCTGGGCCATCGTCGGCTCCGCCGGTTTCCGGTAGTAGGCCGAGGAGTAGTAGACGTGCCGGGGCACGGTCTCCTTGAGGTAGCGCGCCAGCTCCTCGGGGGTCGGCAGCGTGGCGTGCCGCCTCATGAGGGTCGCTTCCGCGAACGGGAACGCCGCGAACTCCCGCCGCGCGAGCCTCTCGGGGGGGGCGATCCGCGCGGACGCGTAGTAGCGAGCGAACTCCGCACGGGCCCAGGCGAGGGTCCGGGCGTCGAGCGGGACGGTCTTCGCCATCGGCCTAGGCGCCCGGCTCGCTGCCCTCGCCCGGGGCGAGCGCGTCCTCGACCGCCGCGTCCCGGCGGAGGCGCGCGAGCAGATGGAAGACCGTGGAGTGCTCGCTCCCCCGGAGGAGGAGCTCGATCGCGCGCGTCGCCCGCTCGAGCTGCTCTTCCTCGCCGATGAGGGCGACGGTCGAGCCGTAGACGCTCACCCAGCAACCCGAGAGCTCCTCGATCCGGGCCCGGGCGCGGCCCCCGGTGCCGATCACGCGGCCGCGGATGCGGCGCAGCGCGTCCTTCTCGCGGTGGCCGGTCGCGAGCTTGATGTCGAGGATCCCGAGGAAGTTGTTCTCGCGGAGCAGACGCATCGCCCGGTCGGGCGAGAAGCCGCGGCCGATCGCGAGAACGATGTCGCGCGCCTTGAGCACCCCGACCGGGTCCGTCTCCGGGCCGGCGACGCGGACCTCGCCGTCCTCTGCGTCGATCTCGACGGTCGTGCGGGTCGCCTCCGCGATCGAGCGCCGGGTGCGGCCCCCGGGCCCGATCAGGACCGCGACGCGGTCCTCGGGGATCCGGGCGTAGAGGACCGGCATCGCTAGGCCCCCTCCCCGGAGCGACCGAGCTTGTCGGCCCCGACCGCGGCGAGGAACTCGGCGGGCTCGACCTCGTAGCCGAGGCGGCCGAGGAACTTCGCGAAGTGACCGAGGTCGCGCTCGAGGAGACGCTTCGCTTCCGGGTGGTCGGCGCTCACCGACTGCGCCACATCGATCACGACCACGCGCCCCTCGTGGTAGAGGGTGTTGTACGGCGAGAGGTCGCCGTGCACGAGCCGGGCGCCCCCGATCATCCGCGAGAACTCACGGACGAGGTCCTCGTAAAGGGCGGCCGGATCGTCGATCGGGACGTCCTTGAGACGAGGTGCGGCCCCCTCGGCGGAACCGATGTACTCCATGACGAGGACGTTGCGGTAGTGGCCGTAGGGGCGGGGGACCCGCACCCCGGCCTCGAAGAGCCTCCCGAGGACCGTGTGCTCGCGGCGGGTCCAGGCGAAGATGAGCCCCCCGAAGTTCCGCGCGCTCGCCTCGCGTCGGAGCTCCTCGACGGCGTAGGGGGGCAAACGTCGGAACACGGTGTTCGAGATCCGGTAGACCTTCACCGCTCGGAACTCCGAGCCCTTCGACGCGCGGAAGACCCCACCCTCCTTTCCCGACGAGATCGGGTGGTCGAGGACGTCGAACAACCCCTGGTTCACGAGGCGGGAGACCGCGAGCAGCGTGCTGTGGTCGAAGAACTCGTCGAGCAGCTTCCGCTGCTCGAGCTCCTTCCTCCGGTCCTCCACCCGCTCCCGGCGGGGAAAGACGACATCGGCGGCACGCGGCACCAGTGTCCGTCACCGGCCACGCGTTCTTAGGGTCTCGCGGGGCCGACCCGAACCCCGGGCGCCCCCGGCGGAGGGTAGGCTCGTTGCCTGCGCGTAAGTACCCCTATATCTGGGGCCGGCGAGGTGAAAGGTCGTGGACGAAGCGAGCCTTCCCCGTGTCCCCCTCCCCGCCCCCCCGGCGCCCCGCGGCCGAGCCCGCGTCCGGTCGCCGGCCCCCGACCTCGGGGCCGGACTCGAGGAACCGGCCGACTACGACGCCGTCTACCGCATCGTCCGCCGGGCCGTCCGCGAGGTCCTCGGGGTCGAACGACCGGGCCTCGGGCTCGCGCTCTCGAACCTCCCGCCCCAGCTGGGGGCCTACTGGCAGGTCACCGGCAACCTGATCGTCCTCAACCAGGGCCTCGTCGACGCGATGCACGCCCATGCGCGCTCCCCGCTCGAGGTGAACGGCTTCGTCTTCGTGGTGCTCGCCCACGAGTACCTCCATGCCCTCGGCTACCTGGACGAGGGGGCGGTCCGCCAGGTGACGGCCCGGGTCGCCCGCGAGGCGTTCGGCCCCGAGCACCTGGTGACGAAGATGGCGGAAGGGAACCTCTGGCAGATGTTCCCCTTCCTCGCCTACGCCCCGACCGGGGACGGTCAGCGGCTGACGATCGTGCGCGACTTCGACCTCGCCGGCACGCAGTGGTACATCCGCTGAGGCGCCCCGGCGCACGTCAATACCGTGGGGGCGGGCTCCGCACCCTCCAGGACGCGCGGCCCGTGGTCGAGGAGGACCATCGTCACTCGATCCCGGACCCGACGGTCCGCACGCGCTTTCGCGAGAACCTCCGTCCGCCCGGCTGACCGCGACCCCCGTCCCCAGGGTCCGAGGCCCGTGCCCGGCCGCTCGGGCAACTCGTCCGCCCGACGCCGGGAACTTTATCTTGCGGGGACCGCTCCCGCGGCCCGATGCCCGTCGTCGACCAGGCGGTCGGAATCTCGATCGTGCTGATCGGGACCGCCCTGTTCATCATCGAGCTGTTCCACCCGGGGGCGCTCCTGCTCATCCCGGCGACGATCTTGATCGTGGGCGGGGTCCTCTACCTGCTCATCCCGAACGTCCTCCTCGAGAGCGTCTGGGGCCCGGTCGCGATCCTCGCCGCGGCGCTGATCTCGACCGCGGTCACGATCCTCTACTACCAGTGGCTCGCCGGGACGCACCAGCCGCTCAGCACCACCTCGGGGAGCCTCGTCGGCAACGAGGCGATCGTCATCGCGGACATCGTGCCGAACACCCTCCGCGGGAAGGTTCGGGTCCGCTCGGAGGTCTGGTCGGCGAAGGCGGACCGGCCCATCCCTTCGGGCACGCGCGTCCGGGTCATCGGGGGCGAGGGCGTCTCGGTCACGGTCGAACCCCTGACGGGCGAGGCGACCGGCCCATGAGGGCGCCGGAACGACCCCGGGCACGTTATCTGCGCGTTGGCGCGTGCGGGACGGTCTGAGGCCCGACGATGGCCGACTACACGCTCTACTACGTCCTCGGCGGGTTCATCGTCCTGATCGTCATCTTCCTCCTGGTCCGGGGGATCCACTTCATCCAGCCGTACGAGCAGGGCATCGTGATCCTGTTCGGCGCGTACAAGCGCGTGCTGAACCCCGGGTTCAACTGGGTCATCCCGTTCGCGAACGTGCTCCGGATCGACCTCCGGACGCAGGTGCTCGAGGTCCCGCGCCAGGAAGTGATCACGAAGGACAACTCGCCGACGAACGTCGACGCGATCATCTACACGAAGGTCGTCGACCCGCCGAAGGCGATCTTCCAGGTCCAGGACTACCACGTCGCGACGGTCGCGCTCGCGCAGACCACGCTCCGGTCGATCATCGGCGACATGGAGCTCGACGAGATCCTGTTCAACCGCGAGCGGATCAACACGCGCCTCCGGGACATCCTCGACGAGGCGACCGACAAGTGGGGCGTCCGCGTCGACGCGGTCGAGATCAAGGAGGTCGACCCCGTCGGACCGGTCAAGGCCGCGATGGAGGAGCAGACCGCCGCCGAGCGGCAGCGGCGGGCCGCCGTCCTGCGCGCGGACGGGGAGAAGCGGAGCGCGATCCTCGTCGCCGAGGGGCAGAAGCGCGCCCGCATCCTTCAGGCGGAAGGGGTCCGGCAGTCCCAGATCCTCGAGGCCGAGGGGGCCCGGGTCGCGACGATCCTCTCCGCCCAGGGCGAATCCCAGCGGCTCCGGATCCTCTCGCTCGGGGCCGGGGTCCTGGACGCGAAGGCGCTCACCGTCCTCTCGCTCGACACCGTCGCGAAGGTCGGCGACGGCCAAGCGACGAAGATCCTCTTCCCGTTCGAGTTCTCGCGCCTCATGGAGGGCGCGAGCGAGTTCCTCGGCACGAGCCGCGGCGTCCCCGACCGCCCGCTCAACACGCTCGACGACCTCGAGAAGCGAATCGGCACGATGGACGACATCCTCGGCCCGATCCCGAAGCAGGAGGAGCTGATGACCGACATCAAGTCGATCGAGGAGGAGCTCAAGGCCGAGTCGGGCGACGAGACCGCGATCCCCGCTCCGCGGACCTCCGCGAGCGGCCGGAGCGGGGCCCCGTCCTCGCTGCCGGCCCCGGACGAGATCGCACCTCCGCCTCCCGAGGCCGCGGGCCGGACCCGGGGCTTCTCTTCGGCGCCCCCGGTGCACCGGCCGCCCGAGCCCCACGGGGCCCCGCCCTCGTTCGATGAGGAACCGGAGAACCCCCCGCCCGACCCGAAGGACCGGCGGACCCGAGCGGGTTCGTCCGGCGGCTCAGCGTAGAGCCTAGGACGGACCGCCCGACGAGACCGGTCCAAATCCCGGCGGTAGCTCCGCGCCCTCGTACACCTGACCGAGCACGACGAACTCCTCGCTCGCGTAGGCCAGGCGGGTGAGGTCCGCGTTCGTCCGGAAGACCTTCTTCCCACGACCGGTCCGTCGCAGCCGCCAGTTGCGGACCACGCCGGCGGCGTGGACGTACGTTCCGAGCAGGAGGAAGAGCGGCACGTTCATCGCGCGGACGATCCACGGCGCCCGGCGAGGAGGAGGTTCGACGCGGTCCGGTCGACCCGGCATCCGGGCGCGATAGAGGCGAGGCACCTCGCCGGCCATCCAGGGCGCGGCCCCGAGCAGCCGGGCGTAGCCTGGCTCGCCGCGGACCACTCTCGCCGCGAGGGCTTCCCGCGCGAACTGGAACCCACGCGCCCCCGCGAACTCGCGCACCGCCCTCGGCTCCTCCGCGACGTAGTTGAAGCACCAGCGGACCGAGCCGAACCGGGCGCGGTCGAGCCGCCAGCGGAGGCGGGCGTACGTCCAGAAGAGGAACGGCCAGACCGTCCCGCGCTCCACCACCACGAAGAGGTCGCAGTCGTCACCTGCGACGGAACCGCCGAACGCGGTCGACCCCGTCACCGCGGCGCAACGGATCCAGGAGCCGGCCCGGCCGAGCCCGTCACGGAGGAGCTGCTCGGCCAGCGTGACCCACTCGGCCGCGCGCTCGGCTCGCTCGCGTCTCGCATCGACGTCGTGCGAGATCGCTTCGCCCAGATAGGCGACCCCGTCCCGGACCACGCTCCCGGGAAAGTAAGTCGTCAGCGATCGGGACGCCTCCTCCGCGCTCGACGGCCCGTCATCCGGAAGGCCGACCACGAGGTCCCCGAGAGGGACCCCGACCCCCTGGCTCGCGGCAACGCGCAGCATCGCGCCCGCCCGCGGGACCCAAGGGGGATGGTCTCCCCCCGGGGCGGTCGAGGGGGCCATCGCCCCCGCCCTACGATCCGCGGAGCTCATCTCAAGGCGTCGGCCGAGAGGAGCTCTCGGACGCGGCCCCGAAGGCTCCCGCCGGGTAGAGCTTCGAGATGAGCTCGAGAGTCCCGGGCGCGCTGTAACCGGCCCGTGCGACGACGCGGTCCTCGGTACGCACCCTCCTCAGGCCCACGAACTTGCGCGTGAGGAAGAGCAGGATCGAGTACCGCTTCATCGTGAGGCCGATCACCGCGCCCCGAGGTTCCACGAGGACCTTCACCGTATGGCGTTCGGAGATCCAGCGGCGCATGCGGGCTCTAGAGGTGGGTGGTCCTTATACCCCCGATTCGGACCGGCCGGCTTCCCCGCGCCCGCTAGGACCGCTTCGCTCGTAGACCAGGAACGCCCACTCCGCGACCTCGGACAATCTCGACCGACGGCTGAGCCGGCGGTCGACTCCTCGAAGGTACCGGCGGCCCCGAGGCCCCGGACGAGGCCAGCGGTCCGAGGGCTCGAACGGTGGAGCGAGTACCGAGACGGGCATCGTCGACCGACGGTGGAACGCGGGCGTCAACAGGGCGTCCCACTCGCTCGGCCGGCGGGGGAACGCGTCCAGGGGGTAGGATTCGCCGAGCCTCTCCCATGCCGTGCGGAGCCGCCCGAACGCGACGCGGGGGTGGCCGGCGATCGCTTCCCACAGGAACGGGGCGACCCCGGGGCGATTGAGCGAGGTGAACGCAAGTCGCCCTCCGGGACGGACGAGCCGTCCGAGGTCCCGGCCGAGAGCCCCGACGTTCGGCTCGAGATTGAACGCGCCGAACGTTGAGAACGCTCCCGCGAACGTCCCGGCCTCAAGGTCGGCCAAGACTGTGCCGAGCTCCCCGAGTGCGCCCCGCCGCGTGGTGAGACCCGGCTCGACCCGCGCGGCTCGGGCTCGATCGGTGAGGACCGAGAGCATTCCGGGGGACGTGTCAACGGCCACCACCCGATGCCCGGCCTCGAGGAGCGGTACTGTCTCGAGCCCAGGGCCCGGCCCGATCTCGAGCAGGGGGTCCTGGCCCTGGAAGAGCTCGCGCAGCCGCTCCAGCGTCGTTTCCTTGAGGTACCGCTCCACCGACCGCTGCGCTACCCGATCCGCGTAGCTCGCGGCCGCCGCGTCGAACTCGCCCCGGACCCGGTCCGCCGCGCTTCTCGGTGAAGCCGGAGCTTGCGGATCGAGTTCGATCACTCTTCCGCTCCGCTCGAAGTGGCGCGCCCAGACGTCGCTCCCGTAGGTCGCCCGGAACCTCGCTCGCCACCGTTCGTTTTCGTGGGGGTCATCGACCGGCGTCGCGGCGCACCGGGTCCATCCCTCGTCGCGGAGCTGGACCTCGCACCAGCCGACGCGCAGGGCCTCCACGGCCCACCGCGCGCCCCGTTCGGAAGGGAGCACGTAGAGGCGAGCTCCGTCCTCCACGAAGAGGAGCGGGATCTCGGCGCCGTCCGGGGCTCGGAGGCGCAATTGCCCCGCGGTCGTGCCGGACACCCATTCCCCCCTATCCCCCCGGGATGCGGGGGGGGCCGGCTCGCTCCGCCCGAGCCCCATAAGAGGGACCCGAGGTCTCCCGCAACGGATGAACCCGTCGTCCGACCGAAGCTCGGCCGACGGGAGAACCCCCGAGGCTCGGAAGGTGAAGGGGCCCACACCTAGGGCGATCCTTGCGGTAGCGGTGAGCGTCGGGCTTGCCCTCGGGGCCGTGGTCGTCCTCGTCCCGGGCGGTCCTCCGGGGTCCCCGGTGAGCCGGGAGCCTCCCGGTCCGATCCGCCACGTCGTGGAGATCATGCTCGAGAACCACGCCTTCGACAACTTCTTCGGCACCTACCCGGGAGCGAACGGACCGCCCAACGGGACCGCCCTTCCCGACGGCCAGGGGGGCACGGTGGCCCCCTACTGGATCTCCGGCGACTCGACCCCCGATCTCCCCCACGAGCGACCCGCCGAGTTGGCGGACCTCGACGGGGGGAGGATGGACGGCTTCGTCGAGCAGATGGCGCTGGTCAATCCCTCGGCGGCCGCGACCCCGATGGGCTACTACAACGAGACCCAGCTCGCCGCCTTCTGGGCGCTCGCCGGCGAGTTCGTCCTGTGCGACGCCTACTTCGCGTCGGTCCTCGGGCCCACGGTGCCCAACCGGCTCTACGCGATGGCCGGGGCGTCGGCGGGCATCACGACCGACGTCCTCCCCCAGAACACGGAGCTCTACACGATCTTCGACCAGCTGAGCGCCTACGGCTTCTCCTGGGACTACTTCGCCGAGGCCGGGACGTATCCGATGCTTCCCTCGTTCCTCCTTCCGCTGAGCGCGAGCCCGAGCGAGCTCGCGAACTTGCGTCCTCTCTCCCAGCTCGCGGGCACGATCGCGAGCGGTGGGCTCCCCGCCGTGACGTTCGTCGATCCGGAGGGCTCGATCTACAGCCAGCACCCTCCGCTCAGCGTGACCGCGGGCGAAGCCTGGACGATGGGCGTGATCGACGCGATCGAGACGAGCCCCGTGTGGAACTCGACGGTCGTCTTCCTCACCTGGGACGAGGGCGGAGGGTACTACGACCATGTGGCGCCGCCCGTCATGGACTCCCTCGGCGACGGCTTCCGGGTCCCGATGCTCGTGGTCTCGCCGTTCTCGGTCGGCGGAGGGGTCGATGCGACGGTGTTCGATCACACCTCGGTGCTCAAGTTCATCGAGCAGGCGTGGGGACTCCC
>JAWOKS010000053.1:0-7112 GCA_033854115.1 Thermoplasmata archaeon
TTGTCGAGCACCCACGTCCCGTCGCGTCGACGCTTCTCGCGAAGGACCTCCAAGGCCGGCCGTAACCGTCGGTCCCCGGCGAACCCGAGCCGGGTGAGGAGGTCGAGGCCGAGGAGAAGGTCGTAGTAGTAGTGGTGAGGATAGTGGAGCCGGAACCAAGGGGCGTACTTCCGGCCCTCCTCGAGCAGCTTGCGCTCGAGGTAGAATTCGGCTCCCCTCGCGATCGCCCGCTCCATCCGGGGCGAGCGCTTCGGCTTCGGGACGCTCGCGAGGGCGGCGAGGCCCTCCCACGCGCCGAGCGTGCCCGGGGTGCCCTGCGAGCAGTTCCACCCCCCGTCGTCGCGCTGATCCTCGAGGATCCAGTCGAAGAGCTTCCGGACCCGAGGGTCGTCGCCGTAGCCGAACCGGGTCATCATCCGCGCGGTGTTCCCCGAGATGCACACCTCCTCGTGGAAGAAGTTGAACGGGGAACCCAGGCGCAGCTTGTACTCAAAGAGAAGGCCCGCCATCTTCCGGATCCGGGGGTCGGTCGAATCGAGGCCGAGGTCGGAAAGGACGAGAGCCCTCCAGTTCGTGGCGACGTAGGCGGGGAAGTAGAGGAAGTCCACCCACTCCGAGACCGTCCGGGGCCCGCGGCGCTCCCAGAATCCCTTCGGCCCCTGCTGGCGCAGCTGGTCCGCCGCCCATCCGACCCGCCCGATCTTCGACCGGGCCTCCCGGACCTCGGGATCGTCCTCGCGGCGGTCGAGGAGTTGCACGAGTGTCCCGTAGCGAACCGCAGGCTGGTCCTTTTCGAGAAGCCACTCGACTACCCTCGGCTCGCAACCGTTGCGGCCCAGGACTGGTCGCGCGCTCATGACCGAGGGGGCGCGGTCGCGAGGAGCTGGGGCGCATATAAGCGGACGACCCGCCCAGCCCCGCGAGGACGTGGGGGGGAACGCGCCCCTCGGTCCGGAGCGGTCCCGGGAGATCGCACGCGAGAGCGACAGTTGCCCGGCGGATTCCGCGAGGCTGCCGCGGCCGTGTCGGGCGCGAGGTTCGCGTCCCGCCGGAGATCGGCGGAGCCTCACTCCGCGCCGCGGATCGCTTCGGCCGGGGGCAAGCGTGCGGCCTTCAGCGAGGGGCCGACGACGGCTAGGGTCGCGAGCAGTCCGGTGCCGAGCATGATGAGCAAGAGGTCCGACCACGGAATGTACAACGCCGAGACCCCCGCCGAGGCGGCGCCGGCCCCGGTCACGAGATTGTAGATGATGAGGACCCCGAGCACCCCGCCGATCAGCGCCCCCAGCATCGTGAGGAACGTGTACTCGACCAGGAACACCCTCAGCACCGCGCCCCTCGTGAGGCCGGTCGCCCGGAGCGTCCCGATCTCGCGCCGGCGCTCGGCCACGGCCCGGAGCGCGAGGATCCCGAGGGCCGCGATCCCGACGGTGAGCCCGAGGCCGATGAACACCTCGAGGAGGCTGATATCTCCCGAGGTCAGCGTGATCATGGTCGCGAGGACCTCGGAGAACTCGACCAGGACGAGCCCGTAGGGGAAGAACGCCGCCTTGATCTTCTGGGCCGCCACGGTCGGCGACACCCCGTCGGACAGGGTGAGCAGGTAGCCGCTCACGGTGTGGAAGCCGAGCGCGGAGGCCGCGGTGGGATTGAGCCAGATCCCTCCAAGGATCTGGGTCTTCAGGATCCCGATGACCGTCAGGTTCGCTTCGTCGCCGGTCGCGGGGTTGCTCACCGCGAGGATGTCCCCGATGGCGACGACCGGGTGGGGCGAGGTCGGACCGAACGCAGCGGCCCCCGCGTAGCGGGCATCGACCACCACGACCGAGCCGTTCGTCGCGAGCTCGGTCATCGCGCGGTCCGCGGACCACCCCTCGATCGTCGACTGGAAGGGGAACCGGTTGGTTGCGTAGAAGCTCGTCGCGGGGGAACCCCCCGTCGGCGCCGCGAACACCCGGTCGAGGAACGGGTTGGCCGGATAGCCGTCCACTGTGACGTAGCCGGTTCCGGTGACGAGCGGTACCACCGTCGCGAACAGGGGGGCGAGCGTGGCGTTGGCCCCGACGCTCCCGGGGAGGTCGGGGATCGGCTGCTCCGAGGTCCCGTAGAAGCTGTAGCCGCCCGATTGCGCCGAGATCGAGTCGCGCAGGCTCCCGGTGAGCGTGGCCGCGAACGTCGAGAGGACCACGATCGTGAACAGCACGAGAGCGAAGATCGTGAGCGTCGTGGACGCCCGCGCGGCCCGGCGGCTCGGGTAGGCGAGCCCGAGGCGCGTCACCGGTGTGGACCCCGCCCGGCCCGAAGCGAGGCGCTCGACGGCCCGGGCGAGGAGCGGACCGTTGAACGCGACG
This sequence comes from Thermoplasmata archaeon, assembly GCA_033854115.1. Classification (GTDB taxonomy): domain Archaea; phylum Thermoplasmatota; class Thermoplasmata; order Lutacidiplasmatales; family UBA184; genus Lutacidiplasma. The sequence goes on from JAWOKS010000053.1 coordinate 2,352, forward strand.
AGGAGCAGTGCCCCCGCGACCATCAGGATCCCCATCACGAAGACCACGAACGTGCTGAACGAGTGAGCCGGGCCGAGGACCGCCGCGCGCAGCTGCTCGGCCCCGACCCAGACGAGCAGGCCGACGCCGACCGCAGAGAACGCGACGCGGGCGGGGACGAACCGGGCGGCCACGAGGCCTCCGCCGACGAGCAAGAGAGCGCCCCCGAGGATCGGAAAGATGACGTCGGACGTGCCCCGGTACGTCGCGCCGAACAGGAGAGCCCCGAGCACGAGCGTGACCGCCCCGAGGTAGGCGAGACGCGTGTAGGTCCGGAGCGCGGGAGGCGCCTCGGGCACGTCGCGAAGGGACCGGACAATGTTGAGGCGGCTGACGCGGAAGCTGGCGACCGTCACGGTCGCGAGGGTGAGCAGGAACCCGACGAGATAGCTCATGAGCAGCGTGTCCTGCGTGAAGGTGAACGAGCCGAGGAGGACCGAGGCGCTCACCCCGCTGTTCGGGACCAACGTGGTGTAGAGGGCCATCAACCCGTAGCCGGCCGCGAGCCCGACGAGCGTGCCGGCGAGCGCGCTCCCGGCGGAGTAGAACAGCCCTTCGAAGAAGTAGGAGAGCACGATCGCCCGGCGGGGAAGGCCGATCGCCCGGAGCATCCCCGTCTCACCCTTCCGTTCCTCGGCGAGCATCGTGAAGATCCCGACGATGAGCATCGCGCCCGCGACGATCGAGAACAGTCCGAAGACCAGGAAGCTCGTCTCCGTCCAGCTGCTCGCGGCCTCCGCGCTCGAGAGCGAGGCCTGGAGAAGGTTGTGCACCTCGAGCCGGGACGACCCCGGCGTGCTCGCGAGGGTCGCGTTGAGCTGGGCGCAGACCTGCGACGTGAGCCCCACGCCGTCCTTCTGCGAACCCGCGTTGGTCACCGCGAGGAAGTTGACCAGGCCCGAACCGTTCACGAGGGACTGGGCGGTCGCGAGGTCGACGAAGACGTTGCCTCCGCTCAGCCCGGCGGTGAGGAAGCCGCCCCGGAGGTCGTCCTGGACGACCGCCTGGACCGTCGCGTTGAGGGCGACCGCCCCGTAGACCGTGACCGTGTCGCCGACGCTCGCGTTGAGGTCGTCGGCGGCGCGGGCGTCGAGAAGGACCTTGCCCGAGCCGGGACCCGCGAGCGGGGCGCCCGCGAGCGTCGTGAACGAGCCGAGCGCCGTGCTGTTCGCGGGATCGGCGCCGAGGAGGTTGAGGTTCGTCTGCGGGATCCCGGTGGTCCGGTCGAAGACCTGCACGCGGTCGACGATCTCCGGGGTCACGCCCGCGATCGAAGGGACCCCGAGGGAGGCTTCCGCGATCGCCGTCGCCACGGACTGCGGGAAGTAGAGGTATCCCCCGCCGGGGTCGAGCCCGTAGATCCCCTCGTCGGTGTAGCCGAGCGCGAGGTAGGTGTAGTGGAGGTTGACAGTGCGGACCGTCTCCCCGACTGCGAGGCTCCCCGAGACCATCGCGGTCGCGACCAGGAGGCCAAGGACCATCAGGACGGAACGGGCGCGAGCCCGTCGAAGGTTCCGGTGTGCAATGCGGAACGAGAGACGGTGCCGGAAGGCGAGGACTGTCGATGCGACGGCGATCGACCCGAGGACGAGGAGGGCGAGGAGGAGGAGCGCGTCGACCATCGCCGACCCCCCGTTCAGGAGACGAACCGGCCGTCGCGCATCCGCAGGGTCCGGTCGCACCTCGAGGCGACCTCGGCATCGTGCGTGACAACGACCATCGTCTGCTGGAAGTCCCGGTTGAGCTGCCGAAGGAGTCCGGTCACCTGGCGGGACCCTTCCTCGTCGAGGTTCCCCGTCGGCTCATCGGCCCACACGATCGCCGGGTGCGCGACCAGCGCCCTCGCGAGCGACACCCGCTGCTGCTGACCGCCGGAAAGCTCCGAAGGGCGATGGCCGAGACGATCGCCGAGCCCGAGCCGCCGGAGCATCTCGGCGGCTCGCGCGCGGGCTTCCTTCGCCGGGACGCGGCAGACGAGGAGCGGCATCTCCACGTTCTCGACCGCCGTCAGGATCTGGAGCAGGTTGTACGACTGGAACACGAAGCCGGACCGCCGCGCCCGGTAGGTCGACCTTTGTTCGTCGGCCATGGCGTGGATATCGGTTCCCTCGAGGGTCACCTGACCCCGGGTGATCTCATCGAGGCCGCTGAGGCAGTTGAGCAGGGTGGTCTTCCCGCAGCCGGACGGTCCCATGACGGCGACCATCTCCCCTCGGTGAACGTCCACGGAGACCCCTCGGAGCGCCTGGACGGCGGTCTCCCCGGTCCCGTACGTCTTCCACACGTCCCTCCCGACCACGACGCTATCGTTCGCCATCGGCTTCGCCCTCCCCGGACCAGTCCGTCGACCCGGGGGCGTGGCCAATCGACCGCGGATCCCCCGCGGGCACCCGGACTCCCCGAAGGGATCCCTTCGGCTCGACCCGCGCGTCGCGGGAGCACGCCCTCGCGGTCACGAGCTGTCGGCCCCCCGTCGGGGTCATCCACGATAGGCCGTCCGTAAAGCCGCCTTCACGGGGCGGCGAGCGGCCGGTCAAGGAGGGGACGTTCGTCCTCCCGGATCGGAGGAGGGGACCGTGGCGCGAGGCGAGCCGCGCGTCGACGTTCCAAGAAGGGCAATCACGGTCCGGTTCGATTCACGACGGTCCGCGGACCCCCACATCCCCGAAAACTGGGGACTTTCAGTGAGCCACCGCAAGATGCGGAGCGGGGGAGGACCCTGATCACCGTGACCGCGGTCGCCCGACGAGCACCTTTTGGTACCAAGAGGAGCCGGGTCCCCGGAGACGGCGGTGGTCCGGCGGGACCCCCCCGCGCTCGGGGCCCTTGCGCCGTCTCGGCGGTGCACGTCGGGTTTCAAGGCCGGCGGTCGGAGGGTGCCGAGACCCTTCCGGCTACCGCTTTCCTCCTCTCGAGAACCAAGTTCGAACGAACGCTCCCGCCGCCACGAGCGCCGACGTGAGCACAAGGAGCGTGCCGATCACCGATTGCCCGGTGGATCCTGGGAGCCCCAGGACGCCGGGGGCGGGCTCGAACGGGACCACGGTTCCGTACGAGCTCCCGGAGAGCTGGACGTACGGCGAGCCCTGGAGGGGGGTGGTGTAGCCGTCGACCGGCCCCAGGGTATACCTATAGAGGCCGCAGCTCGCCGAGAACTCGATCGTCCCTCCGGCCGTGGCTTGCTGGGTCGCGTCGTCGAACGTCACGGTCCAGTTGACCCCCGGAGGGAGACCCACTTCCTGGAAGACCACCGGGAACTGGGCCGGCACGAACGCCACGTCCTCGATCACGGGCGCTCCGTCGACGGTCAACGAACCCACCGGAGGGTTGAGAAAGCACCGGTCCAGCGTGAGCGACGTGAAGTTGTACGTTCCGTTCGCGGCGAGCAGGGTCACCGCAGCCATGCCGGACGCGGAATCGATGGCCGTTCCGTCGAGCGATACGCCCCACAGGGTCCCCACCGGCAGCCCCGTCTCGTCGAACGTGACCTGGTAGCCGGGCTGGAAGGAGATGGTCTGCACGACCGGACCGTCGGTGACGTTCAGCCAGCCCAGCGAAGGGACCGGGACCCGGGTGCCGATCGTTCCGATCGCGAAGATGTAACTGCCCGGAGCGACCGAGAAGGAGATGGAGTCCGTCGCCGAACTGTTCGTTACCGTCAGCACGACCGACCACACTGTCCCGGGGGGTAGGCCGGACTCCACGAACGTCACCGGGTACTCGGGGGTCGTCAGGGAAGTCCCCCCGGTCGACGGCGCACGTGCGGCCGTCGTCGACCCTGGGGGCACCGCGCCGGCCCCCGCGGCGGCAACCCCGGATTCGGTGAAACCCGCGGATGTCGACGGCGTTCCAGCTCCCGCGGCCGGAGCTTGGACCCCTGCGCGGGCGGCAACCAGAAAGACGAGGACGCCGACCACCACGACGACCGGCTTGGGGCCACGGACGGAGGGCGTCAACGGGCCCTCCGGGAGAGGAACGCGAGGAGGGCCGCGACCCCGGCAGCCAAGAGAGCGCCCGTCACCGCGCCGGCCCAACCCCCGACCAGCACCGCGGACGGGCTGATCCCGACCGAGCACTGGCCCGGCGGGACCGGAGGATTCCCGTAGTACCCGTTCGGGCAGACCCGGACCGACTGAGCGAGCGAGGACCCGAGCGACCCGCCGCCGAGACCGGACAGCAGTCCCGCGACGCTGCCCATGAGCGCGGCGAGCTTCCGAGGTTGAGGTTCGGGTCCTTGGGCCGGCGCGAGGGGCCGGAGGATGGACCCCACCGCGGCTCCCGCGAGCGCGCCCGCGAGCGCCCCGCCGACGAGCCCGGCCGCGAGGGGGTTGGAACTGAACGCATCGGTCCAGACCTGAGCGATACTTGGACCCGCCTCGGCCACGACGGCCGCTCCGACGAGCCCCGCGAGCGCGCCGATCACGCCGGCGGCGGTCTCCCCCCCGTTCCAACCTACCACGAGGGTGACCAACGCCGCGACGAAAGCACCGACGGCGGCCCCGAGAACAGCGTCCACGAAGGCGGCGGCGTCTCCCGCCAAGAGCGGAGCCGCTCCGGTCGGCGTGAGCCCCAGGGAGCGGAGCGACACCGCGAGGACCGATCCTCCGGCCGCGCCCACGAGGGCCGCCGTTCCCGCGGCCCATCGAAGACGAACCAGATTCCTGCCCACGCCCCGGCAAAGCCGGCCAACACCATAACTACGGTGCGAGGGGCGAGTCTCCG
>JAWOKS010000054.1:0-21967 GCA_033854115.1 Thermoplasmata archaeon
GTCCTCCCGACCCATGCCGTGGAACCGGCTTCCCTCGGCCCCGCTGGCCCGGAGGAACGGGGCCGCGATGACCTCCTCGACGCTGGTCGCGTAGGTCTTGCCGGTCCCGCCGCACCGGTCGCACCCCCGGCCCCGGCACCGGCGGCACGGCCACCGGGTCTGGGGCAGGGTCCGGTCGAGCTTGCGGTACCGCCCGCGGAAGTAGAGCGGCAGAACCGTGACCTCGACCCGCCCCACCGGCAGGTCAGCGAGGAACACCACGTCCGCGTCGGCCGAGCCTCCGGAGGCCCCGGTCTCGACCTCCAGACGCTTCCCGAGCTCCCGATTGAACGCCGAGCGAGCGCTCTCCCCCCACGCGGACCCGACCTCCGCCCACAGCGCCTCCTCCTGCGCGAGGCGCTCCGGGTCCCAGCGCGAACCGCAGGTGAACCGGTGCCACTCGAGGCCCTCGGCCGCCGTCCGCACCCGTTCGACCCACGTCGGCAGGCGGGCAAACACCCCCCCGCAGAGCTCGCACTCCTCTCGTGCGGTCGGAACTGCCCCGGACAGCCGGGCGGCGAGCCGCTCGGCCCGCTCCGGGTTCGATAGCCCGTGCCCGAGCCGGCCGAAGAGCCGGCCGAAACACTCGGCGCAGAGCCGGTGCCCGAGCGCCCGGCGCGCCGAGGCGAGCGCCTCCTCCGTCGGCTCGAAGGGGGTCGCTTCGGTCACGGACGTCCGACGGGAACCGCCCACTAAACCTCGTCGGCACGCGCCCGCCCTCGCGCGAACCTTTTACTCACGGAATCCGTGGGCTTCCGCGGGCCGATGGCGTCCATCACCGAGGCCGAACTGACCCGGGCCATCGAGCGGACCCTGGTGGCGCACGGAAAGATCTCTCCCCCCGAGGCCCGACCGACCGCGCGGATGATCCTGGGCTACTTCGGCGTGGACGACAGCGTCCTCGACAACAAGCTCTCGAGCGAGGACCGCGACCGGTTCTACGCGCTCGAGGAGGAGGGGCTCCTCACGAGCGAGGAGGAGGACGCGACGGTCTCGCGCGGGAAGACCTGGCGGATCCACTACTGGCTGCTCAAGAAGGCGAGGATCCGCGACGTCGGGAGGACCGACGAGCGCCCGCCGACGGACGACGCCGGCTCGGTCTATCGCGCGATCGGCGAGGCCGACTGGCGAAGGGACGGCGAGGGCCAGGCCGGGCCGTCCTGAGCGTCCGCCCGCCTACCGGCCGGGGGGCCGGGTCCCCGGCATCCCGCGGGGACCGGGGCGGAGCGCCGGGTAGTCCGCGGTCTGGACGACCGCGCGGACGTGCTCGATCGCCCCGATCGCGAAGGCGATCCCCGCGAAGAGCGCGATGACCGCGCCGGCCTCGGCCGCGACGCCGCCGATCCCGACGAGCGCGAGGATCACCCCGACCGAGGCGAGGGCGTTGAACGCCGCGTGCATCCCCACGGCGAGCAGGTAGTACGAGCCGCTGCCCGCCCCCACCACCCCGAAGCGGCTGCGGGCGTAGCCGTAGCCGAACATCGCGGTCGTGCTCCCGTGGAGGAGGACGCTCGAGATGCTGCGGAGGACGATCAGCGTGAGGCCGGCGACGAGCCCCCCGACCAGGAAGGCGCCGACGCCGTAGAGGAACGTCTCGAAGAAGCCGAAGCCGAGGCCCACCGACGCCCCGACGACCGGCCCGTCGGCGACGTGACGGAGCGCCGACTTCCGGCCGACCACCCCGGAGGCCTTGAGCGCCTCCTCGATGAGCGGGGCGAGGACGAGGACCAGGAAGAACGCCCCGGCGGTCGAGTTGCCGTTCAAGAAGACGAACTCGGGCCCCGGGTACTGCTGGCTGACCGCCGTGCCGATCCCGACCGCGAGCACCTCGAGGAAGCCGGCCGCGACCGTCGCGAAGAGCGCCCCGTAGGCGAAGCCTCCGAGGAGCGTCCCCCACCCCTCGACCCGGTACCGCTCGCTCTTCCGGACCCAAGCGAGGTAGCCGAGCGCGGGGACGAGGGCGACGACCACGAGGAAGCCGAGGTCCTCGAGGGCCGTCGCGAGCGCCATTCACCCCTCGGGCGACCGCGGCGGGTAGAGGTAGAACCCCTCGCCGGTCTTGCGTCCGAGCTTCTTCGCGGCGACCATCGTCCGGAGGAGCGGGCACGCGCGGTAGCGGCTGTCGCGGTAGCCGTCCCAGAGGACGTCGAGGATCGCGACCGTCGTGTCGATCCCGACCAGGTCGACGAGCTCGAACGGGCCCATCGGATGGTGGAAGCCGAGCTTGTAGGCGGCGTCGATGTCGTCCCGGCTCGCGACGTGCTCGTGGAGCATCCAGGCGGCCTCGTTGACCAGCACGGCGAGCGCGCGGGACGTGACGAAGCCCGGGGTGTCCGCGCTGCGGACGACCGTCTTGCCGAGCGCCGTCGCGAACGCCTGCGCCCGGGCGACGACCTCCGGACGGGTCCGGGCCCCGGCGATGAGCTCGACGAGCGGCATCTGGAGGACCGGGTTGAAGAAGTGGAGTCCCACGAGGCGACCGGGCTCCTTCAGGTCCTGGCCGATCGCCGTGATCGGCAGCGAGGAGGTGTTCGTCGCGAGGATCGCGCCCGGGCCGGCCGCCGCCTCGAGCTCGTGGAAGAGCCGGCGCTTGAGCGCGAGGTCCTCGGGAGCGGCTTCGATCACGAGGTCGGCGGAGCTCGCCGTGCCAAGGCCGACCGAGGTCGTGAGCCGTCCGAGCGCGGCGTCGCGCCGGGCCGGATCGACCTCGCCCCGGGTGACCGCGTGGTCGAGGGCCCGGCGGGCGCGGGTGAGGCCGCGCGCGGAGAGCTCCTCCGAGACGTCCTCGAGCGTGACCGGGGAGCCCGCGAGCGCGCAGAGCGCGGCGATCCCGCTGCCCATGAGGCCGGCCCCGACGACGAGGACGCTCGGCGGCCCCGGGGGCGGGAACGTTCCGGGCGGACCGGCGCGCGCCTCCGCGGTCAAGCGGGCTCCGGGCCGACCGCCTCCGGCCGGGCGAGGCGTAGGAACTCGCAGGCGCGACAGAGCTCGCCGGCGGCCGGCTCGCCGCAGCCCTGGCAGCGTCCCGGAGAGCCGGCGAGGCCGTTCGCAAGCCAGTGCGTGACAAGCCGTTCGTGGGTCCGGAGGAGCGCCTGGCGCGTTCCGGGCTGGGCGTCCTCGAGCTCCCAGACGATCGCGCGGAACCGATTGCGGGCGGCGCGCGAGGCGTAGGGGCACTCCGCGTGCTCGAACGGGAGGCCGGCGCCGATGGCGTAAAGAAACACCTCGCGCTCCGGCACGCGAGCCAGCGGGGCGAGGCGGGGGACGAGGCCGGGCTGCCGGAGGCGGTGGGGCGCCGAACGGACCAGCCGGTCGAGGTCGCCGTGCACGAGGTTCATGAGGACGGTCTGGGCGAGGTCGTCGAGGTTGAAGCCCAGGACGAGGGCCTCCGCGCCGGCCTCGCGCGCGGCCCGGTTGAGGAGCTGGCGTCGCCAGACCCCGCAGAACGAGCACGGGGGGGCTCCCGGCCGCGAGCGGGCGAGCCCGTCGGTGCTCGTGCCGAGCTCCGCCTCCGCGCGGACGACCCGGTGCTCGAGCCCGAGGCGATCGGTGAGGCGCTCGGCGGCGGCGATCGTCGCGGGACGGTACCCGCGGATCCCCTCGTCGATCGAGAGCGCGACGACCCGGGCGTTCGGGCGCCGGGAGAAGTAGCGATGGGCGAGCGCGAGGGCGACCGACGAGTCCTTGCCGCCCGAGAGGGCGACCGCGATCGTCCCGCCGGCGAAGCCGGGGAGCTGGCGGTGCATTTCGCGGCGGAACCGCTCCTCCACCGAGCGGGCGAGGTGCGCCGCGCAGAGATGCTCGCCGCGGTAGGGCAGGTCCACGACCGCTGGTCGCGCGCAGCTCGAGCAGTCCACGGGCGCGCGAGCCGGACCGTCTATTTGAGGTCGGAGCGGGCCCGGCCGTTCCACTGGGCGCATACGATTATTAGCCGACCTCCGACCAGCGAGCGACGATGACACCGGCGCGGCGCGAGCCGGACCCCTCTTCGCTCGTTCCCCGTCCTCGCGGCGCCCGCCTCCGCCCGATCGTGCCGCCGGGCGCGGACGGGTTCAGCGTCACCGAGCTCGTGGATCGGTTCCAGCGGCTCCTCCAGTCCCAGGAGCGGAGCCCGTGCACGGTGAAGCAGTACGGGCACATCGCGCGGACGTTCCTCGCGTTCGCGCGGAAGCCGCTCGAACAGGTCACGCCCCACGACCTCGAGGCGTACCGGGAGTACCTCGTCCTCCAGCGCCACTACTCGAAGAACTCGCTCTACACGACGATCCGCGGCCTCGCCTGCCTCTTCCGCAGCCAGGGCCTCACGACGGCCGACACCCTCGAGCCGCCCCGCCGACCGGAGCGGCTTCCCCGGTACCTCGCCGAGGAGGAGGTCCACCGTCTCCTCGAGGTCGTCAAGGGTTCCCCGAGGGACAGCGCTATCGTCCACGTCCTCGCCTTCGGAGGTCTGCGGGTCGGGGAGCTCTGCCACCTCCGCCTTGAGGACATCGAGTTCGAGCGGAACGTCCTCCACGTTCGCAGCGGCAAGGGCGACAAGGACCGCGAGGTCATCCTCGAGGACCGCACGCGGGCCGCGATCGACCGGTACCTCACGGAGCGCCGGCTGGCCGGGGGGGCGGCCTCCGAGCGGCTCTTCCCGGTCGGTCCCGTCACCGTCGAGCGGGTCGTCCGCCGGGCCGCCCTCGAGGCCGAGATCCCTCGCCGGGTCACGCCCCACATGCTCCGGCACACGCTCGCGACCGCCCTCCTCTCCCGCGGGTGCGACATCCGCTACATCCAGAAGCTCCTCGGGCACGCCTCGGTCGCCACGACCCAGATCTACACGCACGTCGACACGCAGGCGCTCCGGAACGCCTACCAGCGCGCGAAGCCCGAGTATTAACTAGCGCGGCCGGCCTTGCGCGCGACCGTGAAGGGCGGGCAAGCGGCCGGTCTCGTCCTCGGCGCCGGTCTCGCGGGGGCCGCGGTCGCCTACCACCTCGCGCGCCTCCGCGTGGGGCGCGTGGTCGCCCTCGAGAGCCGCACGCCCGCGGCCGGAGCGACCGGCCGCGCCGCCGGGATCGTGAGCGAGATGCTCTGGGACCGGTGGGACGTGGAGGTCGTCCGCGCGAGCAAGGAGGAGTACGCCGCCCTCGCGACGAAGGTCGACCCGGCCGCCTACCGGGTCAACGGGTTCGTCCGCTGGACCCGCGATGAGCGGATCGCCGAGGCGCTCACGGCGGGGCTCGCCCGTTGGCGGGCCTGGGGGGTCGACGTGCGGCCGCTCGAGCGGGACGGGCTCGCGCGAGCGGTGCCCGGCATCCGTGCGGACGATGTCCGTGCGGCCGTGCTCGCGCCCCGGGACAGCGTGGTCGCCCCGAGCGGTCTCGCCGAGGCGTACGTCCGCGAGGGACGCGCGCTCGGGGTCGATTGGACCTTTGGGGCGGCGACCGAAGGCCTGCGGGCCGTTCCGGAGGGCTGGCAGTGGTCGGACCGCACCTCCACCGTGACCGCGCCCGTCGCGGTCGTTGCGGCCGGGGCGTGGTCGAAACGGCTGCTCGCCTCGATCGGTCATCCGCTGCCGCTCACCCCCTACCGGACCCAGGCCGCGGTCCTCCGCCCGGCCGAGCCGGTGCCCGAGCACCATCCTTCGGTCCACGACCTCGACACCGACGTCTACGCCCGTCCCGAGGAGCAGGGGCGGCTCCTCGCCGGGGACGGGACCGAGCGGGTCGAGGCCGACCCCGAGCGGTTCCACGGAGGAGGGGACGCCGCGTTCGTGGCCCACCTCGCCGAGAGCTTTGCCACCCGGCTCCCCGCCTGGGCGGGGGCGGACCTCGTCCGCGCGTGGGCTGGGGTCTGCGTCGCGACCCCCGATCGTCGTCCGCTGATCGGACCGGTGCCGAACGCCCCCGGCCTCTACGTGATCACGGGATTCAACGGCTTCGGCGTGATGCGGGCCGGAGGCGCGGCCCGCCGTCTCGCCGAGGCGATCGCCTCGGGCGTGGCGGGACCGTCCCCCGGTCTCGCGCCGGTCGACCCGGGCCGGTTCCCCGGACCCGTGAACCCGTTCCCCCCGAAACCCGGGTTCACCCTCGAGGCCGGGAACGACCCCCGCTACTAGGGGCGGTCGGTACCCCCGTCCGCCTCAGTCCACGGCCGGTTCCGGTCGCTCGCCCCGGAGCCGACGGAGCTTCGCGAGGAACTCGACCCCTTCGCCCGTCGTCATCGGCCGGCCGTCGTCACGGACCAGCGGAAGCCCCTCCTCCCCGCACGCCGATTCCGGGGTCGCGCCCGCGAGGATGCGGCGCAGCGCCGCCTGTTCCCTTCGGGAGAGCGTGAGCCCTTCGAGGAGGAACTCGTCGAACGCCTCGAACGCGGTGGGACAGACGAGGCGGCCGAGCCCCGCGAGCTCGACCGCGTAGAGGCGGATCTCCTCCTGGGCGTGGGGGTCGAGCCGGAGCGAAAGGAAGTGGAAGAGGTTCCAGAGGTTGACCTTCCAGTACCACTGGGTGTAGTAGGCGACCGGGAGGAGGAGCCGCGCTGTCTCGCGGGCGACCCCGGCGTCGAGCGCGCGGGTGTACGCCTCGTACGCTGCCTTGGAGACACGGTCGAGGTCGGAACGGAACCGCTCGACGGCGGGGGCGTCGAGCGGACCGCCCCGCCCCTGGCGGTTGCGCGTCGATTGGTGGCGCACCTCCTGGGGCGGAGGGACCTCGAACTCATCCGGGACGATCGAGTAGCGGGCGCTGTACTCGTTCGTCGAGGCGCTCCGGTGGCGGATCCACTGCCGGGCGACGAAGATCGGGAGCCGCACGAGGAACTTCAGCTCGACCATCTCGAACGGCGTGGTGTGGCGGTGGCGCAGGAGGTAGCGGATCAGCCCCCGGTCGTCCCGGACCGACTTCGTCCCCTGGCCGTAGGAGACTCGCGCCGCCTGCACGATCGCGGCGTCGTTGCCCATGTAGTCGACGAGCACGACGAACCCGTGGCCGAGGACCGGGTGCTTCACCCCGATCTCCCGGTCCGCCGCCGCGACCGACGGACGGACCATGGGGAGCTCGGCGTCGGGCACGGGGCGGGGCAACCTCGCCCGGTCGTTAAAGCCGATGGACGGCGGACCCGAGCCCGCGCGTACCTGGGGTGCCAGTCGCCCGGGCTCCGGGGTTGGGTGCGGGGAAACCCTTAGACGGTGCGCCTTCTCGGGAACCTCTCGGAGGCGGGCGATGGCGCGGATCCTCGTCGCAGTGGCGTGGCCGTACGCCAACGGGCCGTTCCATCTCGGGCACCTCGCCGGGGCCTACCTTCCGGGCGACATCTTCGCCCGGTACCACCGGCTCCGGGGCGACGAGGTCCTAATGGTGTCGGGGTCCGACATGCACGGGACCCCGATCCTCGTCCGGGCGGAGGAGGAGGGGACGACCCCCCAGGCGGTCGCGGAGCGGTACCACGAGGTGAACCGGCGGGCGTTCGAGCGGCTCGGCTTCTCGTTCGACGTCTTCACGAGCACCCACACCCCTGTCCACGAGAAGGTCGTCCAGCAGCTGTTCCTCACGCTCCTCGAGCACGGCTTCGTGCGCCGCCGGACCGAGGAGGCGCCGTTCTGCCCGAAGCACGGCCGCTTCCTGCCCGACCGCTACCTGGTCGGGACCTGCCCGCACTGCGGGTTCGAGAGCGCCCGCGGGGACGAGTGCGACCGGTGCGGCCGGCCGCTCGAGGCCGTGACGCTCGGCGCGCCCCGCTGCTCGCTCTGCGGCACGCCGGCGGAGCGGCGGCGGACCGAGCACTTCTACCTCGAGCTCGACCGGCTCGCCCCCCAGCTCCGCGAGTACCTGGGCACCCAGCGCCATTGGCGTCCGTCCACGCTCCGCGTCGCCGAGAACTTCCTGGCGGAGGGCCTGCACCCGAGCGCGATCACGCGGGACCTCGACTGGGGCGTCCCTCTCCCGCTCGACGGCTACCCGGCGAAGCGGTTCTACGTCTGGTTCGACGCGCTCGCGGGCTATCTCTCCGCGAGCGAGGAGTGGGCGATCCGGTCCGGCCGGCCCGAGGCCTGGCATCGCTACTGGGACGAACGCGAGCCGGTCCGGTCCTACTACTTCGTTGGCAAGGACAACAAGTTCCACCACACGATCGTCTGGCCGGCGGTCCTCCTGGGGGTCGGGGGCCTCAAGCTCCCGTTCGACGTCCCGGCGAACGAGTGGCTCCTCATCGAGGGCCAGAAGGTGTCGAAGTCGCGCACGAAGGACCTCGACCCGTTCGTCCCGTCGCTCCTCGAGCGCTACCCGCCCGACGTCATCCGGTTCTACGCCGCGCTGCTCGCGCCCCAGAACCACGACACGGAGCTCGACTGGGCCGAGTTCGAGAAGCTCCGGGACGAGGTCCTCGCGAACCAGTACGGCAACCTCGTCCAGCGCTCGCTCGTGCTCGCGCGGGACCGGTACGGGGGACGTGTTCCCACGCCGTCGGCGGACTGGACCGCGGACGGCTCCAGGGAGACCGGCGCTCGGCTCGCGAACGCCCACCGCGCGATCACCGAGGAGCTCGAGGCGGTCCACCTCAAGGAAGCGCTCGACCTCGCGCTCGCGGAGGTCCGCGAGTCGAACCGCCGCTTCCACGAGGCCCGGCCCTGGCAGCTCGAGGAGCCCGAGCGGGCCCGGGTCGTCTACGAGGCGCTCTGGAGGCTGCGGGCGCTCGCCACTTGGCTCGCCCCGGTGCTGCCGTTCTCGAGCGCGGAGGTGTTCCGGATGCTCGGTTTTGCGGACCCACCGGGCCCGGGGGATTGGGATCGCGCGCTCGAGCCGGTACCGCCGGGCCAGACCCTCGGCGAGATCCGCCCCCTCTACCCTCGGACGGCGGAGGTCACGGCCCGGACCCCGTCCGTCGCCGCAGCCCCCCCCTCCGGTCCGGAGAGCGCCGTCCCGCTCGCGATCGAGGCCGGAGAGGTCCGTGCGGTCGCGGTCCACCCGCGGGCGGACCGTCTCTACACCCTCACCATCGGCCTCGGAGAGCGGGGCGAGCGCACGGTCGTCGCCGGTCTCCGCTCCTCGTACCCCCCCGAGGCGCTCAAGGGCCGGCGGGTTGCCCTCCTCGCCAACCTCGCGCCGCGCACGGTCCGGGGCGTGACCTCGGAAGGGATGGTCCTCGCCGCCGAGGTCGCGGACCGAGCGATCCTCCTCGCCCCGCCGGCGGAGGTCGCTCCGGGCACGTTCGTCGAGCACGCAGGGCCGGACGACCGGACCATCTCGCACGACGAGTTCTCCGCGGTCGGCCTCGTCGTCGGCCGGGTCGCCGGACCCTCCGAGGAAGGTGAGACCCCGGTCGACGTCGGGGGCTCCGTCGTCCGCGTCCGGGGCCGGTGGGCGGAAGGCACGGTAGGGGTCGTGCGCCGCGACCGCCCCGGTGCCGAGCGCGGCACCTTCGTCGCGTACGGGCCGGACCTCCCCGTCCGCCCCTCCGAGAACGTCCCGGCGGGCGCGACGGTCCGATGAGCGAGGGACCTCGGCTCGACCTCCACGTTCATTCCCGTCACTCCCCCGACGGCCGGTCGACCGTCCGCGAGATCGCCGCCCGGATCGCCGCCGAGGGACTGGACGGGTTCGCCCTCACCGACCACAACACGGTGGCCGGCCACGCCGAGCTCGCGGACATCGGCGCAAGGTTCCCAAGGCTCCGCGTCCTGCCCGGAGTCGAGGTGTCCACGGTCGAGGGCCACCTTCTCGCCTACGGGGTCCGGGACTGTCCCCCGGTCCATCGGCCCGTGGTCGAGACGATCGACTGGATCCGCGCCCGTGGAGGGGAGCCGGTCCTCGCGCATCCCTTCCGCTGGATGCACGGGGTCGGGCGGCGGGTTGCCACCACGGCCGGGGTCGCCGCGATCGAGGCGGTCAACGGGCACAATTCGGCACGCGCGAACGCACGTGCCCGGGCGGTCGTCCTCGCGCGGTCGATCGGATCCACCGGGGGGAGCGACGCCCACACGCTCCGAGAGGTGGGCCGCGTAGCGACCCGATTCCCGCCGGGATGCTCCTCGGAGGACGGCTTCCTCGTGGCCCTGCGGAACGGCACCACCACGCCGGAAGGTCGACCCCTCTCCGCGACGGAGCGCTTCCGAGTGAACCTCCGCTCGGCGGTGCTCCGGCTCGGCCGTGGGTTCCGCCCGATCTGAGGGAGCTCCTGGACCCCTCCCAGGGGCCAGGGCGTGGTCTCGTCCGAGGGCTTGGAAGGGGTGCGTGAACCCGGCGGAGGGGTAAGAGCCCGGGGTCGCCGACGCCGATCGGGCAAGGCGAGCCATCGGTCCGCCGCGTCGTCCGGAACGAGGGTTTTAACCCCAGTCCGATTCGGCGTCGCTGCGCCGAGGTGGCAGAATGGTTAATGCGACGGACTGCAGATCCGTTTCCTGGGGGTTCGATTCCCTCCCTCGGCTCGCCCCCGGGGCGGACGGGGATCCCGGCTCGAAATCGCGACAGGGCGTAGAGACCGCCCGCATCGTCCCGATAGCGATCGGCCGATCCTGAAGTCCCGAAAGAGGTCGGGTCCCCGGGCCCGGCGGCCCCGGTTCGCCGCCCGTCCCGTGCCGGCGAGCGGCGCTACGCGTTCCGGCGCCGCCTACCCTTGAAAGCGAAGGTTCTTCAACCACGGTCGAGGCTGAGCGCCCCCATGCAGGGACAAACCCCGCCTCCGACCGCGCCGTCCGTTTCGACCTTGCCGCCCCGACCGAGCGGGTCCGGGGCAGGCCGTCTCGCGACGGTCCTCGGGGCGGCCGCCATCGCGGTGGCGGTCGTCGCCGTCGCCCTGGTCTTCCTCGTCCCGGGACCCACGGGCGCCCAGGGCGGCACGGGATCGCCTCCGGAGACGCTCTGGGCGGTGGTCGCCTGGAACGGGGTGCTCTCACGGGGCTCGGGTGCGGCCTTTTCGACGCATCTTGGCCTCGGGCAGTACGAGGTCACGTTTGACCAGATCCTCTACGGTTGTACCGCGGCCGCCTCTCTTGGCACCACGGCGACCGGTACCCAGGACGCCGGCATCGCGAAGGTCGCGATCGCCCCTTCGCCCGCGCGGACCGTGAACGTCACCACGTTCGATGCCAACTCCACCGCGATCGACGCCTCGTTCCATCTCGTGCTGACGTGCCCGGGAGGCCTCTCGGCCGTCGTCGCCGCCGACGGGGCGTTCATCAGCGGAGCGGGGGTGTACTCGACCAGCGCCTACGGCAACGGGACGTATGGCGTAGTCTTCAACCAGAACGTCGTGGCGTGCGCCTACGTGGTCGGGCTCGGAACCTCGAGCGGCGGGAGCGCGCCGGCGGGCTATGCCACCTCGGCGAGCCTCGCGAGCGTTGTGGACGGTGTGTACGTCTCGACCTTCAACTCGGCGGGGTTCAACGTCAACCAGACGTTCCACCTCACGGTCTACTGCTGACGTACCCCCCGACACGGAAGGGAAGCCCCGGAACCGAAGCGGCTGGGGACTTCCCGAACCTCTTCGTTCTCTCTTCCCGGCGTCCGCGGCCTTGGGTCCCCCGGGTCGGGGACGAGGGGGGCGGCCACCGGGCATCGCGCCCGACGCTGCTCGGAGGGCCTCGCCTCGACGTCGGGCTCTCCCTTGGAGCGTCGACCTCACCCGCGGTGCTCAACCCGGGTGAGCGTCGCTTAAGGACGCCCCGGCCTCCTCAGCTCTCGTGCAGGTCTCCCCTCTTCCGGCCGGCCCGGCCCAGCCGGTCGTTGTAGCCGAGAACCTCCGGCACAGCTACGACCGCCGGAAGTTCGCGCTCGACGGAGTGAGCTTCACGATCCGACGGGGGGAGGTGTTCGGCCTCCTCGGCCGGAACGGGGCCGGGAAGTCGACGCTCATCAAGGCGATGACCACGCTCATCCAGCCGACGTCGGGCACGCTGCGCGTCCTCGGCCTGGACCCGACGCACGACGGTCAGCGGATCCGCGCGCGCATCGGGGTCGTCCAGCAGGCGGAGTCGTTCGACTTCACGACGGTCCAGGGGAACCTCGACGTCTACGGCGTCCTGTGGGGGATCCCGAAGGAGGAGAGGGCGCGCCGACGCGAGCAATTGCTCGAGCGGTTCGGGCTCGGCGACATCCGCAAACGTCGTGCGTTCGACATCTCGGGGGGGCAGAAGCGCCGCGTCCAGGTCGCCCGCGAGTTCATGCACGACATGGAGGTCCTCTTCCTCGACGAGCCGACCATCGGCCTCGACGTGATCATGCGCCGCACGCTCCTCGATTCCGTGCGGGCGGAGGTTCGCCGTGGGCTCACCGTGATCTTCACGACGCACAATCTCGAGGAGGCGGACTACCTCTGCGACCGGGTCGCGGTCATCGAGGAGGGGAAGATCCTCGCCCTCGATTCCGTGGAGAACCTGAAGCGTCTCTACGGCGGCAAGAAGACGATCGACCTCACCGTCGGCAACGGGGCCCCCGATCGGTTCTTCCGGACCCTCGGCGAGCGCCTCGCGGACCGCGCGACCATGAACGTGAGCGGTGCGTCCGGCGTGATCCTGACCGACGACCCGAAGGCGGCGCTCGCCGAGATCGTCGAGGTGGCGCGCGCGACGGGGGCGCAGCTCGAGTGGCTCAACGTGCGGCAGAACACGCTCGAGGACGTCTTCCTGCGCTCGGTCGGACACCAGGGGGAGAGCCTTGCCGGCGCCTAACCTCCTCCGTCTCGTCTACCGCAACATCGTGGTCAACACCGACCCGGGGAGCCTGATCATCCTGCTCGGCCTCCCCGGCATGTACCTCGTCTTCTTCGGGTTCGGGTTCCAGTCGCTCGCCTCGGGCAGTGGGGGCCCGAACTACCTGTCGTTCCTCACCCCGGGGATCATGGCGTTCCAGGCCGTGATGGCCGGGACCGTCGGTGGGAGCATCCTCTGGGCCGATCGGCGGTGGGGCATGCTCTCCCAGCTCCTCGTCGGGCCGTTCACGCGGCTCCAGTACCTGCTCGGGATCATGCTCACGTCGATGATGTTCGGGCTCGGCGGGGCGCTCGTGATGCTCGGGGTCGCCGAGGCCCTGATCGGGTCCGGTCCGATCGCGCCGTTCGCGCTCTTCGTGATCTTCGGCTCGATCATCGTCGGCTCGATCTTCTTCGGGGCGTTGATGCTCCTCATCTCCGCGCTTGTGAAGTCGAACACGGCCTACAACAGCGTGCAGATCCTGCTGATCTTCCTCCTCAACTTCGCGAGCACGGTCTTCTACCCGCTCAGCAGCGGCCTGCCCGCGGTGATGCAGGCGCTCTTCCGCGTGAACCCGCTCACGTACATCTCGGACGCCGTCCGGGGAGCGTACCTCGGGGGCCTTGGCATGACGGACCTCTACCAGATGCTCGTGCTCGTGGTCGAGACGGTCGTCGTCCTCATCCTCGCGGTCCGGGCCTACATGCGGACCGACGTGTCGTACGAGTGAGCCCACGCCCCCGCTCGATCGCCTCCGGGGAGGTCGGGGGCGCGTGGGGGTGCTAGCCGAGGCCGTTGTCCCGAACGACCGGCCGGCCCCGGCTCGCACCGTAGGCGATGAGAACGATCGCGATCACGAGGAGAAGGACCCCGGCGGCCGCGATCCCGCCGCTCGGATCCGGCTCGGGCGTGCAGAGGGAGTTCTGGGCGCACGCCTGGTTGAACGAGGCCGTCCCCTGCGCCACCACCGCGGCGGCGACGAGGGCGAGGATGCCGAAGATCAGCAGGGGAATCCCGACCGCCACGAAGACCCCTCCGCCGATCCGGCCCGGCACGGGGGCGACCTCCACCTGCATCGGATGGTAGCCTTCCGACTCCGAGCCCGGAGGCACGGTCGATCCGAGCGCGTTGCCGCACCATTGACAGATCTCCCGCGCGGGAGGGTTCGGGCCGCCGCAGCGGGAGCACGGGACACCCTGCACGGGTCGGCATCAGTCTCGCGGGCCTTAGCCCTGCTGCCCGGTGACCCGCGGCCCGCTCCGCGCGAGGGTCGAGCTCGGTGCCCGAACAAGGATATCCCGGGCGACCTTCCCCGGGTCCGTAGCGATGCGGACCCTCGTGCTCCGGGGGGAGGTCGTGCCGGACGAGCTGGTCGGAGTCCTCGCAGATGTCGGGGTCGAGACCCAGGGATCCGCGGCTTACGCGTTCGGGCACACGCGAATCCTTCTGATCCTCGGGCGCAAGCACTTCCTTCGCGCCAACAGTTACCTCGGCCTCGCCCTCCTCGCCTCGACCGACGGTACGACCCAGCGGATCGACGTCGGGCACGCCGGGGCGGGTTCGGGCGTGCTCGGGATCGATTGGGGGGCCGGCGAGGACCTCGAGACCAGCGTCTACAACCTCCTCCTCGAGCTCGTCCAGCAGAAGGGCTGGACGGTCCAGTCCTGAGCCTCGGGCCGCCGGGAGGTCGACCGGGAGCTATCTGCCCAGGCACGACGGCCGCGGGGCGGCTCCCGCTCTCCACGGAACGAGACGGCCGAGAACCTGCGCCCTTGCGCAGGCGCGAGCCGGCCCCCGCGGGGCCGGCCCGTCGGTCCACGAAACCCCGAACGTCCGTTCGGTCTCCGCCCGACTCCCGCGGTCCCCTCCGCGCCGACGAGCGTGCGCGACCGTTCGAGCGCAGGGCCCCGCTTCCTCGAGGACCTCACGCCGCACCCCGGCGGTACGCCAGCGACTTTCGGCCCATCTCCCCCACCCCGCGAAGCGTCAACTACCCCGCCGTTCGTACCTTAGTGAGGAATCCCCATGAAGTGCGAAGGATGCGGGGCCGAGCTTCCCGAGGGAGCGAAGTCCTGCCAGGCGTGCGGAAGGGCCGTGGGCTTCGGACAGAGAGCGGAAGCGGGAACCGTCCACGCGGCGGAGAAGACCGGAGAGGTCGCGGGGAAGGTCGGCCGCGGCATCGTCGGTGGGATGAAGGGCCTCGCCTCCGGGGCCAAGAAGGGCTTCAAGGGCTCCGAAGAGGAGAAGAAGCAGTAGCTTCGGATCGCCCGGTCGCGGGAGGGGGGGCGCGAGGGGCCCCTCCCCTCCCTCCCGGGACCCCCCGTCCCGAGGGACTTCCACCCCGGCGAGGCTTGGTGCCGGAGGGCTGCGTACCCGGGACCGCGGGAACGGCAGGCGTTCGAGAGGGAACGACCCGGGAACTGGACGTTCGTTGGAGGCGGGCCACTCCGCGAGACCCCGAGCGGAGGCCGCGTCCACCCCCGGCCGCCGTGGCGTCCGCCCGGCGACCCGGCCGGAACGGCGCGCGGCCGTCGGGGTTCCCAGCCTTATTAGGAGTATGCTTCATCGAGAGGCGATGGCCTACGAGGTCGGCTTCTCCGATCAGTGGCGGAGGGCCGAGCGCGAGGAGCGAGAGCAGCTCCGTCGGCTCGAGGCCCGCCTCGACGAGCTCCGGGCCCGCCGTCGGGATCTCCTCGGAAAGATCCGGGAGCTCACCACCAAGCAGCGGGAGGTCTACCAGCGTCGCGAGGGGCCGCAGACCGAGGCCGAACGCCTCTACCACGAGTCGGGCGAGCTCAACCGTCATCTCGCCGACCTGCGCCGTGCGGTCGAGAAGGTCCGCCAGACCCTCGAGGACGCCGTCGTTCGGCGCCGCGAGCTCGTCCTGACCTTCAGCCCGGTCGAACGGTTGAACCCCGAGCAGCTCAAGCGGGAGATCGCGGAGCTCGAGCTCCGTCAGCAGACAACGGCGCTCAGCCTCGACGACGAGAAGGCGCTCCTCGTGCAGCTCCGCCGGAAGGTCCAGGAACTGAAGGATTTCGAGGCGCGCAAGGAGCTCGTGACCCAGCACGAGGCCCAGCGGAAGGAGCTCGAGACGACGATCACCACGTCCCGAGCCGAGATCGACCGGATCGTCAAGGAGATGCAGCAGGTCCGGGCCGAGCGCGACAAGCGGAAGGTCGACATCCCCGCGAGCCTCGAGGCGGCGGGGGCCGCCGCCGCCGAGCTGCGGGTGATGGGGAGCGAACGGGCCGAGCTGATGACCCAGGCCGATGCCCTCGGACGGGAGATCGCGGAGATCGAGCGGGAAGGGCGCGAGCTCCTTGCTCGCCACCACCAGCGCCAGGAGGACGCCCGGGAGATCCTCCGCGAGTACGCCCGTCCTCTCCCATCGAACGGGTCCGCGGACTCGGGTTCCGCCGCCGATCGGCCCTGAACGGTCTGCGGCTGGGCGGTGGGGTCCCCGGCGTCGTTCCGCCGTTCGAACTTCCGCGGAGGCCCTTACCACCGGGGCGCCGCGGAGCGGGCAGGACGCCGGGAGGTGGGTCCGACTAGGTCTTGGGCCACTGGTAGAGGCCGACGACGTTGCCTTCGCTGTCCTTGAAGTAGCCCGCGTGGCCCATGCTCCCGTCGCCGATGGGGGTCTTGCGCTGGAGGATCTTCCCACCGTGCTTCTCGATGACCTTCTCTGCGTCCGCGATCTCGTCCACGACGATGGTGACGGTCGGGTGGGCGAGGTGCCCTCCCCTCTTCGCGATCCCCCCTCCGATGTAGCCGGGGTCCTTCGGGCGCCGATCCGGGCCGAGGGGACCGGTACTGACCATGGTGTAGTCGATGCCCTCCACCTCGTTCATCGTCCAGCCGAAGACCGCCGAGTAGAACTTCCTCGCCCGGTCGACCTTGTCCGCGGGTAGCTCGAAGTGGCCGACTTCGCCGCTCATCGGTGGGGCTGAGAGCTCTCCCGGGGTCATGAACGCGGAGCGGAGGGGTGCTGGAACGCCCGGCCTCCGGTGCTCTCCGCGCTGCGATCCCACCGGGAACCTTGTCGATCGCCCCGGGGCGGGCGTCCGGCCGTGCAGGGGTCGAGGATCTCACCGCGTTCGAACCGGCGGCCTCCCGGGAGGGGACGATGCCCCACCGGGCAGGGTCGGAGCGCGACGCGCGTGCGTGAGCAGGTTTAACTGAGGGGGCCCCGATGCCCCTCCATGCCGAGACCCATCGTCGGCGGCGCCCTGACGATCGTAGGGAGCCTGTTCATCCTCCTCGGGGGGTACGTCTACGCCGTGATCGGCCTCTTCTTCGCGGTCTTCGGCCTCTTCAGTGGCCTCTTCCTGATCGGGCTGCTCGTGGGCTTTCTCACGCTGATCATGGGCATCCTCATGCTGGCCGCCCCGTCCGGTCACGTGGTGTGGGGGGCGATCGCGATCGCGCTCGCCTTCGTGAGCATCCCGTTCGCCGCCGCGGGCCTCGTCATCGGTTGCGTCCTCGCGCTGATCGGAGGGATCCTCGCGATCATCTGGAAAGCACCGGCGGAACCGGTCGTCGGGCCGGCCCCGATGCAGGTCCCACCGCCGATGAGCCCTTAATCCCCAGGATTCGCCGGCGCGGCAGAGCGCGGCCTTCCGGGCCTGGGCCTGCTCCGTCCGGAAGGATTAACCCCGCGAGGTCGATGGGCGATCGTGAGCGACGTCATCGCGGGGCTTCACGCGGTCACGGTCCACATCCGTGACCCGGAGAAGGCGCGGGAGTTCTACCGCGACGTCCTCGGACTGAGGGAGCTGATGTTCGACGACCGGGCGGGCCGGCTCGTCTTCGCCCTCCCGGGCAGTTCGACCCTGCTGACCATGCACGTCCAGGCCCCGGGGGAAGAGGGACGGGAACCCGGGACCGTCTCGGGCCTTGTCTTCCACCATCCCGACCCGGCCGCGGCGTGCTGGGAGATCCTCCGTCGCGGTGGAACGGTGACCGTCGAGCCGAAGCCCATCGAATCGTCGATCGGCCGCTTCGTAAGGGCCGTGATCGCCGACCCGGACGGCAACGAGTTCGTCCTCTCCAACCGGACCGATTGACGCCCCACCTGGTCGCGCCGGGTCCCGTCGCCGGACGTCGGCCCCAAGGATCTCCGCGGAGCGTCCCCCGCGCGGAGGGCCGCCGGAACCGTCCCCGGGGGTGATCGATGGACCCCCTCGCGTACGCGCTGATCGGTGCCGCCGTGGGCTTCGCGTTCAGCATGGGGGCCCACTACACGGGGGCGTGCATGGGCATGCCGTGCGCGGCGGGTGCCCTCCGTCCTTCCCGGGCGCTCGTGCTCATGGCCCCGGCCACGCTCCTCGGGGCGTACCTCGCGAGCGGGGGCGTCGAGACCACGGTCGGTCACGCCCTCCTCGCCGCGTCGTCGGTCTCGATCGGGGTCGCGCTCGTGATCGTGGTCAGCGCGTTCGTGCTGACCAGCCTCTACAACGTTGCGAGGGTGCCCACGTCGACCATCCAGATCCTCGTGTTCGCCGTGGTCGGGGCGGGGCTCGCGCGCGGCCTTCCCGTCGAGTGGCGGACGATCGAGCTCCTGGTCGTCCTCTGGGCGGCCGCCCCGGTCGCGGCGTTCGGGCTCGGGTATCTCACGATCCGGCTCGCGGACCGTCTCGTCCCCGGGACGGCACGGGGCCTCGCGCTCTCTCGGACCGCCCTCGTCCTCCTCCTGACCGTCGGCCTCGCGGCCTCGTTCGCGATGGGGGCGAACGACGTGGCCAACGCGACCGGCGCGTTCCTCATGACCGGGTTGTTCGGGACGATGAGCTCGGGGCTCATCGGCGGGGTCGCGCTGGCGGTCGGGGTCCTCTCGTGGGGGCGCCCGCTCCTCGAGCGCGTCGCGTCGGGCATCGTGAAGCTCGACCCCCGGATGGCGATGAGCGCCCAGTTCGCCCAGGCCGCGACGATCCTGGCGAGCGTGTCGTTCGGCCTCTTCACGTCGATGAACCAGGCGCTGGTCGGTGGGATGCTCGGCGTCGGGCTCGCGCGGGATCAAACGACGGTCGACCGGAAGGTGGTGCGCGGCATCCTCGTGGGATGGGCCGTCGGCCCCGCCTCCGGCATCGGACTCGCCTTCGCGGTGGCGCTGCTCCTCGGCCGGTGGAACGTCCTCTGAGGGACGCCGCAGCGCCCGTCTAGCGCACGATCTCGCGAAGGATCTCCTCGGCCGACCCGAAGACCACGTTCTGCCGGCAGAACCTCGGGAGGTATTTCGCCGCCTTCCCCGAGTTCGTCGCGGTGGTGCGGTGACCGAGGTCTTCGATGGGCGCGACGACCATGCACGTATCGGCGACGACGTGGCCACCGGCGGCCTCGACCGACCGGACGTAGCCGAGCCGCGCGGCCCGTGCCTTGACGGCGCGGGAGGTGCACACCCAGAGCTCCACGCCGTCCCGGACCGTCCGGCCCTCCAGGTGGGTTGCGATCTCGCGCACCTCACCGAGCGACGCAT
Organism: Thermoplasmata archaeon; assembly: GCA_033854115.1. Lineage (GTDB taxonomy): Archaea > Thermoplasmatota > Thermoplasmata > Lutacidiplasmatales > UBA184 > Lutacidiplasma. The sequence continues at coordinate 19,185 of JAWOKS010000054.1, forward strand.
GGGGGCAACCGAACGTCACGAGGTCGAGGTCCTGGGCCCGTCCGGTGTTGAGGCGCGCCCGCACTTCGTCCAGCTCGGTCCTCGAGACCTCGACCGTCTCCTCGATCGCGTCGAGCGAGATCGATCCGCGCATCGCCTCCGGGGTCACGTGCTCGATGTGGTAGAGGTCGATCGAGCCCGAGGCGGCGCCCGCGGCGCTGAGCGCCTTCAGCTCCTCGAGCGTGGGCCGTGCGCGGAGCCCGGTGAGGTAGGGGACGCGCCCGCGCGCGAGCTCGCCGAGCCGGTAGCCGAGGAGGCCGAAGTCGGCCACGCCGTGCAGCTCGTCCGCGACGTCGACCCGGAGCTTCGGCTCCCGGTTGTCGCGGAGGTGGAGGCCGTACCTCGGACCGTAGCCGGCGATCGCGTAGAGGAGCGAGCTTAGTCCGGACTCCCGGTTCGTTCGGACCCCGAGGACCGAGTTCGCGAAGCTGACGACCGACGACTCGGAGAGGAACGCGTCGGTGAACGGGGGCGGCCGGTGGCCGACGAGGTAGGGGGTGCACGTCACGGTGGGGGTCGCGCCCATCCGGACGTAGAGGTCGATGATCTCCCGCTGCTTCCTCGCGAACCCCTCCGGGATGCCGAGCGTCCGCCAGTCCTCGAGGTCCATGCCGGCCGGATTGATCGTGACGTGGGGGGACCGGAAGCGGTACCGGCTCGCGAAGTGGCGGCGCAGCTCGAGGCCCGTGTCGGTGATCGTCTTGTAGGAGACGCCCGCGATCTGGACGTGGTCGGCCGGGATGAACTCCTCCGTCCCAAGGAGCTCGCCCGCGCGGGCGAGGAACTCGGCGATCTCGGGCTCGATCCCGAGCCGCTCGATCTTCGCGCGGTCGACCAGTGTGCGCGGACGTCCGCGGATCTCGACCTCGATCTTCCCGAAGATCGCCCCCCACATCGTGATCGGGTCCGCCCTCCCGAGCACGATCTTCGCGGGCGCGTGGCCCCGCACCGCGAGGTTCACGATCCGGTCGGACCCCACCGTCGAGCCCGCGGCCGTGGGAAGGTCGAGGATGGTCCCGGTGAGGTTCTTCCCGAAGAGCTCGTGGCCCGGGTTGACGACGGTCCCGTCCGCGTCGACGTCGTCGAGCCACGAGATCGGTTGCGTGGTCCTGAGCTCCCGCCCCGACCCGGCGCTCATGGAAGGGGGGCGAGCTCGGCCCGGGTCATCTTCGGCCGGCGTTCGGCCGGTACGCGGAGAGGTCGGGTGGCGTCGATCGCGAGCTTGCTCCCGATGCCGTCCGGGGTTGCCATCGGGTCGAGGCTCGAGCCCTTCACCCCCTGGAGCACGAGCTCCCTCCCCGCCTCCCAGAACATCGTCACCGCGTAGTTGACGTCGTTCGGGTCCGAAACGTCGACGTCGGCGTCGACGACCGTGATCTTCTTCAGGCTCCGATGGCCCTGGATCGCGGCCTCGATCGCCCTCCGCGGATCCCCCTCGTCCTTCTTCCGGATCCCGATGACGGCATCGAGCCAGCCGCTCCCTCCCTCCGTGAGGTGGACGTTCGTCACCTCGATCCCGGCGGCCCGGAGCGCCCGGTAGATCGTCGGGGTCCGGGGCGCCCCCATGAGCAGTCGGTGCTCGTACCCGCCGGGGAGCAGCGCGTGGTAGACCGGGTCCTTGCGGAGGAGCAGGCGGTCGAGCGCGAACACGGGCTGGACCCGCACCACGTCGTAGGTGTTCGTGAGGTCGACGAACGGTCCCTCCGCCGTCGTCTCATCGTGCAGGATCCGGCCTTCCAGGACGATCTCCGTGCCGACCGGGTACTGCGTGCGGTTGGTCCGCGCCCGGCAGACCTCGAGCCCCCCCTCGAGCGCGGCCGCGATCCCGAGCTCGTAGACGCCGCGGTCCACGCTCGTCGCGCCGGCGACGAGGACCCCCGAGCCGTTGCCGATCCCGATCGCCACCTCGAGGTCCTCGCCGTGGTCCCGGGCGTCCTCGTACATCGTGTGGAGGTCGCGTTTCTCGACCAGACGGCCGACGAACCGGTCGCGGCCGATCTTGCAGAGGCGGTGGAACGAGAGGTTCCGCTGCTCTCCTCGCTGGGCGAAGACGACGGCGGACGTCACGTAGGGGCCCTGGTCCTTCGGGTAGTGCGTCAGGATCGGGAGGAGGTCGAGGTCGGGCTCAAGCGCCTCGAAGTCCCCCCGCCCCTCGGTGATCGGGCCGGGGCTCCGGAGGGCGGCGTCGAGGCGGGTGATCCACTCCGCCTTCCCGATCCCGAGGCTGCGGGCTAGGAGGTCCATGCGGCTGAAGAGGTTCCCCGCCACGGGGATCGTGGAGCCCTCCACCTGTTCGAAGAGCATCGGATGCCCTTCGTTCCGCTTGAGGAGGGCCGCGATCTCGTGCTTCGCGGAGACCGGCCGGGTGACGTGATCAACCGCGTCCTCGGCGTCCAGCCGCGCCAGGAACTCCCGGAACCTCATCGTCGTGGGGCGCCCCCCGAGGGTTCCTCAGCACGCGCGGACGTGAACGACGGACATCGGCCGTCCTCCCGTTGCGGGGGACCGTCCTCCGGTCGTCGGAGGACGGGGTCCGCGCGATAATCCTTCCGCCTAACGGAGCGGACTTACCCGCGGGCGCGGGCGTCGACCTCGCCCGGGGTCGTCCCGGGGACGCGGCGGCGGATCCGCATCTCCTCGTACACCACCCAGCCCGACGGAGGGTGGCGAAGCTCCTCCGCCCGCCATCGGAACGAACCGGCCGCGATCTCGGAGAAGATCCATCGGATCGGGTTCCCCCGGGC
>JAWOKS010000055.1:0-24921 GCA_033854115.1 Thermoplasmata archaeon
CCGGACGGTGCCGCCTGGCATCTTGAGCAGCGGACGGACCACGGGGCGTTCAGGAGGCCGCAGCCAAGGCACTTCCACGCGAAAGTGCGCTTGGACGGATCCGCGTTCCGGGGGGTGGGAGGTCCGAGGGGGAGAGGGGAGGCACCTTGAGGACCCGCCTGACCGGGGGTCACGGAGGAGCGACCCGGGGCGATCGTCGCCCGACCCTCCGATCTCGGTCGGTTCGGAGGGGCCACGCCAGCCGGCTGGGCGAGGTGTCCGGCCGACGCCGGAGCGGGCGAAGATACGACGGTCGAAGGCAACCTCGGCTGCGGCGGCCGATCGGCCGGCCCTCCGGCGTCGGGCCGACCGGTCCGCATGACCTTCGTGGAGCGAGCTAGGTGACCCGAGGAGGCGAGGCTGACCCTCGGCGAGGAAGGGACCGCCGAACCAACCTGACCCGAGGGAACGGAAGTCCGCGAGCGAGGCAAGGGTGCTCCCTGAGATGGCGATGGGACGGTCGGGGCCGGCCGGGCCGCGCGGTCGGCGAGGGCTGGCGGAGGCGGGAGCACGATGACCGGACGCCCCACGCTCCCGTCGAGCGCGGTCCGTAGGGTGACGGGGCGCCCTCGGGCAAGGGCGGCGGCGAGGCGATCGGCCGTCGGCAGAGTGAAGGACGTGCTCGAAGCGGCTGGCGGTCCTTGCGGAGCGGCCGCGAGGACCCCGTCCCATGCAATGACCGGGGGGCGCTCCGTGAGGGGTCGGTTCGCGGTTCGGGGAGCCGGGGGGACCCCCCGGGGCAGCGCCCCGGACCATTCGGCCGGTGCCCTCGCGGGGCGCGGTCGGGATCTCAGCAGGAGGAGGCCGGCCGCCAGTCCGAGGAGCAGCCCGAGGGCCGCCCCGCCGTAGGCCAGCAGGCTCGCGATCGAGAGGACGAGGATGAGTGCGCCGAGAGCCCGGGCTCGGTCGGGTCGCAGGTACGCGAAGAGCCCGACCAGGGCGATGAGGACTCCGATCCCGACGCCCGCGAGGGACGCGGCGAGGAAGAGGTCGGGTGGGAACCCCCAGAACGCGTGGTAGGTGCAGACGACCCCGCTCGGGGGCGGATTGCACTCGCGATAGACCGTCCAGGCGGTACGGAAGACGTAGACCGAGTAGACCACAATGGCGACCGCGGCCGCGAGGCTCAACGCGAAGCCGGCCCCTAGCCGTCGGTTCCCGACTCCGATACGGTTCATCGCGGGGGCTCGAGATGCGGGAACGCCGCGCGAGATCGTTGAGGAACGAGAACTGAGGTGAGGGCCCGGGTTGCATTCCCCATCCCCGATCCCCCTGCTCCCGCCCCGGGACTCGAGCCGAGGGCGACCTCCGGATCTGCAGAGGCGACCGTCGTCCTCGGCCCCTGAACATCATCGACTTCGCCGGGGACCAAGAACCTTCCTACAACGGGGGGAACGGGCCAGGCCGTCCTCGGTCGGGACCACGGCTGGCTGACGGAGGTTCGGGTGCCCTCACACCGCCGGTCGAACAGAAGGTCGGGCCACGGTGCGGGAGCCGGGTTCCGAGGATCTGCTCGCTGACGGGGCGGCCCGTTCATGGCCCGATCCGGGCCGACCGGGATCGGGATCCCTCCTCGACGATGGCAGCTACGTGGCGGACGCTGTAGCGGGATGGTCGACATCGCTCAATCGCGGGAGGGAGCGAACCGCGCGAGCGCGCGGGACACGTGGAGCCGGGGTCTCCAGCTCCGGACGATCTCGACGATGCGGCCGTCCGCGTCCACCAAGAACGTGACCCGACGAGCCATCCCGAAGCGTCCGAGCACCCCGAAGCGACGGCCGATCTCGCCCTCGGTATCAGCGATCAGGGGGAATGGTACGTCGCAACGCTCACGGAACTTCGCCTGAGCGTCCGGCGGATCGACGCTCACGCCGACCAGCCGCACCCCGGCGGACTGCAGGCGAGGATAGTTCCGAGCGAACTCCCGCGCTTCGATCGAGCACCCCGGGCTTCCTGCCCGCGGATAGAAGTACAGCACGACTGGCCGGCCCGCTAGGTCCTCCCGGGAGACCGGGGTCCCCTCCGCGCTCGTCCCCCGGAAGTCGGGAATGCGGTCCCCGGGCCGGAGCGGACGAGAAGCCGTGTCCGCGCTCATGGGGCTCCGTCTCGCCGCCGCGGGTCCGGGCCCGGGATCGCTCCCTGTCCGGCCGCATGGATGGCTGCCAGCTCCTCGGGCGAGAGCGGCGGTGCGGTCCTGAACCGGAGGATCTCCTCGAAACGTTCCGGCGAAGGCAGCGGCACGCACGCGGCCACGACCGGCTCGTACCCGAGCACGAACTGAAGGGCCGCCTGGAGGAGCGTGCGCTCACCCCGCTTCGCGAGAAACCCGAATCGCAGGACGGGTTCGAACGCCCTCGTGAGCTCGTACACCGTCGCCGGGCCGGCCCGGCCGGGCGGAGGGGGTGATGGCCGTCCCAGTCGACCCGCGTCGAGCCGACCCCCCGCGAACGGGTCCTGGGCGATCCAGGTGCATCCCCGCTCCCCCGACCCTCGATCGAGGAATTCCGCGAAGAGGCCAGGCTCCAAAAGCGACAGGGCACCGGCGAGGGGGAGGGCCGACCCCGACTCGACCGCGGTCCGCACGTCCTCGGTGGTGTGGCAGAGAATGGCGACCGGCTCGGTCGACCCCGCCTCGCTGACCCCCCTCTCGACCCCTCCGGTAGGTCGCAAGGGTCGACGGAAGGACGCTGTCGGCCCCTCGCGCACGAGCAACCGTCGGAATGGCGAGGCCGGCGCGGGCCCGTCCCGGGATCGCCCTCCTCGCGCGTCGCCCACGGAGGGCGGAACGACGCGTGGGAAAACCCCCCCGAACGGGGGAGCCCCGCGAAGGCTATCCTCGGTCAGGAGGACGATCTCGGGGTCGCCCTCCGGGAACGCCTGCTGTACCAGAACCTCGGCAAGACCGACGTCTCGGGCCCCGGTCAGGTCAAAGGCGGTTACCCCCGCGCGGCGGGCGCGCCGTAGCATCGCTACGGTCTCCTGCGGGGAGAGTGGACCGACGGAGGGGAGCACCTCGAACGCGATCTCCGAAAGCTCGAACGGGGCCCCAGGGTAGGGACGCCGGCGACGGAGAGGGCGGCCAGGTGTCACCTCGAGGGGATGGTCGGCTTTCGGGATCGATCCTGCGCCCGTCATGGCTGCGGTCCGTCTCCGTATGTCCCCGCGCGCTTATCGCTCTCGGGCCGTGCCGGGAACGATGCCGGCCTCTCCCGCGGACCGTCGGCCCTTGGCCGAGCGATGGCGGCCCCGACGGCTGGACGACCTCGTGGGCAACGTGCGGGCGAGGAACGAGCTTCATCTCTGGGCCGATGGCTGGAGGGGGAGATCGCCCCCGGGGCGTCGAGCCGCGGTGCTCAGCGGTCCTGCCGGGGTCGGAAAGACGACCGCAGCGCTCGCGCTCGCGGAGGAACTCGGCTGGACGCTCGTGGAGATGAACGCGTCGGACGCGCGCAACGAGGAGGCCATCGAGCGGGTCGCCGGTCGCGCGTCGATCACCCACACCCTCGACGGCATGTCGGCTCCGAGCGCAAAGAGCCACTCGCTCATCCTTCTCGACGAAGCGGACTGTCTCACCGGTCGGACGAGCGAGAGGCCCCGACCGCTCCGAACGCCCGTCGCGCTCCGGGAGTTCCTTGAGGGTCGCTATCGCGGGATCGAGGCCCTGAACGCGGCGTGGGGGCTGATCCCTGGAGGCAAGACGCGGCCGTTCGCGACCTGGGAGGCCGTCCCCCGGTCCCCGGGCAACGCGGCCTGGGCGCGGCTCGCGAACGCCCGCCAGGACCTCGAGGACTGGCGCGAAGCTACCCGACCACCGGCCGAGACCGGGGATCGAGGCGGGCTCGGAGCGATCGCACGGTTGGTCCGGGCGACCCGGCAGCCGGTGGTCCTGACCGTGAACGACGAACGGGAGCTGACCCGGTACTCCCCGGTCTTTCGCACGTCGGTCGCGCGCATCCGGTTCTATCCGCTCCTCCCGGCCGAGGTCACCTCCCGGCTCCGTGAGATCGCGAAGGCGGAGGGTGTGTCCCTCGCGGAGGGAGCCCTTGAGGCGATCGTCGCCCGCGCCCGGGGCGACCTGCGGGCTGCCCTCAACGACCTCGAGGCGATCGCCCCGCTGTCGGGCCGGCCCGAGCAGCTCGAGATCCTGGGAACCCGGGACCTCACCAGCGACTTCGCTCGCTTCACCGAGGAGGTGCTCACCCGCCCGCGGTTCTACCGGGCCGTGGAGGTCCGGGACCGGCTCGATGCCCCGCCGGACGACCTCCTGCCCTGGATCGAGGAGAACATCCCGCACTACGCCCCCGACGCCGTTCACCGGGACGCGGCCTTCGCGACCCTCGCAGGGGCCGAGCGCCTGCTCGCGCGCGCGCGTCGCTGGAGGACCTACGGCCTCTGGAGCTACGCGAGCGAGCTTCTCACGGGCGGCGTGGGCCTCGCCGTGCGGGAGCGGCCGGTGCCGAGCCCCGGCGAAGCGTACTTTCCGCGCTTCCTTGGCGAGATGGGACGCTCGCGAGCGGTCCGGGCCACGCGGGATGCGCTCGCCGCGAAGCTCGGCCACCGCCTCCATCTGTCGCGCGCCCGCGCCCGTGCGGTCGTCTTACCGCTGGCCGAGGCGTTGGTCGCGCCGCGGCGCCGGGCGAGCCGCACCGCCGCTCCGGTCGCCCGGAGCCTCGTGCGGGAGCTCGGGCTTTCCGCGGAGGAAGTGGCCTTCCTGCTCCGGACCGAGCCGGACCACCCGGCCGTGCGCGCGCTGCTCGGGGGCGAACGGGAGCAGAGCGAGCCTCCGCCCACACCCCGGTCCCCCGAGGACGCGCTTCCCGCGGAGGGGAGCGCCGGCGACGGCGCCGGCGCGAGGAAGCGCAAGGTCCAGCGTCAGCTGGGTGACTTCGGTCCCTCGTAGTCGCCGGGCGGGATCAGGAGCTCCGCGACCTCGAGCGTCGCACGGGAGGGAGGTGGCCGGCCGCCCAGCCCGTCCGGCGGAGCTCCGCCCTCACTTCGGGATCGAGCGGCGGATACCGCATGCTGAGACGGTCGAGGGCGCGGACCAGGATCGACGCGACGATCACGTCGCGCGACCAGGGATGGTTGGACGGCACGATGAACCACGGGGCCCCGTCGGTGCTGGTCGCCCCGAGCAGGTCCTCGTACGCCTCGGCGTACCTGCGCCAGAACGGCCGCTCGGCGAGGTCATGAAGGCTGAACTTCCAGTGCTTCGCGGGGTCGTCCAGGCGGGCCGCCAGCCTCCGGGCCTGCTCGTCCCGGTCGATGTGCAGGAAGAACTTGAGGACCGTGGTGCCGCTCGCGGCGAGGTGGCGCTCGAAGTCGCGGATCGCACGGAGACGTCGCTCGATCTCCCGATCGTCCGCCGTGGCGTGGGCGCGGGGGACGAGCACGTCCTCGTAGTGGCTCCGGTTGAAGATCACGATCTCCCCGACCGCCGGGACGTGAGGATGGATCCTCCAGAGGAAATCGTGCGCGAGCTCCGTCGGCGTGGGGACCCCGAACCGGGCCACCCGCACGCCCTGGGGGTTCACGCCCTCGAAGACCCGGCGGATGGTGGCGTCCTTGCCCGAGGTGTCCATCCCCTGGAGGACGACAAGAAGACGATGGCGCCGCTCGGCGTAGAGCAGCGCCTGGAGCCGGTCGAGCTCGGGAAGGAGCTCGGCGAGCCGGCCCCGCGCGAGCTTCTCGTTGCGGGCCTCCTCGAGCCGCTCGTCCGGGTCCCAGCGGTCGAGGCGGACCTTCCTGCCTTCGGGAACGCGGAAGCGTTTCCAGGGGTGCATGAGGCGAACCGCCCGCGCGGCCCTCGCCCGCGCTCCGGCCCCTCCGCCGACCCCGAGGGTCCTAGCCCAGTCTCGCGCGCACGCTGATCGCCACGTTCCCGCGCAACGCGCTCGAGATCGGGCAGCCCTCGCTCGCCGCCTTGGCCGCCTTCTCGAACTCGGCGGGGCTGAGCCCCGGGACCTTCCCCACCACGTCGAGCTCCATCGTCGTGACCTTCCACGCGTCCCCGACCTTGTCGAACGTCGCGGTCGCCGTCACGTCGAGCCGCTCGGGAGGATGCTGGGCCCGGCCGAGGCCGGCGGAGAGCGCCATCGAGAAGCACGACGCCTCGGCCGCGGCGAGCAGCTCCTCCGGGCTCGTCCGCCCTCCCGGAGCCTCGATGCGGGACGGCCAGGAGACCTTCACTTCGGGGAGGGCCCCCGTCGTGCCCACGACGGAGCCGTGACCGTGCGCGAGATCGCCTTCCCAGGTCGCGCGTGCGCTGCGTTGAGCGGCCATACGGAGTTCACCAGCGTTCGCGCGATTTAACGTGGAGCCCGAGCGACCCCCTGCGCGGACAGGGTTTTCCGTTCTCCCGACGTACCGTTCCCGTGGCGGTCACCCTCGCGCGGTTGCCGAAGTACCTGGTCCTCGACCCGGTTTCCACCGTGCGGATCGAGGTCGAGCTCGAGCGGCCGTCCTGTGAGATCGACGTCGAGCTCGAGAACCCGAAGCCGGGCCGCTCGTTCCTCCTGCTCATCGGGCAGCAGGGCGGTCCGCTCGTCCAGCGGATGCGTCTGAGCGGACGTGCGCGCATTCTGTTCGAGCCGAAGGTCGATGGCTCGCACGTCCTCATGCTCGCCAATCCCCAGAAGGAGCCGCTCGTCCTCCGCCTCCGCGGCCGGAACCTCGCGCGCCGACGCCGGGCGGCCCGGACGGCACCGCGGGGGACCCGGGCGCGGCACGCGGCGAGACGCCGCTCCCGCGTCGCCGCCGGGAGGGTCCGACCAAGCGCCCCGCGCCACCTCGCCTCGCGCCCGGGAGCGATCCGGAGGGCCCGGGAGGCGGGGGTCGACGTCGAACGCAGCCCGCCGAAGGGTTGAAGCCCCGGTCGGGACCGTGAGGGCGGCGAGGCCGCGATCGCATGGTCGACCTGGCGCTCTACGCCGAGATCCTCGTGAGCGTCTTCGCGATCGTGGACCCGGTCGGGGCGCTCCCGTTCTTCGTCGCGCTCACGGAGGGGCTCACCGACGCGGACCGCCATCTCGTCTCGCGACGCGCGGTGATCGTGCTCGGGGTCGTGCTGACGGTCTTCGCGCTGCTCGGGCGCTTCCTCTTCGCGGTGTTCGGCTTCACGCTCGGGGCGTTCGAGATCGCGGGAGGGATCCTCCTGTTCGTCGTCGCCTTCGACATGCTCCAGGGCGAGGTCACCCGGACGAAGTTCACCGCCCAGGACCGTGAGGCGGCGATCGCTCGTCGGGACGAGATCGCGGTGGTCCCGCTCGGGATCCCCCTGCTTGCCGGTCCGGGAGCGATCTCGACCGTGATGATCTACGAGGGCAGCTCGGGCAGCGACCCGCTCGTGGTCGTCGCCACGTACATCGCGATCCTCGCGACGGCGTCCGCGACCTTCGTGATCCTGCGCTTCGGCCACCCGATCCTGCGACGGCTCGGACGGACGGGGGTGATGGCGATGACGCGCGTCCTCGGGCTCATCCTCGCCGCGCTCGGCGTGCAGTTCGTGCTCAACGGCGTCGCGGCCGTGCTCCCCCACCTTTAGCGGCCGGGGCGCGCGCGGCGCGGCCCGCGGGGCGCTTCGGCGCCGGAGGCCGCCGGGAGGCGCGCGCGAGCAGGGCGGTCGAGGGGGTCCGAGGGTTGCGTTCCGCGGCCCACACCCGCTCACCGGCGCGGATCGCGACCGGAAGGTCGTTCTCCGCCGGCGGGAAGCTGCACTCGTAGTCGTCGGTGTACGCACAGTACGGGTTGAACGCCCGGTTGAAGTCGAGGTCGTAGATGTCCTGCTCGTTGAGCTCGAGAGTGAGATACCGTCCGGCCCCGTAGCTCTCCCGGCCGCTGGTCGCATCGCGGAACGGCACGAAGACGGACGTCCCGACCCCTTCGCCGGCATGGTAGACCCGGAGGCGGAGGCCGCGGCCCTGGAGCGTGAACGCGAGGTCGCCGAGGTACCGCATGACCGCCTGGTTGTCCCGGTTGGTCCGGAGGTACGCCTCGGCCGGGGCAGGAAGCCGCTCGAGGGTCGCCTCGACCCGGTAGAGGGGGTCCGGAGGGAAGTAGACGAGATCGTGGAACGGGACCCGGCCGAGCACGAACGGCGACTCCGGGTGGCGCGCCATGAACTCGTTCTTCATCGCGCGTTCGGTCTCGAGCTCGCCCTTCCACGCGTCGCTCGGCGGCATCGCCGCGGGGGAGTTCGGGGGCCCCTTAACGGTTCGTGCGCCGGCCGGCGCGTCGGGGCCGTTCACGGACCATCCTGTCCTCCTCCACGATACGTCGGCCGAGCCGGCTCGCCCGGGAGATCTTCCCCGCGAAGCGGACGCCGAGCCGCCCGCAGAGCCATCGCGCCCCACGGTGGTTGGCGTGTTCGTTCAGGCGCACGACCTCGTACCCTAGCTCGGTGCGAGCGAGGGCGGCCCTAGGGAGAGCGGCGTCGATCCCGCGTCCTCGAGGGTCACGGTCGACGAGGGCCCCCGAGATCCCCACCTGGACGTTCTCCACGTCCCGGGTCGGACCCGCCAGCTGGATCGTGCGCTCCCTGACGGCACGGGCATCCGCCTCGGCCACCATGACGATGGCCTTGCCCGTCGGCACTCGGCCGTGGTGGCCCTGAACCACGCGTGGTCTCCTCCGTCCGGCTCGACGTACGTCCGGGGAGCGCGATGCCGTGCGGCCCGCCGCGCGGAAGCTCGTCGTAGAGCCTCCGGTACGATCCCACGAGGTCATCGAAGCCGTTCCAGCGGAGATCACGAGCCACCGCGGACGTGCGGCCAGCCGGGACCTCGAGGGCCCGGCTCCGGCCCGTCACATGTAGCCGAACTGACGTTTCGCGAACTCGCTCATCCGGTCCGGGGTCCACGGCGGGTCCCACACCATCTCCACGGTCGCGCTGCGCACGTTGGCCACCTTCTCCGCCACCGCCTTGACCTCTTCCGCGAGGATGCCGGCGACCGGACAACCGGGGGCCGTGAGCGTCATGCGGAGCTTGAGGTCGTCCCCGGACCACTCGAAGCCGTAGATGAGACCGAGATCGACGATGTTCATCGGGATCTCGGGGTCGTAGACCTGCTTGAGCCCCTCGGTGATCTGGCGTTCCCGCTCGGCGTACGGGCCGCCCGGGGTGGGGACGGCGTCCCCGGAGGGCGGGGGGGCGCTCGCGGCGTCGGACATGCTCGAACGAGCGGGGGGAGGCCTATAAGCCCGTGGTAACCCGGGCGAGCCCCTCGAGCGTCCCCGGCGAGCTCATTTACGTGCCCTACCCGTGGCCGCGCGATGGTGCCTCCGCGGGACGTCCACGCCATGGCCCCCGCGCGGGGGGCCCTCAAGCTCCGCTCCGTCGGGGTCTCGGGGATCCGCAAGCCGCTCGTCGTCCTTCGAGGAGGGCGTTCGAACGCGCTCGTCGTCTCGTTCCACGTCGCCGTTGACCTCCCGTCCGGGCGCAAGGGCTCGGACCTCTCGCGGAACGCGGAGATCCTCGCGGAGATCGTCGACGAGACGGTCGTCGAGCCGACGAGCAGCCTCGAGAACACCTGTTCGACGATCGCTCGCGAACTTCTCCGGCGCCACGAGTACGCCACCGAGGCGTCCGTCGAGGCCTCGGCGGAGTACTTCCTCCGGAAGGGGGTCTCGGAGGCGAAGCGGAGCTTCGAGGACTACACGCTTCTCGCCGAGGCCCGGGCGGTCCGGGAGGCGATGGGTCGGGTCGCGGTCCGCCGGGCCGTCGGGGCGGAGGCGGTCGGGATGACCGCCTGCCCGTGCGCGATGGAGACGTGCCGGGACCGGCTCACCGAGGAGTATCCGCTCCTCGCCGATCCCCGGTTCCGCACGATGCCCATGATCTCGCACAACCAGCGGAACCGCACCCGCCTCGTCTTCGAGCTCGACAGCGAGGCCGAGGTGGAGGTGGACGAGGTGATCGCGGCGATCGAGGCGGCGCAATCGAGCCCGACGTACGCGATCCTGAAGCGGGGGGACGAGGGCCAGGTCGTGCTCGACGCCCACCGCCGGCCGAAGTTCGTCGAGGACGTGCTGCGCGACCTCCTCGCGAGCCTCCCCGAGCGATTCCCCGCCGTCCCGGACACGGTCGCGGTCCGCGCGTCGACCGTCAGCGAGGAGTCGATCCACAAGTACAACGTCGAGGCCTCGCACCGGGTCACGCTCGGGGAGCTGCGGCGTCCGACGGGGCGCTAGGTCCCGTCGCACGGGGAGCGGAGCGTGCGCGACGCGTTCGAAGCGATCCGCCGACGCCCGGGCCGGTCCGTGCTCACGGTGCTCGGGATCGGGCTCGCGAGCGGTCTCGTCGTCCTCCTCCTCGCGCTTTCGGCGGGCGTCGAGACGAGCTCGACGACCCTCGCCTACGCGAGCGGGGTCGACCTCCTCGCCACGAGCTCGTCGGGCGGGAACGGCTCGCCCCTCAACGGCGTCCCCCCACCGATCCCCGGGGCGCACCATCTGGTCGAGGCGATCCCGCAGGCCGACCCGAACGCCGTCGTCGCGAGCCCGTGGCTCGTCGGGGACCTCGTCTTCGGCAACGCCTCGCTGTGGGCGAGCGCGAACACGACGAGCGTGCCGCCGGGCTGGACCTACACGGGGGCCGGCGCGGTCGGCTGGATCCCGGACGAGCTCACCGGGATCGCGACGCCTCCGCTCTACCAGGGCACCGGGTTCACCTCCCCCGGTGATCCGCACTACGCGAACGGGTCCTACCTCGGGCACCCGACGCACGAGATCGTGCTCGACCAGGCGCTCGCCGGGGTCCTCGGGGTCCGGCTCGGCGATACGGTGTGGGCGAGCCCCATCGCGCCCCCCTCCGAGGCGGCGCTCCCCGGGTGGTACGCGAACGCCACGCCGTTCCACGTGGTGGGGATCTCGGGGGCGTTCTGGCTCGTCCCGTCGGCCGAGCTCGCCTTCGTCTACCTCTCCGAGCTGCAGGGGCTTATCGGGGGCGCCTCGGCGTCGACCGACTACGCGACGTTCGTCCTGGTCCACCTGAACGACCCAACGGACCCGGCCACCGACCAGGCGAGGATCGCGCTCGCGTTCCCGGAGCTCACGGTCTACACGCTCGCCGACCTCCTGAGCGAGGTCCAGCACGTCGTGAACGTCTACCGCACGTTCGGCACCCTGATCGGGGCGATCGGCCTGGTGGTCGCCGCGCTGTTCACGACCACCGTGCTCCAGATGTCGGTCGACGATCGGAGCCGGGAGCTCGCCCTCCTTCGGGCCCTCGGCCATCCCCGAGGGTCGATCGGACGGCGGGTGGTCGAGGAGGGACTTCTCCTCTCCGCCCTCGGGCTCGCGGTCGGGCTCCCGTTCGCCTACGGCGGGGCCCTCGCGATGAACGAGTTCCTCCTCGCGCTCGTCTCCGGGCTTCCCACGGGCTTCTCGTTCGTCAGCTTCGAGCCGTCGGTGATCCTCCTCGGCGTCGGGGTCGTCGCCGCGGTCGGGCTCCTCGCCTCGATCGCCCCTGCGGTACGGGCGATGCAATTGCCCATCGCCGAGGAGCTGAGGGCGCCGTGACGTCGTTCGGGCGCCCCCTCCGCCACGCCCGATGGCAGGCCGTGCTCGCGGTCGCTGCGATCGCGGCCGCGGTCGCGCTCCCGGTCGTGCTGGTCAGCGTGGGGGGAGGGGTGGCGAGCCACGAGCTCGCCAGCCTCGAGAACGCCGGCTACCAGCTCGTCGTGAGCGCCGCGGGGCTCCACGGGATCGAGGACGCCCACAACGCCTCCCTCCGCCTCCTCGGGACCCCGAACATCACGTTCGCCGCCCCGATCCTGAGCGTGCCGATCGACGCGTTCAACGCGACGGGCCAGGTCGCCCCGGTCCTCGGGGAGGGCGTGATCCCGCGCCAGTTCGCCCCGACGCTCGGGCCGACGCAGCGCGGGCTGTTCCCTCTTCCGCTCCCGCTCGGGGACCCGAACGACACGGTCCACTTCGCGGACGGGACGTATCGGGGCACGCCCACCTACAGCGTCCTTGTCTCGAGCACCTACGCCGCGAAGGCCCACGTCGGGGTCGGCGGCACGCTCCTCCTTTCCCCGACGACGAACGCCTCCCAAGGGGTCCGCTACAACGTCACCGGGATCTTCGGGGTCGCGCTCTCGATCGTCCAGCCGAGCGGGGCGTTCGCGGTGATGCTGCCGCTCTCCGACCTTCAGGTCCTCACGGGCTATGCCCATGGGAGCGGGACGGTCGTCCCCGACGGTGCGGACACGATCGAGGTCGTCGTGGACGGAGCGGTCGCCCGCAGCTCGTCCGCCCTCGCGCGCGTCGCCGCGCAGGTCCAGGCCCTCTTCCCGTCGTACACGGTCACGACCCTCTCCGAGGAGGCCCAGCAGCTCGAGGCGGCGAGCGCGGTCCTCACGGGCTTCTACCTCGCCCTCTCCTCGGTTGGCCTGATCGTCGGGCTGGTCTTCCTCGCGCTCATCCTCGTGCGCCGGGTCGAGCGCGAGCGGCGCGCGATCGGCATCCGCCGGGCGATCGGGATGCCGGCCGGCTCGATCGCGGTCGAGCTGGTCCGTTCCGGGGCCGTCCTCGCGGTCGCGGGGGGGCTCGCCGGAGTGGGCGCGGGCTACGTCGTCGTGCACGCGCTCGCCTCCTGGGGAAGCGCGACCGTCCGGGAGGCTGCCCGGCTCGCGATCTTCGACCCCGCCCAGCTGGGCGCCCTCGTGCTCGGGGTCGTTGCGCTCTCGGCGCTCGCGAGCTCGGCCGCCGTCCGGGCCGCGAACCGGGTGAACGTCCTGGAGGCGCTCCGTTGAACGCGGGAGGCGTGCCCGAGGTCGACCTCGTCGCGGCGTCCCGCACGTACGGAGGGGAGGCGAGCGAGAGGGTCCGGGCCCTCCAGGGGGTCGACCTGCACCTCCCCCCGGGGGAGTTCGTCTCGGTCGAGGGCCCGAGCGGCTGCGGCAAGACGACGCTCCTCAACCTCGTCGGGCTGCTCGACAGCCCGACCGAAGGGGAGGTGCGCTGGAACGGGGAGGCCGTGGGCCGACGGTCCGACCGGGAGCGGGCGCGCCTCCGCCTCGAGAGAGTGGGGTTCATCTTCCAACGGTTCTACCTGCTCCCCACGTTGACCGCCCTCGAGAACGTCGAGCTTCCGATGCGCGCTCTGCGCCGGTCCCGTCCCGAGCGCCGGGCCCGGGCCGAGCGGCTCCTGGACGAGGTCGGGCTCCGCGAGCGCGCCCGGGCCTACCCGCACCAGCTCTCCGGGGGCGAGGAGCAGCGGGTCGCGATCGCGCGAGCGCTCGCGAACGGTCCCGGGCTCCTCCTCGCCGACGAGCCGACCGGAGAGCTCGACAGCGCGAACGCGGGAGCGATCCTCGACCTCCTCGGGCGCGTCCGGGCGGAGCGGAACGCGACGCTCGTGCTCGTCACCCACAACCCCGAGGTCGCCGGACGCGCGCGCCGGCACCTCGCGATGCGGGACGGTCGGGTCATCGCAGACCGACGGGAGGCGTAGGTGGCGCGCATCGCCATCCTGCTCGCCGAGCGATGCCATCCCAAGGAGTGCCAGTGGGAGTGCCAGGCGTACTGTCCGCCCGTCCGGATGGGCCAGGAGTGCATCGTCGAGGGTCCGCTCGGCCAGCCCGTCATCTCGGAGACGCTCTGCATCGGCTGCGGGATCTGCGTGCACAAGTGCCCGTTCGACGCGATCAAGATCCTGAACACCCCCGAGGCCGACGAATCGGAGATCGTCCACCGGTACGGCTACAACGGCTTCCGCCTCTACCGCCTCCCGCTCCCGCCCCCGACGGGGATCACGGGGCTGCTCGGTCCGAACGGGACCGGCAAGACCACGGCCCTCCGCCTCCTCGCCGGCCAGGAGGTGCCGAACCTCGGCGACTACGCGCAGCCGGGGAGCTGGGAGCGGGTCCTCGAGCACTATCGGGGGACCGCGCTGCGCGCGCACTTCGAGCGCATCGCGCGCGGCGAGCTCCGGGTCGCGGTGAAGCCCCAGTACGTCGACCGGCTCGCCGACGAGCCGACGACCGTCGCGGGATTTGTCGGCGACCGGCCGGGGGCCCGCGCGGCGATCGAGAAGGTCGGCCTCGCGTCGAAGGCGGGGCGCCTCCTCGGCGAGCTCTCGGGCGGGGAGCTCCAGCTCGTCGCGCTCGCCCGGACGCTCGCGACCGACGCCGACCTCTATCTTCTCGACGAGCCATCGAGCTATCTCGACATCGTCCATCGCCTCGAGGTCGCCCGGCTCCTGCGCGAGCTCGGGCGCGAGCACAGCGTGATCGTGGTCGAGCACGACCTCGCGCTCCTCGACTACCTCGCGGATCAGGCGCACCTGCTCTACGGAGAGGCCGCGGCGTTCGGCGTGATCACCCACCCCCTGCCGATGCGCACCGCGATCAACACCTACCTCACCGGCTACCTCAAGGACGAGAACGTCCGCTTCCGGACCGAGCCGGTCCGGTTCGTCGCGCACCCGCCGAAGCCGACCGCGCGACCCACGCCGCTCGTCCGCTTCCCCGAGCTCACGAAGGAGTTCCCCGAGTTCCGCCTCCGGACCGCGTCCGGCGAGCTCGCGAAGGGGGAGACCGTCGGGATCGTCGGGCCGAACGCGACGGGCAAGACGACGTTCGTCCGCCTGCTTGCGGGCGTGGAGATCCCGAGCTCGGGGACGCCCCCCGCGGGGGTCACCGTCAGTTACAAGCCCCAGTACCTCAAGGCGACCCAGCGCTGGAGCCTCCGCGAACGCTCGGAGGCGCTCGCCGGTGACCCCACGACGTTCGACCGGGCGCTCTTCGACCGGGAGCTCGTACCGGGGCTGCACCTCGACGAGGTCCTCGACGTCGCGCTCCCTGACCTCTCGGGAGGCGAGCTCCAGCGGGCCGCGGTCGCCCTCGCGCTCGCCCGCCCGGCGACCCTCTATCTCCTCGACGAACCGTCCGCGTACCTCGACGCCGACGAGCGCATGGCGATGGCCCGCCTCGTGCGACGCCAGGTCGAGCGCCAGGCGGTGAGCGCGCTGGTCGTCGACCACGACGTCTACTTCATCGACCTCGCGTGCGACGCGCTGCTCGTCTTCCATCACGCGGACGGGGACGGGACGCGGGGGGTCGGCGAGGGTCCGTTCGCGATGCGCGAGGGGATGAACCGGCTCCTCCGGACCGTCGACGTCACCTTCCGCCGAGACGCGGAGACGCTCCGCCCGAGGATCAACCGCGAAGGCTCGGTGCTCGACCGCGAGCAGCGGGCGAAGGGGGAGTACTACTACGACGTCGCCGCCTAGACGTGGGGACGGGCCCGAGGAAAGGCCGAGTGACCGCTACCGCATGCCCGCCCGGCTTTCGGCTGCCGTGGTCGGGGCCTACGCGTTCCTGCTCCTCCTCATCGCGCTCGTCCTCGGACCGCGCAGCGTGGCGGGGTACCTTTGGGTGCCGTACTTCCTCGGGGCGGTCACGGTGTTCTTCCTCGTGCGGTACCTCTCGACCCGCTACACGATCGACGACAGCTTCCTCCGCGCCTGGAGGATCCTCGGCGGGCGCCGGATCCCGCTCGAGGAGATCCGCGGGATCGAGTTCGCGAACTTCCGCGACCTCTCGCCGA
The DNA here is from genome assembly GCA_033854115.1 of Thermoplasmata archaeon. Lineage (GTDB taxonomy): Archaea > Thermoplasmatota > Thermoplasmata > Lutacidiplasmatales > UBA184 > Lutacidiplasma. The sequence continues at coordinate 15,592 of JAWOKS010000055.1, forward strand.
CGGGAAGCGCGATCGGCCTCGGCGCATGGGGCTGGCGCGGCCGGGTGTTCAGCCCCGTGATCGGGGAGTTCGACGCGATCTTCACGGAACCCGCGCACGGGCTGCTCGTCACGGCGGGGACGCACCCGCTGTTCCTCTCCCCCCGCCATCCCGAGGAGTTCGCGCGGGAGCTCTCGCGGCGTGTCCGCTCCTACACCGGCCCGCTCCTCAAGGACGTGGGCGCGCCGGCCCCGGCGGCGGCACCGCCCCCCGCCCGCTAGTAGCGCGGAAGGTTCGGGTCGACGCGCTCGGCCCAGGCGTTGATCCCGCCCGCGAGGTTCCGGACGTTCGAGAAGCCGAGGTCGAGCAGCGTGCGCACCGCGTCCGCCGATCGGGAGCCCGAGCGGCAGAAGACGACGATCGACCGGGCGCGCGTGAGCTCGTCGATCCGGTCGGGGAGCTGGCCCTTCGGGATCGCGACGGCCCCCGGGAGCCGGGAGATCGCGAGCTCCGCCGGCTCGCGGACGTCGACGAGGAGCGGGGGGTCGGGCGAGGCGAGGGCGTCGCGCAGGTCCTCGGGGGACACTTCCGGGATCCCGGGCGCGTGGCCGACCGCGTCGATCCCGCAGAAGGCGGGGTAGTCGATGAGGCCGTGCTGCGTCGCGGACGGCGAGCAGAGCACGCACTGCGGGTCCTTGCGGAGCTGGAGCTCGCGGAACCGCATGGCGGCCGCGTCGTAGAGGACGAGCCGGCCCACGAGCGGCTCGCCGACCCCGAGCAGGAGCTTGATCGTCTCGGTCGCCTGGAGCGCCCCGACGACCCCCGGGAGCACTCCGAGGACGCCCGCCTCGGCGCACGAGGGGACGAGGTCCGGGGGAGGGGGCTCCGGGTAGAGGCAGCGGTAGCAGGGGCCCTTGCGGGCGTCGAAAACGCTCACCTGGCCCTCGAACCGGTAGATCGATCCGTAGACGTTCGGCTTTCCAAGGAGGACCGAGGCATCGTTGACGAGGTAGCGTGTCGGGAAGTTGTCGGTCCCGTCGAGGACGACGTCGTACGGGGCGAAGAGGTCGAGGGCGTTCGCCGACGTGAGCGGCCCCTCGTGGGCGACGACCTTCACGCCCGGGTTCAGCCCTTCGAGCCGCTCCCGCGCCGCCTCGAGCTTCGGCCGGCCAACGTCCGTGGTGGCGTAGAGGACCTGGCGCTGAAGGTTCGACAGCTCGACGCGGTCGAAATCGACGAGGCCGAGCTCGCCCACCCCGGACGCGGCGAGGTAGAGCGCCGCCGGTGCCCCGAGCCCCCCGGTGCCGACGAGGAGGACCTTCGCGCGCCGCAGCGCCCGCTGACCCGCGACGCCGACCTCGGGGAGGAGAAGGTGCCGGCTGTAGCGGCGGAGCTCGTCCGGGTCGAACGCGGTGCCGCCGTTCGCGGGACCGAGGACCGGGCCGGACCGAGGACGGGAGGGACCCGCGTCGGCCGGGGCGCCGCCCGCGATCGCCGGCACGATCGACACGACGTCACCCTCCGCGATCGGGGTCGCCTCCTTCTGGAGGGCGCGTACGTCGGTGTCGTTGAGGTAGATCGAGACGAACGAGCGGACCTGGCCGTCGACGGTGAGCAAGTGACGGCGGAGCGCGGGATGGGCCTCGGCGAGGCGGCGCACGGCGTCGCCCACGGTCCCGGCCTCGACCGTGAGCTCGGCCTTGCCTTCAGCGAAACCTCTCAGCGGGGTCGGGATCGTCACGGTCGCGCGCGGCATGGTTCCTCCTCTCAACCCTCCGGTACGGAAGCTCGGGCGGTCGAGGGCGCGGGGCGCTCCCCCCGGGCCGCCGTGAGAGGAACGCGCTCGAAGCGACGGCTCTCCGCATCGAGCTCGAACGCCCCGACCTCGCACTTCCCGGCGCTATCCACCGAGACCACGAGGTACGTGTACCACGGCCAGGCGTGGTCCTCGTCGAACTGCGAAGGTTGCGGAGGGTGGTCGGGGTGGGAATGGTAGAAGCCGCTCACACTTCCCCCCTTCGTGCGAGCGCGTTGCTCGGCCGCACGGAGTTCCGGGGGGGCGATCGCGAAGCGGCGTCGTCGCTCGCCGTCGTACTCGTTCGGGGCCGGCTCGACCGCGACGATCCGTCGGGGGGCTTCTTCCGTGCCCTTCTCGGGCGTGACGGTGAATCCGCAGCACTCGTTCGGATAGTCCTCGCGGGCGTGGCGCTCGATCTCCTCGAGCACCCCGGGGGCGAGTTCCACCGCTCTCATCGATCGCCCTCCTCGTGGGAGCCGCCGTCCGGGAGGACGGCCACGAGGAACGCTCCCTCAGAGGCCGCGCCGATCCGGGCCGCCGCTGCGACCGCCGCGCCCGACGAGCGGCCGACGCGGAGCCCCTCCTCGCGCGCGAGGCGGCGCACCATCGACTCCGCTTCCTCGGTCTCGATGCGGACCGTGAGGTCGATCGTGCCCGGGTCGTAGGTCTCGGGGACCTGCGCCGTCGGGAGGTGCTTCAGCCCTTCGAGCCCATGCATCGGGCCGGTGGGCTCGACCCCGACGACCTGGAGCGACGGGCGCTGCTCCTTGAGGAATCTTCCCGTCCCGGAGATCGTCCCGCCCGTGCCAACCCCCGCGACGAGGTGCGTGATCCTCCCGTGCGTCTGCTTCCAGATCTCCGGACCCGTCCCCGTGTAGTGGGCCCGCGGGTTCGCCGGGTTGCGGTACTGGTCGGCGAAGAAGAAGCGACCCGGCTCGCGCGCGGCGCACGCGCGGGCCTCCTCGCGGGCCCCGTCGGTCCCTTCCGCGGGATCGGAGAGCACGAGCTCCGCGCCGAGCTCGCGGATCGCCCGCAGCCGGTCCGGGTTCGCGTTGCGGGGGACGTAGAGGCGCACCCCGAAACCACAGCGGGCCCCGAGCCAGGCGTAGGCGAGCGCGGTGTTGCCGCTCGAAGCATCGACGAGCGTCCGGCCCGCCCCAAGGGTCCCTTCGTCGAGCGCCGCGCGGACGATCGCGAGCGCGGGCCGGTCCTTCACCGAGCCGCTTGGGTTGCGCGCCTCGAGCTTGCCCCAGAGCTCGAATCCCGCGCCGTCGCCCCGCCCGATCGTGCGGAGAGGGACGAGCGGCGTCCCGCCCACGGCGGCGAGCAGCGGATCGTCCGCCCGGACCGACGGCGAAGAGCGACGGCCGGCGGGGAGCGGGAGCGGGAGCGGCCCTACGGGATCTGGATCAGATGCGAACACCGTAGACCTCCGCGGCCGATCGAATCCTCGAGGTCGACGCCGACCTCGCCGAGCAGCGCTTCGGTCAGGTGCTTGTCGAAGACGTCGCACAAGAGGAACGGATGCGCGAGCGCGCTTTGGCGGAAGACGCAGTTCGCCCGCACGATGCGCTGGCGCCCGTCGGGCGTCGCCTCGACCTTGGAGCGGAAACCGAGTCGGTTGAGGACGGTGACAAGGTTGCGGACCTTCTCCTCGGGGGTGGATCCGGGCCGGACGTCCCGGGCAATCTCCCGGGCGACCCTTTCGGCCGCCTCCGCGAGGACGGCGCTCACGTACCCCTCGCCCTCGTTCGAGAGCAGCTGGTCGACGATCGCGTCGACCATCAGGTCGTACTTCTTCGGGAACTGCTCCTGGCCGAGGGAAGTGAGCGTGTAGCGCTTCCGAGGACGCCCCACGCCCTCGCGGCGGAACGACGGGACGACCCAGCCCCGCTCCTCGAGCCGGTCGAGGTGGCCCCGGGCCGCGCTTTCCTGGATGCCGAGGACCCCCGCGAGATCGCGCGCGGTCTTGGGACCGTTCGCGAGCTCCTCGAGGATGCGGCCTCGACTGCCTTCAAGCAGCTTCGGGTTCTCCATAGACGGCCCGCCTCGTGTATTCCCCCTCAGCGAGAGGTAGGATTTAATCACCGCGCCATGTTTAAATAACGGTATCGGCTGCAACCGGCTGATGGTGTCCACGCCGCTCGCCACCCCGCACTCCCTCGTGGTCGAAGACCTGCACGCCGAGGTCGCGGGGAAGGAGATCCTCCGAGGGGTCAACCTCACGATGAAGAGCGGCGAGCTCACGGCGCTCATGGGTCCGAACGGCTCGGGCAAGAGCACGCTCGCCTACGCGCTCATGGGCCACCCAAAGTACAAGGTCACCCGGGGCCGGGCGCTCCTCGACGGGAAGGACCTCCTCGCGATGCCGGTCGAGCAGCGCTCGCGGGCCGGTCTCTTCCTCGGCTTCCAGTATCCCCAGGAGGTCTCCGGACTGTCGCTCGCGAAGTTCCTCTGGACGACGTACATGCAACGCCACACCGCGCAGGATGCCGACACGGCGGGCTTTGACCGGGACCTCAAGACGCACCTTGGCTACCTCGGGATGGACGACAGCCTCCTCAAGCGGTCGCTCAACGAGGGGTTCTCGGGCGGGGAGAAGAAGCGGGTCGAGGTGCTCCAGATGGCAACGCTCCACCCGGTCTTCGCGATCCTCGATGAACCGGACTCGGGCCTCGACATCGACGCGGTGCGCGCGGTCGGGGAGACCGTCGCGCGGCTCCACCGGCCCGACGCCGGCATCCTCGTGATCACGCACTACCAGCGCATCCTCAAGTACCTGAAGCCCGACCGCGTCCACGTGATGGTCGAGGGGGTCGTCGCGCTCTCGGGCGGTCGTGAGCTCGCGGAGGAGCTCGAGGCGAAGGGGTACGACTGGGTCCGGGTTGGCGCCCCCGGCACCTCGGGCTGAACGATCGGGCGGAGGAGGCGCTCCGATGGACGTCGAGCGCCTGCGCGCTGACTTCCCGATCCTCGCGCGACGCGACCACGGTCGTCCAATCGTCTATCTCGACTCCGCGGCGACCTCCCAGAAACCGCAGGCGGTCCTGGACGCCGAGGAGGCGTTCTACCAGAGGACGAACGCGAACGTCCACCGCGGCGTCTACGCGCTCAGCGTCGAGGCCACGGACGCCTACGAGTCCGCCCGGGCGACGGCCGCCAAGTTCGTCGGCACGAAGGACCCGTCGGAGATCGTCTTCCTCCGCGGGACCACGGAAGCGATCAACGTCGTCGCGACCAGCCTCGGCCGCTCGCGCCTCCGTCGCGGGGACCGCGTCGTCACCACGGTGATGGAGCACCATTCCAACATCGTACCCTGGCACTTCCTCCGCGAGTACGCGGGCGTGGACCTCGAGTTCCTCGACATCGACGACGAGGGGCGGCTTCGCCTCGACGGGCTCGACCGCTGGCTCGAGGACGGACGGACGAAGGTCGTAACGCTCACCCAGGTCTCGAACGTCCTCGGCACGATCAATCCCGTTCGCGAGATCGCCGAGCGGGCGCACGACCACGGGGCGCTGGTCGTGGTCGACGCCGCCCAGTCGGCGCCCCACCGGCCCCTTGACGTCGAGCGCCTCGGCGTCGACCTTCTCGCGTTCTCCGGTCACAAGACGCTCGGTCCGATGGGCATCGGCGTGCTCTGGGGGAGGAAGAGCCTCCTCGACGAGCTCCCCCCGTCGCTCGGTGGCGGCGAGATGATCCAGGAGGTCCACACGGACCGGGTCAGCTTCCGTGAGGCTCCCGCACGGTTCGAGGCGGGAACCCCCAACGTCGGGGGCGCGATCGCCCTCGCGGCGGCGCTCGAGTATCTCTCCCACGTGGGTTGGGAGGACCTTCGAAAGCACGAGGAACGGCTCCAGAGGAAGATGCTCCGGGACGCGGAGGAGCGGCTCGGGTCGCGTCTCCGGTGCTTCGGGCCCCACGAGGCGCACGAGCGCGAGGCGGTGTTCTCGTTCAGCCTCGCCGGGACTCATCCGCACGACATCGCGAACCTCCTCGACGAGGACGGTGTCTGCGTCCGCGCCGGCCACCACTGTGCCCAGCCCCTCATGGAGAGGCTCGGGGTCCCCGCGCTCACACGGGCGAGCCCCTACCTCTACAACACCGAGGCCGAGATCGACCGCCTGTTCGACGCTCTCGAGAAGGTCGCCGCGCTCTTCGCCCCCAAGGCCGCACGGCCCGCGGCAGGTTGAGCCGCTCCACCTCGGGTGACCCGCAGCTCGGCCTGCCGGTCATCAGGCTCTGTAGCGAAGGCGCCTACAAGGGCCGGTTCACCACGTCTCTGTCCGAGAGATGGCCCGCTGTCGCATCGCTGGCGACCGTTAATTTAAATACCATTCTGTGTTGGAATTCATCGAGGGGTCGATGGCGCAAACGGCGAACGAGATCACTCCGCTCGACTACTCGCGCTACGACTTCAAGGACCCCGAGACGTACCGCGTCCGCATTCCGAAGGGGCTCTCCCGCGAGGTCGTGGAGAGGATCAGCGACATCAAGCACGAGCCGGACTGGATGCGGGAGTACCGCCTTCGGGCCTACCAGCACTTCGTCGAGCGGCCGATGCCCGACTGGGGGCCGGACCTTTCCGACATCGACTTCGACGCCTACACCTACTACGCCGACCCGCTCGGCGAGGACCGGCCGAAGCGGAGCTGGGAGGACCTTCCGGCGGACATCAAGAACACGTTCGAGCGCCTCGGGATCCCGAAGGCCGAGCGGGAGTTCTTCGGGGGGGTCGGGGCGCAGTACGACAGCGGGACCGTCTACCACAAGATCCGCGAGGACCTCGCCGCGAAGGGCGTCCTCTTCACCGACACCGACACCGCGGTGAAGGACCACCCGGATATCGTCCGGAAGTACTTCGGGAAGGTCGTCCCGTACAACGACAACAAGTTCGCGGCGCTCAACAGCGCGGTCTGGTCGGGCGGGAGCTTCGTCTACGTTCCTCCGGGGGTCGACGCCGGGATCCCGCTGCAGGCGTACTTCCGCATCAACGCGAAGAACGTCGGCCAGTTCGAGCGGACGCTGATCATCGCCGACAAGGGGGCGAAGGTCCACTATCTGGAGGGATGCACGGCCCCCATCTACTCGACCGATTCTCTCCATGCGGCCGTTGTCGAGGTCATCGCCGAGCCGTACGCGAAACTCCGCTACACCACGGTCCAGAACTGGTCGAAGAACGTCTACAACCTCGTGACGAAGCGCGCGGTCGCCCAGGAAGGGGCGCTCGTCGAGTGGGTCGACGGCAACATGGGCTCGAAGGTGACGATGAAGTATCCCTCCGTCTACCTCAAGGGCCGCGGGGCGCGGGCGGACGTCCTCTCGGTCGCGTTCGCGAGCGAGGGCCAGATCATCGACTCGGGCGCCAAGGCGGTGCACTCCGCCCCGGACACCTCGAGCAAGATCATCTCGAAGTCGATCGCGATCCGTGGCGGCCAGACGAGCTACCGCGGGCTCCTCCACGTCGCGCCGGGGGCGACGGGCGTGAAGGCGGCCGTCCGTTGCGACGCGCTCCTCCCGGACGAGCTCGGCCGCTCCGACACGTACCCCTACAACGAGATCCACGAGGAGGACGCAACGATCACCCACGAGGCGGTCGTCGGGAAGATCGGCGAGGAGCAGATCTTCTACCTCATGAGCCGCGGGCTCAACGAGTCGGACGCGATCCACCTCATCCTGATGGGGTTCCTCGCGGAGTTCGCCAAGGAGCTCCCCGTCGACTACGCCCTCGAGCTCAACCGGCTGATCCAGCTCGAGATGACTGGGGCCGTCGGCTAGGCCGGCGTTCGTCCCGCGCGGCCGCCGCGCACCGCTCAGCGCAGCTTGGCGTCGAACCGCCAGTCCGTCGGCGGGACGTCCGCGGCAAAGTCGAGGCGCGGGAGCGCGGGGAACGCCGACGGGGTCCACGCCACCTCCTGGCCCGACCACCGGGCGGCCAGGAGCGGGTAGAGGAGCTCGCGCAGGTACGCCACGGGGGCCCGGGCCAGGACGTGGCTCAGGAACCCCTCGCTGATCATCCGCACCGCCTCCCCCCGCGGGAGGCCGCGGGACTCGAGGTAGAAGACCTTCTCGGGATCGACGGGGGCGACGGAGGTGGAGTGGGTCGCCTTGACGTCCCGGCAGAGGATCTCAAGGATCGGGATGGTGTCCGAGCGCGCGCCCCGGGACAGGAGCATCGCGTGCTCGGAGAGGTAGCTCACCGTCTTGCGGGCCTCCTTCTCGATGCGCACGAGGCCGCGACTCATCCCGCGCGCCTCGTCCTGGAAGACGCCCCGTGTGATCGACTGGCCGTGCGTGTCCGTGCCCGTGTGGGTGATCTGGATGGCGCTGTCGTACGCCTGCTGTCCGGTCCCGTAGTACGCCTGCAGGTCCTCGAGGTCGGAGCCCTGCCCGGCGAGGACGGAGAGGTTGCGGCCCCGCGTGCGGTAGCCGCCGAACCCCGAGAAGACCCAACCAAGCCGGCCGCTCGGGCCGAGCGTCGCGCGGCGGTGGAACAGGGAGACCGTCCGCGCGTCGGGGGCGTGGACCGTGAGGAAGGCGGCCTGCCCGCCGGCGAGAACGTTCACATCGACCGAGGAGGCGAGGAGCCGCTGGTGATCGACGGGCCCGGTGGCGTAGACCTCCTCGCTCGCGAGGAGCCGACTTTCGCGGCCAACCTCGATCGTCCGTCGGACGGAGAGCGCCTCGTGCGGGGAGGAGAGGACCGTCAGGTCATGGAGCCGCACCGGCTCGTTCAGCCGGTCGGGCACCGTGAGGCGGTAGCCGCGGTTGACCAGGGCGGCTCCAAGAGCGGTCAGCCGGTCGGCTGACGCGTCGTAGCCCGCCAGGAAGTCGCCCGCCGCGCCGGCGCCCATCGACCAGATCTTCGGGAGGGGCTCGACGGTCACCCCGGCCGCAGCGAGCGGCTCGCTGATCTCGACCCGGCTCCCCGACGCGTCGTGGACGACGCGCACCGTGCCGGGGGGAAGCGGCGGGAGGGCTACCGGCGCCGCGCGAAGCTCGGGATTGAGGCCGGACAGGTCGACACCGGCGAAGTATCCGTACTTGCGGTAGAGCGGGTTCGGCTCGAGCGGGAGCTCGAGGAACGAGCGGAACGCCGCGCGACGGCCCTCGGCGACCGGGGCCGGGTCGTTCAGCGTCGAGGAGAGGTTCTCGACCGTCGACTCCTCGACCCACCGTTCGTACTGCGGGGCCGCGACCGACATCGAATTTAGACACGGGAAGGTGGTTATAAGTTGTGCGGCGGCGAGCCCCTCGGCGCGGTCGCCGCCGCTCTCACGGGCGGATTTGCGTGCTCGACGCCGCCTTTATTACGGCGGCGCGGCTCGGACCGGACGCCACAGCAAGGGGGGTTCCAATGGCCTACGACATGTACCAAGAACGGATCCTTCAGTACTACCGGTCGCCCCGCAACTTCGGTCCTCTCGAGGGGGCGGACCGCCGCGGCGACGAGAGCAACCCGCTCTGCGGGGACCATATCACGCTCGAGCTCAAGCTGGACGCCGGCCATCAGCGGATCGACGACGTCCGGTTCCACGGCGACGGCTGCGCGA
>JAWOKS010000056.1:0-6417 GCA_033854115.1 Thermoplasmata archaeon
TCGCTAAGGGATTCAACAGCAACGCCGCCGGGACGCTCGCCGTCTTCGGCCCGACGGACGTTTCCGTCGTGTTCACGCCGGACGATTCCGGAGTTCTGAGGATCCACGTGAAGGCCTTTCCTGGCGGGACCCCACTCTGCGTCAGCGTTGATGGCTACGCCCGTTGCACGCTGATCCCGGGGCTCACAATCCCGGGCATCAGCTTCGGGGCCTTCCCCTACGTCCGCGAGGTGGCGACCACGGCGGCCAGGTCCGCTGCCATCGGGATCGCAGACGTGCTCCGGGCGAGCTCCGTCTCCCTGGGCGCGAACAGGGCTCTGGTGAAACTGGTCTACTGAACCGCGTCGGGTCCCGGCCCTTGACCGGGACTCCAGACCGGCCCGCCGTTCCGCCCCGACACGGCCGCCTGCGGACCGCTCTCGGAGGGCCGACGCAGGGGACGCCGAGGCGTTCTCGACCATGCACCGTCGGACCGGGCGGCGAGGTCGCCCGATCTCGCTCGGCCGCCGCCCAACCCCCGAGGTGGTGAAGGCCCGCTCCTGGGACCGGCCGCCCCCGGCACGCCAAGAGTGGCGACGGATCCCGAGGTTGAGCGTCGTTCGGAGCCCGCTAGACGTACAGTGAACGGTTCGGGCCCGACCTTAGGTCGCCCTCGGAGTGAAGGTCGACCCTCGCGCCATGGGGAGGGCCGCCGAGGGGGCTCGGCCGGAATTCGACCATTCTCAGAGGTGCGCGCGGCCGGCCACGGCGTCGGCCGGATGGCGGCGGGACTTTCGGGCGCGAGACCCCGCTCGCCCCTCGTAGAACCTCTCGCCCTCTCCCAGGTCGCGACGCGCGAGCACGAAGAGGACGGACAAGACCAACGCGGAGGCGATGCACAAGTACCAGCCCAGGCCGGGTCCCCACACGGCGTTGAGCCCCCCGCTGGCCGGATCGACTCCCGAACCCCACACGCTCCCCTGCTCCCAGAGCCAGGCCAGCAGGGTCACGGAGGCCAAGATTGCGGTGACGGCGGCGGTGCCCGTGGCCATCGAGGCATACCGACCGATCTTCCGATCAAGGCCCTTTCCCGAGGCCATGAGGCCGAAGAGGATCGTTCCCACGGCCCCCAGGAACAACGCGGTGGAGGTGGCCACGAGGCTGATACCCCAGACGAGGTGGGACGGGCTTCCCGGGGGCGGCGTGTAGAGGTACCAGTTGAAGTCCCAGAACGGGCCGAGCGGGTTGGCCCCCGCCGGTCCCTGCAGGCACTGGAGCGGGGGGGAACAGGACACCACGCCCCCGACCGAGTACCATGGAAGGACCAGCGCGAAGACGAGGAGGATGACGGAGGTCGCCGACGCCCAACCGGCCCTCCGGCAAAGATCGCGGTAGGCTGAGTCCGTCTCCCCTTGGTCGCGGACACCTTCCCGGCCGGTGGCCGACGCCAGAAGGGAGGGTGGTGCTCGGTCCGAGGCGGTGGTCCCAGGCCGCGCTCGCTCTCCTCCCGACCCGTCCAGAGCATTGCCGCAACCCCAGCACGATCCGCGTCCGGCCGGGTTGGGTCGGCCGCAGGAGGGGCAGTTCACCAACTCGGACTGGAGTTCAGCTTCGCGATCCTCCTCTCGCAGCCCTTTCGGGAGCGATGACGGTGGCGATCGGGAAGGCTCGACGGCGGGATCGCGGACCGCCCCTTCCGCGGCGACCATGGAGGTGCTCGCCCGATGGCGCCGTACGGCCCGGCGGGACATCAATCTTCCCTGAGGGCCACCCAATTCGAACGACGCGTACGGCGTCTGGCAGAGGGGCGGGACCCTCCGCGGTCGTCCGGCGAGCTGCGGATGCGCTGGTGGCCTTCCGCGTTCAGTCCGTCCTTCGGCCGTGGACCGCGGTCCGCATCGGTCCGGGCTTCGAACCAGGACCGTGGCGCGGGTCCCTGACCGATGCTCTCCCGGCGGGACCCCCGTACCGGAGGCGCACGTATCCGGGTGGAGGAAGCCGTATCAGGCGAGACCCCGATTCCCCGTCAAGGGGGGTCCGATGGACGATCTGCCTGCCGAGCTGCCCCCGGACGCCAGGAGGGAGGACCTGCCCGAGGTCGACGCGATGTCCTCGCTGCGCCGGGGAGTACGCGAGCTCGCCCGGGAGACTTCCGAGGAGCTCGAGGCCCAGAGGCGCGGGAGCCGGGTCGGCTGGGGGGTGTTGGTGGCGATCACCCTCGGAGGACCCGGCGTGAACCTCCTGCTCCTCGGGTTGACCATCCGAGCCTCCTTCGCCGGGGTCCTCGCGGGCCTCGGAGCAAGCATCCTGGTCGCCGTAGCCACGGTCATCGCGTTCCTTCTTCGAGCCTCCCTGCGACACGAGACGAAAGGGCGCGACGGGGGATTCGCCCCGGAACAGGACCGGGACCCCACCCAATTACTCGCGCAGGTAGTGGACGAGCTCGCACGGGTCCGGACCGAGGCGGTCCGGATTCGGTCCCACGCGTCGGACACCATCCTGCTCTGGGCGCTCATCTTCCCCGCGTCGGTGGCGTACGCGAGCTACCTGTTCCCGAGCCTGGTCCTGCCCGCCTTCGGAGCCTCGATCGATCCGAATGTCCTAAGAGTGGTTCTCAGCGCGGTCGTGGGAACGCTGGTGATCGTCTGCGCGATCTGGTTCTGGAGAGCGACGCTGAGCCGGGCGGGCCGGTTCGAGGCGCGCTCCCGATTGTTCGTCGAAGGGGTCGCGCGGATCGAGCAGGAGCTCTGGCGCCGCTACGCGTGAACCATGTCGGAGCCCGTCCCCCTCACACGTCCGGATCTCTTTGTCGTGGTCCGGATCTTCGGGGGGATCCTTGCGGACCCGAACAAGGCCCGGAGGACCCAGGTCCAGCAACGGGCGGGCCTGAACTACTCGCTGTTCACGCGTTACCTCAATTTCCTCACTGAACGCGACCTCGTGAGACTGCTTCCCGAGGACGATGGAGGCGATCGCCTCGAGCTCACGCCGAGAGGGCACGACGCCTACCGTTTCATCGGAGAGAGTCTCGATCGCCTTCTCGGCTCCCTCCGAACGTGAAACGGAGGGCCGGTCCCCTGCGCGGATGCGCGCGGCCCGAGGGGCCCCCCACGACGGGGGGAGGTCCGCGGCGGGAGACCGACTCGGTCTCCCACGCGATGTGGGGCCGATCGGCGGACCCGGCCGTCGGTTCGATCCGCACGAGCACGGTGCGCGCCTCGACCGTCGCCCAGAGGTTCGAGCGGTGCGTCGGCTCCAGCATCGTCGGAAAGGTGATCTCCTCGAGACGGCAGCCCCGCCCGGCGGGGTCGAGGTCCGCAGGGGATGCTTCCAGCGAGCGCGTCCGGTCGGAGGACCGCTTCCGTCGAAACCAACGCGCCGGAGGACCGAGCCGTGGGTCCCGGCGGTAGCCGAGGTGCGTCAGCGTGCGCGGGCCTACGAGAAGCTCGCAGTGGTAGCGGCTCGGAGAGTGGAGGCGGAACCGGGTAGGTAGCTCCCCCGCCCTCCTTTCATCATGCGACGAAGGAGCTGAGACTCCGCGCGCCGACGGGGAATCCTGACGACGGTCGGGCCGGCGCCCGAGCCCTCTCCGAGACGGCGGTTCGCCACCCCGGTCCGGCCGACGCCTCGCTCGGCCCCGTCGGCGGGTCGACTAGTCGGGGAGCCCGAGAGCCTTCCACGAAGGATAGCGGGTCAGGCGCCCCTCGCAGACGTTCGCGAAGTAGCGCCGTCGCGAGGAGAACTGCAGGATGCGCTGACCCTCCTGGGCGAGCTTCGCCCATCTCGAGCTGGTCTCGGGGTTCTGTTCGATCCCCTCGATCTCGTGCTCCGCGTACGTGAACGCGAGCACCCGGAGACCCCGGCCCCGCGTCCTCCCGACACGGTAGCGTCGGCCTTCGATCTCCACCTCGGGAGCTCCCTCCTCGAGCGTCTGGTGCCAGACGGCGAGGAGCACGTCCGCGAGGCTCACCGTCCTGCCTCCGGTGCGTCGTGGCCCCTCGCCCTCCGACGGTGCGCCTCGTGGGACGGGGCGACCGCCCCCCCCCGCTTTGCGAACGCGAGGATCTCGTCCTTCGGGACGTAGGGGGACTCCCTTGCACGGTCGATGGGCTCCCGGAGGAGCCGGGGACTGGCGACCCGGTCCGCGCGCGCCGTCTCACGACCGACCCGCCTCACGGTCCTCCACGGCAGAGGCCGCCGGGCTAGTAAGCCCTGCTAGAGCGGCCCTCCGGGGTCTCCCGGGCCGGACGGCTCGCACGAATGTCCGCCGCAACGACCCCGAGCGAGGCCTGCCCTTCGAGAGATTCCGGAGCCGCCGCCTCGGGATCCTTGAGGTCGATCAAGATTTCCTCGAACCCCGCTGCGCGGAGGAGGCCCTCGATCGCTCCGGCCTCGAGCGCGCCGGACGAGCAGGAGGACCAGAGGGCGGGGTTCGCCCGTTCTTCGGGGGTGATCGGGCGCGTCGCGACCACGTCCGAGACCGCGAACCGTCCGCCCGGCTTGAGGACGCGGAACGCCTCGCGGTAGACCTGGCCCTTCTCCGGGGCGAGGTTGATCACGCAGTTGGAGAGCACGGCGTCGACCGAGCGGTCCGCGACCGGAAGGTGCTCGATCTCCCCGAGCCGGAACTCGACGTTGCGGTAGCCGCCGGCCCGCGCGTTCGCGCGGGCCTTCGCGATCATCTCCGGGGTCATGTCGACCCCGATCACCCGGCCCTCGGGACCGACCTTCTGCGCGGCGAGGAAGCAGTCGATCCCCGCCCCGCTCCCGAGGTCGAGGACCGTCTCGCCCGGCTTCAGTGCGGCGAGCCCCGTCGGGTGCCCGCAGCCGAGGCCGAGGTTGGCCCCTTCGGGCAGGATCCCGAGCTCCTCCACGGTGTACCCGAGTTCGAGCGAGCCCGAACACGAGGCGTCCCCGCTGCCGGCGGAGCCCCCGCAGCAGGACGAGCCCGTGCAGCACGGTGGGGGCGAGGCGCCCGCTCCTTCCCGGCCCTCGGGACGGTCGGTCGAGGACGGAGGGCGGCCCGTCGGGGCGGCGATGCGCGCGTAGTGTTCGCGAACCTGCTCGCGCCGGACCTCGTCCGCAGGTCCCGACCCGCCCGACCCGGTCATGGGACCTCCGGAGCCGCCTTGGCCTCGAGCGCGTAGTACGTCCACTTGCCCTCGTGCCGGGCGCGCACGAGCCCCGCGTCGACGAGGACGCCCATGTGGTGGCTCACCGTGGGATGCGTGAGGCCGGTCGCCGCCTGGAGCTCGCACGCGCAGAGCTCCCCCCGGCGCTTGAGCAGGCCGAGGCAAAGGAGCCGGTGCTCGTCGGCGGTCGCCTTCGAGCGACGGAGGAGATCCGAGAACCGGGGCGATCCGCGCACCTCACGCGCGATCTTCCCGTAGTCCGACACGCAGCACGCCTTGCCCTCGCCCCGGAGCCGGACGAGCCGTTCCGTGAGCCCCGATTCCATCTTGGCCGCGCCCATCATGTTCACCAATGTCAACATGACTATATGTAGACAACGGTCGACATGAGCCTCTCCAGGCGGGGGCCCCATGAGGGATGAGGAAAACGCGGTCAGGACCGGGGCGGCGAGGCAGGGGGTCTAGGCGTCGCGCGACCGGCGGTGGCGGCGGTCCGCGAGGCGCCCCGACCAGGACGGTCGACCGTGGCGCGGAGGCGCCGAGACCGGCGAGCCGCGTCCGTGCGAGCCGCGGGGGGCGCCCGCTCCACGGGGATCGGTCGGCGTCGCGCCCGAGGAACCGGGGACCTCCGCGGGCGAGGCACCCTCCTCGGCGCCCCGCTGCTCGGGCTCGGCGTCGCGGTCGGGGGCGACCGCGGCCCGGGGATCGGGGTCCGCCCGGCCGCTCGGGGGCGGGGGGAACCCGCCAGGGCCGCCCTCGTCCGGGAAGAGCGGCTCGGGTGGAGGGGGCTCCTGGGGTGGCTCGAGCGGGGACGGCTCCTCGCTCGTCTCGGGCAACGGCTGGCCGGAAGGCGGCACGAACAGGGCTTCGCCGCCGGCCGGCGCCGCCTCGCCTGCCTCGGGGGTCCACGGCGCCGGGGGCGGGGGCCGGTGGCGTCGCCGCCGGAGGAGGAGGACGACGAGCAACGCGATCACGACCGCCGCGGCCGCTCCGCCCACGACGGCGTACCCCTCGACCGCGGGGAGGCCGAGGAACTGCGCCTCGACGCTGAGGCGTACGTTGGCGGACGAGGAGATCCCGTTCGAGTCCGTGACCGTGAGGTTCACGCGGTAGGAGCCGGCCGAGCTCGGCGAGCAGGTGAGGTTCGGCCCGGACGGAGCCGAGCAGCCGGAGGGGAGACCGACCCAGGCGTACGTGAGGCCACCCGAGCCACCCTGGACGGTTCCCGTGAACGAGACGGAGTGGCCCGCGAGGACCGAGCCCGGCGCGACGGTGAGCGTCACGTCCGGCCGGGAGAAAACGGTGA
>JAWOKS010000057.1:0-7707 GCA_033854115.1 Thermoplasmata archaeon
CGCTCGTCCTCAATCTCGCCGATGTGTCCGATGCGGACCTCCCCTTGGTCGGGGGCAAGGCGGGCAAGCTCGGGGAGCTCGTCCGCCAGGGGCTCCCCGTCCCTCCGGGGTTCGTGATCACGACCGAAGCGTACCGCGAGTTCGTCGACGCGACCGAGCTCAAGTCGGTCATCGCGTCCGCCCTCTCCGGTCTCGACGAGCGAACGCCGTCGACCATCGAGGAGGCGTCCCGGCGGATCCGGACCGCCTTCGAGACCGTCCCGTTCCCCGCGGCGCTGCGCCGCGCTCTCGCCGAGGCCTACGAGTCGTTCGCCCGGCAGCACGACGTCCGCTTCGCGGCCGTGCGCTCGAGCGCGACCGCGGAGGACCTCGAGGATGCCTCCTTTGCGGGCCTCCAGGAGACCCTCCTCAACGTCCACGGGTCGGAGAACGTTCTCGATGCGATCCGACGTTGCTGGGGCTCGCTCTACACCCCGCGGGTGCTCGTCTACCGCCAGAAGAAGGGGTTCGACCACGCGAACGTCCGGCTCGCCGTGCTTGTCCAGAAGATGGTCGACGCGACCGTGAGCGGGATCCTGTTCACCCGGGACCCCAACACGGGCGAGAACCACATGATCGTTGAGGCGGGCTGGGGCCTTGGCGAGACGGTGGTCGGGGGCGAGGTCACGCCGGACCACTACGTCATCGACGGCGCGACGCAGAAGATCGTGCACAAGCAGATCTCCGAACAGAAGGTCCGCCTCGTCCGGGCCGAAGGAGGGGGCAACCGCCGCGAGGAAGTGCCGGTCGCGGAGCGCGCGCGACAGAAGCTGCCGGACGCCCGGCTCCTCAAGCTCGTCTCGCTCGCCCGCCTCATCGAATCGCGCTACCGTCGCCCGATGGACGTCGAGTGGTGCAGCGACGCGAACACGCTCTACATCGTCCAGGCGCGCCCGGTGACGACGATCCCGAGCGCGATCGTCGCGGGATCGGAAGGACGAACCCCCGCGCCGGCCCGGGCCGCTCCGGCCGACGAGGAACCGATCCTGCGGGGTTTCGGCGCGAGCCCGGGCGTCGCCGCCGGCCTCGCCCGTCTCCTTCGCGGGGCCGAGGAGATGGAGAAGCTCCGGGCCGGCGAGATTCTGGTCACCACGATGACGACCCCGGACATGGTGCCGGCGATGTCACGGGCGGCCGCGATCGTCACGGACGAGGGCGGGATGACCTGTCACGCCGCGATCGTCTCGCGCGAGCTGGGCGTCCCCTGCATCGTCGGGACCCGCGAGGCGACCCGGACCATCGCGGACGGTTACGAGGTGACGGTGGATGGGAAGACCGGCGCGGTCTGGAGGGGCCGGCGGCCGGGGACCGAGGCCCCGCGCGCTCCCTCCGTCGGGGCCGGCGGCGTCGCCTCCCTCCACGAGAGCGTCCCGGTCACCGCGACCAAGATCTACGTCAACGTTGGGGTCCCGGAGAAGGCGGAGGAGTACGCGCGCCTCCCGGTCTCGGGCGTGGGCCTGCTGCGGATCGAGTTCATCTTCACCGCCCACGTCCGCGAGCACCCTCTCGCGCTCCTCCAGCAGGGCAAGAGGGAGGAGCTCGTCCGGCGGCTCGCCGACGGGATCGGCAAGGTTTGCGAGGCGTTCCATCCGCGCCCCGTCATCGTGCGCACCTCCGACTTCAAGACGAACGAGTACCGCGGCATGCCGGGCGGCGAACCGTTCGAGCCGGTCGAGGACAACCCGATGATCGGCTGGCGGGGCTGCTCCCGCTACATCTCGAGCGTGTTCAAGCCCGCGTTCGAGGCCGAGCTCGAGGCGATCCATCGCGTGCGGGCGGACAAGGGCCTCAAGAACGCGATGGTGATGCTGCCGTTCGTCCGGAACACCTGGGAGCTCGAGGAGATCGCGACCACGATGCGGACCGCGGGGCTGCGCCGCTCGCGCGATTTCAAGCTCTACCTCATGGCCGAGGTGCCCTCGACCGTCCTCCTCGCCCGCGAGTTCGCCCACCACTGCGACGGGTTCTCGATTGGCTCGAACGACCTCACCCAGTTGGTGCTGGGGGCGGACCGGGACTCGGAAACGCTTGGGCGGATGGGCTACTTCGACGAGCGCGACCCGGCGGTCCAGCGGGCGATCCACCTGCTCATCGAGGGCGCCCACGCCGAGGGGACGTCCGTCGGGATCTGCGGCCAGGGGCCGAGCGTCTACCCCGAGTTCGCCGAGTTCCTCGTCCGCGAGGGGATCGATTCGATCTCGCTCAACGCCGACACGGTCGTCTCCACCGTACGGTCGATCGCCGCGATCGAGCAGCGGATGAAGCTCGACAGCCTGCGCCAGGGTTAGGCCGACGCGCCTTCCCCCGGACGGCGCGGAGGGCGCCAGCGCGGCGGCCCGGGCGGCCCCGGCGGAGGGATCGCGAGCTCCGCCGCCCGGGGGAGCTCGTACTCGACGAACGATCGCGCGGGTAGAAAGCCGAGCCTTCGCAGCCG
This sequence comes from Thermoplasmata archaeon, assembly GCA_033854115.1. GTDB lineage: Archaea > Thermoplasmatota > Thermoplasmata > Lutacidiplasmatales > UBA184 > Lutacidiplasma. The sequence continues at coordinate 2,474 of JAWOKS010000057.1, forward strand.
GTTCTCGAGGCGCTCCGAGTCCGCGAAGATCGATAGCCGTGCCCCCGCGCCGGCGGGATGCTCCCGAAGGGCGTAGCGCACGAGGTCGGACGCGGCACCCTGTCCGCGGGCGGACGGGCGGGTCGCAACGAAGTGGATGCCGGCCGCGGTGCGGTAGCGGTAGACCACGGCGGCGGACACCAGTTGGCTCCCCAGGGTGGCGAGGAGAGGCACGAGTCGTTCGTGGGGGTTCGGATGGTGCCAGGCCACGTCGACCGCCGTCCGGAGCTCGGGCCGCTCGGCCGGGTCGGTCCAGAACGAAGCGATCTCGTCGAGGTCCGAGGTCCGGGCCTCCCGAATCTCCACGGCGGAGGTCCGGGACTCGGTCGGGGTCCCGTGCTCGAGGAGCACGGTGAGCAGCGACGACCTCGGCCGGAAACCGAACCGCCGGAGCCCCCGGTCGACGTGGGAGGGTACCGGGACGGGCACGCGGAAGGTCGGGCGCAGCGCACGCTGGAAGTAGTGGTCGAGGGCCCGCTCGAAGAAGGCGGTCTGGCGTTCCGGTCCCACGCCCATCTCCTGGACGAAATTGAACCTCGGGGCGGGGATCTTCTCGTGCGTCACGAGGGTCGCGCCGGCGATCTCGAGCGCGAAGCCTCCCAGCGTGAGCACGAACTGCCGCTCCGCCGTGAGCGCCGCCTCGGTCTCGAGGCCCCACGCCCCGTCGTCCACGTCCGAGCCGTAGGCGTCGGTCCTTACGAACCTGAGCATGCTCGACGTTCTCGACCTCCCCCCGCGGTCCGGAGAGGCCCACGGGCACGGCGGAGCCTCTGCCACCGAGCCAGGTCTCGATTGGGAAGGTCGGCGGTCGGACGGGGCGCCGGAGGGTCGGGGCCGGGGACCACGGGTCCGACGACCGAGAGGACTTCTTCGTGGGGCAGGCGCATCGGACCCATCGCTGGCTTCTCGGACAAGGTGAGGACGGCCCGACCAGAGGAGGATGGTTCGCCGCCGGACTCCCGGCCGTCCCTGACCTTCGCGGCGGCCCGCGTGCCCAGGACGTTCGGTCACGTTCGACCTCGAACGGTTCGTCTTGGCGTTCCGCCCGACCCGTGCCTGAGCCCGTCCTACCGACCCTGCTTCCTGGAACGGGCGCCCCCGGTCGAATGCCTCGGAGGGGCCAACCTTCCGCGGTCCTTGGCGGGGGTTGCCGCGTGCCGTACGTGACGGCTCTTCCCGGCTCGCCGCATTCCTTATAGAGCCAGCGTCTCCACGGCCGAGCGGAAGGTTCTCGAGCGGAGAAAGTGCGTGATCGCTCAACTTCGTCCACCGGCGCGTGTCGCGGTCCTCGGGGCGGGAACGATGGGGGCCGGGATCGCCCAAGCGTGCGCCGCCGCCGGGTTCCCTACCCGCGTCCGGGACGTTGACCCGGCCGCGCTCGAGCGTGGACGGGGGCTGCTCGCGAAGTCCCTCGACGGGGCTGTCGCGAGGCGCAAGATGACCCCCACCGCGCGGGACGAGCTCGTGGGACGGATCCACTTCACCTCCGATCTCGCCGAGGCGGTCGAAGGGTCGTCGCTCGTGATCGAGGCGGTCTTTGAGGACGAGAAGGTCAAGAAGGAGGTCTTCGCCGAGGTCGCCCGCCGGGTGGAGCCGAGCACGATCGTCGCGACCAACACTTCCTCGCTCTCGGTCACGGCGCTCGCGACCGGCTTTCCCGAGCCGGGCCGTTTCGCCGGACTCCACTTCTTCTACCCGGCAGCGATCAACAAGCTGGTCGAGGTCGTCGGGGGCGAGACGACCTCGGCCGAGGCCCGTGCCGAACTCTTCCGGTTCTCCCACCGTCTGCGCAAGATCCCGATCGAGACCGCCGATCGCGCCGGCTTCTGCGTGAACCGCTACTTCGTCCCCTACCTCAACGAGGCGAGCCGTCTCGCCGAGGAGGGGGTCGCGAGCCTGGCGACGATCGAGGAGGTCGGACGCGAGCTCTTCGGGGCAACCCTCGGACCGTTCGAGCTCATGAACGTCACCGGGATCCCGATCGCCTTCCACGCCGAGACGACCCTCTACCGCGCGTTCGGGGCGCCGTACGCCCCTTCAAAGGCGCTCGAGCAGCAGTTCCGCTCGGGCCAGCCGTGGCCCTGGAAGGAGGCGTCGGTCGAGCCCGAGCGCAAGGCCGCCGTGCGCGAGCGCTTCCTCGGGCTCACTTTCGGGATCGTGACGCGTCTCGTCGAGGAGAAGGTCGCGAGCCCGGAGGCGGTCGATCGGGGAGCGCTCGTCGGCCTGCGACGGCGCGCCGCCCCGTTCGCGCAGCTCTCCGCGGTCGGACTCGCCGAGGGCCTCCGTCTCACCGAGGCGTACGCCGCGCGCTGGAACGGCTCGTTCCCGGTCGCCCAAGAGCTGCGGGACCGCGCGGCCCGGGGCGACGTGCGATGGCCCCTCTCCTACGTCCGGGTCGAGCGTCACGGCCCGGTCGCCTGGGTCCTCCTCGACCGTCCCGAGACGCTCAACGCCCTGAGCTCGGAGCTCCTCGGAGAGCTCGACGCCACGTTCGGGGAACTCGAGAACGACGTCGACCTCCGGGTGGTGGTCCTCGCCGGGTCCGGCCCGGTCTTCGCGGCGGGCGCGGACATCGCCGAGATGGCCCGCAAGTCCCCCGAGGAGGGGGTCGCCTTCGGGTTCGTCGGCCAGCGCGCGGCCCGGCGGATCGAGACGTTCCCGCGGCCCGTGATCGCGCTCGTGGAGGGCTACGCCCTCGGCGGAGGGCTCGAGCTCGCGCTCGCCGCCGACCTCATCGTGGCCGCCTCGGACGCGAAGCTCGGCCTGCCCGAGGTCTCGCTCGGGATCCACCCGGGGATGGGGGGCGCGACGCGCCTCGCGCGGCTCATCGGCCGCGCGGAGGCGAAGCACCTCGTCCTCACCGGCGTCCCGGTGACCGCGGAGGAGGCGCGCCGCCTCGGCTTCGTCGCGCAGGTGGTGCCGGCGGACTCGGCGCGCGAGGAGGCCGCGGTGCTCGCCGCGACGATCGCGCAGCGGGCCCCGCTCGCGGTCCGCTGGGCGAAGCAGGTGATCGACGACGGCGAGGAGCTCGACTACGAGGAGGCGCTCCGGCTCGAGGGCGAGTCGGCGGGCCGCACGTTCGCGACGGCCGACCGGACGGAAGGGATGCAGGCGTACCTCGAGCGACGCCGCCCCGAGTTCCGGGGCAAGTAAGCGTCGGTCCGCCTAGCCCGGGGCCGCGAGGAGCTTGCGGTACCCCTCGGCGTCGAGGAGCGCCGGGTCGACCGGACCGGTGAGCTCGAGGCGGAAGAGCCAGCCCTTGCCGTACGGGTCCTGGTTGACGAGCTCGGGGTGGGCCTTCAGCTCGCCGTTCGCCTCGACGACCTTGCCCGCGCCCGGGGCGTAGACCTCGGCGACCGTCTTGACCGACTCGAGGACGAGGACGACCCCGCCGAGCTCGACGGACTTCCCCGGGGCTGGCAGGTCGACGAAGACGATGTCGGTCAGCTCGGACTGGGCGTGGTCGGTGATCCCCACGGTGGCGTGGTTCCCGTCGACCTTCACCCATTCGTGGCTCTTCGTGTAGCGAAGCCCGTCCGGGATCTTGCCCTCCACCATGGTTCCTAGGTCCCTCCCTCCCAAGCTTCCGCATACTTGAGCTGCTCCTCGGTCGGCCGCTCGAGGTGGACGCCGAGCGGCCCGAGCGCGGCGCGGGCGACGGCGAGGTCGATCTCGGGAGGAACGGGGAGCACCTTGCGCTCCAGCTCCTCGCCGTGGCGAGCGAGGTGCTCGGCCGAGAGCGCCTGGAGCGCGAACGAGAGGTCCATGATCTCCACCGGGTGGCCCTGGCCCGCCGCAAGGTTGACGAGGCGGCCTTCGGCGAGGAGGTATGCCCGTCGGCCGTCCGCGAAGCGGAACTCCTCGACGTTCGGCCGCACGGAGCGCCGCGTGGGGGCGAGCCGAGCGAGGTCCGGCTTCGAGATCTCGACGTCGAAGTGCCCCGCGTTGGCCAGCAGGCAGCCGTCCTTGAGGAGCCGGAGGTGTTCGTCGCGGACGACCCCCGGGCGGCCGGTGACCGTGACGATCAGGTCGGCGGACGGCGCCGCCTCCTCCATCGTCCGGACCGCGTAGCCGTCCATGCGCGCCTCGAGCGCCCGGACGGGGTCGATCTCGGTGACCACCACCTCGGCCCCGAGGCCCCTCAGCCGGGACGCGACCCCGCGCCCGCACCAGCCGTAGCCCGCGACGACCGCGACCTTCCCGCCGACGAGGAGGTTCGTCGCGGCGAGGAGGCCGTCGACGGTCGATTGCCCGGTCCCGTACCGGTTGTCGAAAAGGTGTTTCATCGAGGCGTCGTTCACGTTGATGGCCGGGAAGAGAAGGCGACCGGAGCGCTCGAGCGCCTTGAGGCGGGTCACGCCGGTGGTCGTCTCCTCGGTCGAGCCTCGGAGCCGGCCCCGCTGCGGGCGCTCGGTGTGGACGAGCGCGACGAGGTCCGCGCCGTCGTCGACGATGACGTGCGGGTCCGCGGCGAGCAGCGCCTCGAGGCCGTGACGGTAGTCGTCCAACGACTCACCGCGGACCGCGTACGTCTCCACGCCGGCCGCTCGGACCGCCGCGACGCTGTCGTCGTCGGTGGTGAGGGGGTTGCTCGCGGCGAGTTTCACCTGGGCCCCGCCCGCGTGCAGGGCGAGCGCGAGGGCGCAGGTCTTCGCCTCGACATGGAGGACCGCCGAGACCGTCAGCCCCTCGAACGGCCGCTCCGTCGCGAACCGGGCCCGGACCGCCTCAAGGACGGGCATGTGGGCCCGGGCCCAGTCGATCTTCTGCTGCCCGCGTTCGACATCCCCGACCATCGCTGCGGACGGCCCGAAGAGCGGCCTGCCATAAAGGCTCGGAACCCGCGGTCGACCTGCGCGACCCCCCGGCCGGGCTCCGCCCTACGGGGCGGAGGAGCCCGCGCGGATTCCCGCCCTACTCGTCCGCCTACTGGGTCACGGCTCCGCAGAACGGGCAGACCAGGTAGTCGGGGGGGATCTGCTTCGCGCAGCTCGGACAGGGCCGGAGCGCGCCGGGGGCCGCGGCCGGGACCGCCGACGCCTCGGCTCCGCCGGTCCCGGGCCGCGTTGGCCCTCCCCCGCCCGACATCGAGGCCGGAGGAGGCGCACCCGCCTCCCCGCCGCCGAACGGCGGAGCCCCGCCGGAAGGTGGGGCGGCCGCGCCGGTGCGGGTGGCCCCCTGGCCCTGCTGCGTCT
>JAWOKS010000058.1:0-30950 GCA_033854115.1 Thermoplasmata archaeon
TGCTCCGCTCCAGCGCATCTCGCGCGCCTGGATCCGGCGGTGGCCCCGGGAGCTCTCCGGCTTCTGGACTGCCGGGGTCGCCGACATACGCACAGAACAGGGGTCGCCCGGAACCGTTCCGAGCCGGTCGGTGGGCGCCACGGGGGACGTGAGCCATGCCCTGGCGACCCTCCGAGCCCGCGGGACCCTCCCCATGCTCTGTTCCAGGCCCCCGCGGCTGTCGGGGCTCTCCTCGGCAAACCTCCAAGCGCGCCGAGAGAGGCGGGCTCTCCGATGAGCGGCCCGAGGTCTTCCATCTCCGAGCTCCTCGGGCAGGACCACCGGGCGCTCGACGAACTCTTCGAGCAGTTCCAGAGGACACCCCCGGCCGAGCGGGAGCGACGCGCCCGGCTGTTCTCGGCCTTCGCGGGGGGTCTCCGACGACATATCGACATCGAGGAACGGGACCTGTTCCCCATCATGACGGAGGCCGACGCGGCGCAGAGGGGTTTGGTCGAGCTCTTGCTGGAGGACCACCAACGGATCGAGGCGGCCCTCAAGCGGATCGAAGCCGAGCTCGCGAGCAAGGACGGTTCCACCGAGACCCCTGAGTTCGAGCTCACCAATGTACTGTGGGAGCACAACGCTCGGGAGGAGAACGTGGTCTACCCCCTCTTGGATGCCCACGTTGACCTCACGCGCAAGGAGGCGGTGGGCCGAAGACTCGCGGAGGAACCCTCCCGGGATCCTGAGTCCCCGCCCGGGTGAACTTCCGCTCCTTCGGCCCCCGACCACCCCGACGTGAAGCAGATCCGGGCAGAGGTCCCAGATCCGGCAGCTCGGAGCCAGAAGCTCACGCGCACCGAGCGTGAGATTCGAGGCCGCCGGCGACGCGATCTCTGAAGATTCGAACCGCGAAGTACTCGGGCGCGGAGGGATTCGAACCCTCGACCGCCGGGTTAGGAACCCGGTGCCCTATCCAGACTAGGCGACGCGCCCGACGGGGGAGTGCCGAGCCCGACCATATCATCCCTTCGTCGGGGTCGGCCGCGAGGTGGGGGGCGCGAGCTTGTCGTACCGGTGGTCCACGGCCGCGACGAATCCGGCCACGGGCTCCTGGGCGATCTCGATACCCTCGAGGTACTCCTGCAGCGTCGGAAGGACGGGCCGGCGCGCACCGCCATCGGCGACGGGGCGCGGGCTTGATCCCCCGAGCGCTCCGAGGAGCCAGCGGTCCGGGGCGGTAACGAACAGGAAGGGGTAGACCCGCGCCTCGCGGCTGAGGGTTGCGAACAGGACCTCGGGCCGGGCGCCCGCGCGGGGCGTGCCCGTGACCAGGACGACCTGGTCGGCCGCCCGCCCCTGATAGGTAGGGAGGCGGGACGGATCGAGCAGCGTCCGGTGGACCACCCAGCCCTTCCGGAGCAGTTGCCGCTGGGAGAACGGAAGCCCGAACGGTCCGACCAGATGGCCACCGCGTCCCTGCTCCGAAGCCCGGAACGGCCGGTTCAGGAGCTCGGCGGTCGCCCACCACTGGTGCGGGGAGAGGAGGGGGCCGCCGCCCGTCTCCGCCTCCTCCGGGATGCCCCCGCCAAGCCCGTGAGGATAGGCGAGGGTCCCGTCGAACCCGGCGACGTGGCACCAGAGCCCTTCGAAATCGAAGTAGACCGGGATCGAGGGACCCTCGGTCCGCGTCGTGACGCACGTCGGAGGGGGTGCGAGATGGTTCTTCTCCATCCGCGTGACGAGCCGATCGAGGTCGGCCGGCTTGGCGTGGAACAGGACGGCGAGGACGATCTGGGCGCCCCGCCAGACGAGGACCACCCCCGGGTCGTCCGAGAGCGTCGTCACGAGCTCGTCGAACTTCTCCGCGAACGGACGGGCGAGAACGAACGTGACCCAAGGGCGGCCAAGGACGACGGGATGGGGCACGTAGCGATCCTTCAGCCAGGATTCGTCGTAGGCCCGGCGCCGGATCGCGTGGTACGTGGACCGGGGCACGTTGATCAGGTTGAGGCGTTCCCGCTCCCGGTCCGTTCGAGAGGCGAGAAGGACCGCCAGCACGCGCGCCTCGGCCTCGGTCAGCCCTCGCGCCAAGGTCCTCCGAAGAAGTTGCGAAAGTGTAGCACGGGGTCCAAGGGCGGTCGAAGGCCCCGAAACTTCGGTTTAAGAACAACTCCCCCTCTCGAGACAGTGGGGACTGGGGCGAGGACGCGAATGTTCGGGGTGGGGCGCAGCGGCTTCGTTGGCACCGGGGTCGTAGTGGCGGTCACCCTCATGATGGTATTCGTCCCCGGCCTCGGAGCCGCCGTTCCTTCCACCCCCGGGACCTCGGTCGTTCCTGGCTTTTCCAGCTGGGCCTACGGGGCCGTCAAGACCGGGACCCTCGACGGGGTCGCGGGGATGTTCGTCTACCACGCCCGTGCGACGGCCGGCTTCGCGGTGATCCTGAACGAGACGAATCCGTCGCCCGGGGTCTACGTGGTGACGGTGAACCGGACGATGGGCGTGCTCGTCAGCGTGCAGTACTGCCGGCCGAACTGCGCGCACCCCTACGCCATCGGAACGGTGACGCACCACGGCTGGGAATCGATCGGGGCCATCCTCACCTTCACCACGCACGGCAACGTCACGGTGAACGGGACCGCGACCGGGGCGCTCGCCCTGGTCTCGTCCGACATCTCGCTCTCGGCCGGGCTTCGCGACGCCTCGAGCTACACGGTGAACGGCATCCTCCTCAAGTCGAAGAACCTGAGCGCGGACCTGAGCGCCAACGCGAGCACGACGTTCACGCCGGCCCTCGGACTTGTCCCGCTCGAGCTCTCTCCGGGCGAAACGTGGAACTCGACCAGCCAGTTCAACCTGGTCGGGGCCTACCACTACGAGTTCAACCTGACCACCGGGGGCTCCCTCCTGCCCACCACCACCATCAGCCACGTCGGGGGCGGAAGCCTGGACGCGAACGGTTCCGTGGCCCTATCCGGAACCTACGGAGGGAGCGAGGTCAACCTCGGGGGCACCAGCTACGCGGCCCTCAACCTGAGCGTGGCGGGTCCGTTCGTGCTGCGCGAGGGGTTCCTCCTCGTCCCCAAGGTCTCGGACCTCTTCGGTGGCGCTTCCCAGCCGTGGAGCTCCGATCAGTCGGGCTTCAGCAACGCCTCCCAAGGGAACGTTGACGTCTCCTCTCAACTCGTCGGCGACGCCCACCTCGGGTTCTATGCCTCGGGGATGTGGTGGCGCTCGCGCACGGTCAATCCCGGTCCCCTCGCCACCACGGGCGGGATGACACCCGCCTCCACGAGCGTGGCCCCAGCCGTGACCCCGAACGGGAACTCGACCTACGTCCAGGGCCAGCCGGAGTCCGTCGCCCAGGCGACGACGGACCAGAACTGCCTTCAGACCGGGGTCGGGTGCCCCCTTGCCGCCTTGGGAACTCGCGGGATCTTGGGGGCCTGGCTCGTAGCGGCGGGCGTTGCCATCGCGGCGGTGGTCGTGATCGCCCTGGTCGCTGAGCGTCGGAGGCTCCCGCCACCCCCGTACCCGAACGCCGGGCTCTATCCGCCCGGGGTCGCCGCGCGGCCTTCGACGGAGCCTCGCCGCCCGGAACCGCCCAGCCCGACCGGCGAGGACGATCCGCTCGGCCACCTCTGGTGAGCGCTACGCTCGCGCGCTGGGGCCCTCAGACGTAGGCCGAGCACCGGTAGCAGTAGTTCCGGCGGTACTCGGCGATCCAGGTCGTGGGTCCACCGCATCGCGGGCAGCTCACGCTTCCGCCGGGCGGCCCGGTGACCGCCGCGGCGGCTCCCGGGGCCGGGGACCCTGCGGGAGGGGGTGCCACGAGCAGCTCCGTCCGAACGAGCACGACCACGAGGAGGACCCCCACGACCACGAAGAAGACGAGGCCGAGGACCGCCCAGACGATCAGGTGGTCCCGCAACGCCCCGTAGCGGCGTTCGGCGGCGAGGCGCTCGAGGCCCGGGATCTCCCGCCAGAGCACGTAGTTCACCACCGCGGAGGCAAGGCAGTACACCGCCGTCAGGATCGCCCCGGTGCCTGCACCCACCAGCACGTTCAGGACCCCGAGGACGAGGAACGCGAGGAAGAGGACGCCCGCGAGCAGCGCGAGCAAGAGGGCGAGGGTCCGCGAAAGGGAGAGGAGGACCCGCACCGACTCGTCCGGGCCCGAGAGCCCGGAGGTCGGCGGGGGGGGCGGGAGCGGGGGCGGCGGGGGCGGTGGGGGTTGGGAGGACGCCGCGGCAGGGGGATTGCTCGCCATTGTGGGTCCTGGGGCCTATGCGCGCCCCCTCGTTAACTCTGCGGGCGGACCCGAACGGCGGGTGCGGAGGCGACCGGGTAGCGCAGAAGCGCCGCGACCCCGCCGAACGCCCGAGCGAGCATCTCGCCCTCCTCGCTCTCGGTCGAGACGAGGCGGGCCTGGGCCCCGGACTCCGCGGCCCGCCGGAAGAGGCCCTCGACGTAGTCCTCGCGGAAGCTCTCGCTCAGCGCGGTCGCCCCGCACGACGGGCACGGACCGCTCGCCACGGCGTCGATCTGGTCGTCCTCGAGGCTCCGGCTGAACTCCTTCTGGCAGGAGGCGCACCGGAACGTGAGCCGATGGCGCCGGAGCCCGGCGGAGACGAGGAGCGTGTCGACGGCGCCGATCTCGAGGGCGTGCGCGACATCCCGCTCGCCGTAGGCCGCGAGGCCGACCTCGGCCTTCCGGATCTCCGTGAGGAGGCGCTGGACGAGCCGCTTCTCCTCGGTGAGCTCGAGGCCGTGGAGCGTCTGGGTCGCCTTCTCAACGAGCTCCTTGAGGCCGTGTTCGTCGGTGTAGCCGGTGTCGAAGAGCGGCTGGACGACCTTCTGCTGGAGCTCGTAGTGGAGGAACCCCTCTTTGAAGAAGAACTCCTTCGTCGCGCCGGGTCCGCCGAGGAGGATCCCCTTGAGCTGGTCCTTCTTCGGGAGGAACAGCTCCCCCGACATCTCTGCGACCTTCACGAAGAACTCGTGCGCCGCGTGCTCGATCATCCGCTCGAACCGGTGCGCGGACTGGCCCCCGCGGCCGTGCTTGCTCGGCACGAGCGACTGGCGGTTGCGCATCGCTTCGACCCGCTTCCCGCGCAAGAAGCCGAGCGTCACCTCCGCCCGGTCGAGGACGATGAGCCCCCAGAGGTCCGGCTCGTGGACCATCGCGAGGAGGGGCTCGAGGAAGAACGTCGAGTCGCACCGGTAGAGGTAGGTGTTGAGCGGCTCGGGCGGCTCGACGATGAACGTCACCGTCTCCGACTTGTCGGCGCCGACCGCCTTGCTCCCGACGAAGAACGCCGCGCCGTGCGGGGGTGGCTCCTTGAAGGCCCGGACGCGGCCCATGAGCGACTCGATCGCCCACATGACGTTCTTGCGGGTCGTCCGGCTCTTGATGTTCGAGCTCTGCGCGTACTCGTTCCGGAGGTACGCCATCACGTCGGAGATCTGCTTGCCCGGCGGTACGTAGAGGCTGATGAGCTCGGTCGCGCGACCGCGGATCGCGCCGATCTCGTCGAGCTTGCGCTGGAACGAGTAGCGAGCGAGCTGGGCGTCGGGGGCGGGCGCCCCGCTCACGCGGTCACCCCCGGGGAGCGGGGTTCAGCCGCTCGGGCCGGCCGAGGGGCAACCCCTCGCCCGTTCCCCGGGCAGCGGAGTCAGAGCAGGCGACGGACGTGCTCGTCGATGACTTCTTCGGGGTAGGCGCCCACGATACGGTCGACGAGCTTCCCCTGCTTGTAGAACAGGAGGGTCGGGATGCTCATGATGCCGAGCGCGCCGGCCTTCTCGCCGTTGTCGTCCGAGTTCATCTTCCCGAAGCTGACCTTCTCGCGGTACTTCTCGCTCAGGCGGTCCACGATGGGGGAGACGACCCGGCAGGGTCCGCACCAGGGAGCCCAGACATCGATGACCACCGCCGGTCGGGTCGACGTGAACTTGTCGAACTCGGGTCCACCGATCTCCTGCACGGGCATGGAAGTTGCACCTGAGTTTCGAAACGGGCGGGGCTATTAAACGAGTCGCTGGTTGTGCGCGCCAGAAGGGGGCGGGGACGCCACCGCGGGGGCCGAACGACGGTCCGACGGCCGCGAAGGCTATCAGGACCCACCTCCGTAGGGGTCCGTGGCTTCTCTACCGCCGACCAAGCGCGCGTGGCCGACGTTGCCGACCCAGGCCGCCACCTCCCACGGAGCGACAGCGATCTCCGACCCGTTCCCCGCCCAGCCCTCGATCCTTTCTCCAGCGGCCCGGAAGGCGATCCGTCAGAGGATGCTGTACCTCCGGTCCGCCTCCCTCGAGCGCGTCCGGCGGCTCACGGGCGTTTCCGCCGGGCAGCTCCAGGAGTTCCGTCGTGAGCTCCGCGAGGGACGGCTCCTCGACACGCTCCTCCAGCGAGGGGCGGGGGTCGCGTTCACGCGCGAGTTCCCTCAGGGCTCGCTGCTCTACCTCCTCGTGCGGGCCGCGCGCCCGGCTCGGGTGGTGGAAACGGGGGTCCGGCCCGGCTACACGACCGCGTGGATCCTCGCCGCGCTCAGCGCGAACGGCGAGGGCGAGCTCGTCTCCCTTGGACCCGGACCGACCGTCGGGCGCTCGTCCGGCGTCGGGAACGTTTCGGTGGGCCAGTTCGTTCCGCCGTCGCTCCGCGGCCGGTGGACGCTCGCGCTCGGCAACACGGAGGAACGCCTCCGGGAGATCCTCTCCTCGACCGCCCGCGTCGACCTGTTCCTCTACGACAACGGGCCGGACGCGACGCGCGCCCGGTTCGAGCTTCGGGCCGCCTGGGAGGCGCTCGCCCCCCGCGGGATCCTGCTCGCCCACCGCGTCGACGCGAGCCCCGCCTGGGCGGAGTTCTGCCGGCGCCAGGGCGTCGAGCCGCAGGTCCTCGATCCCGGACCGCCCCCCCTCGGGGCGTTGGGCCTCGCGGGCACCCCGAGGTAGGCCCCGGGGAACGGGCCTACCGCTCGAGCTCCTCGATCAGGTGGATCGCGGCCGGGAGGATCAGACGCTCGAAGGCGGTCCGCACCGCCCGCTCGCTCCCCGGGAGCGTGAAGACCGGCTTCGTGCGGACAACGAAGAGCGCCGCCCGGCTGATCATCGCGAGGGGACCCACCTCCTGGAAGCTGAGCGCGCGGTAGAGCTCGCCGAACCCCTCGAGCTTCCGGCCCCCGATCGCCTCGAGCGCGTTCACCGTGAGGTCGCGGGAGCTCACCCCGGTTCCGCCGATCGTGACCGCGAGCTCGACGTCCGAGCCGTCGAGCCACGGCTCGAGGCGCTCGCGCACGTCGGCGACCGAGTTCGCGACGAGCGCGTAGCGCGCGACCTGGTGCCCCCCGCCCTCGATCAGCTTCCGCGCGAGGGCGCCGGAGGGGTCGTCCTGCTCGGAGTGGGTGTCCGAGACGGAGAGGATCCCGAAGCGGAGCGAGCGCGAGCCGCCGAGGTGGTGGCGGCCGGTCGGCGTGGCGTTCGGGGCGGTCTCGTTCATCGCGGGCGCGGGGCTCCCTTCTCCTTCGTCACCACCCGCACCGGCCCAAGGGCGGTGTGCGGGTAGAGCCCGCGGCCATCCTTCTCGAGGTACTTGACCATGTCCCAGACCGTGAGGAGCGCCACCGTGGCCCCCACGAGGGCTTCCATCTCGACCCCCGTCCGGTCGACCGCCACCGCCTCGGCCCGGACCCGGACCCCGCGGCGACCGACGGTGAGGTCGACCCGGCCCTGCGTGAGCGGCACGACGTGGCAGTGCGGGATCAGCTCGGGGGTGCGCTTCATGGCGAGGAGGCCGGCGAGCTCGCCCGCCGCGATCGGGTCACCCTTCTCGACCGCGCGACGGCGCACGGCCGACCGGCCCCGGACGCTCAGCGCGAGCTCCCCCACGGCGACCGCGCGCCGAGGGCGCGGCGGCTTCCCCCCCACGTCGACCTGACGGGCCATGTCGTCACCCGGGGCGCGGGGCCCCCTGGGCGAGGTGGGCCAGAACCGCCTCGAGCTGGATCCGGTCGGACGCCCCCTGGGCGAGGCGGAAGTCGACTTCGCCAAGGTACTCGAGCAGGCGGATCTTCTCCCGGGCGGGAAGGACCTGCTCGGGGATCTCGGGAAGGTAGCTGTGGATCGCCCGCAGGATCTCCTCGCCGGCGGCGCCGCGCTCGGTGAAGAGCGCGTAGAGCCGCTCGCGTGCCTCGAGGAACTTCCCCCCGAGCGCCGCACCGAGCATCCCCTCGACCTCGGCGCGCAGGGGGGCGGTGGCGTACTCGCGGAGCGTCTCGGCAGTCACCCGGTCCGTGTGCGTGGCCGAGAGCTGGAGGAGATTGGTCGCGCGGCGGAGGTCGCCTCCGCTCACCGCGAGGATGGTCTCGTAGGCGTCCTCGGTGATGGTCTTGTGCTCCGCCTGGGCGATCCGCGCGAGCTGGCGTCGTACCGCCTCCGGCCGGTAGGCCCGGAAGCGGAAGACGGCGCACCGCGACTGGATCGGCTCGATGATCCGGGACGAGTAGTTGCACGAGAGGATGAACCGGCACGAGGTCGAATAGCGTTCCATCATCCGCCGCAGGGACGCCTGGGCCTCCGCGGTCAGGTTGTCCGCCTCGTCGAGGAACAGGATCTTGAACGCGACGTTGCCGATCGGAGCGGTCCGGGCGTACTGCTTGATGGTGGTGCGGACGGTCTCGATCCCCCGCTCGTCCGACGCGTTGAGCTCGAGGAAGTTCTGCCGCCACTCCTCGCCGTAGAGGTCCCGCGCGAGGGCAAGCGCGGCGGTCGTCTTCCCCGTGCCCGGCGGGCCGGCAAAGAGGAGGTGGGGCATCGATCGATGCTCGGCGTACGCGCGCAGGAGGGGCACGATCGCCTCCTGCCCGGCCATCTCACGGAGGGTCGTCGGACGGTACTTCTCGACCCAGACCGCTTCAGCCGCCCGCTCGACCATCGACGCCGTCCCGCGCTCGCGTGTCGCGCTCTTTACGCTTTGGTGAGGCGGGAGGGAGGCCGGTCCGGGCTCGCGAGTCCGAGGTCCTCCGCTCGGAGCGGCGCTCGTCCGAGCGGTGGCGACGGAGCGCCTCCACGAGGACCCGCCCGTACTGGCCGAGGGCCTGGCGATGGCCGCCGTGGTCCTCACGCTCCACGATCGCGAGGAACCAGCGAAGCTGCTCGACCGAGGTCCGGAAACGGTCGTGCTCGAGTCCGAGGGGGCTCCGCGGACGATCCTCCGAAAGCGGGCTTCCGTGACGCGCAAGGGCGGAGGGACCGGCTCGGGCCGCGTGAACCTCGACCGCCTCGGCGAGATCGTCGACGGCGCGGCGGATCTCCTCGAGGCTGTAAGCTTCGAGCCTGACGAGGCCGAAGCTGAGACGATCGAACCGGTCGAGGAGCGCGTCGAGATCGGTCGGTCCGTCCGTCCGGAGGGAGGTCTCGGCGGGGCGCACGCCGGAGCAAGGTGCCGGCCCGAAAAGGGTTCGCGCCGTCACTCCTGGACCGTCGTTCCGCCTCGCTCCCGAAGAAGACGGTGCGAGATCGAGGGGGCTTGGGATCACGAGGGCGCACCGCTTCACGACGGCGACGGCGGGGCGGTAGGAGCTCGAGGGGGGAGGACACCCCGCCGAACGAGGGCGCGGCGGAGCCGATAGAGGAGGTAGGCGAACAGTGCGGTCACCCCGAGGATCCCGGGAATCGCGGACTCGAAGAGGAAGTCCAGCGCGAAGAGCGGCGCGAGCATCCCGACGGCGAACCAGAACTCCGTAGCCTCGACGCCTTCGCTCGCGGTCCGACGAAGCACAAGCCAGAGCACGGCGAGGTTCGCCACGACGAGGAACGCCGCGAAGGCGACGGCGGGCGCCCCGACGGCCGGCGCGATCGCGGTCCCCCCGAACCAGACGATGAGCTCGACGCTCCCCGCGCCAACGAGCCCGAGAGCGCCGATCCTGCGCGCCCCCGGACGCACCGAGAGCGAGTTCGGAGGAGCCCAGCGCCCGGCGACCACGAGGATCAGCCCGACCCCGAGGAAGAGCGCGAGCAGGGACGGGCTCGGCCCGTGACCGACGGCGAAGCCGAGCCCCGCGACGACCGCGAGGTACACCGCGGCCACCACCCCGAGCACGCCGCGATCGGTCCACCTCACGTCCCGAACGTCGGGGAAGGCGAGGCGCGTGAGCAGGATCGGGAGCGCGATCGAATACGTCGCGTGGAAGACCGTGAGCCCGAGGGCCCAGAGCCAGTCGACGCCGAACGCGGCCCCGTAGCTCCCGAGGGAGCCTACCGGGGGACCGGCGCGCTGGAAGAACGTGTGGACGGCCAGGCCCTCCTCGGCGACGCCGTAGGCAGCCCCCCAGAGGAGGACGGACGCCCAGCCCCGGCGGAAGATCACCGCCGCCTCGCGGATGAGGAGCGCCCCGGTGCCGTAGAGCCCGAGGTCGAGAGCGAAGGTCACGGCGAAGCCGAGCGGGCGCGTCGCCAGCAGCGAGACCGGGGTCGATCCCGTGAGCAGCTCGGGCAGCGAGGGGGCCAGGAGGAGGAGCGCGAGCACCGGGGTCCGGGGGCGGACGGCGATGCGCACGTCAGGCGCCACGCCGGCCGGACTACTTCACCCTCCGCGTCCCCGGCCTCGCCCGGGGACGGCTATATCCGACCGGCCGCTCGGCCGGTCCGCTATGCGGGAGCTGCTCGCCCAGGTGCCGTTCCGCGGCACGATCCGCGAGAGGACGGTCGAGCCGTACCTCCGCCTTCTGCGGGACCTTCGGGGACGCCGTCGCGTGAAGGGCGTCCTGCTCGACCTTTCGAGCCCGGGAGGGGAAGTGGTCGCCTCCACCGACCTCTTCCTCGCGGTCCAGCGGCTGAACGCGGTGAAGCCCGTCTACGCGTCCGTCGGAGCGGTCGCCGCCTCGGGAGGCTACCACGTCGCCCTCGGCGCCCGCAAGATCTTCGCGTACCCCGAGTCCCAGATCGGTTCCATCGGCGTGCTCTATCCTCACCTCGCGGCCCGCGACCTCGTGCGCCGCCTCGGCCTTTCGCTCGAGCTCGTCCACGCGGGGGAGCACAAGGACGCCTTCTTCGGCTACCGTCCGTTCACCGACGCCGAGCGGGCCAAGGTCCAGAGCATCGTCCAGGACGACTACGAGGCGTTCGTCGCGACCGTCGCCGGGGCCCGCCGTAGGCCCGTCGAGGAGATCCGGGCGCTCGCGACCGGGGAATTCTGGTCGGGTACCCGGGCCCTCGCGCTCGGGCTCGTCGATGCGATCGCGGACCGCGAGACCGCCCTCGCGGAGCTCGCCGCGAGCGTAGGCGTTCCGAGCCGGAAGACCGTCCGCGTCACGCCCCCGCGGCCGTGGCTCGAGCGAGTGTTTACGGGGGGGGCTGCCGCGTTCACGGGAGCGTTCTCCTCCCGGCTCCGCGAGGCGGTCGAGGACACCCTTCTCGAGCTCGGCAGCGCGGGCGCCCGCCGGTAAAGAAGGATTAACTACCCCCGACCCCTCGGAGTCTCGATGCCCGAAGGTCGTCGGACCGGTTTCTCGAGCGCGGCCGGTCTCATCCAGTACTACGACATGGAGGAGACGCGGGCGCTCAAGATCAACCCGTACCTCGTGGTCGGGCTCGGTCTCGGCTCGGCGCTCCTCATCGAGATCCTGAACTGGCGGCTCGTCTAGGCCGACACGGCCCCCGGCACTCGCCCCGGGAGGAACCGCTCCCCGTCTCCACGGCCCAGCAGGACCACCTTCGACTCCGGGGACTCATCGAGGACCTCGTACCCCGTTCGACGGCTGAGACGCTCGGCGAACCGGGCGATCTCCTCGTGCTCCGGCACGTGGTCGCGGCCGAGACGCTGACGGGAGCGTCCCATGTAGACGTACCCCTTCGGCTCGATGAAATCGGGCCGCGCGCGCGCGTCGAGCGAGGCGTAGGCGTCGACCCATCCGAGGTTCCAGCCGCGCACGAGGGTGTGCCGCACGACGCGCCGGGTCCGGAGGCCCCGCACGATCTCGAGGGACTCGAGGAGGCGCGCCCACGCGTCCTCCTGCGCGGGCAGGGTGAGTCGCCGGAAGACCTCCTCGTTCGGCGCCGTGACGGAAACGTAGAGCTGCGTCGGGAGGGGATCGAGCGCGCGGAGAGCGTCCGGGTTCGTGCCGTTGGTCACGAGGAACGTCGTGATCCCGCGCTCGTGGCAGATCTCAAGGAACCGGTTCATCTTGGGGTAGAGGGTCGGCTCGCCCGTGAGCGAGATCGCGATGTGGCGAGGGGTCTGGGCCTCCTCCCACCGTTCGAGCGGGACGGTCGGGTCCCCCTTGAACCCCGAGAGGATCCTCCGCTGCGCGTCGACCGAGCGGTCGAGGAGCTGCTCGGGGTCATCGTACGTCTCGATCGTCGAGTCGTTCTCCCACCCCTGGTTGCGCCAGCAGAAGCGGCAGGTGAGGTTGCACGAGTCGATCGCGGGCGACATCTGCAAGCAGCGGTGGCTCTCGATCCCGTAGAAACGGCCCTTGTAGCAGTCCCGACCACGGGCGAGCGACTCTCGGCTCCAGTAGCAGAGCTTGACCGCGCTGTGCCGGCCGACGAGCTGGTAGCCCTGGTCGGCGAGGTCCGACGCGAGGTCCTGGTCACCCATCGGGGCCTCCCAAAGCCCGAAGCCGTCCCCCTTATAGGCCTGCGTCCGGCCGCGCGCCCCGGACGCCTCTCCCGGTCGACCGCCTCGCACGGAGCGCCACCGGCGGTGCTCACGCTCCGTGACGCAGCGTGATATGGCCCCTCGTCCCCCCTCCCTCGACGGCCGATGGACCGCAACATCCGCTGGCTCGGTTTCGGGGCGATCGTCCGCGCCACCGGCGTGAGCCTCATCCTTCCGTTCATCGCGCTCTACCTCCGGAACGTCCTCGGCCTCGGCTACGAGGTGATCGGCGTCCTGCTCGCCGTCCTCGGGATCCTGCCGCTCGTCGTGGTGCCCATCGGCGGGATGATCACCGACCGTGTGGGTCGACGGAACCTGATCGTCGTCTCCCTCATCGTCGAGGCGGGCGCGGTCCTCGCCGGAGGGGCGGCGATGGCCGCGCGGTCGCTCCCCGCCGTCCTCGGGTTCGGAGCGGTCGTCAACTTCTCCGGGGCGATCGGCGGGCCGGCGTTCTCGGCGTACGTCGCGGACCTCGTGACCGGCTCGGAGCGGACGCAGGGGTTCACCTGGTTCCGCATCGGCTGGAACGTCGGGTTCACCCTCGGGGTCCTGAGCGGAGGCGTCCTCATCGGATTCCTCGGCTTCCCCGAGGTCGGCCTGCTCGCCGGGACGGTCCTCGTCGGGAGCACCGCCCTCCTTGCCCTCAAGCTCGAGCCGAGCCCGTATGACCGGGACCGCGCCGCGGGCCTCCCACGCCCGACCGCGAACGGCGTTCCGGGGCTCCGCGGGACCCTTCAGGTCCTCGTGGCCGACCGGCTCTTCCTCGCGTTCTGCGCCGCGCTCGCCGTGGCCGAGCTCGCGGTGGGCCAGTGGGGGACGACGTTCCCGCTCTACGCCAACACGGTCCTCGGCCTCCCCTACGCGATCGTCGGCCTCGGCCTCGCGCTCAACGGGGTGCTCGTCGTCGTCGCGCAGGCGCCGACCACCCGGGCGGCGATCGGCCACCGCCACACCGGGCTCACGCACCTCGGGATCGCCCTCTACGTCGTGGGGTTCCTGCTCTTCGGCGCGGTCGCGCTCGTGCCGGCCCTCGTCCTCGCCGGCTTCTTCGCGTCGGTCTTCGTCCTCACCATGGGCGAGAACGTGCTCTCGATCCCGATGCAGACCCTGCCGTCGAACCTCGCGCCGGCCGGCGAGATCGGGGCCTACAACGGCGCGTTCTTCGCGATCACCGGGGTCGGCCAGATCCTCGCGCCGACGCTCGGCGGGTTCGTTCTCGTCCTCGGGGCGAACCCGCTGGTCACCTGGGCCGTCCTCATGGTGCCCGCCGTTCCGGCGCTCGCCGCGGGCCATCTCCTGATCGCCCCGCGGATCCGGCGCGAGGCGGACCGGGCCTAGCTCAGAGTTGGAGAAGTTCCGAGGGGGCAGCGGGCCCCGACGGGGCCCCGGGCGGCGGGCCGCGTCCTCCGAGGAGGGTCAGGGATCGGCGGCCGGGCCGAGCGGACCCGCGGGCGCCGTTCGTCCGTTCACGAGCGGCTCGCGCTCGTCGCTCGCGAGCTCCTCGCGCACCGCCCGCCGGCCGAGGATCTCCTTCGCGAAGACGACGATCGCCGCGGCGACGATCGCCGCGACCGCCGCGATGAGGAAGGAGTCACGGAACGCGGTGGGGCCGGGGAGGGTCCCTCCGGCGATGGTGTAGGTCGAGAGGAGGGTCCCCGCGATCGGGGCCCCGAGGCTGCTGCCGACGTTGCGAAAGACCGCGTTGAGGGACGTCGCGAGACCCATCTCCCTTGGCTCGACCGTGAGGACGAGGAGGTTGATCACCGAGGAGTTCATGACCGCGAGGCCGGCCCCGATCACGATCATCGCCTCGAGCATCGCGGGCACGGTGTCCGCGAGCGAGCCAAGGTAGAACCCAACGGCGCCGACCGCGCACCCGACGATCGTGAGCGGCTTCGCGCCGAACCTCGAGATGAAGACGCTGGCGAGCGGGGCGAAGATGAGCATCGGGACCGCGAAGGCGACGAACGAGAGGCCCGTGTGGAAGATGTCGTAGCCGAAGCCGACGGGCGTCGGCTCCCGGAAGCGGTAGGTGAGCGCTTGGAACGCGAGGAACATGCCGAGGCCGCTCACGAGCACGATCGCGTTCGCGACCAGGACGTTCCGCCGACGCAGGAGCGGCACATCGAGGATGACCTCCCGTCCCCGGCGGTGGTGGTAGAGCTCGATCGCGGCGATCGGGAGGAGCAGGCCGGCCCCGACCCCCAGCAGGAGGAGGACACGCACGCTCGACCAGCCCCAGGAAGGACCCTGCGAAAGGCCGAGCACGACGAGGCCGAGCGAGACCGCGAGGGTGCCGGCCCCCGCGTAGTCGATGAACGCCTCCGGTCGGCGGTACGGGGACTCGCGCAGGAGCACGAGGGCCGCGATCGTGATCCCGACGACCACGGGGATCGCGGAGTGGTAGGTGAACCGCCAGCCGTAGGCATTGGAGACGAACGCGCCGAGCGGGAGGCTGACCGCGAACCCCGCCCCGAAGAGCCCGCTCAGGATCCCCTGGGCCCGGGGCACCATCTCGCGCGGGAACTCCTCCCGGACGAGGCTGAGCACGAGCGGGAAGACCGTGAGGCCGACCCCCTGGACCGCGCGGGAGGCGACCATGAACTCGAACGTCGGCGAGAACCCGGTCACCGAGACCGCGACCGCGTAGATCCCGAGGACCACGCTGAGGACCCGCTTCTTCCCGTAGACGTCCCCGAGCTTCCCCGCGATCGGGCTGAGCGCGACCCCCGTGACGAGGTAGACCGAGAGGATCAGGCTCGCCTCGGAGATGCCGACCCCGAAATCCGTCTGGATCGTCGGGAGCGAGGGGGTCAGCATCCCCTCGACGTACATCACGATCATGACGAGGACGGAGGCGATCGCCATCACCCGGAGGGTGTAGGCCCGGTCGAACGTCGCAGCGGTCTTCGCGTGGGGGTCGGGCCGGAAGGGCACGGTCGCGCTCAACGTCGATCTCCTGCCTCCCTGCCCGACCGCGCGACCGACCCCGGGTTCAGGTGAACTCCTCGCGCTCGAACAGGAGGAGACCGCCGAGGGTGGTGCCGAGGAAGTACCCGGCCATGATGACCGCCCCCTCCGCGATCCCGGGGATGTAGGAAGTGCCGACGACGCGGCCGAAGCGGTCGAGGTTCGGCACGACCATCGCCGAAAGGCCCCACGGGGCGCCGGGGATGAACACCTCGCTCACGACGCCCCCGCCGAGGCCGTTCGCGTAGGAGATCAGCATCCACGGCTCGATCCTGATGAGGTCCGCGACGAGGGTCTGCAGCACCGTGAAGCCGGCAAGGAAGAGGAGCGCGGTCATCACGAAGCCGTAGACGCTCGTCTTGAACAGCGAGCTGAACAGGAACGTCGTGCCGAGGACGGCGAGCAGGTAGACGATCGCGAGCCCGACGGAGACCCCGAGCTGCCAGGGGAACGCGGCCGAGCCGAAGTAGTAGAGCCCGTTCCCGACGGCGTTCGCGAGGAAGAGCGCGAGGACCGCCGCCGAGGCGAGCGTGGCCGCGATGAACTTCCCAGCGTAGACGGTCGCCCGTCGGACGGGGAGACCCATGAGGAAGTAGCCCGTCTTGTTCTGGAACTCCCCGGCGATCGCGTCCCCGCCGAAGAAGACCGCGGACAGGACGATCACGGCGACCACGCCCCCCGCCCAGACCGCGGGGTAGAACTCGAGCGCGCTCGCGAGGAACCCCGGCCGGTAGTAGGCGACGACCGTGGTGAGGATCGCGTCGATCGCGAGGACGAGCGCGACCATGATGAGGAAGCGGCTCGAGCGCACGTACTCGCGCAGCTGGTAGCGGGCCAGCTTGAGGACCTGCTCGACCGAGGGCGGCACGCGCAGCCGGGGGGCGTGCCCGCCGGCGACCGCCGGGGCGGTGGCGGGGGCCGCGCTCGTGGTCAATCCCCCCGGGAGATCTGGCGCAGGTAGATCTCCTCGAGCGCCCCCTCGGTGGGGGCGAAGCTCACGAGCCCGAGCCGCAGCCCGACGAGGCTCTCGAGGAGCGCCTCCTGACGTTCCGCTCCGCCCTCGAACTTGAGGCGCAGGCGGCGGGGGTCGAGCTGCTCGCAGGAGGTGACCCCGGCGAGGGTCGCGATCCGGTCGTCGACCACGCGCGCCTCAAGAGGACGCCCGAACGCGACGTCGACGGAGACGTGACCGTCCCCGAACCGTGCGGTGATGTTCTCGAGGGTGTCGTAGAAGAGGAGCCGCCCCTTGTCGATGAGCGCGACCTCGTCGCAGACGTCGGTGACCTCCTGGAGGATGTGGCTGCTCATGAAGATCAGACGGTTGCGCTTCTTGAGGCCGCGGACGATCGTGCGGATCTCGACCATCCCGCGGGGGTCGAGCCCGGTCGCCGGTTCGTCCAGGATAAGGATGTCCGGGTCGTGGACGAGCGCGGCCGCCACGTTGATCCGCTGCTTCATGCCCTTCGAGAACCGCCCGACCTTGCGGTCGGCCCATCCCTCCATCTTCACCTCCGCGAGGGCGGAGGCGATTCGCTCCTTCCGCTCGCGGGGCGGGACCCCGCGCAGGTCCGCGACCATCTCGAGCGCCTCGTTGGGCGTGAGGGAGGGGTAGACCTCCGGGCTCTCGATCAACACCCCGGCGTCCGCGAGCGCGCGCTTCCGCTCCCGTTGGACGGAGATGCCATTGACGAAGCACTCGCCCTGGGTCGGGAAGAGGAGGTCCGTGAGGAGCTTCAGGGTCGTCGTCTTGCCGGCGCCGTTCGGGCCGAGGAAGCCGACGCACTTTGCCCCCTCGAGCTTGAGGTTCAGCGTGTCGACCGCGGTGAACGAATTGAACCGCTTCGTGAGGCCGACCGCCTCGATCGACGGCCCGGTCACGAGGACGCACGCCCCCGGTCGGTCGGCAGAGAGGCGGAAGCTCCCCGCCCGGGTCCGAGGCGCTCCGAGAGCGTGGTGAGCGTCGTCGCCGTGACGCGAAGGCGGTCCGACGGGAGGTCCCGGCACATCTCCTTCCAGGCCCTCATCCGGCGCTGGCGCAGGCGATCGGCGACCTGCTCGCCCTTCGGCGTGAGCGACACGAGGACCCGCCGGCGGTCGCGCCGGTCGTGCTCGCGCAGCACGAGCCCGGCGCTCTCGAGGCCGTCCAGGAGTCCCGTGGCGGTGGAGGGGGACGCGCCGACGAGCCCGGCCCAGCGCGCGGTCGGGATCTTGCCCATGCGCCGGAGGCCGTGCAGGAGGACGACCTGCGGAAGCGACAGGCGGAGGAGCCGACCGTCCTCCCGCGTGAGCCGCATCCACCCCCGCATCAGCTGCGAGAGCGCTTCCGCAAGCGTCTCCTCAGGGGTACCTGAGCGCGGGGGAGCGCGCGACCACGGGCCGGCCACGAAAGTTCGGGTTCCGAACGATAGGGGTTCCGTATAACGTCCGCCCCGGCCCGGGAAAGGAGGCACGGCCACGGCCGGGGCTGGGACGCTCGCAGTAGGACCGACCGGGTCCGCGGGCCTCAGGTGGCGCGGGGGGCCACCCCGGCCTCGGCCGCCGCGCGTCCTGCGACGCCCGCCTCGCGTGCACGGCGGGTCCCGGCCCACCTCAGCGTGAGCGAGTTCAACAGCACCGTCGTGGAGGACAGTCCCATCGCGACCGCGCCAAGGATCGGGAGGAACCGGTAGACGCCGAGGCCGAAGAACGGCACGAGGACCCCCGCGGCGATCGGGAGGAGCGCGAAGTTGTAGCCCACTGCCCAGATGAGGTTCCAGCGGACGCGGCGGACGATGCGGCGCGCGAAGCGGAGGGCCGTGGGCACTCCGCCGAGATCCGGGCGCACGAGGAGCACCTGACCGGCCTCGCGTGCGACCTCTGCGCCGCTCCCGATCGCGATCCCGACGTCGGCGGCGGCGAGCGCGGCGGCATCGTTCACCCCGTCCCCGACGAAGGCCACGCGCCGGCCCTCGGCGCGGTGGGAGCGGACCAGCTCGACCTTGCGTTCCGGCCCAACGCCCGCGTGGACCTCCTCGATGCCGAGCCGATCGGCGACGGCCCGTGCGGCCCGCTCGTTGTCGCCGGTGACGATCGCGACACGCACCCCGTCCCGCTTGAGGTCGGCGACCGCCGCTTGGGCTCCTTGGGCCAGGGGGGCCCGGAAGGCGACCGCTCCGATCGCCCGACCGTCGTCGACGACGAGCGACCAGGACCTTCCCTCGGACTCCGCGGAGCGGCGGAACGGTTCGACCGGCGCGAGGTTGACCCCCTCGGAGGCGGCGACGTCCCCCCGCACGATGGCCGCGAAGTGCGAGCCGAACCGGCCGCGGACCCCGCGGCCGGGCTCGAGCGTCACCTCATCGAACGGCCGAGGGGCGACCCCGGACGCCCGCGCCGCCGTCGTGAGGGCTCGCGCGAGGGGGTGGTGGACCCCTTCCTCGAGGCCCGACGCGAGGGCCAGCACTTCCGCGGTCGAGGCGGGAGGGACCGCGAGAACGCCGTCGACCTCGGGTTCGTTCGAGGTGAGGGTCCCGGTCTTGTCGGTCAGAACGGTGTCGACCGTGGCCGCCCGCTCGATCGAGTCACCTCCCCGGAAGAGGATGCCTTCCTCGGCGGCCCGGCCGGTCCCGACGAGGATCGCCGCGGGCGTGGCGAGCCCGAACGCGCACGGGCAGGCGGTCACGGCCACGGTGACGAAAACGAGGATCGCGACGGTGATGCTCCCGCCGGCGGCGAAATACCAGAACGCTCCCGCCACGGTCGCGATCGACAGCACGATCGGCACGAAGATCGCCGCGAGGCGGTCCGCCTGCTGCTGGAGCGGGACGCGCCCGAGCTCCGCCTCCTGGAGCAGTTCGCCGACATGGGCGACGAACGTGTCCGGGCCGGTCCCCGTCGTCTCCACCACGACCGGCCCGTCCACGTTGAGCGAGCCGGCCAGGACCCGGTCGTCCGCCTGCTTGCGCACCGGAAGCGACTCCCCGGTGAGGATCGCCTCGTCGACGCTGGTCGCCCCCTGCCGCACCACCCCGTCGACGGGGAAGCGCTCCCCCGGGGTGACCCGGAGCCGGACGCCCGGTCGAAGCTCGGCGACCGGGACCGCTCGGTCGCCGCCGTCCTCGACGACCCTCGCGGTGGTCGGAAGGAGCTCGCCGAGCCTCCTCAGCGCCGAGCCGGCCCGCCGGCGGGTGAGCTGCTCGAGGTAGCTTCCGGTGAGAATGATCGTCACGATGAGCGCGGACGCGTCGAAGTAAGTGGCGGGGGGAAGCCGCCCGGGTAGGGCGAGCACCGCGAAACTGTAGAGGAACGCCGCGGTCGTGCCCGACGCGATCAGGAGGTCCATGTTCCCCACGCGCTCGCGCAGCGCGTCGCGGGCTCCCGCGTAGAAGCCGGCCCCCGGGTAGAACTGGACGACCGCAGCGAGGACGCCCACGACCCACGCAGCCTCGGGTACGCCGACCGGGAACCAGGTCAGCACGAGAACGACGACCGAGAGCGGCCACGCGATCGCGAGGCGTCGCCCGACCCGCTTGCGCTCCTCCTCCGGCTCGGCGAACGATCGCAGGCAGGACGTGGAACAGAAGAAGTAGGTCCGGTTCTCCCGGGTCAGCCTCAGCGCGGACTCGCTCTCCTCCACGGCCATGCCGCAGACGGGGTCGGTCGGCATCGGGATCGTCCGGCGGGGCGCCGACCGCCGGCCCCCCTAGCTCCCGACGGACCCGCCCCCGCTCGGGCGACGAGCCCGACGGGGGAAACGCGAGCGCTCCTGCCCGCTAGCAGGCACCCTGCTCGACCAAGCCCTCGCGTCGACCATGTCCGTCGCTCGAGAGAGACGCCGCCCCGTAAAACGGGGAGGCCCCTCGCGAGAGGCGAAACCCTTTCCGTGCGGGCGGCTCGGAACGAGCGCGATGGTCGCTGAGATCGCCCCTGAGACGGTGGCCCAACAGCTGCGGGACCGGCCCGACGAGATGCTCCTGCTCGATGTCCGGGAGCCGTTCGAGCGCGAATACGCACGGATCGATCCGTCGGTGCACATCCCGATGCCGGAGGTGGCCGACCGGACGGGCGAGATCCCCCGCGACCGCACCGTGGTCGTCTACTGCCATACCGGGATGCGCTCCGCAATCGTCGCGGGCTTCCTCGAGCGGCTCGGCTTTCGCTCCGTGGCGAACCTGCGCGGAGGGATCGATGCTTGGTCGTGCGAGGTCGACCCGGACGTCCCCCGGTACGGCTAGGCTGCGGATTGCTCGGGCCACCTCACGAAGGTGCCGGAACGCCGCGGAGCGTCCGGGGGTAGGTCCTGTCCCGGGGATCCCTCGTGCGAACGACGGTCCCCGGCCCGGATCCCCGGGGTTCGTTCGCTCTAGGCCCGCGCGCGCCCCGACCTGCGCCGCGGCCGCTCGCGCGGTGGGGTCGTGGGGGCGTGATCGGGCTCGACGAAGCCGAGCGGGCCGGCGTCGTCGACCGGGGCGGTCACGGGCGGTAGGGCGGGCTCGAGGGTCCGGGCCCTCAGGACCTCGCCGCGATCCTCGGCCGGGCCGAGCGCCTCGACGTACCCCCGCATCTTCCAATAGGTGTCGAGGAACTCCTGACCGCGCGGGGTGACATCGAAGACCGGCCGTCCGTCCAGCTCCTCGCTCCTCAGAAGGCCCAGCGCGAGCAGGCGGTCGAGGAACGTCCTCAGACGATCGACCGGCATGCCGGCCCCGTAGGAGACCCGGGTGATCCGCGCCCCGCCATGGTACCTCTTCACGACCTCGAGGACGGTCGCGTAGAGGTCGGTCAGCTCGCGGCGTCGGGGGCTATGTCCCGCGGGCGGGCCCCCTTCCGCCATCGAGCCTGTCCGCTCCTCGGACGCCGCTACAACGGGAACGGAGGGAGGTCCGCTACCTGGCGGGGAGCGACCCGGGCCCTCAAGCCTTCGCCCCCTTCCATCGAGCGCGAGTAGACGAGCTCGTCGACCGAGACCCCGTCCCCGATCCGGACCGAGCCCCCGTAGACCCGACGCGCCTCGCAGCGGTCGCCGAGGACGACGGTCTCGCCGTAGACGTCCTCCACGCGGGCCTTGTCGCCGATCTCGACCTCCGCTCCCACGAGGGGACCCGAGGCGCGGGCCTTCCGCTCGAGACGGAGGCGCCGCGCCTTCAGGCCGTCGTGGGTCACGACGACCCCTCCGATCTTGGCGGCCCCGGCGAGCACGGCCCGGCGAGCTTCGACCTTCCCTCCGACCTCGAGATCGTCGGCGGTGAGCTCGGCCCCGACGGCGATCGCGCCCCCGACCTCGATCGTGGTCCGGAGGCGGAGGGAACCCTTCACGTCGAACTTCCCTCCGACCTCCACGCGGTCCCCCTGGCCATCGCCCGCGATCGCGCCGATGCCCCCGACCTCGAGCGTGGAGAACCCGAGGTCCCCGTCCGCCGTGAACTTGCCTCCGACCTCCACCGAGCCGCCTTTGGAGCCTCCCGCGAGCTCGGCGAATCCGCCGACCTCGAGGGAACCGAACGTGAGCGGGGCCCGCGAGCGGAACCGGCCGCCGACCTCGATCGACGAACGAACGACCCCCCCGCCGAGGTCGATCGTTCCGCCGACCTCGAGGGAGTCGAGGTCGACCTCCGCGAGCTCGACGGACCCTCCGGCCTCGACGGCCCGGGCCGTGAGCTTCCCGGCGAGGCGAAAGCGGCCCCCGACCGTGACGCGGTCGGCGTTGAGCGTCGAACCGCCCTCAAGGGTCCCGCCGACCTCGAACGAGTCGGCCTTGGCGGGCCCCGACACCCGGAGCCGACGGTCCACGTCGACCCTCCGGGCGGCGAGCGCGCCCGAGACCTCGACGGTGCTGTCGCGAGCCCCGAGGTTCTCGTGCACGGTGAGGTCCCCGCGGATCTCGAGGGACCCCTCGTCGGCCCGAAGGCCCCGGCACTCGACCGGCCCGCCGATCTCGATCGCCCCCTCGCACCGGAGCTCGCCGGTGACCACCAGCCGCCCGTCGACCTCGACCCGGACCCCCGGCTCGAGACGCAGGTCGCCCTCGACCGAGCCAAGACGGACCGTGCTGCTCCGGGGGACACGTCGTTCGCTCACGATTCCGGGAGGTCGAGGACAAGGTATAGTTCTACGCCACCGGGAGTGAGTGCCCCCGGTGGCGACGACCGGTCCGCGTGGCCTTGGCCCACGCCGGGCTCGCCCCGCCAGGGGACCCTTCCTCGCGACTCGGACCTCGTCGCGATCCGGAGCCACCCCTCGGCGGGCGGGGGTTCCCGAGCCCGGAGCGGAAGGCCCATACCACGGTCGGGCTAGGGAGCACTGTGGACGATTCGCTGGCCCGGGTCCGGTCGGAGGTCGTCACGTGCCGGAAGTGCCCGCGGCTCGTCGCGTACCGAGAGCAGGTCGGTCGCGAGCGCAAACGCGCCTTCCGCGACGAGACCTACTGGGCCCTCGGGGTCCCGGGCTTCGGGGACCCGCGGGCCCGTCTCGTGGTCGTGGGGCTCGCCCCCGCCGCGCACGGGGCGAACCGGACCGGCCGCATGTTCACGGGGGACCGGTCAGCCGCCTTCCTCGTGAAGGCGTTCCATACCGTCGGGTTCGCGAACCAGCCGAGCTCGGTCCACCGGGGGGACGGGCTGCGGTACACGGATCTCTACCTCACCGCCGCCGTCCGCTGTGCGCCGCCCGGTAACCATCCTGCGCCCGCCGAGACCTCGAACTGCGCCCCCTTCCTCGAGCGCGAGCTCCGCCTCCTTCCCGAGACCCGGGCGGTCCTCGCGCTCGGCGGCTTCGCCTGGACCGCCGTCCTGCGGGCGGCCGCCCGGGTCTACGGGCTCGAGGGCCCGTCGATCCCGTTCGCCCACGGCGCGTGCGTCCCTCTCGGTCCGGGGAGGCCGATCCTCTGGGCGTCGTACCACCCCAGCCCCCAGAACACCAACACGGGCAAGTTCACCCAACCGATGCTGGTCGATCTCCTGCGTCGGATCCGGGCCTCGTTCGCTTCCGGACCGGCCGTTCCGGGGCGACGGCGTTAACCCCGCGGAACGGTCCGCGGAGACGATGGCCGGCTTCGAGGTGATCGCGCGGGACGGCCTCGCTCGCCTCGGCCGGCTCGAGACCCCCCACGGGACCCTCGAGACCCCCGCCCTGCTGCCGGTCGTCCATCCCGACCCGGCCCGCCAGAGCTGCCCGCCTCGCGAGATGGCGCGGAGGTTCGGTCTCCGCGGTGTGATCACCTCGGGCTACATCACCTGGCGGACCGCCGGCCTCCGGGAGAGGGCGGAGAAGGAGGGCCTCCACCGGCTCCTCGACTTCGACGGGGTCGTGATGACCGATTCGGGAGCGTTCCAGCAGCACGCCTACGGCTCGGTGGAGGTCGGGCCCGAGGAGGTCCTCGACTTCCAGAACCGCATCGGGACCGACATCGCGACCGTGCTCGACGTCTTCACCGAGCCGACCGCGACGGAGGCGGAAGCCCGCGAAGCCCTGCGCGTGACCGACGAACGGGCCCGGGCGGCGCGCGCGGCCCGACCGGGGCTGCTCGCGGTCCCGGTCCAGGGTGGCGGTCACCCCGAGCTTCGGGCGCTCGCAGCCACGCAGGCGAGCGCCCTCGGCGACGTTCTCGCGGTCGGGGGCGTCGTTCCGCTCCTCGAGCGGTACCGCTTCGCCGATCTCGCGCGTGCGATCATCGCGGCCCGCCCGTCGCTGAGCCCGGCCGGGGCCGTGCACCTCTTCGGGACCGGCCACCCGCTCACGTTCGCTTTCGCGGCCCTGTTCGGGGTCGACCTGTTCGACTCCTCGGCCTACCACAAGTTCGCCCGCCGCGACCAGCTCCTCTTTCCTGAGGGCACGGTCGACGTCCGGGAGGTGCGGGAGCTGCTGTGCCACTGCGCGCTTTGCGCCGAGCACCCGCTCTCCGAGGTCGCCACCTGGCCGGACGGACCGCGCGAAGCGCACCTCGCCCTTCACAACCTCCTCATCTCGGTGGAAGAGATCGGACGCGTCCGTCAGGCGATCCGGGACGGGGCGCTCTGGGAGCTCGTCGAGCGACGCGCGTCCGCGCATCCGGCCCTCCGCGCGGGCCTCTCCGCCGCCCTCGCCGCGTCCGACGTCTTCGCGTCCACGGAGCCGGTCAGCCGCCGCGCGTTCCGCGAGACCGGCCCCTGGAGCCGAAAGCGGCCCGCCGTACGACGGTTCCTCGAGCGCCTCGCCGTGATCACTGCCGAGCGGCCGGCCGCCCGCCCGGTCCCGAGGGTCGCCCTCCGGCCGGAGTACCTCGGCCGGATCCCGGCGTTCGACCGGAGCGACGGCCCCGTCGCGTGGGACTGCGCGACGCCCCTCGGACCGGTGCCGCTCGAACTGACCGAACTCTATCCGGTCGGCCCCTATCTCGGGATCGACGAGTTCGAGAACCCTCCGGTCGCCCGGGCCCCGGCGGAGCTCGAGCACGCGATCGCCCAGGCGGACCGGGACGACCTCGACTTCGGAAGGGATTGGACGGACGCCTGGACGAGCCGGCAGGTCGAAGCCCTCCTCACGTGGGAGTTCGGCGCCTCGGCGGGCCGGGGCCTCGCCGGCCGGCTCTCCGCGGAACGCTCCCGGCGGACCGGCCGGCTCCGACGCCTTTCGGACGGATCGGCGCCCGCCTTCGTGCTCGGCAACGACGCGCTGCCCCGCCCGACGTTCCGCGGGGCGGAGCTGCTCCGCGAACGGCTTTCCGCGGGACGTCACCGCGTGGTCGTCGACGCGGACGCGGCCGAGTTCGTCCGCCAGGGACGGACCCTCTTCTCGAAGTTCGTGGTCGCGGCCGATCCCGCGCTCGTGCCCGACGCGAGCGCGCTCCTCGTGACCGAAGCGGACGAGCTCCTCGGGGTCGGCCGGCTCCTCCTGGCCCCCCACGAGATGGGGCGGCTGCGGCGCGGCGTCGCCGCGTGGGTGACCTCGCACGCGAGCCGCCCGGCCGCGTCGACCCTCGAGGAGGAGCTCGAGGAGACGGCGCGGGAGGCCGGACTTCCTCCGTCCGCCGAGTGACCCCGCGCTCGCCCCCCCGGGTCCCTGCGCCCCGGCGGGACCGGGGCGGGTCGGCCGCAGTCTTTTTGCGGCCCCGTCGGGGTGCATGGCGGGAGCTCCGGCGCGGATGACCCAGACGTTCCTCATCCTGCAGCTCAGCAGCGAGGGGGCCCCGTACTCGGACGTCGCGGAGATCCTGAAGAGCCTCGGCTTCCGGGCGAAGACGGAGGGCTACGACTTCGTCTACGACTGGGGCCGGTCCGCGACCGTCCGCGAGACCCTAGAGTTCGCCGACCGCATCCAGGCGGCCCTCAAGGGCTCGCGCGTGACGTTCCGCATCGAATCGTCGGAGGACTGAAGGGCCGCGACGGCCCGCCCTCCCCCTCTTAAGGGGCCCGCGCCCTTCTCGGGAGATGGTCGTCCTCGGGATCGAATCGACCGCGCACACCGCTTCCGTCGGGATCGTCGACGACGGGGCGAAGGTGCTCGCGCTCGCCTCCGACATGCACCGCCCGACCCAGGGCGGGATCCATCCGCGCGAGGCGGCGAACCATCACGTCGAGGTCCTCCCCGGGCTCGTCCGGAAGGCCCTCGAGGAGGGGAAGGTCCGGCCGAGCGAGATCGAGGCCGTCGCCTTCGCCCAAGGGCCGGGGCTCGGCCCCTGTCTCCGGGCCGGGGCGACCGTCGCCCGCATGCTCGCCCTCACCTGGGGGCGCCCGCTCGTGCCGGTGAACCACTGCGTCGCGCACGTGGAGATCGCGAGGGCGCTGAGCGGGCTCGACGACCCGATCCTCCTCTACGCGAGCGGAGGGAACACCCAGGTGATCGCGCACGCGCGCGGCCGCTACCGGGTGCTGGGCGAGACGCTCGATGTCGGGATCGGCAACTTCCTCGACAAGCTCTGGATCGGCTTCGGGGGCGCCTTTCCGGGCGGCCCGGAGCTCGAGCGGGAGGCGCGGAAGGGCGAGCAGCTCCACGCGCTCCCCTACTCGGTCCACGGGATGGACGTCGCGTTCTCGGGGATGCTCACCGCGACGCTCGCGCTCCATGCGAAGGGCGCGTTGCGGCACGACCTCGCCTACTCGGTCGAGGTCACGGCCTACGCCATGCTCACCGAGATCACCGAGCGCGCGCTCGCCCACCGTCGGGGCGAGGCCGTTGTGCTCGGAGGGGGGGTCGCCTGTAACGAGCGGCTCCGCGGAATGGTCCGGGCGATGGTCGAGGGCCGGGGCGGCACGATGTTCGCGCCGCCGCGCAACCTCTGCGTCGACAACGGCGCCATGATCGCGTGGACGGGCCTCCTCGGCCATCGGGCGGGAGTTAAGGTGCGGGTCGAACGCTCGGCCGTAGAGCCCCGCCAGCGCACCGACCTCGTTCCGACCCCGTGGAAGACCGACGGCCTGCGTCTCGCCCTCCCGAGCCGGGGGCCCGCCGCCGCGGGCGCGGCGTAGATGGGCCCGTCCTCCGGAGCCTCCGCGACCGACCGGGTGGACGTCCTCGTCGTCGGGGCCGGTCCCGCGGGGTCCACCGCGGCCGCGCGCCTGGCCGCCTCGGGCCATCGGGTCGTCCTCGTCGAGGAGCATCCGAAGGTCGGGCACCCGGTCCAGTGCGCCGGCCTCGTTTCCCAAAGGGTCCTCGACCTTTCGGGCGCCAGCTCGACGGTGGTCCGGGAGATCCACGGTGCGACCGTCTTCGGTCCGAGCCTGAGGTCGGTCGGCTTCCGGGCCCCCTCCCCGAGAGGGTTCGTGATCGACCGGGCCGGGCTCGACCTCCACCTCGCGAGCCGGGCCGCCGGGGCCGGCGCTGAGGTGCGGGTGGCAACCAGGTTCGATCGTCTCATCGCCAGCGGTCCGGGGGGGGTCCGCGTGGAGCTCCGCTCCCCCGAGGGGAGACCTCACGAGCTCGCGGCCCGGCTCGTAATCGGGGCCGACGGGGTCGCGAGCGCTGTGGCGCGGGCGTTCCGGCTGCGCCGCCCGGTCGAAATCCTTCCCGCGTTCGAGGCGGAGCTTCCGGAGAGCCCGGGCGACCCGGACTTCGTCGAGGTCTACCTCGGACGGCAGATCTCGCCGGGCCTCTTCGGCTGGTGGATCCCCGACGGTCACGGCGGGGCCCGGGTCGGCGTGGCCGCGGACGCCAACGGGACCTCCGCCCGCGAGTACTATCGGCGCCTGGTCGTCCAGCTCGAGAAGCGGTTCGGGGCGACGCTCCCCCGTCCGGTGAGCTACCTCGCCTCGGGCATCCCGATCGGCCGCGTTCCCCGGATCGTCGGGCCGCGAGTGCTTCTCGTCGGTGACGCCGCCGCCCAGGTGAAGCCGCTCTCCGGCGGTGGGATCTTCACCGGCATGCGAGCGGCCGAGATCGCCGCGGAGGTGGTGGCGGGCGCGCTGGCCGCGGACGACCTCTCCGAACGCCGGCTCGCGGAGTATCCCCGGCGGTTCGACGCCGAGCTCGGTCCGGAGCTGCGCCGGGCGCTCTACCTGCGGCGGCTCTTTGCACGGCTCCGCGACGCGGAGCTCGACGCGGTCGTCGACACGCTCGGCAACGGGGGTCTTGCGTCGACGATCGTCGCGTTCGGGGACATCGACTTCCCCACGCCGGTGGTCCGTCAGCTCCTGCGGGAGTCGCCGCGGCTCTTCCGGCTCTTGCCGAAGGCGCTCGGCGCTTGGCTCGCCCCGGGGCCGGGGTTGCCCGCGCCGGACCTCGATCGCGGACCCCTGCGGAAGTAGATCCCCGCCCCCACGGCGACCAAGAGGAGCCCGACCCCGAGGACCACGCCGAGCACGATCGGCCAGCTCGAGGGGGCCACCAGGACGGACGTCTCAGGGACGACCCCGTCGACCCCGAGGCGCGTGAGGTTGACCGTCCCGGTGCCGTTGCTCGTCTGGGTCGCGTTCGCCCAGGCGCTCGCGCTGAACCAACCGCGCGACTCGAGGACGTAGCGCGAGCCGTTCGCGGTGAACGCGAGCGCCGTGCGGACGGCGTACGTCCCGGACGGGGTCGAGGTCGAGGTCGTCACCGGAACCGAACCCGTGATCGCGCTGCTCGGAAGGAGGAGCCCGACCGAGACGTTGATGGCGTACCCCGCGCCCGCCCCGCTGCCAAGGAAGGGAGCACCCGCGACGGGCAGGCCGCCCGGGCTCCCGCCGGGGTAGCCGTTCTCCGCGTAGACCTCGAGCGTGAGGACGATCTGGCTCATCGTGTAGCTCGCCGGGTTCGCGACACGGAAGGTGATGGCGGTCGAGCCTCCCGCGGTCACGGAGGGCGCGCTCAATCCCGAGAGGATCGACCCTCCCGGTGGGACCGGGACGCCGGCGGCCTGGCCGGTGGGGAGGACCCCGACCACCATCGGCAGGGCGAACAGGGCCGCGACGACCCCCGCGCGGAGACCCGAACGGTGCGCGTTACGACGCACCGTCCCCCTCCTCGAACGGCCCGTGCTCGGCGAGCGCGATGAGGCGGCGGATCCGTTCGAGGGCATGGCGCTGGCCTGCGCGGCCGCCCGGCCCAAGGAGGCCGGCAAGGGCCCCCGTGCTCGAGGAGGGGAGCCGGGCGGCCTTGTAGATCGCCCGGGCGAGCGCGCGGGGTCGCCCCGTGAGCGCGACCGCCTCCTCGTCGGCGCGGAACTCCTCGCGCCGCGTGAGGCGTCGCGCCAGCACGGCCAAGATCGGGTCCCAACGGAGCAGACGGGCGAACGTTCGGAGGAACGTGAGGTACCGGCCGTCAAAGGCACGCACGTGTCCGAGCTCGTGCGCGACGACCGCGTCCCACTCCTCGGGACCGAGAAGGTCGAGCAGGGCGTCGGCGACGAGGATGATCTCCTCGCGGCGCCAAGGAAGCTTCCACCCCGGACGCAGCAACGTGAACGTGAAGGCGTCGGGCCGCTCCGAGGAGAACGCGAGGAGCCGGACGGGGATCCCGGGACGGGCCACCCGCTTCGGCCAGGGGAGCGGAACCGGGGCCAAGAGCCTCAGGAGGCCCCGCCCCACCGCCTGGGAGAGGACGAACGCGGCGAGGAAGATCAGGAACGCCCCAACGGCCCCCACCGCCCAAGCGCCGAGAGCGGTCGACGTGAAGAGGGACGCGGGCGACCGGATCAGGGCGACGAGGGCGTCGAACCCCCCTTCCACCAAGACCCCGACGACCACCGTGGTCGCGAGGAGGGACCACAGGGCGACCGCCATGACGGCGGCGCGGTAGAGGGTGAGCGTCGTCCCCAAGGTGCCCCTCTCGGCCCGACTGGAGTCTTCGACGGCGCGGCTACCGATGCCGAGGGGCTCGACCCACGAAGGGGACGGCATGGTCCCTCGAACGGTCAATCGAGCCGGAGCTTGCGCCGCAGCGCCTTCTCCTCGGAGGGTTTCAGCTTGGCGATCTCCTCGTTCAGGTGGACCACTCCCGCGGGACCGAACATCGCGACGACGCCCCGCAGGATGTTCCTGAGGTATTTCTGTTCAACCTCGGCAGGCCGGTAGACGTATCTCTCCCCTCCCTGGCACGGCTCCCGTCGGCGAACGACGAGACCCTTCGCGTGGAGACGCGCGAGGATCGTCGCGACGGTCGTATAGGCGACCTGGGTCCCGCGCAGAAGGAGCGCCGCCCGGACCTTGCGAGCCGGCGCTTCGCCGAGCTCGCGTAGGGCGATCAGGACCTCCGCCTCCAGCGAGCCCAGCATGTCGCAGTCCTTCGGCGAAGAGTAAGCTCGCTGCCTCGCCTTAAGAACGCCGTCTGTCGTGAACGAACGAGTACGAACCGAGCAGGTCGATGGAGGTTCCGCGGCGCCGATCGACCGACCTCCCGCCCCGAACGGGTTCGGGAACTCCGCGGCTCCCGGCTAGGGCGCGGCCCCGGGCGACGTCGAGGAGGCGGGCGGACGGAGGCCGGGGGTCGCAGCTTCCCTCGCCCACGGGGGAGTCGCTCCTTTTCGAGAGCGAGTCCCTCACGAGGATCCCGCGACGCCGGTACGGCCGACTCGGGTCCGCTTTCCCGGGCGGCCGCAGACCCGTGCGGCCGGCTCAGGGAGGAAAGACTCCAGACGAGGTTAGTCCCCCGGGGGAGTCGTTCCCCCGGGGGAGGAAGGGGTTCGCCCTCGGTTCAGGTCCCCGAGCTCCGTTCTACTCCGAGCTCCCCGGTCGCCCGCTCGTCTCCTCGCGGACCCGTCCCAGGTTCTTGTTCGCTCGATTGGCCCTCGCCACCGGGAAGACGATCAACCCGCCCAGCAGCCCTAGGCTCCACCCGGATACCGTGGACCCTCCCGACACCGTCGTCGGTGCCTGGAACACCGGGTCCAAGTTGCCCGTGTGGAACGTGTTCACGCTCGTCACCGTCACCGTTCCGAACAGGCTGTCCCCGAACGCGTAGCTCTGGG
>JAWOKS010000059.1:0-10643 GCA_033854115.1 Thermoplasmata archaeon
CCGACCCAGGCGTACGTGAGGCCACCCGAGCCACCCTGGACGGTTCCCGTGAACGAGACGGAGTGGCCCGCGAGGACCGAGCCCGGCGCGACGGTGAGCGTCACGTCCGGCCGGGAGAAAACGGTGAAGTGGAGGGCCGAAGAGGTCACCGCGAACCCGTTCGAGTCGGTGACCTTCACGCGGATCTGGGCGTCCGTCACCGAGGCCGAGGGGCTGCAGGTGAGCGTCGCCGCGGTGCCGGCGCACCCCGGGGGCAGGCCGAGCCAGGCGTAGGAGTACCCGCCCGAGCCTCCCGAGGCGCTCGTGGAGAAGATGACCGACTGGTCGACGTCCGCGCTCGCACGGCTCGCGGTCGGCGCGCTGACGGTCGGGTCGGAGTAGACCGAGAGCTCGAGGACGGACGAGGCGGCGCTGAAGTTGTTCGAGTCAACGACCGTCACCTGGATCGCGAACGTCCCGGTGGTCGCGATCGACGGGCACGAGGCCGCGCCCGCCGTGCTCGAGCAGCCCGACGGGAGCCCGGTCCAGGAGTACTCGAGACCGCCCGAGCCGCCCGTCACGCCGACCGAGATGTTCACCGACTGGCCGAGGTCGAGGCTCGGGACGGAGGGGGTCGGGCCGGAAACGACCGGGTCCGCGTAGACCGTGAAGACGAGCGCCCCCGAGATCGCGATGAAGCCGTTCGAATCCGTCACGCGCACCTTCACCGAGGTGCCCGTGACGGCCCCAGTGGGATGGCAGGTAATCGAGGAGCCGGTGCCGCTGCAGCCGGGCGGGAGACCCGCCCACGTGTAGGTGAGGCCCCCCGAACCCCCCGACGCGGTGACGCTGAAGAGCACGGCCTGGCCGACATCGACGCTCGTCCGGTTCGCCGTGGGCACGCCCACGGTCGGGTCGGTCGAGACGACGAACGTGAGCGGCGGCGAGGTGACGGAGAACCCGTTCGAGTCGACCGCGGTCACCTCGACCGTGAACGTGCCGTCGGTGGTGAGGGTGGGGCAGGAGGCGCTCGCGTCGCTCGCCGTGCACCCCCCGGGGAGGCCCGACCAGTTGTAGACCGTCCCGCCCGAGCCCCCCGAGACCGTCACGGCAAAGCTCGCCGACTGGCCGACGTCCGCGCTGGGGGGAGAGACCGTCGGGGTCTGGATCACCGGGGCGGGGTACACCGTGAACGAGAGGGTGCCCGACGTCGCCTCGAAACCGTTCGAGTCCGTCACGGTCACCGTGATCTCGAACGTCCTCGCCGTGGTGAGGCCCGCGCAGTCGACGACGGCGCTCGTCGTGCCGGTACAGCCCGAGGGAAGGCCCGTCCAGCTGAACGTGAAGCCTCCCGAGCCGAGCGAGGGCGAGGCCGTGAAGGCGACCGCCTGGCCGACGTCCGCGCTCGTGCGGTTCGCGCTCGGGACGGCGACCGACGGGTCCGCGTAGACGGTGAACGTGAGGGCGGAGGAGGTTGCGGCGAAGCCGTTCGAGTCCGTCACCGTGACCGTGATCGACGCGTCCGTGACCGCCGCGGTCGGCGTGCACGCGACCGTCGGACTCGTGCCCGAGCAGCCCGTGGGGAGCCCGCTCCAGGCGTAGCCGAGGCCCCCGGAGCCCCCCGCGGCCGTGACGCTGAACGTGACCGCCTGGCCGACGTCCGCGCTCGTGCGGTTCGCGCTCGGCGTCGCGACGGTCGGATCCGGATAGACCGTGAACGCGAGCGCCGGCGAGGTGGACGAGAGGCCGTTCGAGTCGGTCCCGGTCGCCGAGACCGAGAGGGTGCCGCTGGCGGGGAGGCTCGAGCAGGAGGCGGTGGCGCCGGACGCCGAGCAGCCCACGGGAAGCCCCGTCCAGGCGTAGGTGGTCCCGCCGGAGCCGCCCGACGACGACACCGTGAACGAGACGGACTGCCCGACATCCGCGCTCGCGACCGAGGCGGTGGGCGCCGCGACCTCGAGGGTCGGGAACACCTCGAACGTGGTCGACGCGCTCGGGCTCGTCACACCGTTCGAGTCGGTGACCGTGACGCTCACGGTCGCGTTCCCCGAGGCGGTCGGCTCGCAGGTGATCGACGCGGCATCGAGGAGGATGCAACCGAGAGCGGCCGGGGCGCTCCACGTGTACGTCGGGTACGTCCCCGAACCGCCCGAGGCGGTCGTCGAGAACGTCACGCTCTGGCCGACATCGGCCGAAGCGCGCGACGGGGACGGGCTCGTGACGGACGGGACCCCGAAGACCGTGAACGGCGCGCTCGCCGTGTTGCCGCTGCCGTCCTCCGCGGTGAACGTGTACGCCCCCGGGGCCACGTTCGACGGCACGAGGTAGCTGCAGACGAGCGTGCCGTTCGCGTCGGTGGTCCCGGAGCAGGCGACGGTGCTCGTGAGCCACGTGATCGAGAGCGTGCTGTTCGACGCGAACCCGTTCGCGTGGAGCTCGATCGACGAGCCCGCGGTCGCCCCGCCCGGGTCGGTCGTAAGGTACGTGACCACGAACGTCACGGTCGCGGTGTCCGACTGGCTATCGGTCGCCGTGAAGACGTACGGGCCGCCCGGGGTCGCCGCCGGGATCGTGAACGGGCAGGAGAAGCCCCCGCTCCCGTCCGTCGTGGTCGAGCAGACCGTGCCGCCGAGCCACGCGAGGGTGATCCCGAGGTTGGACGGGAAGGCGATCCCCGTGAACGTCACCGCCGTGGACGGCGGCCCGTGGTTCGGGCTCGCCGTGAGGCGAGGGTTGACGTGGAAGACCGCGGACGCCTGGTCGTGGGCGGCGTCCTCGGCGGTGAACGTGTACGTGCCCCCGAGCGTGCCGAGCGGGATCGTGAAGGAACAGCCGAAGCTGCCGGTCGCCCCGGTCGGGAGCGCGCAGGCCGTCCCTCCGCTCCAGTTGACCGTGATCGCGGTGTTCACCGGGAAGCCGGCTCCGGTGAACGCCACGGTCGTGCCCGCAAGCCCCGAGGTCGGGGAGTCCCGGAGGGACGGCACGACGGCGAAGGAGGTGGTGGCGACCGCCTGGGTACCGGTCGAGACGCTCCCCGCCGACGACCGGGCGGTGAACGTGTACGTCCCGAGGCCCGCCGCGGGCAGCGTGTAGAGGCACTGGAAGCTCCCGAGGAGGGAGGCGACCGCCGAACAGGCGGTCCCCGCGGACCAGGAGACCGTGACGCTCGCGCTCGCGTTGAAGCCGGTGGCGGTGAAGGTGAGCAGGCTCCCGACCGGGCCCGAGGTCGGTCCGACCGCGAGGGTCGGGATGACCCCGAACGGCTTCGACTGGACCGTGACCGAGTTCCCGTCGACGGCGGTGAACTTGTAGTGGCCGAACGGGGCGGGCGGCAGCGTGAACGCACAGCTGAACGTGCCGACCGACGTGGTCGGGCCGCTGCAGACGGTCCCTTGGATCCAGGTGATCGTGAGGGGCACGGAGGGGGAGAACCCGGTCGCGGTGACCGCGAGGACCGTCCCCACGGTGGCGTTGGGCGGGACGAGGACGAGCGACGGACCGACGAGGAACATGAAGGTCGCCGTGTCCGACTGCGTATCGGTGGCCGTGATCGCGTGGAACCCGTCGGAAGCGTCGGGCACGGTAAACGACGAGCAGCTGAACGATCCGGTCGTGCTGGTCGCCGTTCCCGGGCAGATGGGGGTCCCGTCCCAGGCAAGCGCGACGGACGACGACCCGGCGAACCCGGTCCCCGCGAGGGCGACCGACGTACCCACGGTCCCGTTCGGCGGGGTCGCCTTCACCGCGGGAAGGACCGTGAGCGTGGTCGATGCGACGAGCGACCCGGTGCTCGCGGAGATCGTGTGCGGGCCAGCGACGGTCGCCGGCACGGAGAACGTACAGGCGAACGTACCCGTCGTGCTGGATTTGCCGGAACACTTCGAGGTGGAATCGAACGTGACGGAGTAGGACGCGGAGGGCGTGAACCCTCCCGCGCTCACGCGTACGGACGATCCGACCGACACGGAGGTCGGCGTCGTCGTCACGAACGTCACGACGTAGGTCGTCGTCGCCGCGTTCCCCTGCGTGTCCTCGGCTGTGAAGATGTACGTGCCGCCCGGGGTGCTCGGGGCGAGGGCGAACGTGCAGTTGAAGCTCCCGACGGCGCTGGTCGTCGCGGTGCAGGCGACGCCGTACGTCCAGTTCACGTAGACCGCGGCGCCCCCCGCGAACCCGGCGCCCGCGAACGTCTCGGTCTGGCCCGTCGCGGGACCGTAGGACGGGCTCACCGCGACCTTCGGCTGGACGGTGAGCGGGGCCGTCGCGGACTCTCCCACCGCGTCGCTCGCGGAGATGAGGTGTACCCCCGCGGTGGCGGGGGGGACGGTGAGCGTGCAGGTGTACGTTCCGTCGGACCGCGTGGTCCCGGTCCCGGCGCAGCTTCCGAGCCCCACCGTGACCACCGTGATGGCGGTGGTCGGGGCGAAGCCGCCCCCCGAGACGGTGACCGACGTCCCCACGGTCGCGGTGCTGGGGGAGGGACGGAGGTAGGTGACCGTGAACGGGGTCGTCGCGTGGTTCGCCTGGGTGTCGCTACCGGTGAACGTGTAGACGCCGCCCGCGGTTCCGGCCGGGATCACGTACGAGCAGGAGAACGAGCCGTCCGCGAAAGTGCTCAGGGTCGTGCAGGCGGTCCCGGCCGTCCAGGTCACCTGGGCCGGAACGCCCGGGCCGAACCCGGTCCCGGCGAACGTCACGCTCGTCCCCTCGGGCCCATGGTTCGGGCCCGCGGTGAGCGTGGGAACGACCGAGTAGACCGCGGTGGCCTTCAGGCTGATGGTCGTCGAGTTCGCGTAGAACGTGTGGCCGCCCGCCGAGGCCGGCGGGATCGTGTAGGAGCAACTGAACGAGCCGCTGTGGTTCGTCTGGGTCGAGCAGACGAGGCCCTCGGACCAGGCGATCTG
This sequence comes from Thermoplasmata archaeon, assembly GCA_033854115.1. GTDB lineage: Archaea > Thermoplasmatota > Thermoplasmata > Lutacidiplasmatales > UBA184 > Lutacidiplasma. The sequence continues at coordinate 4,884 of JAWOKS010000059.1, forward strand.
CACCCCGAACGTAAGGGTCGGGGTGCCGCCGAACCCGGTCCCCGAGAAGAGAACGATCGTGCCGACCGGGCCCGAGGCCGGGGACACCGTGAGATGGGGGACGATCGTGAACGTGGTGCTCGCCGAGTTCCCTTTCGCATCCGTGGCGGTGAACGTCTCCGCCCCGCCCGGGGTGGGCGGTACGATGTAGACGCAGCTGAACGCACCCGTCAGGCTCGTCGTCCCGCTGCAGACGGTGCTCACGATCTTCTTGTTCGCCACGATCGAGATCGTGATCTTCGCCCCGTGGGCGAAGTGGGTCGCGGAGAACGTGACGGCGGTGCCGACCGGGCCGGAGGACGGGGAGGCGGTCAGGTTGGGGGGGCTCGTCACGAACGGCATTGCGAGGGACGAGCCCACCGCGGCGGGGCCGGGACCCGGCCCGCTCGCGTCCCCCGCGGGACGGACCGGGAGCCCCGCGACGGGGGAGGCAGGCCCCGCGATCGTCGACGGCGCTGGGACCGTGGGACCGGCGGAGGAGGTGGAGGAGACCGAGGCGAGTCCGGCCGGGTTCTGTCCCAGGGCGGATCGGACCGGGGAAGCGAGAACCCCCGCACCGACCGCGAGGAGGAGGAGCAACGCTACGCCGAGGACGGCCCCGAACCGTCGGGCCGCGGGCCGTCGCACGGCGCCCGGCGATGGCGCGACCCCGTAGGTTCGGACCACGAGGCCGCGGATGGCCGGTGGGGTAATAATGTAACCATCGAGGGTCTGCGCCCGCGCCGGGCCGAACGGTTCCGTTCCACCACTTTCGCCGCGAAAGAAACCGGCTCCGGACCCCGGGGGTCCGGAGGGAAAGGGTTCGCCCCGGCCAGCGGCGGGCCGCCGCGGTCGCTAGCGGTCGCCCGAACTCCCCGAGCCCTCGCTCTCCGAGGGGCCCGACGTCGAGCCGCCTTGCGGGCCTTCCTGCCACGGGGTCGCCGGCGCGGGCGCGCGCGGGCGGCGCAGGAGCGCCACCAGCGCGAGCAGGATCGCGGCGACGCCGAGGCCGAGGGCGACGGCGGCGGTGGTGTTGAACGTGGAGCTCGGGACGTACGAGGGGGTCGTCGTCGGAGAGTAGGACGCGGCGACGCCCATCGGGGAGCCCGAGACGGTCCCCGGACCGGGCGCGACGGTGAGCGTGTAGCCGCTCACGTCCCCGAAGCTGTAGGTGAAGCTCCCGTTCGGCAGGTAGAGGGAGAGGCTCGCGCCCGAGGTCGAGTGCGCGTTGCCGTTGACCGTCACGGTCCAGACCGTGCCGCTCGAGAGCCCGCTCTCGGTGAACGTGACCTCGTAGGTCACCTGGCCGAACGCCACGTTGAGCAGGTAGTTCGACCCGCCCACCGCGACGCTCCCGCTCGGGACCGAGGCCGCGTACGTCGAGGACGACGTACCGACCTGGTAGGAGTAGACGGCGTTCGCGGGGACGGTGAACACGAGCGTGGAGGTCGGGCCGCTCGTCGTGGCCGTCTGCTTGACGCCTCCGAAGATCGCCCACCAGGAGGTGCCGAGGGGCAGCGTGGACTCCGTGAGCGTCACGGTCACTGTCGGGGGCGCGGTCGACGCGAAGTCGACCACGATCGCGTAGTCGGCCCCGACCGTCGCACTGCCGCTCGAGGGGGTGGCCGCGTAGCCGGCGACCGAGCCGATCTGGTAGGCGTACGTCCCCGGCGCCACCGAGAAGTTGAGGGCCGAGTCGGTCGTCGACGCGGTCACGCCGTTGAAGGTCGCCGACCAGGTCGTGCCGGCCACGAGCCCGTTCTCGTGGATCGTCACCGTGTACGTCGGCGGGACCGTCGACGTGAACGCGACGGGCACGAGGTAGTTCGCCCCGACCGTCACGGTGCCCGAGGAGGGGCTCACCGCGTAGCCGGTCACCCCGAGCACCGTGTAGCTGTAGGTCCCCGCGGGCACGCTGAACGTGTGCGTCGCGGAGGTGCCGCTCACCATCACGCCGTTGAAGACCGCGGACCAGGAGGTGCCGGCGGAAAGGCCGCTCTCCTGGATCGTGACGGTGTAGAGCTCGGCGAAGCCGAGGTTCACGGTCACCGCGGCGGTCGTGACGTTGACCGCGCCGCCCGTCGTCGTCGCGAGGTAGCCCGCCACGGAGCCGACCGTGAAGGTGTAGGTCCCGGGGAACTCCGCAAAGACGAGCGAGGTGCCGACGGTCGTCTGGGTGTCCCCGTTGAGCGTGACCGACCAGGAGGTTCCCGGGGCGAGCCCGCTCGCCGCGAACGTCACCGCGAACATCCCCTCGGGCACGCCGAGCGGGTAGTAGTCCCACGCGAAGCTGCCGACGTAGTACGGGTTCAGGGTACCGAGCGAGTTGTACGAGTGCCAGTCGGCCCAGTAGTTGCCGACCTTCGCCGTGTTGTTGAAGTGATTGCTCGGCGAGCTGCTGAACGCCTGGATGTGGGTCGCGTTGAACGTCCCCGTCGCGCCGTTGTTCGCGACGAAGTTGTTGTTGTAGACGACGTTGTAGTCGCCGCTCTCGATGTCGACGCCGTAGCTGGCGGAGCGGACGAACGAGCTCCCCGTGACCACGTTGGCCTCGGCCCCCTGGTTCAGCTGGAGCCCGATCACCGTCTCGTACGTCTCGATCGAGCTCAGGAGGGCGAACCGCGTCTCGTTCAGCATCACGCCGAAGTACCCACCGGTCGCGTTGACCCCCTCGACCCCGAGGTCGGTCGAGGCGACGTCGAAGAGGCCGAGCGGGTAGTCGGTCGCCCGCACGTCCGCGACGGTGCTCCGGTAGGTGTCGATCGTGATCACGGCGGACGGCGGGAGGGCGAACCAGAGGTAGGATCCCCACGGGCTGGTCGTGTACGGGTTGGTCGCGGTCACCGCGAGCACGTTCACGTTGAACGTCTCGTAGAGCACGACGCCGACCGACCAGTCGGTCGCGGAGGTATTGTTGATCCAGCTGTTCTCGGTCTGGATGGCGAAGACCCCGACCGAGGAGTTCGCGCTCGTGTTCGAGATGAACAGGTCGGAGCCGCCCTCCACGAACACGCCGACCGAGTCGAAGGCGGCGGTCGTCGACCGCTGCCAGACGAACTGCGAGCCGAAGATGTACGCGCCCGAGGCCGAGGAGTTCGCGCTCACGTTCGTGAGCCAGACGTAGCTCGAGTTGCTCACGAAGACGCCGACCGTGTAGAGGCCGAAGGCGCTCACGTTCGTGACGAACACGTAGGCCGAGGGATCGATGAGGACCCCGAGCGCGGAGTAGACGGACAGGACGTCCGTCACGGCGACCCCGTAGGACCCGGTGACGTTGACCCCGAGCGCGCCGTAGCTCGCCGTGACGTTCGTGATGCTGCCGAGCTCGGAGTAGTCGACGACGACCCCCTCGGAGTAGTTGTACCACGAGGCGTAGGAGCTCACGTTCGCGACCGTGAACTCGGCGGACCCCTCGATCACCGCCCCCATGGCGCCGCCGGACGCGTTGACGTCGGAGACGTTGATCGCGGTGCTTTCGAGGGCGTAGAACCCGAGGCTCGTGAACGTGCTGAAGGTCGAGTTCGCCGCGACCCAGCTCACGTCGGTAGAGAAGCTCGCGACGACCGCGAGGCCCCAGCCACCGTAGGCCGCCGACACCAGGGTCGCGTCCGTGAAGTTGCTCCCGAAGACCACGGCCCCGATCGAAGGCTCGAACCCGGTCGTCCCGTACGCCTGGAGGTTGCTGAGGGAGGTGTTGTTCCCGTAGTAGACGAACGCCCCCACGGACGAGGTGAAGTCGAAGTACGAGGTCGAGACGATCAGGAAGTCGAGCGCGAGGCCGGTCGTGTTGAAGGCGACGACGCCGTCGGAACCGGTGCTGACGAACACCCCGAGCGCGCTGTCGTTCGTGCCATTGAAGAGGACCGCTCCGGCCGAGCCGTAGCGCACCTGGGCGTCGAGGATCGACGAGGTGTTCATCCAGAGACCGTAGACCCCGACGGCGTCGAACGACAGGTTGAGGTCCGTGTAGCTGCCGAACGAACCCCCCTCGACCAGCGCCGCAGTGGCGTTGTCGGAGGCGGTGAGGTTGACCGCGGTGACGCCCGACGACGCGAGCACGGTAACGCCGACCGCGTAGTGGAAGGCGGAGATGTCGTAGACCGTAAGGTCCGGAGAGCTCGCGGCCCAGATCCCGAACGACGCCCCGTAGCTCGTGACGCTCTCGGCCGCGGCGAGCGGCGTGTTCCAGAGCGCGACCGCGCCTCCGAGCGGGATCCCGATCGGGGAGTAGACGCCGAAGAGGGAGAGGTTCGCGAACGTGTCGCCCATGCCGTTCCAGACCATGAACTGGTCGCTGTAGAACGGCATGTCGACGAGGCCGGTCCCCGCGAACTGCTGGTAGTAGAGCGTGCTGCCGTTCGGGCTGTTGGGGCCCTGGGTCACGTTGTCGACGGCGATCGGCCAGCCGGCCTCGTTCGCCCAGAAGACGCTGAACTCAGGGTAGCCCCAGTCGTTCAGATGGTTGAACGTGAGGTTGAGGTGGACGGAGAGGTTCTGGAACAGGTAGGCCCCCGACGTCCAGCCGGTCGCGTTGAAGGCGAGGTCGTACGCCTGGCCGGGGCCGTTCAGGTAGATCGGGGCGTTCCAGACGCCGGGGTGCGGGCTGAGACCGACGGACACCAGGACGGAGGTGCCGGCGGTCATCCCCGGGAGACTGACGTTCGCCTGGTCGAAGCCGTCCGCGAAGAGCGTGAAGTTGTAGCCGACCTCGGTCGGGGGGAGCCACATCGTGGCCGTCCCGTTCGGGGCCGAGGGCGCGTAGCTGTAGTTCGCGTCCGTTGAGTTGCTCGGTACCCCGAAGACGAACGTGTAGCTGGGGTCCGCGTGGACGGTGATCGCGACGTTCCCGTCCTCGACCCCGCCGGTCGTGTTCCAGAGGCCGCAGAGCATCGACGGGCCCTGGTTGATGAACTCGGTCGAGCCGTTCCACCAGCCGGCGATCCCGACCGAGGTCTCACCCGTGTTCGTCCCGTAGTCGTAGGCCGAAGGGGCGGCCATCCAGCCCTGCCCGGTGCGGTACTGGAGCCCCATCGTCCCGTTGAGGGAGTTGATCACGGAGTTCGAGCCGCCGCCCGGCCCGCCGAAGACGAGCTCGGCGTCGTAGAGGAGCCCGAGGGGCGTCGCCGTGTTGCCGTCGACGAGGTAGTTCGGGGTGAGGAGCGGGGTGAAGAGGTTCGGCTCGGAGTTGAAGACGACCGTGTCGTAGATCCCGTGGTAGTGGGTCGCTCCCTCCGTCACCCGGTAGCCGAACGTGACGGTCGTGCGCCCGTTCACGTTGGAGACGCTGTTGTAGAGGCCGATCTTGAGCGGGAAGGAGAGCGGGAGGGTCGGGCCGAGGTCGTAGTAGAACTGCTCCTGAACCACCGTCCCGTTGTACGAGTAGAGGGTCGAGAGGTTCATCGGGGCGTTCGGGCCCGAGAAGTTCCAGACGTTGTCAATGAACTGGAGGGTGTTAGCCGAGAAATCGACGACGTTCTGGGTCCAGAAGACGCCGGTGTTGTTGCCGGGGTAGGAGACGTTCGTGACGACCGTGTTGAGCTGGACGCCCGACTGCCAGGGCGTCACCATGGCGTTCGGGCTGAGGCCGTTCCAGTAGTACGCCCCCGTATCCTCGTAGAGGGAGCCCGCGGTCGCGTTGTACCCGTTGAGCGCGAGCTGCCCGAGCACCGACGGGGTGTAGATCGAGTAGCTGGTCGTGTTGCTGAGCCCGAAGTCGGCGATGCCCATCGGAGCGGGCGACGT
>JAWOKS010000060.1:0-3529 GCA_033854115.1 Thermoplasmata archaeon
TGGACACGGGGGGATTTGAACCCCCGACCTCTGCTTTGCGAAAGCAGCGATCTTCCGCTGATCTACGTGCCCGCGGCGGCGGGGAGGAGAACCGCGGGATAATCCCTTCGCCCCTCACAACCCTCCCGGGGGGCCCCGAACGACGCGGCGGCCTCGCGGGGCCGAGCTCGCTTGCTACGCGACCGCGATCGCGTTCCCCGGTTCCCGGGGAGCCGGGGCGGAGGCTGCGACGGCGTTCCGCCCGGGCTCGCTCGCATCGGCGGGCTCTCCGGAAGACGGCGGGGCGCGTCCGCCTCCGGTCCGGCCGGAGCCCGCGCGGCGCGGCGCGCAGATGGCATGGGCGTCCGCGTCGTACCGGAAGAGGTCGGCGTACCGCCCCCAGTTCACGATGTTCTGCTCCGCCTCGTCCGCCCGCGCCGCTGTGAACGAGACGATGTGCCCGAACTCCTCCTCTGTGAGCCGGTGCTCGGGGGCGGCCTCGAGGGCGCGGACGATCGTCCGGAAGAGCGTGGTCTTCTTCAGCTGCTCCCGGATGATCGACTTCCGCTCCCGGATCGACGCCGCGACGAGCTTCCGCCCGAGGTCGGTGAACGTCACATGACCTTCGGAAACCTTGACGAGTTGTAGGATTTCAGCGTACTCGAGCGAGGGGAAGATCTCGTCGATCTCGAGGTCGAGGTCGTCGGCGAGGCGGGCGACGTCCTCCGAGCCCTTGTGACCGTTCAACAGTACGAGCAGGCCGAGAAGCTCGGTCGGGCTGCCCTTCGGATAGGTGGTCGGCACAGGGTGCGCTAGGCGCTCCTTACTGAGGGGGCGCGAGGTATAAGCCTTGTTCAGCCGGCGGGAGGCGCTCCCGGGACCGGTCGACCGTTCGCCGGCAGCCCGCCCTCGGTGATGAGGGAGAAGACGTGGTCGGTGAGCTCGTAGAACGCGGCCGATTTGCGGTCCCGGGGGCGCGGGAGGTCGACCGTGACCTCGGCGAGGACGTGGCCGGGCCGCCGGGACAGGACGATCACGCGGTCGGCGAGCTGGATTGCCTCCTCGATGTTGTGGGTGACGAGGACCACGGCCTCGGGCGGGAGCTGGGGCTCGCGCCAGAGCTGAAGGACCTCCTCACGCAGCCCCTCCGCGGTCAGGGGATCGAGCGCGCTGAACGGCTCGTCCATGAGGAGGACCGACGGCTCGACCGCGAGCGCCCGGGCGAGACCGACCCGCTGGCGCATGCCGCCCGAGATCTCGCGGGGGTACGCCTCCTCGAAGCCGTCGAGGCCGGTGACGCTGATGTACCGCTCGACCTGGGAGGTGATCCGTTCGGGGGGCCAACCGAGCGCCTCGAGGCCGAACGCGACGTTCTCGCTCACGGTGAGCCAAGGGAAGAGGGCGAAGTTCTGGAAGACCATCGCCATCCCGCGCGCGACGCCGTCGACCTTTCGGTCGCGGAAGTAGATCCGTCCGTCCGTCGGGTGGTCGAGGCCCTGGATCAGCCTGAGGAGCGTCGACTTCCCGCAACCGGACGGTCCCACGATCGCGAGGAAGTCCGCGTCCTTCACGTCAAAGGAGATGTCCTGCATGATGGCGATCGTGCCGTGACGGGTCGGGAACGACTTCGAAACGTGATCGACCCGGATGATCGCCACCGCTCCCCCTCCTGCGGCTCAGTCGTAGCGGTACCGCTCGACCGCGCGCCGGTAGAGGGGCTTCCACAAAAGCTCGTTGATGGCGACGACCGAGGCGACGAGCGTGAGGAGGGCGATCACCATGAGCGCGAAGCCGTTCGCCGGCGCCTCGGCGTAGCCGAGGTCGATCATCTGGCCGATCCCGAGCACGCTCAGGGTCTGGCCGGGATTGACCGAGAGGTACTCGGCAACGATGAGGGTGTTCCATCCCCCGCCGAACGCCGTGATCGAGCCGGTCAGGAGGGCGGGGAAGAGGCTCGGTAGGAGCACCCGACGGTAGAACCCCCGACCCCGCACCCCATAGGCCCGGGCCGCCTCCTCAAGGTCGGGCGCGAGCGAGCGCACGCCGGCGAGGAGGTTGAAGAAGAGGTACCACATCATGCCGGTCATCAGGAGCACGATCGCGACGAGCTCCGGACCGATGCGGCTCACGAGGCCGAAGACGATCACCGGGAAGAGGGCGGTCGCCGGGAACGACGCCACCACCTCGATCACGGGGAGGCCGAGCTTCGAGGCGCGCGGGCGGCGCGCGACCATGATCGCGAGCGGGAGCGCGATCGCGAGGCAGAGCGCGTAGGCTCCCGCGACGCGGGCGATCGACGCCCCCATCGCCGCAGGCACGAGGAGGATCTGACCGCGTACGCTCGCGGGGATCGGGCCGCTCAGGACCTCGAAGACCGCGACCCCCACCGCGATCAGGAGGAGCCAGGCGAGCACGAGGATCGTGCCGAGCGCGAGGTAGTAGACCCACGGCCGGGGGGTCTCGCCGGGGTGGCGCGCGGCCCGCTGTCGGATCGCCGCGAGCTGGACGAACGGCGTGCTGATGCGGGTCACGCCGGTCCGGACCCCGCGCGTCACGAACGACGCGGCCCGGCGGAGCCGGCCCGCGCTGTCGCGGCCCGCGATCAGCTCGCCCTCGCCGGAAGGCGCTTGGTCGTAGCGGAACCGCTCGGCCCACCGGGCAAGGGGCCTCCAGACGCCGAAGTCGAGGAGGACGATCACGAGGACGAGGAGCGCCATGCCCGCGACGAACTCGTTCGCGTTGCCGTTCGCCGCGGAGAAGGTGAGGAGGCTGCCGACGCCGGGGAGCGCCGAGGCCTCCGTGCCGCTCGTCGTGAAGATCTCCGCCTCCACGAGGAAGAACCAGCCCCCGGTCCAGGAGAGGACCGAATTGTAGACGAGCCGATTGACGGTCGCCGGGAAGAGCACACGTCGGAAGCGGAGCCAGCCTCGCAGCGCGAAGGTGTCCGACGCCTCCCGAAGCTCCGTCGGGAGCGAGCGGACGGATTCGTAGACGCCGAAGACCATGTTCCAGGACATCGACGTGAAGATCAGGAAGACCGAGGCGAGGTTCGGCCCGAAGAACGTGCCCGGTCCGGTGAGGTTCACGAAGACGACGATGACGACCGGGAAGAACCCGAGGATCGGAACCGACTGGAGGATGTCGAGGATCGGGATCATCACGCGCTCGCCCGTCCGGCGGGTGGCGGCGTAGTAGCCGTAGACGAGCGCGAAGAGGAGCGAGAGTGCGTAGGCGGAGACCATCCGCAGGAACGAGTAGAGGACATCGAGCCCGGCGGTGGGAAGGTACCGGGCGACGCCCGTCGCCGAGAGCCCGCCCCCGACCGAGGCAGCGACCACCACTACGAGCGGGACCGCGGCGTACACGGCCGCGGCCCGGCGCGCGGGCCAACGTGACCCGCCGGACCGTTCTCGCGTCGGGGAGGCCGCGCTCATCTCGGTCGTTCGACCCCCTCGACCGCGGACTCGACCGGGACCTCGTGCAACTATAAGGGACCGTCTCTCGCCCGTCTCGCCCCGGCGGCGCGCGCGGTGCGGGGGCCGTGCCGCCG
>JAWOKS010000061.1:0-21779 GCA_033854115.1 Thermoplasmata archaeon
GCGCTCCGCGACGCGGGGATGGAGGTGATCTACGCGGGGCTCCGCCAGACCCCCGAGGAGATCGTCCGCGCCGCGCTCGAGGAGGACGTCGACCTGATCGGGCTCTCGATCCTCTCGGGAGCCCACATGGCGCTCTTCCCGAAGGTCCTGAAGCTGCTCAAGGAGGAGCGCGTGAAGATCCCGGTCTTCGCGGGCGGGATCATCCCGGACGAGGATGCCCGTCGCCTGCGCAAGCTCGGCATCCGGGCGATCTTCGGGCCCGGCACCTCCCTCGAGGAGATCGTCCGCACGGCGGAGAAGCTCGCCCGCGGCCCGGCATGACCCGGGGCCGCCCTCCCCGCGACGCGGAAGCGATCGTCGCGGGGGACCGCCGGGCGCTCGCGCGGGCGATCACGGCGGTCGAGTCGGGCGACCCGTCCGCGGACGCGCTCCTGCGCGCCGTCTTCCCGAGGACCGGCCGCATCCCGATCGTCGGCTTCGCCGGTCCCCTCGGGGTCGGCAAGTCGAGCCTGATCAGCCGCCTGGTCGCGCTCCTGCGCTCCGAGGGGAAGACGGTCGGCGTGATCGCGGTCGACCCGTCGAGCCCGTTCTCGGGCGGCTCCGTCCTCGGGGACCGGATCCGGCTCGAGCGTCGGCCCGACGACGAGGGGGTCTTCTTCCGGTCGATGGCGAGCCGCGGCGCCTCGGGCGGGGTCGCCGCCGCGACGCGCGATGCCGCCCGCCTCCTCGAGGCGGCCGGGTTCGACGTGCTGCTCGTCGAGACCGTCGGGAGCGGCCAGGTCGATGTCGCGATCCGCGAGGTCGCCTCGACGCGGGTCGTCGTCCTCGTCCCCCACCTCGGCGACGAGGTCCAGACCCTGAAGGCGGGCCTCTTCGAGATCGCGGACATCTTCTGCGTCAACAAGTCCGACCTCCCCGGGGCCGAGACGGCGGAGCGCCAGCTCGCGGAGCTCGCGACCCTCGGCTCGACGACCGACGGCTGGAGGCCGCGGATCGTCCGGACCTCGACGGTCGCGCCGTCGGGGATCCCCGAACTGTGGGCGCTCGTCGAGGAGCACGAGACCCATCTCGCGCGGTCCGCCGACCACCGCGCCGAGGAGCGTCGCCGTCTTGCCGAGGAGATCGTCGGGCGCGTCCGGGACCAGCTCGCCCGGGAGATCGGCGAGCGGCTGGAGACCGACCCCGAGCTCCGGAGGATCCTCGACGCGGTCGTCGCCCACACGCTCGATCCCCGCTCGGCGGCCGACCGTCTGATCGCCCGGGCGCGGCGCTAGGGGACGCATGGACCCGGTGACCCTCGCGATCGCGCTCGTCGTGGTCGCCGGGGCGATCGCCTACTTCGGGTTCGCCTCGTTCCTCTTCGGCGCCGGCTACCAACCGACCCCTCGGCCGTCCGCGCTCGCCATGCTGAGGTTCGCGGAGCTCACCCCGCGCGACACGCTCTACGACCTCGGGGCCGGCACGGGCGCCCTCGTCTTCCGCGCAGCCCGCGTCTACCGGGCCCGGGCGGTGGGCGTCGAGGTCGAGCCGATCCGGGTCCTGATCCTCCACCTTCGACGGGCCCTCGGGCCGTTCGCCGACCGGGTGACGATCCGGTGGGGCGACCTCTTCCGGCTTGACTTCCGTCCGGCGACCGTCGTCGCAACGTTCCTCTGGCCGGGAGCGATGGCCCGCCTCCGTCCGAAGCTGGAGCAGGAGCTGCAGCCGGGGGCCCGCCTCGTCAGCCATTGCCACCCGGTCCCGGGCTGGAGGCCGACCGCCTACGACCCCGAGACCGACGTCTACCTCTACCGCTGGCCCGAGGCGAGGACCGCCGGCGACGGTCCTACGGGTGGTGCATGAACCAGAAGACCGCCCCGACGACCAAGACCCCCGCGATGACGAGCGTGCCGGCGATCCAGCCGGCGTAGAGGCCCATCCTGCCCTCCGGTTCGTGGGCGGTCGGCGGCATCGCCGGACCAGCCCGCCCCCGGTTTATCTCTCCTTGCTACGCACCGGTCCCGGCTAGGGGATCGGCCCGCCCAGCCCGCCGTGGAGGCCGAAGAAGAGGATCGCGCCCCCGATCGCCGCGGCGGCGACGAACGTGACGATCACGAACGCCATGGGGAACGGTCGCTCGTCCGCCGCGTCGGGCACGTGCGGCGCGAGCCCGGACCGATTCAAGTGCTCGACGTTCGTTCGAGGGCGGTCCCGACGGTGACCTAAGCCGGAGGCGAGGGGGCGCCGCCCGAGCTCCCGTGGCCGGCGTGGCCGTGGGAGCCTTTGGTCGCCGAGGCGGCGGGCTTGGGCCCTTCCGTGGGGGCGTCGGAGGCGACCCCTTCCTTCGGGGTCATCGGCTCCGCGGTCTCCTTCGCTTCCTTCGGGGCCGCGGCGGCCGGCGTCGGGGTCGCCCACTCCTCGACGAAACGGATCGTCTCGGGATGGAGCTGGCCGCGGACCTTCTCGACGATCCGCGCCTTGGCGGCGATCCAGTCGCGGTCGAACTTGGTCCGGTCGGGGACCTTGACGGTCACGGTCGAGCCCCGGACCTCGAAGTGGAACTCGCTCCCGAAGCCGTACTGGAGCTCGACGATCGCGCGGACCTGGTCGGCGGGCTCGGCGATCCGCTCGACGATGCGGAACTTGCCGCGCAGCTTCCGGCCCGCGAGCGGCGGGTTGAAGTCGACCCGGACGCGCGCCGCGGTGAGGGTGACGACGCGCCCGCGCCGACCGTTGATCGTGAGCACCGTGCCGAGGTCGAGATGGGCATCCTCCCTCCGCATCTCGGGAAGGCGCTCGATCTCGTGCATCGAGAACAGCTCGATGAGGTCCGGGTCCCGCTCGCCGAACGCGTCGGCCGGGGCGAACTCGCGCTCGACCTCCTCGCCGACCTTGAGACCGACGAGCGCCTTCTCGATCCCCGCGGGGAACATCTCCCCGCCGATCTGGTGCGGGCGGGGACCCCACGTGACGCCCCGCGCCCCCGTGACGCCGGCGTTCTGGGCGACCTCCTCGTGCGTGGTGTCGACGAGCTCGGTCTTTCCTCCGGTCTCGCTCCAGAGGTCGAAGTCGAGCCGCACGAGGTCGCCGGACTGGGAGGCGGACCCGTCGGGAGTGGATTTCGAGGTCATCCGTTCCGCCGAGAGGGCGAGTTGGATAAGGTTTTCCCGGACTCGGTCGCGCACCCTGCCCGCGCCAAGGGTCGGGCGGCTCGCGCCCTGAGGAACGCGGGGCCGCGCGGGGACCCCGGTCCGTGACCCCGCGTCCTCGGGGGGGTGCCCCCCGCCGCGAGAGCGGGGTTCTCCTCCGGCGCATTGTTATAAGTCGCGTCCTCTCCCACGGGACCGCCGTGGCACGCCGAGCGGGGGGATCGATCACGGCGGGCGGACGCATGGACCCGTTCACGGTTCGAACCGAGGCGGCCGGCCTGGGCCGGGGGACCCCGCGGACATGACGACGGCCGCGTCTCGGCCTCCGGACATCCTCCTCGTCGTCATGGACTGCATGCGGGCCGACGTCTTCGAAGCCGGGGTCGCCGACGCCACGGTGATGCCGTTCGCGCACGCCCTCCGGAACGAGGTCCTTTCGTTCTCCGGGGCGGTCGCCCCCTCCGCGTGGACGATCCCCTCGCACGCGAGCCTGTTCACGGGCCTCTACCCGTGGGACCACAGCGCCCACTACCGCACCGGAGCGGTCCTCCCCCGCGGCCCCGAGACGCTCGCGGAGTGTCTCGGCCGGCAGGGCTATGCGACGGCGTGCTTCTCGGCGAACCACCTGGTGCAGCCCGCCACCGGCCTCAGCCGCGGCTTCGACGAGGTCCTCTGGGGCGGCGAACAGGAGTTCTTCCTGAGGTTCCTCCCCCGCCAGGGGCCGACGTGCCCTTCGATCCTGAAGGCGTCGGTCGGCCAGAAGGACGCCGGCGAGGAGACCTCGCGGCTCCCGATCGCCCGCGCGCGCGAGATGCTCGCGAACGGCTTCGCGACCCTTCCACCGGTCTGGGACGCGGTCAATCGGATCGGGGCTCGGGTCATGCGCCCCCACGACCCGCCGTTCCCGGCCGTCTCCCGCTGGATCGAGGAGCGTCTCGACGGCTGGCTCGCGCGGCAACCGGCCGACCAACCCGTCTTCGCGTTCGTCAACCTCCTCGAGGCCCACGAGCCGTATCTCGCGGGCGCCGGCTCGTCCGTCGGGCTGCGGGCCTGGTCGCGCTACGCCCGGCACGGGCAGGCGCCCTACCGCTGGATCTTCGGCAAGTGGCAGCCGTCCGAGCCGGAGCTCGTCACCCTGCGCGACGCCTACCGGCGGACGCTCCGCACCGTCGACCCGCGGCTCCAAGCGATCGTCGAGAGGTTCTCCCGTCGCGGACGGTGGGACAACACGCTCTTCGTTCTGACGAGCGATCACGGTCAGGCGTTCCTCGAGGCCAGCACGATGTACCATCGCATTCGCGCCGACGAGCCGATCGCGAGGATCCCGCTCTGGATCCGGTCCCCGGGGAGAGGACCGCGCGGCCTGTCGTCGGACGCTTGGGTGAGCCTCGTGGACGTCCCAAGGACCCTTGCCGCGGCCGCTGGTCGCGGCACGTTCGGGGACGCGGAGTCGTGCTCGCTGCTCGAGCCTCCCGGCTCCTGGAAGGACCGTACGGTCTTCTCGATGAACGACGGACTGCCTCCGCGGGAGAGCACGAAGCTCTCGCCCGAGCGGAAGGGCCTGCTCGACCGGATCGGGGTCTCCGCCTACCGGGAGGGCTGGAAGGCGGTCGCCGAGGACGACGGCCAGGTCCACGTCTACCGAGTCTCGCGGACGAGTCCCGGGTGGCTCAACCCCGCGCTCGACGCCTCGCCCGAGGGCGGCCAGGTGGGCGAGATCGCGCGCTCGAAGCTCGCGGAGGCTCTCTCGAAGGTCGAGTCGGCCCCCCACGCCAGTTCCCCGGAGCTCAGGATTGCCGCGTGGGGGTACTGAGGCGCCCCCTGTGCGTCCCCGTGGTTCCGCGCGGGCCGGGTCCGCGACCGCCGGCCCGTCCGAACCCGCCGGGGCGGGCCCGGTCGCAACGGTGACGGCCGCCGCGGCGGGCGGGGTCGAAGCCCTCGAGCCCGGGGCGGCAAGCCGGTCCCTCGAGGGTCGCGAACGGGCGTACCTGCCCGCGCACGACGTGCGGTCCCTCGGGGCGGGAGGACGGGAGGAGGGTGCCTCGGACCCCCCGGTCCCGCTCGTGAGCGTCCTCATCACCGCGTTCCGCCGGCGCGAGTTCCTCCGGAGGGCGGTCGATTCCGTGCTCGCCTCGACCCTCGCGCGCGACCTGTACGAGATCGTCGTCGTGAAGGACTTCGCCGATCCCGAGCTCGACCCGTACCTCGCGGCCCACGGGATCGTCGTCGTGCCGAGCGGCGAGGGACCGATCGGAAGCTCGATCGAGCTCGGCCTCCGCGCCTCCCACGGGGGGATCGTCTGCCTGCTCAACGACGACGACGAGTTCGAGCCCGGGAAGCTCGCCCGGGTCGTCGAGCTCTTCGGGAGCGTGCCGGACCTCCTCTACGTGCACGACCGCCGGGTCCTCGTCGACGCCGACGGCCGGCCCCTCCCGGTCCGCGCGCGTTGGGAAAAGCCCCAGCTCGGCCCGATCGTGCTCGTCGACGAGATCGACCGCCGCACGAAGGTCGGGCTCGTCCACCGGAACCGCGGCCTCTTCCACGACAGCTGCATCAGCGTCGCGCGGCGGGTGTACGACGGGCACCTCGAGGCCCTCCCGCAGGTCGAGGTTTCCGAGGACGTCTTCACGTTCTACTGCGCCCTCGCGCGGCCGGGCCGCCTGTTCCTCGACGACCAGCGACTCACGCGGTTCCGGGTGCACGGGAAGAGCAAGTACCGGATGGAGAAGTCGCGGGGGCAGGCGGAGGAGGTCCGGCGCCGTCGGCGCACGTTCCTCGCGCTCATCGACGACGTGACGCGCGGCACCCCGGCGGAGACGGCCGCGAAGGTCTTCACGACGGTCACGCGGCATCAGGAGTTCCTCGAGGGCGACCCCGGGGTCCGCCCCTCCTTCGGGGCCTACTGGGACCTCCTCGTCGCCGTGCTCCGGTTCCGGGTCCCCTCCCACGCCGTCCTCTTCGGGCTCTCGGTGGTGAAGATCGTCGCGCCGGGGATGACCCACCGGTTCTTCGGACGGTTCTGGGCCACGCTCGACGACGCCGTCACGTAGCGGGCGACGGACCCCGCCGGGCCGACCGGTCCGACCCGCTCCGTCCACCGGTGGGGCTCGTTAAGGGCTCTCGGCGCGGCGCCGAGCGAACTCGGCGATCGTCCGGTCGATCGCGCCCGCGCTGTTCGTGGACGGCGTCCAGCCGAGCGCCCGGACCTTGTCGATCGCGAGGAGCGCCTGGGGAACGTCCCCGACCCACCCGCGGTTCTCGCGGCCGAAGCTGATCTTCGCCCGACCGCCGTGGGCCGCCACGACCTTCTCGGCGATCTCCCGGACGCTGATCCGGTCCTCCGAGCCGAGGTTGAAGAGGTCGACGGGGGCCGACGAGAGCCGCCCGGCGAGCAGCATCCCCTCGACGCAGTCCTCGGTGCGGAGGTAGCTCTTCGCCTGGCGGCCATCGCCGAGGACCTCGAGGCGGCTCGGGTCCTGGCGGAGCTTCGCGAAGAAGTCGTAGAGGATCCCGTGGTTCGCCCGACCGTCGATGATGTTCGCGAAGCGGAAGATACGGCCCAGGAGGCCGTAGGAGTGGGCATAGCCCGAGATCAGGCCTTCCGCGGCCAGCTTCGCCGCCCCGTAGAGGGACCTCGGCTCGCACGGTCCGTACGACTCCGGCGTCGGCTGGACGGACGCGAGCCCGTAGACCGCGCTCGAGGAGGAGAAGAGGAACCTCGGCACGTCCGAGCGGCGGGCCATCTCGAGGACGTCGAACGTCGCGAGCGTCCCGTTCGTGAGGTCGAGACGGGGCTCGGCCGTTCCCCGGCGGATGTCGGCGTTCGCGGCGAGATGCCAGACCTCGGCCGCCCCGCGGAACGCCTCGACGGGAGGCTCACCGGCGCCGAGGTCGACCTCGGTCACCGAGAGGCCCGGCGTCGAGCCGACCGGCGGTAGGAGCGCCCGCTGCCCCGAGGAGAAGTTGTCGAGGACGCGGACCTCGCGGCCCTCGCGAAGGAGACGCTCGACGAGCACCGAGCCGATCGCGCCCCCGCCTCCCGTGACGACCACCGGGCCGTTTCCGTGCGTCTTCGTCATGGGCGCGCGCCCGAACTGGCCAAGCATATATATGCGACGGACCCCCTAAACGCGCCTCGCTCGAGGACGATCCGAGCGCACCGGAATGCGAACGTACGTTCGGATGACCTTCCATTCGGAGGGGGCGAGCCCCATGAAGGTGCTGGAAACGATGCGTACCCTCGGCTTCGAGGAATCGATGGGGATGCACGACTTCGTCTACAAATGGAAGGAGAAGACGACCATCGACGACGTCGTCCGTCTCACGACGGAGATGCACCAGCGCTTGAAGGGGCTCGACGTGAACTACGAGATCACGACGATCTCCTAGAGCCAGGGCGCGCACCATGACCCCGTCGGACCCGGACCGCGTGGAGCGCCTGCTCCTCCTCCACCTGCTCGAGCACCACAGCCAGCAGGTGCGGTTCGAGGCGTCGCCCTGGGTCACCGAGTTCGGCATCCTCCGACGGTTCGCCGAGGAGAACCCGGGGGCCCTCCGGCGGGCCCTCAAGGCGCTCGAGATGAGCCGGATGGTCTACCGACGCACCCAGTACGTGGTCGGCTATTCCGAGCCGAAGCACGTGTACTCCCTGACCCCGAGCGGGCACCGCAAGGCCCTCGAGGTCCGCGAGGTCGTGGGCGCGACGCCCCCTCCCCGACCGACCGAGCACCGGGTCGAGCCTCCGGCCGAGCGCGGGCCGCCTCCGCCCCCCGGGGGGCGGGAAGCTCCCGGCGACCTCCCGAGCCGCGGGCCCACGCCCTGACGGCCGATGGCCGAGCTCGAGGGTCCCACCGTCCGGCTCCGCGCCCCGACCCGGCCCGACCTCACCTCCGTTCTCGCGTGGTACAACGACGCGGAGATCGTGGCCCCGTTCGACCGCTTCGGCGTGGACACGTTCGACGACCTCGCCCACGCGGTCGAGGCGGCGCCCCACGACCCGCGTTCGCTCGCCCCGCGTTACGTGATCGAGCGGAAGGCCGAGCGCGACGTGATCGGGGTCGTCGGGCACTACCGGCCGCATCCGGTCCTCGAGTTCGTCGACGTCTGGTACATCGTCGGGCGGCCTGAGGCCCGAGGCAAGGGGCACGGCCGGGAGGCGGTGGGGTTGCTCGTCGAGCATCTCTTCCGCACCGAGACCGTGGAGCGCGTCGGGGCGACGTGCGACGTGGAGAACGTCCCGTCCGTCCGGCTCCTCGAGGGGCTCGGCTTCCGCCGCGAGGGAACGCTCCGCTCGGCCCTCTTCCACCACGGTCGGTGGCACGACGTGCACGTCTACGGGGTCACCCGGGCCGACCGGGGCCGTCCGACCGCAGGCTGAACGCAAGGCGCGTGCCCCCGTCCCCGAGCCGCTGGGGGGCCTCGAAGCCGAGCTCGCCGATCTCGCCGGTCGACCGGAGATGCGTGCCTCCGCACGGGCAGAGGTCGAACCCCTCGATCTCGATCACCCGGACGGGGTCGACCTGGGGCGGAAGCGGGACAAGCCCGGACCGTGGGGCGAGCGGGTGACGGTCCCACTCCGCGCGCGGGAGGTGGCGGATCGTCACGGTCCTCGGCGCGGCGACGACCGAGCGCACGTCCTCGTCGAGCACCGCGACCTGGTCGGGCTCGATCGGTCCGTCGAGGTCGAGCGTCGCCCGGACGCCGGAGAACGCCGCGCGCCGGGTCCGCGGCCCCCACCGCACGAAGATCCGGCCGCTCACGAAGTGCTGCGCGGTGTGGAGGCGCATGTGGCGATGGCGCCGGACCCAGTCGAGGGTCCCCTCGACCTCCTGGCCGACCGCGAGCTCGGCCCGCGACGCCGCGCTTCCGCCGAGGCGATGGACGACGGACGCCCCCGACTTCGTGACGTCGACCACGTCCGCGAGGGCTCCGTGGGGGACCCCGAGCGTCCCCCGGTCGCTCGGCTGGCCCCCGCCGGTCGGATAGAAGTACGTCCGGTCGAGGACGACGCCGCCGGGAGGGCGGGCGACGACCCGCGCGCGGAACGTCCGCACGTACGCCTCGCCGATGTCGGCGAGGTAGGCGAGCTCGGTCACGCCGGGACGAGCCCGCACCGGCGGAAAAATCCCCGGCTCTGCGCGGTGGTTGAGGCAAGCCTTTTAGAGCGGACCGTAGTGGGCGGCCGGGGTCCCACCGTGTTCAAGCTCCGCATCAAGATGGAGGTCCTTCGCGAGCTCGTCGAGGTCGTCTCGACCCTCGTGAGCGAGGTGAAGCTCGCCATCTCGAAGGACGGGCTCGAGGCCCGCGCGGTCGACCCCTCGCACGTCGCGATGCTGGTCCTCAAGCTCCAGAAGGCGGTCTTCGAGGAGTTCACGGGGGAACCGACGGAGATCGGCGTGGACGTCGAGAAGCTCAAGGAGGTTCTCCGCCTCTCGAAGCCCGGCGACGTCCTCGAACTCCAGTTCGACGGGAAGACTCGCCTCGTGGCGAGCGTCGGGCGGGTCACCCGGCAGATGGCGGTGGTCGACCCGGCGAGCATCACCGACCCGAAGGTGCCGAACGTGAGCCCCCCGGCGTCCGTGACCGTGAAGACCGAGGACGTCCGCCAGGGGATCCGTGGGAGCGAGAGCTTCACGGACCACGTCACGCTCACCCTCGAGCCGGAGGCGTTCACGATGCACTCCGAGGGTGACACCGACCGCCTCGACCTCCGGATCCCGAAGGAGACGCTCGCGCGGCTCGACGTGAAGGAGACGGTGAAGAGCATGTACCCTCTCGATTTCTTTTCCGCGATGGTGAAGTCGATCGCCTCCGAGGAGGCGACGCTCCACGTCGGCAACGAGTACCCCCTCAAGATCGAGTTCGCGATGGGGATGGGGCGTGGCGAGGGCCGCTACCTCCTCGCGCCGCGCGTCGAAGAGGACTAGTCCGTCCGGCGCGGGGGCCGACCGGGCCCCGACCGGTGGGGGCCCGTTGAGCCTTTAACCGCACTTCGGGCTCCCTCGAGCGCGATGACGGGCACGCCGCGCAGCCGGGTGGCGATCGTGGGGGCGGCGCGGACACCGATCGGCAAGTTCGGCGGCTCCCTACGGCCGTTCCGGGCGCCCGAGCTCGGCGCGGTCGCCGCCCGCGCGGCGCTCGAGCGCGCGGAGATCCCCCCTTCCGAGATCGAGAAGGTGGTCTTCGGCGAGGCGCTCCAAGCCGGGGTCGGCCAGAACCCGGCCCGCCAGGTCCTTCGGGCCGCGGGCCTCCCCGACGAGGTCGGCGCCGCGACCGTCAACATGGTCTGCGGCTCCGGCATGAAGGCGATCCACCTCGGCTCGGCGATGATCCGGGCCGGGGACGCCGACCGCGTGCTCGTCGGAGGCATGGAGAGCATGTCGAACGCCCCGTACCTCGTCGACGCGGACGCCCGCTGGGGGTTCCGGATGATGCCGCGGGTCCTCGACGATGCGATGCAGCGGGACGGTCTCGTCGACGCCTACGACGAGCACGAGGGAATGGGCCGGACCGGCGAGCGCATCGCGAAGAAGCTCGGCCTCACGCGGGAGGACGTCGACCGGTTCGGCCTGCGCAGCAACCTGCGCGCCGCGAGCGCGGTCGCGAACGGCACGTTCGCCTCCGAGATCGCCCCGGTCCCGGCCGACCCGGCCCGCGCGAGCCCCGGGCTCGCCCGGGACGAGGGGCCGAGGAGCGACACCTCCCTCGAGAAGCTCGCCCACCTCAAGACCGCGTTCGGGGCCGACGGGATCCTCACCGCGGGCAACTCCTCCAAGATCTCCGACGGAGCCGCCGCGCTCGTGCTCGTGAGCGAGCGTGAGGTCGCGCGGCGAGGGCTGCGTCCGCTCGCCTGGATCCATTCGCAGGAGGAGAGCGGGGTCGCGCCCCGGGACGTGATGGAGGCGCCGATCCCGACGGTCCGCAAGCATCTCGCCCGGGTCGGCCTCCAGCCCGGCGACTTCGACCGGGTCGAGCACAACGAGGCGTACGCCTCGGCGTCGATCGCCGTCCAGCGAGCGTTCGACTTCGCGGACGACCGCTTCAACGTCCACGGTGGGGCGATCGCGCTCGGACACCCGATCGGGGCGAGCGGCGCGAGGATCGTGGTGACGCTCGCCTACGAGCTGGAGCGCTCGGGCGGTCGCCTCGGTCTCGCGACCCTCTGCATGGGCGGAGGGAACGGGCTGAGCCTCGCGATCGAGCGCGAGGGTCGCTAGAGGAGCGGCAGTCCCGTCCTGGCCTCGACGTCGTGCAGGGCGGCCCGGACGTCCGAGCGCTCCCCGCGCGGCGTTCCCCCGGTGCCGGCGGAGCCGATCTCAGCGCAGAGGGCGCGGAGCTCCGCAACGACCCGCTCGGTGGCCAGCCCCCGGGCGAGGGCCGCCCGCACGGCGGACCCCAGCCGGGCCGCCCGTGCGGCCCCGAGCCGTCCCCGCGCGTCGGAGCCGAGCCAGCCCGCGAGAGTGGACCGGATGAGGTCGAACTCCGCACGCGCCCGGTCGAGCCCTTCCGAGCTCCATCCGAACCGGTCGCGGTACGGCTGACCGAGGAGGTACCACCGGAGCCCGCCGCGGCCGACGTTCGCAAGCGCTTCGCGCAGGGGGACGAGATTGCCCGTGGACTTCGACATCTTCGCCCCGTTCTGCAGCACGAGCCCCGTGTGGAGGTGCACGGTCGAGAACGGCTTCCGCCGGAGCGCCCGGGCGACCTCGTTGACGGCGAAGTGGTGGGGGTACTGGAGGTCGCGGCCACCGCCGTGGAGGTCGACCGGAACGCGGAGCAGCTGGGAGGCCATGGCGAAGCACTCGAGGTGCCAGCCCGGCACGCCCCGGCCCCACGGGCTCGGCCAGGAAGGGAGCGGACGGTCCTGGAGCTTCCACACGACGAAGGCCCGGTTGCCGTTCGGCTGGGTGCCGTAGGGATGCCCCGGTTCGGGGACGGCGTGACGGGCGAGCTCGGCCCCGCTCGGGAAGTTCTCCCCTTCCGGGCGGTCCGGCGCCTCGTAGATCCACTCGGCCCCGGCGCGCCGGACCCGGCCCGTGCGGTCGAGCGCCCGCGCGACCTCGAACATGGCCGGAACGTAGGCGCTCGCGCGGGGGCGGTACCGGGGAGGGAGGTTCCCGAGGGCGCGAAGCTCCTCGAAGAACGTGCGCTCCTCCGCGCGGGCGAGCGCGAGGGAGCTGACGCCGAGGACCTCGGCCCTCCGGTCGATCTTGTCCTCCACGTCGGTCACGTTCATGACGTGACGGACCCGGTGGCCCTCCGCCTCGAGGAAGCGGCGGGCAACGTCGAAGACGAGGTAGGTCCGGGCGTGCCCCACGTGGGCCGCGTCGTAGACCGTGGGACCGCACACGTAGAGGTCGACCGTCCGCCCGCGGGAGGGTCGGACCGTCCTCGGACGGCCGGTGCGCGAGTCGGTGACCCGGAGCTCCATCGGCCGCCGACGCGGCGAACCGGCGAGCATAACCCTTTGGGGATTCGCCGCGACGGGCCGTGGGCAGCGGCGGCTCTGCGAAGAACGCCGCGGCCAGGAACCGGAGCCGCTCCGTGGGGAAGCGGACCTGGCCGTCGGGGTTGCCCCCGAGGACCCCGGGTCCCGGCGCCTACCGGTGAGGCTGCCGGGACCAGCCAACCTCTTGAAAGGCGCGCGCGTGCTCCCGCGAGCCCGGATGGAGACGCTCTACCTGCTGGTCGAGACGGAGGTCGGCAAGCTCGACGACGTCATCCGCCGTCTCAAGGGGGTCACCGGAGTGGTCGAGGTCCAGGCCGTGACCGGGCCGTTCGACCTGATCGTGAAGGTCGAGGCAGCCCACATCAACCAGGCCCTCGACGTGGTGGTCCACAAGATCCGGCGGATCTCGGGCATCAAGGCGACCGAGACGCTGGTGACGGTCGCCACCGGTTGAGGACGATCGGCCCCCGATCTCGGTTGCGTGGGACGATCGAGGCCCCGCTCGACGACAGCCGTAGCTGGCCCGGGGCGTTGACCCCGACGGCGGTTACGTAACGGTCCGGACCCACGAACTCCAAGGAGCACTACCTCGCGGCATTCCCTGCGATCCGGAAGCACGGGCCGAGCAGCCCCGTCCGGACCTCGAGGACGATCCCGGCGTGCTCTGCGGGTCGACCCCAGGCCCCCGGTCCTGGCGTGAGGGCCTTGCGCGCCGTGGGGGTCGCCCGGGCTGCCCCTTCGAGCGCCGTCCGCAACGGTCGATGGCCGCTCAGTCCGCGGATCCCGAAGGGTGCGGCCGTCGGGCCGTCTCGGTAGCCCAGCGCTCGAACGCATCGAAGTTGAACTCTCGGCCGAGGTAGGTCCAGATCAGGTCGTCCGCCCGCCGCTCGCTCCCGGGGGCCAAGATCTCCCGTGCGTACCGGGCCGCGGTCTCGGGGTCGGTGAGCGAACCTTTCTCGAGGAACGGCCGGAGAAGGTCCCGCGCGATCACGAGCGACCAGGCGTAGGTGTAGTAGAACGCCGAGTAGCCGGTGAGGTGGCCGAACGACGCCTCGAAGTGGTAGTCCGGGGGGAGCGGCAGGGGGGCGTAGCGCCCGTAGGTTTCCCGCGTGACCTTCGAGAGATCGCGCCCGTCCGGGTCCTCGGAGTAGAGGTCGAGGGAGATCGCGGAGTACGCGACCTGGCGGATCCACATCAGCGCGCGGCCGAGGGCGTCCGACGCCCGGAGGCGGTCGAGCAGGTCGAGCGGCACCTTCGAGCCGGTCTCGGGGTCCACCGCGAACCGGGAGAGGGTGGCCGGGTCGCGGGCCCACTCCTCGAACAGCTGGGACGGGGCCTCGATGAAGTCCCACTCGAGGCTCGCCTGGTTGTTGAACAGCCAGCGCTGGTGGCCCGAGAGGAGCGCATGCAGGAGGTGGCCGAACTCATGGAAGAACGTGACGACCTGCGCGTGCTCCAGCCGAGCGAGCTCGGAAGGGACCCCCGGGTCGAGGAAGTTGCAGACGAGGGCGGACTCGGGGAGCTGGAGCCCCTCGATCCCGTCCCGCACGGTGAAGCATGCGGCGTGGCTGTACTTGCCCTCCCGCGGCGTCATGTCGAGGTACATGCGCCCGAGGGGTCGCCCCGCGCGCGTGACGTCGTAGACCTCGACGCTGGGATGCCAGGCCCGGGCGTCCGCGCGGACGAACTCGAGCCCGAAGAGGTCCCGGCAGAGCTCGAAGAGGCCGTCCCGGACGCGCCCGTACGGCAGGTACGAACGGAGGAGGCGCAGGTCCACGCCGAACTCCTCGTTGCGGATCTTCTGGTCGTAGTAGCCCGGTCCGAAGAACTGGAACTCCCACGGCTCGAGCCGGGTCGCCGAGGGCTCGTCGCGCCGCTTGCGGTCGAGGAACTGTTCGAGCGTGGCCCGGGCGGGAGGGTCGAGGAGACGCGCGAGGCGCTCGAGGAACGCGCGGGCGGCCTCGGGGGTCTTCATCATCTTGTCCTCGAGGGCGAAGGCGGCGTAGTTCGGGTAGCCGAGGAGGTGCGCGAACTCGGCCCGGAGCTCGAGGAGCTCCTCGAGCACGGGGAGGTTCTCCGGATAGGCCCGGTTGAGGAACGCGTGGAGGAGGCGACGCCGGACCTCCGAGACCTCGGCGTAGGCGAGGACCGGACCGACATCGGGGTACCTCGTCGTGAGGCGGACGCGTCCGTCCGGCCCGGCGGGGTGGGCGGCGAGGTAGTCCGCGGGCAGACCGGCGAGCTCCCCGGTCGACCCGAGCTCGATGCTACCTTCGAGGTTCGCGATGTTCTCGCTGAACCGGTTGGCGACCACGTCGATCCGCTCGTTCAGCTCGAGAAGGCGGGAGCGGGTCGCGGGGTCCTTCTCGACGCCGGCCCGGCGCATCTCCCGGAGCATCTTCTCGACCGCGAACCTCGTGGCGTCCACCTCGCCGCTGAGGTCGAGCGCGCGGAGCGCCAGGTACGCCGGCGCGTTGAGCCGGAAGGCGTGGAAGAAGCGGTCCGCCGCCTCCGAGGCCTCGCGGGCGGCGGTCCGGACGGACGCGTCGGGGTGGACGGAGAAGATCAGGGAGCCGTGGTTCCCCGCGTCCCGCACCTCGGTCAGGAGGGCGTTCAGCGGCTCGAGGAACCCCTTCACCGTCGGCGTCTGCGAGGTCGAGAGGAGCCTCTCGAGCGACGCCTGGGCCCGTTCGATCCGCGCGTCCACGCGGGCGCGCAGCTCGGCGGCCCCGGGATCGAACGGAAGGTCCCCCAGAGCGGCGGAAGTGGACCGGACGGTGGCTCGCTCGTGGCCTGACACGTCCCCCGCGAGAACCCGGGGCCGTCATAATCTCGCGGGAGCGGGTCCGACCGAGGGGCGCGGCCCCGCTCCGAAGGCGGACGGCGGGGCGGGGGGAGGTGGCGCACGCGGGGTCCGGCCGTCCTCGAGAGGCGCGTGGTCGCGCGCGGAAGTTCCCCGGGGTGGGCGACCGGCAAGCCGGAAGGGAGGGCGCCCGTTCCCTGCCGGGGGCCGAGGCGATCCCGCCCCGGCCCCCCTACCGTGCGAGCGTGCGCGCGCGTCCGTCTCGGTTCCTCGCTAGCCTCTCGTCGGATGGGGACGTCCGCGCAGCCGGAGGTAGACGAGGACGCCCGCCACCACCGCCACCGCGCCGACGATCCCGCCCAGGACGTAGTAGCCGGTGGAGCCCGACATCCCGAGGAAGCCGGCCGCCGAGACCGAGGGCTCCTCGGAGAACTGGATCGCCTCCGACTCCGCCACCCCCGAGACGGAGATCGTCCCCGAGGAGGGGTCCGACGAGTACCCCGAGACCGCCCCGACCTGGAAGCTGTAGACCCCGTTCGGCACGCTGAAGGTGATCGCGCCGGTCGAGGACGCATGGGTATCTCCCGCGAGCGTGACCGACCAGCTGGTGCCGCTCGGGAGTCCGGTCTCGGTGAACGTTACCACGAAGTTCGAGCCCGGGGTGAACGCGATGGCCGCGCTCGCGGGCTCCCCGCTCACCGTGACGGTCCCGGTCCCGGGGTTCGCATCGTAGCCTGAGACCGGCGCGACGGAGTAGGCGTAGACGCCGTCCGGCTCGCTGAACGTGATGGACGCGGTCGTCGACGAGAGCGTCGACCCGCCCAGCGTCACCGCCCAGCTCGTTCCCGCGGGCAACCCAGACGCGGTGAACGTCACGTCGTAGGTCGGCCCCGCGCTGAAGGAGATGCTCGCCGCCGCATCCCCGCCGCTCACGACCACGGTGCCCGAGTCGGGGTCCGGAAGGTAGCCGGACGCCGGGGCCACCGTGTACGCGTAGGAGCCGTCGGGCTCGGAGAACGTCACCGTGGCCGTGGTCGAGCCATGGCTCACGCCCCCGAGGACCACCGCCCAGGCCGTGCCGCTCGGGAGGCCTACGGCGGTGAACGTGACCGTGTAGAACGCCCCGGCGTAAGTGATCGTGACGCACACCGCGACGCCGTCGACGACCACCGTTCCGCTCGAGGGCTGGGCCGTGTAGCCGGCGACTGTGCCGGCGGTGTAATCATGGGAGCCGTTGGCCTCGTCGAACGTGATCACGGTGGTGGTCGAGGTGTGCGTGACCTCGTCGAGGGTCATCGACCACTCCGTCCCGCTCGGGAGGCCGCTCTCGGTGAACGTCACGCCGTAGGTCGCGACCTCGAAGGCGATCGATACGCCGACCGCCGCCCCGTTCACGGTCACCGTCCCCGACGCCGGGTCGGGCGTGTAGCCGTCCGCTCCCCCGGCCGCGAACGGATACTGGCCGTTCGGCTCGTCGAACGAGATCGTGGTCGAGGTGGAGGTCTTCGTCTCCCCGCTCATCGTGACGGACCAGCTGGTCCCGGAAGGTAGGCCCTCCTCCGTGAACGTCACCGCGTACGTGGGGGCCGTTCCGATGATCGAGACCGTGCCCGACTCCTCGTTGGTCACGAGGACGTGGCCGGAGGCGGCGTCGTAAGCTATCGCGGAGGGACTCTCCCCGACCGCCAGGGAACCTACCACCTGGGCCGTCTCGCCGTCGAAGACCGTGACGTTGTCCGAGTACTGGTTCGCCACGTAGACGAGGCCGTTCGAGCCGGAGACCGCGACGCCGATCGGCTCGGACCCGACGTCGACGCTCCCGACGAGGGTGTCGGTGGTCGTGTCGACGATCCCGACGCGGTCCGCCCCCTCCACGGCGACGTAGAGGTGGTTCGTCGCGGGGTCGAACGTGAGGTCGCCCGGGAAGTAGCCGAGCCCAAGCTCGACGGTCCCGAGGACGACCCCCGTCGCCCCCTGGAACACCGTGAGGTCGCCCGCGATCCACTGGGAGACGTAGACGTGGTCGTTGGTGGGGTCGTACGCCACGCCCCGGGGGTACAAGCCGACCGGAACGGACCGCACGATCGAATCGTCCGCCCCGTTGATCACCGTGACGTTGTCCCCGCCCCAGTTCGCCACGTAGATGTACTCGTGGTTGGCGTCGAACGCCACCGCGTGCGACAGCCCCCCGACCGGGATCGACCCGAGGACGGTGTCGGTCGCGCCGTCGACGACGATCAGGCTCGAGGTGACCCAGTTCGCGACGTAGACATGGCCGTTGACGGTGTCGGCGACCGCCGCGAACGGGTAGAGGAACGCTGCGACGGAGATCGTCGAGAGGACCGTCTCGTCCGCCCCGTCGACGACCACGATGCCTCCGGTCTGCGCCGGGACGTAGAGATGGCCGTTCACGCTGTTGTAGGCGATCCCAGTGGGGTAGACCCCGACGGCGATCGCCCCCACGACCGTGTCGGTGGTCCCGTCGATCACCGAGAGGTTCTGCGAGTACTCGTTGACCACGTAGATGAAGCCGGTTCCGGGGTCGAACGCGGAGGCGAGCGGGTAGGTGCCGACGTGGACGGATCCCACCACGGTCTCGGTCGCGGGGTCGAGGATCGTGACGTTGTTGAAGGCAAACCCCGTCGTGTAGAGGTGACCGTTCGCGCTGTCGAACGTGATCGACATCGGTAGGGGGACCCCGGAGATGTTGCCCACCACGGCGCCGGACGAGCCGTCGAAGATCGTGACGTTGCCCGCACCCGCGTTGGCCACGTAGACGTCCCCGGTGAGACCATTGACCGCCAGGCCCGTCGGGCCGCTCCCGACCGTGACGGTGTCCGTCACGGTCAAGGTGGCGGTGTCGATCACCGACACGGTCCCCGAGCCGATGTTCGCGACGTAGACGTGTCCCTCGGTCGCGTCGTAGGCGGCCGCGGTCGGCTGGTCGCCCACGCCGAAGTTCGCGACCACCGTGCCGGTGGCTCCCTCGAAGACCGTGACGTTCGCCGAGTCCTGGTTGGCCACGTAGACGTGGTCGTCCGCTCCATCGTAGGCGATCGCGCTCGGCTTGTCCCCGACGTGGACGGTCCGGAGGACGGCGAGGGTCGTCCCGTCGACCACCGTCACCTCGTTCTCGTAGCTGTCGGCCACGAAGACCCTCCCGCTCGTCCCGTCGACGGCCACGGCGAGGGGGTTCAGTCCCACCGGGACGAACGCGACGACCGCCTGGAGGGTCGTGTCGATCACCGCGAGGTTGGACGAATCGAAGTTCGCGACGTAGGCCCGGTGGTGAGCGGTGTCGACGGCGATCGCCTCCGGGGACTCACCGTTGGCCGCCAGGAAGTTCCCCGGAACGAGCGTGCCGTTCATCAGGACCAGCGTGGAGATGACGTCGCCCAGGTCCGGCGGGGCGGAGGAAGGGACGACGGAGCTCGTCCGGTCGGAAGCGGCCCCAACCTCGAGGTCCGCGTCGACGGAGAGCAGGTCGTTCGAGAGGGAGGACGCGGACGTCCCCCCGAAGGTCGAGACCACCAGGGTCACGGCGAGCGCCGTGATCGTCGCGACAACTGCGTTGGAGCGAGGCGTCATGGGCGACCTGAGTTGGCAACGGGGGCCCCACGAAAACCCGGGAGTCCATCGGGCTTAACTGAGGGTTCTAAGAGGTTGGGGCGGGAATTCTAGTCCGAGCCCTGTCCGGAGCAGGCTCGTGGCCCGCGCGAGGGCGTACCGCTGAGCTCTACGTCCGCGGGGGGCTTGCGCGGGTCGCTCACCGGAAGCGGACGGCGCGGGGGAGCCGACCTCGCCCGGCGGGGAAGTGGATCCGTGCGGCCGTGGACCAGGTCCGGCGACCCTAGGCGAGGGCGGGCTCGGGGGAGGCGCTCTCCGCCCCCTCCTCGACCGGCAGGCGGTACGTCCGAAGGAGCGCGACGAACCGCGGGTCGTGGCGGAGCGGCGCGAAGTACGGGAACTGGTAGAACATCCAGAGGGCCCGGGCCCCCTCCCGGTAATCCCGCTCGAGGAGGTCGAGCGCCTTCGCCCGCTCCCCGAGGTTCGCGTAGACCGCCGCGACGAACTCGTCCATGATGTACGTCGTCTTCGTCTGTTCCGCCCAGCGCTCGGCGAGCTGACGCGCCTCGTCCGGCCGACCGAGGAACGCGAGGAGGCTCGCCCGTAGCATGCGGGCCTCGTCGTCGAGGGGCTCGACAAGTTGCGCGAGCTCCTCGAACGCCTCCGGGGCGCGTCCGGTCCGCGCGTAGAGCGCCGCGACATGGAGCCGGCCGAAGACGGACGACGGGTCCTTGTCCCGCCGGTGCTCGGCGAGCTCGGTCGCCGCGGCCAGGTCGCCCGAGAACGTGTAGGCGTTCACGAGCCAGCCCCAGGCGAACGACCACAGGGGGTCGATCTGGAGCGCCGTGCGGAACTGTTCCTTCGCCTCGTCGAGGCGCTGGAGCGCCACGAGGAGGATCCCGTACCAGGTGTGCGCGCTCGTGTTGCTCGGATTGAGCGCGATCGCCTCCCGGAACTCGCGTTCGGCGAGGGCCCAGTCGAGGTCGCTCTGCAGCGCGACGTTCGCCTGCGCCATGTGCGCGTCCGAGCTCGCCGGGTCGAGGGCGAGCGCGCGGGCGACGAGCTCCTTCGCCCGGGCGAACGCCTCCCGGGGGGGAAGGAAGTTCCCGGCCGCGACCACGTAAGCGTTCGCCCAGGCGGAGAAGGCGAGCGCGAACTCGGGGTCGAGGGTGGTCGCCTCCGCGAAGCATCGGAGCGCCTCTTCGGTGCCCTCGGGGCTCACCTGGCGCGCCGCAAAGATCCCCTTCAGGTAGAGGTCGTGCGCCGCGAGGCTGGTCGTGGGGCGATGGGCGATCGCCTTCCGTTCCGGACCCACGAGCTGAAGGCGCAGGGTCTCGGCAGTGCGCTCGGCCACCTCGGCCTGGATCGCGAAGACGTCGTCGAGCTGGCGGTCGTAGGTCTTCGACCAGAGCGGGGCCTGGGAGCCGACGTCGACGAGCTGCAGGCAGATCCGGAGTCGGTGGTCGGCCTTGCGCACGCTCCCCTCGAGGACGGCGTCGACGCCGAGCTCCGCGCCGATGCGGGAGATCGGCTGGGTCCGCGCGCGGTACTGGTTCACGGAGGTGCGCGCGATCACCCTCAGGTCGCGGAGGCGGGAGAGCACGGCGATCAGTTCCTCCGTGAGGCCCTCCGCGAAGTAGTCGTCCTTCGGGTCCGGGCTGATGTTCGTGAGCGGCAGGACCGCGAGGCGGTGGACCCCGTTCGGCACGTTCCCGGCAGGAGGGGATCCCGGGACCGACCCCGGAAGCCGAAGGCGGAACACCCCGACCGGATAGAGGACGTTCTTGAGCTCCTGCGGGGGCAGCGGCTCGAGCTCCGCGTCGACCTTGTTCCGGATCTGGTCGTAGACCTGCTGGGTGACGCAGATCCCGCCCGGATCCGCGAGCGGCTGGATCCGCGAGGCGATGTTCACGGCGTCCCCGAGGACGTCCCCGCGGGTCTCGACGACGTCGCCGACGTGGACCCCCACCCGGACGCGGATCTGGCCGAGCTCCTCCGTCCTCGCGTTGAGCTCGCCGAGGACCCGCTGGATCTCGAGCGCGCAGTGGACGGCCTCGACGGCGCTCCCGAACTCGACCAGGAACGCGTCCCCGATCGTCTTCACCTCGCGGCCCCCGAAGCGGGGGAAGATCGGACGGAGGAGGCGGTTGTGCCGCTCGAGGAGCGTGAGCGCGTTCGCCTCGTCGATCTGGGAGAGCGCCGTATAACCGACCAGGTCGGTGAACATGATGGCCGCGAGCCGACGGGTCCCCTCGACCACGACCCCCTGTTGGGCTCGGGAGGGTTAAGGGCTCCGTGAGGAGAAACCGACGCCCGCGGCGGAGCCGGGACCCGTCCGTTCCGCACGGGCCCGAACCCCGTCAAATACCCACGAACGCCTGGGTCGGAGGATGATCGCCGTAGGAGAACCGGCCCCCGACTTCGAGGCCCCGGACCAGGACGGAAAGCCGTTCCGCCTGTCGTCGCTGCGCGGAGCGCCCGTCGTGCTCTACTTCTATCCGAAGGCGGACACGCCGGGTTGCACGATCGAGTCGAAGGCGTTCCAGGAGCATCTCGCCGAGTTCGCGAGCCGGGGGGTCCGCGTGGTCGGGGTGAGCGTGGACGATTGCCCGGCCCAGAAGGGGTTCGCCCGCAAGTACGGGCTCAACTTCCCTCTGGTCGCCGACCACGCAAAGGCCGTCGCGACCCGCTACGGGGTCCTCGGTCCGCGCGGGACCGCCCGGCGCGTGACGTTCCTCATCGAGCGCGACGGCCGGGTCGTCGAGGTCGTCGACACCTCGACGCCGGACCGGCACGTGGAGCAGGCGCGGGCCCGCTTCCTCGCTACGTAGGG
>JAWOKS010000062.1:0-17916 GCA_033854115.1 Thermoplasmata archaeon
CCGCCGGTGGAGGCGACGGACGAGCGGCACGGCCCCGGGGACCGCGCGGCGGAGGCTCTGGTAGTGCTCCCGGTAGGTCCGCGAGAGCTCGCGGGCCGCGGTGGCCGAGAGCGTCTCCCCGCAGGTCGCCGCGAGGGCCTTCCAGCGGTCCTCGCGGGCGCGGTTCACGCCCGGACCCGGCGGACCGGCCTGGGTGGGGGTCGCATCGAGGAGCCGCATGTAGTCCTGCCAGAGCTCGCGGAGGCTCCTGCGGCCGAGGTAAGCGACCTCGCTCCGCACCCGGGCGATCGCCGCGCGGCAGGTGAGGGCGTGGTCGAAGATCGTGTCGTCCATGTCGATCAGGACGGCTCGGGTCCTCGAGGTCTTCGGGGAGAGGGCAGGGCTCACGGGCCCCCTAGAGGAGCGGGCGGCGCAGATGACGGTTGGCCCAGCCGCCGGATCGGGGGCCGAGCGGGGAGGCGACGAACCGGAGCCCGTCTCGCGCGGCGCGCACCGGGGCAGGATTGCGCTCTCGTGACTCTCGCCGTCCTGCCCGCGATCGCCCTCTGATCGCCGCCCTCCTTCCCTACTTCGCGGTCTCCGCCGCCTACGACCACCGTGTCCTCCGCGCCGAGCCCCTCCCAAGGGCGGCAGGGAGGATGCTGCCGTCGGGGACCCCCATCCAGGGGGCCGGCCGTCCGCCGAGCCGTCGGGCGCGACGCCACACGATCTCCGCGCTCACCCGCAGAACCGGTCAATACATTGTCTTTTATACTAACGCTTACTTATCGACCGAGGGGTCCCCACGCCGAGGTAAGTTCGTCGCGGGGTACCCGTTCAGGAAGGTAGGACGATGGCGAAGATTCTGGGCATCGACCTCGGGACCAGCAACTCCGCGGCGGCCGTCCTTGAGGGCGGCCGACCGGTGATCGTCCCGAGCGCGGAAGGGACGACGGTCGGGGGAGGGAAGGCGTTCCCCTCGTACGTGGCGTTTACGAAGGACGGGCAGCTCATCGTCGGCGAACCCGCGCGCCGGCAGGCCGTCTCGAACCCCGAGGGGACGGTCACGGCGTTCAAGCGCAAGATGGGCACGGACTACAAGTACACGCTTCACGGCAAGACCTACACCCCGCAGCAGCTCTCGGCGTTCCTCCTCCAGAAGATCAAGCGGGACGCCGAGGCGTTCCTCGGCGAGAAGGTCGAGAAGGCGGTCATCACCGTCCCCGCCTACTTCAACGACAACCAGCGCCAGGCGACCAAGGACGCGGGCGCGATCGCCGGCCTCGAGGTCGTGCGCATCATCAACGAGCCGACCGCGGCGTCGCTCGCCTACGGGCTCGACAAGGCGGGGAAGGACCAGAAGATCCTCGTCTTCGACCTCGGGGGCGGGACGCTCGATGTGACGCTCATGGAGTTCGGCGAGGGGGTCTTCGAGGTCCTCTCGACGAGCGGCGACACCCAGCTCGGGGGGACGGACATGGACAGCGCCCTCACCGAGTGGATCGTCCAGGAGTTCCAGAAGGATTCCGGGGTCAACATCCGCTCGGACAAGATGGCGATGCAGCGGGTGCGCGACGCGGCGGAGAAGGCGAAGATCGAGCTCTCGTCGACCGTCGACACGCAGCTGAACCTCCCGTTCCTCACGGCGACCCAGGAGGGCCCGAAGCACCTCGCGCTTCAGCTCACCCGCGCGAAGCTCGAGGAGCTCGTGCGGCCGATCGTCGAGCGGTGCCGCGCCCCGGTCGATCAGGCGATCAAGGACGCGAAGCTCACGAAGGACCAGATCGCGCGGGTCGTCCTGGTCGGTGGCCCGACGCGGATGCCGATCGTCCAGAAGTTCCTCGAGCAGGCGATCGGCCGGCCGATCGAGCGCGGGGTCGACCCGATGGAGTGCGTCGCGATGGGCGCCGCGATCCAGGGCGGGGTCCTTGCGGGGGAGGTGAAGGACGTCCTCCTGCTCGACGTCACGCCGCTCTCGCTCGGCCTCGAGACCCTCGGGGGGGTCTTCACGCACCTCATCGAGCGGAACACGACGATCCCGACCCGCAAGAGCCAGACGTTCACGACGGCGAGCGACAGTCAATCGACCGTCGAGATCAAGGTCTTCCAGGGGGAGCGGCCGATCGCGAGCGACAACGTCCCGCTCGGGAGCTTCCTCCTGACCGGGATCCCCCCCGCCCCCCGCGGCGTCCCCCAGATCGAGGTCGGCTTCGACATCGACGCGAACGGGATCCTCAACGTCTCCGCGAAGGACCTCGCGACCGGGCGCAAGCAGGGGATCACGATCACCGCGTCGAACAAGCTCTCGAAGGACGACGTCGCGAAGATGGTCCACCAGGCCGAGGAGTTCGCCACGAAGGACCGCGAGCGCGCCGACCTCATCGAGGCGAAGAACCGGGCCGAGTCGCTCGCCTACGAGGCGGAGCGCGTCCTCACGGAAGCAAAGGAGAAGGTCGAGGCGTCCGAGGCGGAGGAGATCCGCGAGAAGGTGAAGGCGCTCCGCGCCGTCCTTGAGACGAAGGACGCGACGATCGCGCAGGTGAAGGAGAGGACCGACGAGCTCACGGGGGCGCTCCACAAGCTCGCCCAGAAGCTCTACCGGTCCACCCCGCCCCCCACCGGACCCGAGGCGCCTTCCTCGGAGCCCGGCGGGAACCCGCCCCCCGGCGGTGGAAGTTCGGGCGGCGGGCCGGTCGATGCCGAGTTCAAGGTCGTCCACGACGACGGCGAGAAGGGCGCGTCGTAGGCCCGTGTCCCGACGGACGCCCTAACGGCCGGGCACGGGTCTCGGCCAGGTGAGGCCCTTCGGGGGTCCGACGTACTCGACGTCGGGCCGGATCAGACGGTTGTTCGCGGCCTGTTCGAGCGCGTGCGCCGTCCATCCGGCCGTTCGCGCGAGGGCGAACGTCGGGGTGAACAGTTCGGGCGGCAGCCCGATCGCCTCGAGCACGACCGCGCTGTAGAACTCGACGTTCGCGAAGATGCGCGCTTCGGGGTGGGCGGCCCGCAGGGCCGCGAGGCCGGCCCGCTCCACCTCCTCGGCGAGCGCGAGGCGCGACGGCTCGGCGATCCCGCGCGCGAGCTCGTGGAACGTGAGCCCCCGCGGGTCCTCGGCCTTGTACGCGCGGTGGCCGAAGCCGTAGAGGAGCTCCCGTCGGGCGAGCCGGTCCCGGATCCACGCGCTCGCCCGTTCCGGCCGCCCGACCGCGTCGAGCATCTCGATCACGCGGCTCGGCGCGCCACCGTGGAGGGGGCCTTTCAGCGTCCCGAGGGCCGCCGTCGCGGCGCTCGCGAGGTCCGAGTGAGTGGAGATCGCGATCCGGAGGACGAACGTCGAGGCGTTCATCCCGTGGTCCGCGAGGAGGTCGAAGTAGGCCTCGAGGGCCCGCACCTTCGAAGGGTCCGGCACCTTCCCCGAGAGCATCCAGAGATAGTTCGCGACGTGGCCGAGATCCGCGCGGGGAGGCACCGGAGGGAGCGCCTGGGAACGACGGACGTAGCGGGTGAGAAGGACGGGGCTGAGGGCGATCAACCGGCAACCCTCCTCGGTCCGGGGTGGGTAGCCGAACGATCCGTCGCCGAGCAGCGAGAGGATCGTCCTCAGCGCCTCGAGCGGAGGGAGGCCCTCGGGCAGCGCGTCGACCGATCGCACGAGGGCGGCCGGAACCGCCCGGGCCTCGCGGAGCGCGGCGACGATCTTCGGGGACGGGTCGGCCTCCGGGGGCTCGCCGAAGAGGAGAAGGTGCGCTATTGACTCGTACGGGATCCCCGGGACGAGGGCGCGGGCATCGTACCCGCGGTAGACGAGATCCCCGGTCGCCCCGCCGACCCACGTGATCGACGACGTACCGATGACGGTGTCGTCGAGCCCCGGGGCGGCCCGCGCGGGTCCGGTCATGGTGCAGTGCGGAGAGGGTCGTGCGGATAGCGTGAACGGACCCACGCCGCTCCTCCACCCCTAGCCTCCGCCCAGGAATCACTTGGGCGAGGTTCCAAGGTGGACTCTCGCGGGGTCGCTCGGGATAGCGGCCGAGAGACCGTGCGGCGGTGAGCCCGTTTTACCACGTGGGGCATGCCCCGTGCGTGCGGGTGCTGGTCGCGGGCGCCGCCGGATTCGTCGGTCGGTCCGTCGTCGGCGCGCTCGCCCGCGCGGGCCACGAGGTCCGGGGCCTCGTTCGCTCCCGCGAGCGGGGCGAGGTCGTCGCACGGGAGGGCGGCCTCCCCGTGATCGGCGACGTGAAGGATGTCTCGTCGCTCGAGCGGGCCGCCGCGGGTTGCGAGCTCCTCGTGCACCTCGCCTCCGCCCGGGGCGCGGACACGCCCGAGCTCACGGAGGTCCGCGTCCGAGGAGCCGCCCACCTCGTGGCGGCGGCCGTGCGCCAGCGCGTGCGGCGTATCCTGGTCGGGTCCGGCTACTGGGTCTACCGCGACAATCCGGGCGAGGTGACGGAGGAGAGCCCGCTCGAGCCGATGGCGATCTCGCGCATCAACCACGAGACCGAGGAGGTCGTGCGCTCCGCCGCGGCGCAGCGTGAGGTGGAGGCGGTGGTGCTCCGCCCGGGGATGATCTACGGGGACGGGTCCTGGTTCGGTGAGATGGTCGACGAGCTCCGCGCGGGGACGTACCGGTATGTCGCCCCGGGGCGGAACTACCTCTCCCCCGTCGACTGGGAGGACGCGGGGGAGGCGTTCCGGGTCGTCGCGGAGGCCTGGCCCGCGGGTCGGACCTTCCTGGTCGTCGACGACGAGCCCGTCACCACCCGGGGGTTCGCTGAGTACGTCGCGCGCGAGCTCGGCGTCCCTCCGCCGACCAGTCTCCCGCTCGCCGACGCGGTCCGCGACTGGGGCGAGGAGATCGCACGCCTCAACGCCGCCAGTCGCCGCGCCTCGAACCGCCGACTCCGTGCGCTCGGCTGGGTTCCCCGTCACCCGACCTATCGGGAAGGAATCCCGCGCTACCTAGGACGGCGCGGCGCCCGGTAACGGGCGAAGCTGAACGTCGTTGGACGGGACGGCTCTCCAGCCCCTCGTTGAAAGCCGTCTCGGTCCGGGGGGACCCCCGCCCACCGCGCGAGGGTATTTCCGTGGGGAGGGCCTGTCCCCCTGGGGCCGATGCGTGGTGGGAGGGTCGCCCTCGCGAGCGTCGTCGTCATCCTCGCGGTCGCGGCGCCGCTCCTCGCACTTGACCACTCGGTGGGACGGACCTCTCTTCCCGCGGGGAGCGCCCCGAGGATCGCGACGTCGGCCGCGCTCTCGCACGGCTCGGGCCCTTCCAACTCGTACCGTTCTCCGGCCCCGTCCGTCGTCCCTCCGGGGTCGCGCCCGGTCACCCTGTTCCCCACGAGAAGCGCGAGCTCGGGGTCGAGCTCGTGGGCAGGCGCAGCCTCGCAGCGGAACTGCTACCAGCCGCGCACCTGCGGGGACGTGGTCTGGCACGGCGGCGACGTCATGCACAACGTCTCGGTGAAGCTGATCTACTGGCTTCCGAACGGCAGCTGTCCGACGTCGAACTCGAGCTGTTTCTTCGACAACGCCCAGGCCGACCCCTGTGTGCGCCACTCTCCGTGCTCCACGGTGCGCGACAACCGAGAGTACGAGAACGTGGTGAACGGGTTCTTCCACGCGCTCGGTTCGTCCGCGTTCTACTCGGTCCTCCAGCAGTACGGCGACCTCTTCGGCTCCCCTGGCCCCTACAACGACCTCAACGCTACGAGCGGAGTCACCGTAGCGACCGACCCGCTCCCCGGGGGCCGGGGCAGCCTCGCGCACCCGCTGACGATCTCCGACCTCGACAACGAGATCAACGTCACGCTGCAGCGGACCGGATGGGGGCCCGGCCTCAACGTTGCATTCCTCCTGTTCACGCCGT
Source organism: Thermoplasmata archaeon (assembly GCA_033854115.1). Classification (GTDB taxonomy): domain Archaea; phylum Thermoplasmatota; class Thermoplasmata; order Lutacidiplasmatales; family UBA184; genus Lutacidiplasma. The sequence continues at coordinate 5,849 of JAWOKS010000062.1, forward strand.
ACCAGGTGAACAGTTGCGCCGGCAACTACATCGGCACGTGCGTCGAAGAGTCGTTCCAGAGCTTCTGCGCGTTCCACGACTCCTACAGCTACCACGGCCAGTCGCTGATCTACGCGGACCTGCCCGATGTCGGGACCGCGAACTGCGGCGTGGGATCGCTCCCGACCCCGAACGGCGACCCGTTCGCGGATGGGGAGATCAATGTGGCGGCGCACGAGCTTTTCGAAGCGGTGTCGGATCCGTTCGGGACCGCCTGGTGGGACTCGACGACCGGCGCGGAGATCGCGGACGAGTGCGCGTGGCACTTCGGGCCGGTCGCGGTGGACGGAGCGGACATCTCCTTGGGCGGGACGTTCCGTTCCTTCGTCCAGTACGTTTGGAGCAACGACTACCAGGGCTGCTGGCTTCCGCCGCCCCTGACGATCCGGGCGGCCGGACTTCCCATCGGGTCGGCGTGGTCGGTCGATTCCGGTTCTCCGCGCTTCCTCGTGAACAATACCACTGTAGGGCTCCGCGGCACGATCGTGGTCCTCGACGACACGTCCTACGGCTCTTGGTTCAGGGTGACGTATGCGATCGGTCCTCCCGCAGGCTTCGGGTTGGCCCGGATCACCGGGCACCCCCACCCGAACCAGACGGTGGGGGTCGTCGTGGAGCCCTCGACGATCTTCACCGCGAAGTTCGGCCCGCTCGAGACGCTCTACTTCAACGAAAGCGGATCCTCCTCGAGCCGGCTGCCCGCGGGGACGCCGTGGTCGGTCGTCCTCGATCCGAAGCTCCTGTTCGGCGGGCCACCGCGGCAGGTCGTCAGCACGAACGGCAGCTCGATCGTGTTCGTCGTGCCCGCGGGTTCGGTCTACACGTTCTCGGTTCGCTCGTCGACGACGAGCTACGCCGCCGGCCCCGCCCAGGGGAGCTTCCACGTCCCTCACCATGCGTTCGGTCGAGTGGTGAGGTTCGCCCCGGTGGCCGTCGCGCCGGCGATCTCCGGCTTCCCTCGGCTCCGGGGGGCGCTCGGGCCCGTCGTGGGCGACAGCACGGGTTCCTTCGGGAGCGCGATCCTCGCGCGCCTCACGGAACTCGCCGTCCCTTCGGCGTTCGTCCGGCCTCCGTTCCCGATGGACCTAGCCTCCTAGCTCGAACGAAGGGACCGGTCCGTCGCCCCGAAGGGATTCCGGGCAGGCGTTTCTCCCCCGGCCAAGCAGAGGGCGCAGGTCCGGCGGTCCTTGTTTGCGGAGCTCGGCGGCTCTCGCGAGGCAAAGCCTAAAGGTCGCATCGCGGTCGAGCCGTAGATGGTCGAGGGCCCGCTCGCGTTCGTCGAACGTCTCGTGGAGCAGCGCGTGACGCTCCGACTCAAGGACGGCCGTGAGATCGAGGGCCGCCTCCTCGGCCTGGACGAGCACCTGAACCTCGTGCTCGACGACGGCAACGAAACGACGGCCGACGTCTCGCGGCACCTCGGGCGCCTGGTCGTCCGGGGCTCGAACGTCGTGTCGCTCCACGCTCCCCTCGGAGCGCCGGCGAAGTCCCACTGACCGTGCCGGACCGTACGCCCCTCGTCGAGCTCGGCCGCCCGCGCTCCCGCGGCGAGGCGCTCGCCGTGATGCGGATCCTGGCCCAGGCGGGTGCGGACCACACGCCGGTCGACCTCACCTCGGGGGAGCTCGGGACGCGCCTCGGCGTGAGCCAGCAGGCCGCCGACCGCTACCTCATGGCGCTCGAGAAGCGCGGGCTCGTCGCGCGCTCGCTCGCCCGGCGTCGCCAGCGTCTCCAGGTGACGCCGGAGGGGATGGGCCTCCTGCGCGCGGAGTACCACGGCTACCGACGGATCTTCGAGGGCCCGGAGCGCGCCTCGATCACCGGCCACGTCGTCTCGGGGCTCGGGGAGGGGCGCTACTACCTCAGCCAACCGGGCTACGTCCTCCAGTTCGCCGAGCGGCTCGGCTACGAGCCGTTCCCCGGGACCCTCAATGTCCGCCTGCGGCCCGCGGAGCTGCGCCGCCTCGCGGTCGTGCGCGACTGGGACGGCGTGCGGATCGACGGCTTCGAAGCGGGGGGCCGGACGTTCGGCGGCGCCACCTGCCACGTCGCGCGCCTGAACGGGTTCCGCTGCCACCTCATCCGGCCTGACCGCTCCCACTACCAGGACGTGATCGAGTTCGTCGCACCCGAGAGCCTGCGTCGCCGCCTCCGCCTCAAGGACGGCGACGCGATCCACGTCGAGCTCGAGGAGCCATGAGCCCGGAGTCGCTCGCCCGCGAGGTTGCCCGGGACCGCCGCCCCGGCCCTTCGGCGCCGGCGGACGCACGGCGGTTCGTCAACTCCTGGGTCGAGCGGGAGGCGCTCGACGGTCGCCGGGTGGACGCCTTCGTCGTGATCCTCCGGACCCGGGGGTGCTACTGGGCGGATCAGAAGGGCTGCTCGATGTGCGGCTACGCGAAGGACACGCTCGGTCGGTCCGCAACGCCCGACGAGCTCGCGGAGCAGCTCCGGCGGGCGCTCGAACGGTACCGCGATGAGCCGTACGTGAAGATCTACACCTCGGGGAGCTTCCTTGACGACCGCGAGGTCGACCCGAGCAGTCGGGAGGCGGTCGTGCGGTCGTTTTCGGGCCGGGCCCGGCGCCTGCTCTTCGAGACCCTTCCCGAGTTCGCCGACGAGGCTCGGGTCGCCCCCTTGCGCGAGGCGTTCGCGGGGGAGCTCGAGGTCGCCCTCGGCCTCGAGTCGACCGACCCGGTCGTCCTCGCGAGGTTCGTCCACAAGAACGCGCCGCCCTCCGCTTACCTCGACGCGGCCGCGCGGCTCCGCCGCCTCGGGGCCCGGACGAAGGCCTACCTCCTGCTGAAGCCCCCCTACCTGGCCGAGGGCGAGGCGATCGCCGACGTCGTCCGGTCGATCGGGGCGGCCGCGCCGACCTTCGACGCCCTCTCCGTCAACCCGGTCCACATCCAGAACGGGACCGTGGTCGAGTGGCTCTTCCGCCGAGGTCGGTACCGACCGCCGTGGCTCTGGTCGCTCGTCGAGGTCCTCCGGGCCGGCGCGAAGGCCCGAGGCTCGTCGCGTCTCGTCTCGTTCCCCACCGCGGGCGGGCTTCCCCGGGGTCCCCACAACTGCGGGTCGTGCGACGCACGCGTCCTCGAGGCGATCGAGGAGGCGTCGCTCGACCAGCGGTTCGACGGGCTGGACGGGCTGGCGTGCGACTGCCAGCGCGCCTGGCGGGCCGCCTGCGAGCTCGAGCCGTTGGGGGTCGAGGTGTGAGGACCCGCCCCCACGCCCCTCCGCACGCGGTCGCGACGATCGGCCAGTTCCTCCGCGCCCACGCGCTCGCCCCCGGACTCGAGGGGGTGGTGGTCGGGCTCTCGGGAGGCGTCGACAGCGCGCTCGTCGCCCGCCTCGCGCGGGACGCGCTGGGCCCCGAGCACGTGCTCGGCGTCCTCTTGCCGAACCGCGCGACCCCGCCCGAGCTCGTCGCCGAGACCGAGAGCTACGCGCGCGACCTCGGCGTCGCCGCGCGGACGATCCCGATCGACGGGATCGAGGCGGCGTTCCGCGCCGCGCTCCCGGGCGTCCACGATCGCATCACGGTCGGCAACACCGCGGCCCGCACCCGGATGGCGATCCTCTACGCGATCGCCCGCGAGGAGCGCCGGCTCGTCGCGGGCACGGGCAACAAGTCCGAGCTCCTCCTCGGCTACTTCACGAAGTACGGCGACGGGGGGGTCGACCTCCTCCCCATCGGCGACCTCTACAAGACGGACGTCTGGGCGCTCGCGGACGAGCTCGAGCTCCCGGCGGCGGTCCGCGAGCGCACCCCGACCGCCGGCCTCTGGGAGGGCCAGACCGACGAGGCCGAGCTCGGGGCGTCGTACCGCGACGTCGACCGCGTCCTCCGGGGCCTCGAGGAGCTCCGGCGGGAAGAGGAGATCGTCGCGGCGACGGGCCTCGGCCCGGCGCTCGTCCGATCGATCGTCGCGCGCGTCGAGCAGAACCGCCACAAGCGCCATCTCCCGCCGGTCGCGAAGCTCGGCCTACGGACGGTCGGGATCGACTGGCGGGACTAGTCCTGGCGGGCCGCCCGGTCCCGCGGCGCGACGCGCAAACCTTACCTGCGCCCGGGGCCGCGCGGATTACCGTTCCCAAGGCCCGAGATGGATCGAGCGACGTACCAACGGCTCTACGACGCCCTCGCGACGTACGAGGACGTGCACCGCATGGCCCACGAGGAGCACCGCGACGAGGAGCTCCTCTTTGTCATCCACACCCACCGCGTGACCCGCGATGCGACGCGCCGCTTCTACGTCGTGAAGCGCCAGGTGCCGCGCCTGGTCGGGCAATGGAAGCGGGGCCGGTCGATCCTCGAGATCGCCCGGGAGTGGCGGTTCCCCCCGGTCCTCATGGGCCAGCAGATGCTCGGCGAGCTCGGGATCCCTAGGAAGAAGGTCTGGCAGACGTTCCTCCACCCCGAGACCGCGCCCGACGCGCGCCTCCGGCGGGAGGTCGAGGCGCTGCTCGAGGCCGACATGATCTACTCGCCCCGCGGGATGGAGCTCCAGCGGGAGCGGGGCCGCAAGGGCGAGGAGCGGATGCACCGGTGGCTCACGAAGCACGGGATCGGCTTCCGGACCGAGAAGGACCTCCGCGGGAAGTTCCAGAAGACGCCGGACGCGCTGCTCGACGAGCCGATCATCTTCTACGGCCAGAAGCTCGCCTGGCTCGAGTCGAAGGCGAACTTCGGCGACGACGTCGAGCTCCGCAAGAACCTCCGCCGCCAGCTCGCCCCGTACACCCAGCTGTTCGGGGAAGGGGCGGTGATCTACTGGTACGGCTACGTCGACGGGGCGGAGAGCCCGCCCGGCATCCTGCTCTGGGACGCCGAGACGTTCGAGGGGATCACCCCGGTCGTGTCACCGCATCCCGCGCGAGCTCACGCTGGGCACCCGTCGCGAGATCACGCTCGACCACCGCACCCGGGGACGCCTCCCGAAGCCCCAGGATCAGCGCCCGGCGGCTCCGGCGCCGCGACGCTTCCCTGAGCTGGCGCGACATCGAGCGGCCGAGGAGGTCGCAGTCGGCCGCCTGCCCGCTCCGCCGGAGCTCCGCGACGAGCGCGAGCGCCTCCCCCTCGCGGGCCGGGTCCGCGACGACCACGTAGGTGTCGAGCGCGGGCTCCCCCTCGGGCCAGCGACCCGCGCCGCGCAGCAGGGCTTCGAGGGTCTGGTCGCCGACCGCGAGGCCCACGGCCGGGGTGGGCGCTCCCCCGAACAGCTCGATCAGGTGGTCGTAGCGCCCCCCGCCGAGGATCGACCGGCCGTCGCCCCCGCGCGCGTACGCCTCCACGACCGTGGACGTGTAGTAGGCGAGGCCCCGCACGACCGTCGGGTCGTAGACGCACCGGTCGTCCAGGCCGACCGCGCGGAGGAGCTCGAAGAGCCGCTCGAGGCGCACGACGCCCTCCCGGGCCGGCGCGTCGAAGCCGCGGGAGGCGAGCTCGGCGAGGAAGGCGGGGACCGCCGCCGGCGCGAGACCGTCGCGGCTCCCCCGAAGGAGCTCGACGACCTCGGGGACGCGGGTCGCCGGGACGCCGGCGTCCTCGAGCTCACGGGCGAACTCCGGGGGGCCGGCCTTGCGGAACCGGTCGACGGCGCGGAAGAAACGCGCGGCGTCCGTCGCGCCGTAGAGCCGGCCGATCCCCTCGGCGACCGCCCGGTCGTTGAGGCGGAAGACGTAGAGGCCGGCCGCCCCGGTCTCATCGAGGAGGAGCGCGGCCGCCACGAGGAGGTCGACCTCGGCCTCGAGGCCCGGCACCCCGAGGATATCGAGGTTGAACTGGACGAACTCGCGCGTCCGGCCGGCCTGGGGCTCCTCGTACCTCCAGTTCTTCGCGACCGTGAACCACTTCACGGGGAGCGGCTCCGACTTCCCCCGCTCGACGAAGATCCGCGCGAGCGACGGCGTCTGTTCCGGGACGAGGGCGACGGGACGGTCGCCCTTGTCGAGGAAGTGCCAGGTCTCGGCGGCGATCCCCTCGCCGCTCTTCTTCTGGTAGAGCTCGAAGCTCTCGACGCTCGGGAGCTCGAGCTCGGAGAACCCCGCGCGACGGGCGGCCGCCCGCATCCTCCGGCGGATCTCCGAGCGCGCCCCGCCGTCCGGGGGCGGATAGTCGCGGAACCCACGCAGCGGTCCGCTGGTCACGGCCGTCCGACCGACGCTCTCCCCTTTAGGCCTTGGGAGGCCGTCGGACCCGACGGGATCGGTCCCCCGGGGCGGCCTACGGCCCCCCCGGCCGGGGACGCTAGGGCCCGCTCTCTCGAGGTCCTTCGGCGTTCTCGGGAGATAGGGAATCAGGGAATCCGAACGACTTGGCGACCCGCGGCCCTACGTCCGGTGCGCCCGCTTCGCCGGGGCGACGGACGCGGGGCGGACGTCCGGCCGGTAGCGGTAGTCCGCTCCGAGGGCCTGGAGCCGGCGGATCCGCTCCGCGGTCGGCGGGTGGGTCGAGAACCACGACGCGAGCGAGGCCCCACGGAACGGGTTCACGATGAACAGGTTCGCCTGGGAGGGTGAACCGAACTCGAGCGGGCGCCGCGCGCTCCCCTCCTCGAGCTTCCGCAGCGCGGAAGCGAGCGACGCCGGGTCGTGGATCGTCGTCGCGCCGACCTCGTCGGCCCGGAACTCCCTCGAGCGGGAGATGGCGAGCCGGAGGAGCATCGCGGCGATCGGGGCCGTGATCACGGCGACGAGCAGGAGGATCGGGTTCACGCCGCGCCCCCGGCCGTCGCCGAACAGGGTCGAGAACAGCACGAGCTGCGCCGCGTACGAGATCGCCCCCGCGAGAGTCGAAGCGAACGTCATGACGAGCACGTCGCGGTCCCGGATGTGCGCGAGCTCGTGGGCGAGAACGCCCTTGAGCTCCCGGTCGTCGAGCAGGCGGAGGATCCCCTCGGTCGCGGCGACGACCGCGTGGCGCTCGTCGCGGCCGGTCGCGAAGGCGTTCGGGCTCGCCGTCGGGACGATCGCGATCCGGGGCGCGACGAGGCCGAACGACGGCGCGAGCTCCTCGACGATCCGCGCGAGCCGCGGGGCCTCCTCGGGCGAGACGACCTTCGCGTGCGTCGACCAGAGCACGAGGCGGTCGCTCGCGAAGTAGGCGACCAGGTTGAGGGCGAGCGAGAGCGCGAGGGCGACCACGAGGCCCGCGAGCCAGGAGCCGAAGACGTACTGCCCCAGGAGGCCCCCGACGAAGACGAACAGTGCGATGACCACCGCGAAGAGCGCCGCGGTCTTGGGGGCCGAGCCGAGCATCGTGTCCTCGCGCCGGTCCAGCGAGGCACCGCTCAAGAAGTTTCGGGGCGGGGGAGCTCACGGCTCCGGGCCGAGCGGGGCGAGGTGCCGCCGGGCCGAGGGCGTGGGGTGGTAGGTTCCCGGGCGGACCCCGGAGGGTCGGGGGGACCATACGGCCGCCTCGGGCGGGAAGCGGGCGCGGCAACCGTCGCACCGGAACCCCCGCGCGCGGCCGAGCGAGCCGGTGCGCCTCCCGCACCGTGGGCAGTCCGGGGGCCCCCACGCCCCCCGGGGCACGCGACGGACGAGTCGGATCCCTTCGAGGCGCAGGGAACCCGGCGGACCCCAGCTTCCCCAGACGCGCAGCTGGTCGCCCTCGACCAAGGCCGAGGCGACCAGCGGGAGGGTCTTCGTCGGCTCGAAGGCGACGCACGGGACGAGGTCTCCCTCGGGATCGGAGAGCGAGAAGCGGACGTGCCCGCCCCGCCCGATCTCGGGGGCGGTCGCGACCGCGCCGAGGACGATGGCGCTCCGGTACGGTTGGAGCTCGGACGCCGGGCGCTCGACGAGATGGTCGCCGGTCCCCTGGTTGGTCCGGAAGAGGAGCCAGCGGTCGACCGGCTCGGAAACGATCCGGCGGCGGGCGGCGAGCGGCGCCGCCGGCCGCCGGCCCCGCAGTCCGAAGAGGATCGGGCAGTCCGTGTGCGGGGTGACGAGAAGGCGCCGGGTCCGCGGGTCCTCGCAGAGGAAGAGATCCGGCTCGAGCCGCCGGGCCGCCCGGATGCTCGCCGCCTCGACCTCGCGGGGCGTGCCGATCCGCGCCGGCCGTCGGTAGGCGAGCAGTTCCCAGGTCGCGCGACGGGCAGGCCAGGCGATCGAGGCGGCCGCTCCGATCAGCCCCCGGCGGGAGCCGCGCACGCGGACCTCGGCGCCGAGGCGGGCGAGCGACCGTTCGACCGGGCCGACGCGGACCACCTCCCGGACCGCCTGCCAGTAGAGCTCGGGTCCCGGGCGACGGGACCCGACGACGAGAGCGGGGTCGGTGCCGGGCTCCTCGGGGGCGGCGTCGAGGACCGCCGCCCAGGCGGCGTCCACGAACCGCGCCCGGGTCGGTCCGTCCGGCGGGACGCCGCGCGCGTACGCGAGGACCGGCCGCCCGTCGATCTCGCCGAGCTTTCGGTGGGCGCCCCGGCCGTGGCCGACCCGCATGGAGAGCGCCGCGTTGCCGCGGGTCTTCCATGGCACGTTCGGGTTCAGCCGGACGAGCCGGGGCTCCCCGACGAGGTCGAGGCCGTGCGCCCGGGCCACGCGGACGAGCTCCGTGAGCACCCAGGTCGTGCAGCCCCCCCGGGGGCTGTCCGTGTCATCGACGCCGAGCCACATCGACCCTAGGGTGGGCGCCTCGGGCGCGGTCCCCCGCACTAGGCGAGGGCGGCGAGGAGCTTCTCGTACTGCGCACGGTGGGTCGCGAGCTCGATGGGCGCGCGCGCAGGGCCCGGCCGGTCCTCGAGGAGCTTCACCTCGAGACCTGCGCGGGCGGGGGTCTTCGGCCGGTGGAAGATGCCGATCGGGATCCGGCCGGCGTCCATCTGCTCGAGGCAGAGGCCGAACATCGTCTTCCGGTCGGTCGGGTCGTACCCGGGAAGCGTCGCGACGTCGATGACCTTCTCCCGCCAGAGCTTGTAGGTGTCGTTGTACGTGACGCAGGGCGAAAGGTCCTCGACGAACGCGAAGCCGCGGCCCTCCCGGTTGAACCGGAGCGCCTCCTCGAGGATCGCGGTCATCCCCTTCGGGTCGCCCGAGAACGTCCGCGCGAGGAAGTTCGGGACCGGGATCGAGAGCGCGGTGAGGATCGCGTCGAACGGCGGCTCGACGTTCCCTTCGAACCCGACCGGGCTGGTCGGCGAGGCCTGGCCCTTCGTGAGCCCGTAGGTCTCGTTGTTCATGACGAGGTAGAGGATCGACGCGTTCTTCTTGAACGCGTGCATGAAGTGGCCCATCCCGATCGCGTAGCCGTCCCCGTCGCCGCCCGCGGCGACGACCGTGAGCGCGGGGTTCGCGAGCTTGACCCCGACCGCCTGGGCGAGCAGGCGGCCGTGGAGGGCGTGGATGCCGTTGACCTCGAGGAAGTTGTGGATCGAGCCCGAGCAGCCGATCCCGCCGACGAGCACGAGCTCGTGGACGGGGATCTTGAGGCTCGCCGCGGCGCGCTTCACCGCGGCGAGCACCCCGAAGTCGCCGCACCCCGGGCACCAGATCGGCGAGACCGGCTTCGCGGACCGGGGCGCCATCAGGCCACCTCGCCGATCTCCGCGACGATCTCGGGCGCGCGGAACGTCGCTCCGTCGTACTTCAGGATCGAGCGGAGCTTCGTGTGATGCCACGGGAGGTTCTCGCGCAGGAGCCGCGCGAACTGGCCGGTGAAGTTGTGCTCGACCACGTAGGCGCGGTCGACCCCCGCGAGGAACGGGTCGAGCTCGTGGGTCGGCACGGGGAAGAGCGTCCGGGCCTGGTAGTACCGCGTCGGAAGGCCCCGGGCCTCGAGGAGGCGTTGGGCCTCGCGGATCGGGCCCGAGGTGCTCCCGAACCCGACGAGCCCGACCTTCGCGTCCGCCGGGCCGAAGAGGCGGCCGCTCGGGAGGTCGTCCCGGGCGCGGATCATCTTCTCCATGCGCTTCCGCATCATCTTCCGCCGGTTCGTGGGGTCGACGGAGACATGGCCCCACTCGTCGTGCTCGTTGCCGGTCACCTCCGACCAGAGCCCCGGCGTGCCCGGGGGGGCGACCGAGCTCACGCCGTTGTCGGAGAATCCGTAGATCTTGTACTCCGCAAGGCTCCCGGCCGCCTCGGGGCTGAGACGTCGGCCGCGATCGATGCGGACGCTCGAGAGGTCGAACCGCGGGGAGGTCGCCGTGTTCTGGCAGAGCGCCTGGTCGAGCAGGAGGATCACGGGGAGCCTCCAGCGCTCGGCGAGGTTCAACGCCTCGGCGGTGATCGTGAAGGCGTCGACCGGGTCCGCGGGCGCGAGGATGAACCGCGGGAACTCACCGTGGCCGAGGTTCGCGAGGTGCGCGAGGTCGGACTGCTCGTGGCGCGTCGGCTCGCCGGTCGACGGACCGACCCGCTGACAGTCGGCCACGAGGACCGGGATCTCGGCGGCCCCGGCATGGCCGATCCCCTCGGTCATGAGGGAGAGGCCGGGTCCGCTCGTGGACGTCATCGCCCGGGCGCCCGCGTACGACGCCCCGATGATCATGTTGATCGCGGCGAGCTCGTCCTCCGCCTGCCGCACGACCCCGCCGAGCGGGGGGAGGTAGCGCTGGAGGTACTCCATGATCTCGGTCGCGGGGGTGATCGGGTACCCCGCGAAGAACCGCCCGCCGGCGACCGCGAAGCCGAGCGCGACCGCCTGGTTGCCGGTCGTGAGGATGAGATCGTGGGCGTCCCCGTCGACGACCGAGAAGCGGCCGGCGACCCCGTCCGCCTCGAGCGCGGCGTGGCGGCCGATCTCGAGCGCCTTGAGGTTCTTCTCGAGCGCCTCGCCGCCGCGCCGGCGGAACCGTTCCTCGATCACGCCGCGCGTGATCGCGGGATCGAACCCGAAGAGGACGGAAAGGGCTCCGTAGGCGGCGGTGTTCTTGTAGATCGGCTGGCCGAGCGGCCCGCCGACGAGCGTCGCGAACGGGAAGCCGACCGAGTTCGGCAGTTCGGACCGGAACGACGTGGAGTCGTAGAGGATGAAGCCGTGGGGGGCGAGCTCGGGCCGGCCGAGGTCGATCGCCTGCTGGTCGAACGCGACGAGCACGTCGACTTGGGCCTTCACCGCGGCCGTCGGGTCCCGGCTCGCGCGCACCGAGGCGTCGGCGTGGCCGCCGCGGATCCGCGACAGGACGTTGCGGGAGGCGTAGACGTAGAGCCCGCGCTTGCGGAAGTACCGCCCAAGGAGGTCCGAGACGGTGAGGGTCCCGTCGCCGCCCTGCCCTCCGATCATCACCGAGAGGTCGGCAAGCTCGAGGGGCGGGCGGGCGGCCTCCCGACCGGACTGCGTCGGGATCGGGACCGTCCTAGCCGCGGGAGTGGTCATCGCTGCGTACAGGCGCGGACGCGCCGCGCACATCTAGTTCGAGGTTCGGTGTCTATTTAACGGCCGCTCGGAACGGGCGGCCCGAGCCGGCCCCCCTGCGACGGTGTCGCGTGGACGACGGGGTCGCGGCGCCGGCCCGCACGCTCCGGTCGAGGTGGCGGCCCCGGGGCGCGCACGCCTCCGGCCGTGCTCGTCAACCTTTAGACCCACCGACCCCTCGAACGCCCGTGGAGGAGCCGCCGCTCGTCGAGGACTTTCACACGGCGACCGTGCGCTCCCGGCACCTCCCGAGCAAGCTCGTCCTCTGGGACGAGACCCTGCGGGACGGAGAGCAGATGCCGGGGGTCCGGTTCTCCCCGGAGGAGAAGCTCCGGATCGCCGAGAAGCTCTCCGAGCTCGGGGTGAGCGTCGTCAACGCCGGGATCCCGGTCGTCTCCCGGGAAGAGGCCCGCGCGGTGCGCCTCCTCGCCGAGGCCGGGCTCCGCTCGAAGATCCTCGCGGCGGCGCGCACGGTCCCACGCGACGTCGAGGCCGTCATCGATTCCGGCGCGACCCACATCGCCGTCTTCGTCGCCGCGAGCCAGGTCCACCTCAAGTTCAAGCTCAAGATGACCCCCGAGGAGGTCCTCGCGGCCTCGCTCGCCTCGGTCCATCGGGCGAAAGAGGCTGGGCTCCACGTCGCGTTCGTGACCGAGGACACCGT
>JAWOKS010000063.1:0-13024 GCA_033854115.1 Thermoplasmata archaeon
AGCCTATTTATACCGGTCCTCGGTCTCGCGGCCCGCCGACCTTACGGAGGCCGGTAGCGAATGGATTCCGCGCGTTCCGTGTGGTGGGCCCGTCACGGGTGGACGGTCGCCCTGCTCCTGGTCGCCTTCGGCGCGGCGCTCGCCGTCCGGACGATCTGGGCGTACCCCGTGGTCGCGCAGTGGGGCCCCCTTTACACCTACGGGGGCGGCTCGGACTCGTACTACCACTCGCGGGTGATGACCTACATCATCCAGACGCATCACAACCTGATCCAGGATCCGCTCCTGAAGTTCCCGATCGGGTCGATCAACCCCCGGGAGCCGCTGTTCGACTGGATGAACGGGATCCTCGGGACGGTCTTCGCCCCGTTCTTCGACGGGAACGCCGTCGTCGCGGGCTCGTGGTTCCTCGACCTCGACGCGCCGCTCTGGGCCGCGCTCTGCGTCTTCCCGATCTATCTCATCGGGCGCGAGGTGAGCGGCCGCCGGGCCGGCCTCATGGCGGCCCTCATCTACCCGTTCCTGAGCGCGAGCATCAACTCGACGACGTTCGGCTACGCGAACTACCTCCCCTTCTACACGTTCTTCCTGCTCGTCGTCGTCTACTCGTTCCTCCGGACGGTGAAGGCCGTCGGGCACCGCCGCTGGATCGAGAGGTACGGGGACCCGAAGCAGTACCTGCCCGGTCTCAAGGGCTTCCTCACGACCGAGCGGACCGCGGTGAAGTGGTCCGTGTTCACCGGGGTGGCGCTCGGGGCGTTCGCGCTCTCCTGGCAGGGGTACACCTACGGGGTCGTCGTGATCGGCTTCACCGTCCTCGTCGCGATGCTGATCGAGCGGATCCGTCGGGTCGATTCGTTCGGTCTCTACGTCTCGACCTGGATCATCGGCCTCGTCGCTTTCCCGATGGCGGCGCCGTACTACCTCGTGCAGCACGAGATCCGCATCTTCCTTCTCCTGCCGATCCTCCTGTTCTTCGGGACGCTGCTCCTGCTCCTGCCGTTCCTCTTGATGCGGGACGTCCCCTGGGTCGTCTCGATCCCCTCGCTCGTCGTGTTCGTCGGCGCCGCGGTCCTCGGGCTCGCGACCCTCGAGCCGAAGTTCTTCTCGACGATCGTCACCGGCCAGGGCTACTTCGTCAAGAACCTCATCTACTCGACCGTCGCGGAGGCGCAGCCGCCGTCGATCGACGACCTGATCGTCGGCTACGGCGTCGTCACGTTCTTCCTCGCGTTCGTCGGGCTCGCGCTCGCGGGCTACCTCCTCGTCCAGCACCGCTTCAAGCGCCACCACATCGCCTTCCTCGTCTTCGCCGTCGTGTCGGTCTACCTCCCGATCTCGGCGACGAAGTTCTTCGAGGTAGGAACGCCCGCCTTCGCGCTCCTGAGCGCGGAGGCGATCCATCGCCTCCTCGACATCGGGGGCTACCCGGAGCTACGTCGCTCGGTCGCGTCGCTCGCCGATCGCGGCAGCCGCCTGATGGCGTTCCGCAAGTCGTTCAAGGCGCGCCACGCGCTCGTCCTCGCGCTGGTCGTCGGTCTCCTCCTGCCGAACATCTGGATCTCGGTCGACGCCGGGATCCCGAGCAACACCAAGGACCAGGCCGCCGCCCAGATCAACCAGACGATCCCCTCGTGGCTCAAGCTCAACAGCTCGACGCCTTCGTCGAGCTACCTGGGCGCGGCCGGGTCCGGGCTCGATACGCCGAACCAGTACGACAGCGCCGCCTACAACTGGCTCGCCCAGCAGGACGCCAACACGCCCGAGCCGCAGCGACCCGCCTTCATCAGCTGGTGGGACTACGGGTTCCAGGCGATCGACCAGGGCGGCCACCCAAGCGTCGCCGACAACTTCCAGAACGGGATCGATCCCGCGGGTCAGTTCCTCCTCTCGCAGAACGAGTCGCTCGCGGTCGCGATCCTCGCGACGACGCTGCTCCAGGGTGAGATCCAGCTCACCCACAACCCGACCCTCCCCGACGCGCTGAACGCGATCCTCGCCGCCGACGGCGTCAACGTCACCACGCTCCACCAGCTCCTGAGCGACGAAGCGGCCGACTACGCCACCGTGATCAAGAACCCGGGGACGTACCTCCCCGTCAACCCCAAGACGATCACCTACGACAATGCGATGTACCTCGCGACGTCGTACTACCTGGCGTCCCACCTCTCGCTCGCGAAGGTCGCGAAGGTCTACGACGATCTCCAGCTCTACACCGGCTGGTCGATCCGCTACGCGATGACGGACAGCCGGCTCTTCCCGTTCAGCGGGACGAGCACGGGGATCTTCTACGCCCCGGCCGACCTCACCGGCCGCGTCATCAGCAACCAGGGCGTCCCGACCACGTTCTACAACGTCTCGATCCTCGGCTCGGACGGCCAGCGCTACCCGCTCGGGCCGCTGCCGCCCGGGGTCCGCGCGTTGCGCTACGACATCAACTGGTCGAGCCCGTTCTACCGCACGATGCTCTACCGAACGTACATCGGGTACAACGGCACCGACGTCGGCCAGTCGGGGGGGATCCCCGGGCTGAGCGGGGCCGCCGCCTCGGACCCGATACGGCCGGGCTGGATGCTCCAGCACTTCGAGGTCCTCTACCAGACCGCCTACGTCTGTCCCGGGGTCCGCAACGCCCAAGCCGGCGCCGGGTGCTTCTACGCGACGAACTACCCGGACGCGAAGACGATCGCCAATCGCACGAACGGTACCGCGATCCTGACCGCGAACCGCTACTTCCAGGGAGGCGAGTCGATCCTCGCCTACTACCCCGGCCAGACGCTGCTCGGCACGGTCGCCCTGCCGGACGGGACGCCGGTCGCGGGCGTCCGGGTCACGGTCGACGACGGTCGCGGGGTCCCCCACATGACCGTCGTGACCGCGACGAACGGCTCGTTCTCGCTCGTCCTGCCCCCGGGCCAGGACACGCTCAGGATCACGACCGGCGCGTTCGACGCGATGAACCAGACCGACAAGCAGGTCCTCCGGACCGTGGCGCTGCCCGTCTCGGACGCGATCGGGTTCAGCCCGAGCGCGCCGGCCCTCGTCCGGACGTTCACGATCCAGAACGCGACCGTCCACGGTCTCCTCTATTGGAACGTCGCGAACAACACCACGTTCGACCCGCACGTCGACCCCGTGGTCCCGGGGGCGACGGTCGTCCTCACCGGACCGGGCGGGCCTTCCCTCCCCGGTTACGTCACGGACCCGAGCGGCACGTTCCAGGCGAACGATGTGGCGCCCGGGGTCTACAACGTGAGCGTCACCGTCGCGGGCCGCCCCTACAACACCACCACCCTCAACGTCTCGAGCGGCGGGACCGTGACCGCCACGTTCCCGCTCGCGCCCGGGAGCGTCACCGGCACGGTCACGAACGCGAACGGCAAGCCCTACGCCGGGGCGACGGTCGAGCTCGTGAACGCGAACGGCGTCCTCGCGAGCGGAGTCTCGTCGAAGACGGGCACGTACACGCTCGAGCCGGTTCCTCCGGGCAACTTCACGGTCGTCGCGGTCGGCACGGATCCCGCGCTCCGCTCGCAGGGGGTCGCCGTCAGCCTGACGAGCGCCGGTGCGACGGCGAGCGCGAACCTCACCCTCGCCCGCCGGGGCCTCGTGGCGGTCGCGGTCGCCTGGGACGGGGCGTTCCGCTCGAACGTGCCCGTCCGTTTCGTCCCCGACGTTCCGTTCGGCAACGGTTCGGTCTCGGCGGTGCAGGCGGCCGTGGTCGCCACGACGAACACCGTGCTCGCGACGACGAACGCGTCGGGGATCGCGCGGGCCGCGCTCCCGCTCGGGACCTACACGATCGAGGCGCTCGGCTCGATCGGCGGCCGGTCGATGACCGCCCTCGGACGGGTGGTCGTGACGGCTCCGGGAACGGTCGGCGCGCCGATCGTCCTCACGCTCCAACCGGCCGTCGCGGTCACCGTGGCCCTCACGGGCAGTACGGTCAACGGTAGCCGCACCGCCGTGGCCGTCTACGGCGCGAACGGGACCGAGGTCGTGGGATGGGCGACCACCAACAACTCCGCGTTCCTCCAGCTCCCCCCGGGCAGCTACAGCTTCCTCGGCTTCCGTGGCACCACGACGGCCGGGAGCCCCCCCGTGACCGCGTTCGTCCGGGCGAACGTCACGCTCCCCACGACCGTTCACCTCGCGCTCGGCGCGACCGTCACCTCCTCCTTCCAGGTCGGCGCCGTCGGTCCCACGGGAGGGTTCCTCGGGGCCGTCAACGCGACGGTCGTGGTCTCGACCGACCCGTCGGGCCCGCAGCTCCAGGAGATCAGTGACGCGGCGGGGCGGGTCGGGTTCTACCTTCCGACCACCCCGAGCGGGGCCTCGGGCGGTTACTGCCTCAGCGCCTCCGCCTTCGGCTTCGCCCGGGCGACGAGCTGCGGGCTCGCGCCGGGGGACCTCGCGAACCTCTCGCGGTTCCCGCTCCGGCTCCTCCCGGTCAACGTCACGCTCAACGTCGTCGGGCTCCCCTCGGGGACGAGCGTCACGGTGAACCTCACCGGAGAGAGCGCGACCTCGGTCAACCGATCGTACTCGGGCGGGCCGACGTTCGCCTTCCCGCTGCCGCCCGGGACCTACGGCGTGGGCGCGCGAGCGGTCATCGGCAACGGCACGGTCGTCTACCTTCCCTCCTCGGTCCTCTCGACCGTCATCCCGGTCGGGGCGACGTACTCCAACCTCACGCTCCTCGTCGTCCCCGAGATCCAGGCGCACGGGACGCTCGTCCTCGCGCCAAGCGTGCCGGCGAAGATGGTGACCGTCGCCCTCACGTCCCCGCTCCTCAACCTCTCGGTCAACGGCACCACGTTCTCGGACGGCTTCCGCGCGACGCCGACCACGTACTCCGCGACGGCGAGCGTGAAGTATGCGGGGGTGAGCTACGTGAGCGTCACGCGCCTCACGATCTATCCGAACGGCACGGTCCAGCCGAAGCTCGTCCTCAAGGTCCCGGGCGTCACGGTCCAGGGCACGCTCACGAAGCCCGGCGGCTCGACCCTGCCCGTGAACACGAGCGTCGCCTTCGTGAACGGCGTGGGGGCGACGACCGTCGTGAGCGCGACGAGCGGGACGTTCTCCACGGTGCTGCCCGCGGACACCTACCACCTCTACGCGAACGCGACCGCCTCGACGGCCGGCAAGAACGGCTCGTACCTCGAGTCGTGGTCCGCGTCGCCCGGCGCGACGTGCTCGATCGCCACGAACCGCACCTCTTGCGCGGTGCCGATGGTGGGCACGGTCCTCACGGTCCCGGTGCACGGGACGCTCGTCGGGCCGTACGGCCGGGTCGCCGGATCGGTCCGCCTGGTCGGTCCCTACCCCGCGACCAACGTGACCGTCCTCACCACGACGAACGGCTCGTTCAGCGCCGACCTCCTGCCCGGGGCCTACTACGCCTACGGCGCCTCGACCGGGGGTTCGCCGCTCGCCGGGTTCGGCCGGGTGCTCGCGCTGCCCCTCGCGCCGGACCGGATCACCCTCCACCTCGGCCCGGCCTGGACCGCGACGATCTCGGTGACCGTCGCGAGAAACGTGACGAGCTCGCCCGCCTTCGTCACGATCAAGGGCCCGCTCGGCAACTTCACGACGTTCGTGGGCGTCCCCGTGGGGACCTCGCTCGCGGTGCCGCTCCCCGACGGGACGTACGCGATCCACGGGAACGCCACGGGCACGCGCAACGGGATCCACGGCACGGCGACCGCCGCGTCGACCGTCGTGCTGGCGAACGGGAACGTCGGGACGACCCTGCGCATGAGCGTCCCGGTCGCCGCGACCGTCTCGGCGACGGTGGCGGGACCGGCTTCGGCGACGGTCGCCGCCGGCGGATGGGCGACGTTCGGCCTCGCCGTCCGAGGCTCGGGCAACGTCCCCGTGACCGTGCACGCCGTCGGCTCCCCGACCGGCTGGGGGTTCAACTTCTCCTTCGGGGCGATCACGCTCGTCCCGGGCGAGACCTACTCCGGCGAGGTCCGGATCCTCGTCCCGAACGGCACCGCGACGAACCATCCGCCGGTCGCGATCACCTTCGAGCTCGCGAACGGGACGGCCGCCGGGACGCTCCTTCCGCCCCCGACCGTGAACGTCATCGCGTCCTACGGGATCGCCGCGGGCTCCGCCAAAAGCCCGAAGGCGATCCAGGTCGGCGCGAACCGCGCCCTCCTGCCGTTCTACGTCCGGAACTCGGGCAACACGCTCGAGGTCGTGCAGCTCGCGGTCGTCAACGCCGCCCACCTCGCCTCGCTCGGGTGGTCGACCTCGTTCCTGAGCGCCGGCAAGCCCACCGGCGCGTCCGTCAACCTCCCCGCGGGCCAGAACCAGACGATCACGGTCAACGTGAGCACGAAGTCGTCGACGGCGGTTCCGCCGGACCTGGTGGTGGTCCAAGCGACGGTCCAGAGCGCCCCGTCGACCCTCACGAGCACCGTCTACCTCACGATCCCGAGAACGTCCGTCGCCCCGACCGGCGGCTCGGTCAGCGTCGGGGGCCCGAGCGTCACGGGAGGCCCCTCCCCGATCCCGGTCTGGTTCGTGCCGCTCGTGAGCTTCGTCCCCGCGATCGCGCTCGTCGTCGGTCTCCTCGCCCGGCGCTGGTGGAAGACCCGGAGGTGGATCCGCCGGTGAGCGCCCCCCACCGTCCCTTCCTCCGCCCCGTCGCGGTCGCGCTCGCCCTCCTCCTCGGGCTGCTCGCGTTCGCGGGCGGCGCCCACGCGGCCCGCCCCGACGTCCCGGTGACCCCGCCCGTCACGGGGACCCTCACGGGCCCGCATCTCGTTCCGACCTCCTCGAACACGACCTACGTGCTGCACGCGACCGGGGGGCCCGCCGTGACGACCAACGGCACGCTCGTCGGCAAGATCGCCTACACGACGAACCTCATCAGCGGGAACCTCACGGGGACGAGCGTCTCCCCGAAGAACGGGACGATCACGAACCTCTCGGCCGGCGCGAAGCTCGTCGTCCGGACGGGCGTGGCGACCGGTCCGGCGACCCTCCAGGTCACGGTGACGAGCTCGCTCGGCTCGGCGAGCTCGACCGCGAACTTCTCGATCGCGCTGTCGATCGTGGTGCCCTACGTGCTCGTGGCCACCCTCGTCGCGGGACCGAGCGCGAGCGTGCTGCCGTTCCCGGTGACGGTCTCGCTCGACGGCACCCCGGTCGGGACCGTCCAGGTCCCGCAGCTCGCGCCGAACGGGACGTACCACCTCACCTACCGCTACGCGACGGACGGGCTCTCGCCCGGCGCCCACACGTTCGTGCTCTCGCTCGCGGCGGCCCACGGCTTCGTCACGTTCGCGAACGGGCAGACGACGTTCGTCTCGACGTTCTACATCGCGCCCCCCGCGTCGAACGACGCGGTCTGGTACGTCGCGGGGACCGTCGCGTTCTTCGGAGCACTCTTTATATTCGCCACCCGGCTCGCCGCGCGCCGCCGGGGCACCGCGCGTCGCTAGGACGGCCGGAGCCCGCGGGTACCGAAGAGGACAGAGTCGTGCTCAGCGCCCGGGTCGACCTCAAGTGCACCTCGTGCGGACGGACCCTGCCGGGCCCGGGGACGACCCAGTTCACGTGCCCCGCGTGCGGCGAAGCGACGATCGGACGGTGCGCGCGCTGCCGCGACCAGAGCGTCGGCTACCGCTGCCCGAAGTGCGCCTTCGAGGGCCCGTAGAGGTCGAGCGATGGGCCAGGTCGCCGTCCTGTTCCGGCTGATGCCGCACGGCGTCGACACCGACCTCGAGGCGGTCGCGAAAGCGCTGCGCGGGGCCCTTCCCGACGGGGTCAAGGTGCGCGGGATGCAGATCAAGGATGTCGCCTTCGGCCTCAAGTCCCTCCTCGTCTCGGTCGTGATGGACGACACGGGCGGGGTCCTCGAGTCGACCGAGCACGCCCTCGCGAAGCTGCCGGACGTCGAATCGGTCGAGGTGATGGAGGAGGGCCTGCTGTAGCGGGCCGCCCGCCGTTCGCGTGGACCTCTTCACCCACGTCCTGGTCGCCTACCTCGTCAGTTTCGGGCTGGTCGGCTTCCAGCCGCAGTACCTCGCCGCCGGGGCGCTCGCGGGCGGGCTCCCGGACGGCGACGTGATCTTCTTCCCGCTCGCGCGCCGCTTCCCGATCCTGCGTCACCATGGGATCACGCACTCGATCTTCGGGGTCACCGTGGTCGCGCTCGCGGGCGGCCTGCTCGCCCCCTTCCTCGTCCCGGGGAGCGGGCTCGTCTACTTCCTCGTCTTCGAAGCGGGCGGGCTCGCCCACGTCGCGCAGGACGGGTTCACCCACTTCTCGGTCCCGCCGCTCCTCCCGTTCTCGGAGCGACGGCTCGAGCTCGACGCCGACCGCGCGATCAACCTCCTCACCCTCGGGGTCTCGGTCGCCTCGTTCTACCTCCTGCTCGGCGTCGAACGCAACCGGGTGCCGTTCGAGGACTACCTCGCGACCGTCTACGCCCTCATGGCGTTCTTCGGGACGTACTTCGCGCTTCGGCTCGCCGGGCGCCTCCGGGTCGGCCAGATCCGGCGCACGCTCGGCGATTACGACCACGTCGTGCCGACCGGGAACCCCTTCGCGTGGCTCGTGCTCTCCGAACGGCGGGAGGACGGGCGCCTCCGGACGACCTGGGCGCGCTACGTCCTCGGTCGGGGCCTCGTCGCGGGACCGTTCTCGGTGGTCGGCGCCCTCGAACCGACCGCGTCGGCCGGGCCCCCGGCGGACGAGGCCGAGGCGCTCGCGCGGGCCTACCCGCTCGCGCGCCAGGCGAGCAGCGTCTTCGAGGCGACGTTCCACTTCGGCGAGGCGTTCCGCGACCCGAACGGCGCCTGGACGGCCGTCTGGTACTCGCTCGAGTTCACGCTCTTCGGCCGGGCCGCCGGGGTCCGGGTCCGCTTCGCCCCGGACGGGGGTCCGGCGACCGTCCGCTCGGCGTTCTACCGGCCCCGGCGTCGCCCCGGCTAGGCCGCGCGGCGCCCGCTACGCCGGCGTCGCGGGGGTCGTCGGCGCGGCCGACCCGCTCTTCGCGCCCCCGTCGGCGCGGCTCCGGGCCGCCTCGAAGATCGAGGCGAAGTCCCGCTCGCCGAGGCCCGAGCGCAGGGCCGTGTCCGCGAGCCTCCGGGCCTCGCGGGCGAGCCCGGTCCGGACCCCGACCGCGCGGGCGGTCCGCCCGATCAGGCGGAGGTCCTTCACCGCGAGCGCGAGCTTGAACCGGGGAATGTAGTCCTCGCGGAGGAACGCCTCCCGCTTGTTCTCGAGCATCGTCGACGCCGCTCCCCCGTCGAGGAGGAGGTCCACGGTGCGCTGGCGGTCGAGGCCGAGGGCCTCCGCGAGGGCGAGCGCCTCCGCGTCGACCGCGACCGTCGAGATCGTGATGAGATTGTTCACGAGCTTCATCGCGGTCCCGGCACCGACCGGGCCGACGAGCTCGACGCGGCGGGTGAACCGCTCGAGGACCGGTCGGGCCCGGTCGACGTCCTCGGGGGCCCCGCCGACGAACGCGAGGAGCTCGCCGTCCGCGGCCACCTGCTCGCTTCCTCCGACGGGCGCCTCGACATAGCGGAGGTCGCGTCCCGCGAGCCTCTCGGCGAAGGACCGACTCTCGTCCGGGCCGATGGTGCTGAGGTTGACGACGAGGGTTCCAGGCCGGGCCGCGGAGGCGAGGCCGCCGCGCCCGAAGAGGACGGAGCGGACGGCGTGGGCATCGGAAAGCATCACGAGGACGACGCCTCCCGCGACGGCGCGCGCCACGACGCGGGGGGATTCGGCCCACGTCGCACCCGCCTCGAGGACGGGCTCGGCCCGGGTGCGCGTACGGTTGTGGACCACGAGCGGGAGACCCGACCGGCAGAGGCGCAGCGCGATCGGCCGACCCATCGTGCCGAGGCCGATGAGGCCGACGTAAGGGGCGGAGGGCGAAACGCTCTCGACCATGGCCCTCAAGGGCCCGAAGGCCTCTTCAGGGGCAGCGTCGAGACGCGCCGGCGGTGCGGGGTCCCGCTACTTGTACGTCGAGTGGTGGACCGTGCCCTCGTCGTCGACGATCGTGATGCACTCGCCCTCGCACTCGAACAGGCAGGCCTCGCACATGATGCAGTCCGGCCCGTGGATCACGGCGGACTTCTCGGCCCGGAACTGGAACTTCGCGGCCACGGCCGGGTCGTCCACCACGTTCGGCCAGTTCTCCCGCGGCTGCATCTCGAAAACGGTGACGGGGCAGACGTCGCGGCAGTGGGTGCAGCCGGTGCACTTCTCGTGGGCGACTTCAACGGTCACCATGGGCTATCGAGCGTGTCCACCTTTGCAGCCTATATTAACCCACCCCGAGGTGACGTGCGGACGAGCGGCCGTTACGGCGACCGGCCGCCGGGGTCACGGCATCTCTACGGGGTCGGAGGTGCTGATGCGCCCCCCGCCGCGGAGGCCGTCCAACCGGGCCATTTCCGCGGTGGTGAGCTGGAAGTCGAAGACCCGGGCGTTCTCCCGGATCCG
The DNA here is from genome assembly GCA_033854115.1 of Thermoplasmata archaeon. Lineage (GTDB taxonomy): Archaea > Thermoplasmatota > Thermoplasmata > Lutacidiplasmatales > UBA184 > Lutacidiplasma. The sequence goes on from JAWOKS010000063.1 coordinate 10,483, forward strand.
CTCCTCGTGCACCGATTTCGGCAGCTCGACGAGGCCGTGCTGGAGGCCCCAGCGGACCAGCACCTGGGCCGGCGACCGGTCGTGCGCCGCGGCGACCTCGCGGAGGACGGGCTCGTCGAACCGGCGGCCCCGGGTGAGGGGGGAATAGGCCTCCACGACGATCTTCCGGCCTGCCGCGTAGCGCAGGAACTCCGGATCGTGGACGAACGGGTGGTACTCGATCTGGTCGACCGCCGGCACGGCGTCGGAGTGCGCGCGGAGCTCCTCGAGGTGGCGGATCGTGTAGTTGCTCACCCCGATCGTGCGGAGGATGCCCTCGCGCTGCAGCCGCTCGAGCGCCCGCCAGGAAGCGAGGCGATCGTCCGGAGAACGGGCGCGCGGCCAGTGGATCAGGTAGAGGTCGATCGGCCCGAGGGCGAGCCGCTCGGCACTGGCGCGGGCCGCGACCTGAGCCGCCTCGAACCCGTGGTCCGTGTACCAGAGCTTCGAGGTGACCACGATCTCGTCGCGCGGGATCCCGCTCGCCCGGACCGCCTCGCCGACGTCCGCCTCGTTGCCGTACATCGCCGCGGTGTCGATGAGGCGGTAGCCCGCGTCGAGCGCCCAGGCGACCGCGCTCCGGGTGGGCGCGCCCGCCGGGGTCTGGAAGACGCCGAGCCCGAGCCGGGGGAGCTCGAGGCCCTGCGGCGTGCGCACCCGCTCGTCGATCGCGCGGGGCGCGAGGTGCGTCACCCGGACCCTCCCCTCGACCGCTCGGGTCGGGCGTCGGGCCGGAAGCGCGAGCCGTCCGGGTGCCGGCGGTCGTGCCGGCGGAGCTGGGCCTCGTGCTCCGGACACAGCGAGAACCCCCTCCAGGTCCCTGAGGTCGCCCCCGCCGGCGCCTTGGCCGCGAGGAGCTCGACCCGGTGCGGGTGATCGTCACACGGACCCCCGCTCCCCACGTCCGGCTCCCCGAGGACGGGGCGGAACGCGAAGTCGTAAGCGGCTCCCATCTCGCACAGCGGCCTCTGGAAGATCGCGCTCAAGGGAACCGGACCCCTGGTCCACGCCCCGCGGCCGCCGCGGCGCGTATCTTCGCGACCCGGTCGTACGGATGCAACGGGCCACCTCGTTCGACCAGCCGGGCGAGGCTACAAAGCGTTGCCCCGGCCCGTCTCCGGCAAGGTTGCGAGGGGGCGCGGGGCGTTGGCCGTGGCGAAGGGGCCCGGTCCGTGCTGGAGCACGGCAAGACCCCCAGTCCTCGGCGAGGACGAGGCGCCGCAATTCTGCAAGTGAACTCGGCCGAACGGGGAGTATTAGCGCGCGCTTCCGAATGATTTCAGCGTCCTGCAAGTGAGCAACTTCAGGAACACGAAAGGGAGCAAGGGAGTCGGAAGATGTCGAGTGCGACCGTCCTGTCGGAGAGTGCGGGAGCGCACCGCGACCTGGGCCTCGCCACCGAGGCGCCCGCCGCGGCCGAGGGCGCGCCGAACGGGCTCGCCATGGTGGTCTTCTCGGGGGACCTCGACAAGGTCCTCGCCGCGATGATCATCGCGAACGGAGCGGCAGCGATGGACCTGCCCGTGAGCGTGTTCTTCACGTTCTGGGGGCTCAACGTCCTCCGGCGCGACGCGCCGGTCCACGTCCAGCAGAAGAAGACGATGGCCGAGGGGATGTTCGGCCGGATGATGCCGCGGGGCGTCGAGCACCTCCAGCTCTCGAAGCTCAAGATGGCGGGGATCGGGACCCGGATGATCAAGCACGAGATGGCGAAGAAGCACGTCCTGAGCCTGGGCCAGATGATCCGCTCCGCCCAGGAGCAGGGGGTCCGGTTCATCGCGTGTACGATGTCGATGGACCTGATGGGCATCCGCAAGGAGGAGCTCATCCCCGGGATCACCTACGGCAACGTCGCCTCGTTCCTGGACGCCGCGGACCGCAGCCGGATGACCCTCTTTATCTAGGAAGGTCGTCCCCCATGACCGGCCGAACGCGGGGGCCAGGCGGCGCTCCCGACCCGCACGGTTTCGAGCTCGAGGCCGACCTCATCCGGGTGCTCGCGAACCCGAAGCGCCTGATGATCGTCGGCCTGCTCGGCGAGAGCTCCCACACGGTCACAGAGATCGCCCGTCGTCTCGAGCTCACGCTCCAGAACACGTCCCAGCACCTGCGCCTCATGCGCAACCAGCGGATCGTCCGGGCCCATCGGGAGGGCCGCGAGATCCGCTACGAGCTCACGAGCCCCGTCTTCTCCGAGGCCTGCCAGCTCGTCCGCCAGGCCCTGCTCGCCGAGGCGCGGGCCCGTCCTGTCCATCTCGGCTGGATCACGGAGGCCGGCTTCGGGGGTCGGCGCGCCCTGGAAGGGGCGGCGCCCCGGGGACGCCCCGCGGTGGCCGCGCCGAGCTGAACCCGGAAGGAGGAGAACGATGAACCTCGAGGAGCTGAAGCAGCTGAAGGTCGACAAGGTCGTGGACGCGCGGGGCGTCGCCTGCCCCGGTCCGCTCCTGGAAGCGAAGCGGGCGGTCCCGTCCGTCCCGATGCGGGGCGTGATGGAGGTCATCTC
>JAWOKS010000064.1:0-19845 GCA_033854115.1 Thermoplasmata archaeon
GAGAGCCCGTAGACGGTGATTCGCCAGTTCGACCGACGATCGAGGATCTCTTGGACATCGCGGCGGGAGAGCTTCCCCAACGGAGCCCCCCACAGCTCTGAGAGGAAGTCTTTTCGGGATACTACACGCGCTCGTCCCGAACGAGGGTTTATCGGCGCGCGCGAGCGTGGAATCCGCGAGATCGAGGCGTCGCCGGATGCGTGCGGATCCTGACCCCTCCCCAGGGACCTCCCCCGAGGAGGAGGTCCGCGCGTTCTGGGCGAGCCGGAACCTGCCTCCCTCGAGCGGGATCCTCGGACCCCCGGGAGGACCGCTCGTTCGCGAGATGATCGGTACCTTCCTCACGGCCGATCCCCCCGTCCCGATCGTCCAGCGCGCGGTGGCGGCCGACGTCGACGCTCGGGCCCGCGTCCTGCGCGGCCACCGGGCCCTCGGGATCCTCCGCCACGAGGCGGGGACCGAAACCGCGTCCGAACCGACGGTCGGTCCGCTCCTCGAGCGCCTCGGGGTCTGGATCGGAGGGACGGACCGACGCCCGTACGACGAGGCGGGTCGAACGGAGGAGATCGGCCGTGTCCTGGAGCGGCTCGCCCGGAGGGGCGTGATCGGCCTCCGGGAGAGCCCGGTCCGACACTGCCTCGGCTGCGGGGCGCCGCGGAGCCCGGAGCGGACCGTCTACCGCGAGGAGATCGGCGACACGTTCCTCGTCCGCTTTCCGCTCGAGGGGGAGGAGCCGCGGGTCGATGCCCTCGTGTGGGTCGACGCCCCCTGGAGGCTCCTCGGCACCCGGTCCGTCCTCCTGAACCCGGACCTCCCGTACGTCACCGTCGACTACCGGCGCCGCGACGCCTCTGCCCGCCTCCTTCTGACTCGCTCGGCGATCGATCGCCTCCGGGCCTGGCTCCCCGGCGCGGAGCTCGCGGTGGTGGACGAGCGGCCGGGGCGCACCTACGACGGGCGTCGGTACGCCTACCCGCTCCTCCACGAGTTCCCGGAAGGGGCCGACCTCGACCCCCCCTCGGGCGTGGTCCACGCGGTCTCGGACGTCGGCGACAGCGGCACCGGCCTCGTGCCTCTCGTCCCGGACCACGGCGGCACCGACGCCGAGATCGCCGAGCGCCTCGGCGTCCCCCGCTGGCCGATCCTGACCCGCCACGGACGGCTCGGTCCGGTGCGCCCGAGCACGTACGCGGGGCTCGACCTCGAAACGGCGAACGAGTTCGTGACCCGCGACCTCCTCGAGAGCGGGAGCGTCCTCGCCCGCCTCCGGGTCGTGCGCGGGGTCCCCTACTGCGGCGTCTGCGGTCGGACGCTCGTGTGGTATCCCGCCCGGTTCTGGTGCCTTAAGCCTGACCGCCTCGCGCCCCAGCAGCTCACCCAGCTCGAGCGCCTCGTCGGGACCGACGCGGTCGCCGAGCTGCTCGAGGCCGCTCCGTGGCCGGTGAGCGGGTCCGACGAGGGTCCCGCGCCGGGCTCGGTCGCGCTCCTCGAGTGCGACCGGTGCGAGCGTCTCGATTCCGTGGAGGGCCCTGAAACGTGCCCGTGCGGCGGGTCCCGCCGGGAGGTCGAACGGACCCTCGTCCCCTCGATGCAAGGTGCCCTCGCGGCCTGGGCCGCGAACGGCCCTCTCGGAAAGGGCGATCGGGTCCGCCTGTTCGTCCCGGCCCGCCGCCGCCTGCCCGCGATCGTCCACCACGTGGTGGCGATGGCGGGGACCGAGGGGCCGGTCGAGGGCGTGGAGGTCGAGGCCACCACGCTCCCCACCGTGAGCGAGGTTGACCTCGCCGGCCTCCTCGCGGACTGCGGTCGAGATGCCCTGCGGGCGGCGCTCGTGAGAACGACCACCGGCGAGGGACCGGACGGGTCGCTCGCCGAGCGGTGCCGGCAGGAGCGGACGCGACTCGGGTCCCTTCGGCGCCTCGCCGCGGAGGTCGCCCGGGGGGCGGGCGAGGACTGGCTCTCCGCGATCGACGAGCCGGGGACGGAGCTCGACCCCGCGCTCCGTCCCGAGGACCGGGCCGTTCTGGCCCGGTGGAGACGGGCGGAGGAGGCGATCCATGAGGCGTACGATCGTTCGCGCCCCGATCTCGCCCTCCGCCGGATCACGGAGTTCGTCGACCGTGACGTTCATCGGTACCGTGAACTGGTGCGCGGGCGTTCCGGGGACGGGCCAGGATCGCCGGACGACCTGGGCGTCGCGCGAACCCTCGCGATCGTCCTCGCGGACCTCGCGCGCTCGCTCGGACCGGTCGCCCCGTTCACCGCCGAGACCGTCCGGCGGACCCTGCGCCCGGACGCCCCGAGCCTCTTCGAGGTCACGGACTACGAGGACGCGCAGGTCCCCCCCGAGCCGGGGCTCGCCGACCGTTGGGAACGCTGGCTCGCCCTGGTCGGGGCCGTCCGGCGGTTCCGCCGGGGCCACGGTCTCGCCGCGGACACGCCCCTCGCCTCGGCCGAGGTCGTGGCGACGACCGACGAGGTCGGCCGGGAGCTGCGCGCGGACCGCGAGGCGCTCGAACGTCTCGGCGGGTTCGCGCATCTCGAGGTCGCGAGCCCGGGGGCTCCGTGGCGGGAACGCCGCCGGCGTCTCGTCCCGGTGCCGAGCGAGATCCACCGGGTGTACCCTGCCCGGGCGAGCGCGATCCTCCACCTCCTCCATCACCTTCCCCCACGCTCGGACGACGGGCCCTCGGTGCCGGACGACCTGGCGGTCGTGGTCGAAGGCGAACGGTATCCGATCTCCCGGGAGATGGTCACGCTCGAGGAGGTCGTGCCCGAGAGATTCTCCTCCGTTCCGCTGCCGTTCGCCGAGCTGTTCGTCGAACTCCCCTCGGCGGAAGGAAGCACCCCGTCGGCTCCCCCTCCCCTGTCCCCGGACCTCGCGTGGCTCGTGCACCGTGTCCGTCGACGGCTCCGCGGCCTGACGACCGAGGCGAGGGCCGCGGTCTCGCTGCGCGTCGAGACCGACGAGCCGTTCGCCGCGGACGTGCAGGCCAGCGCCTCCCGGATCTCGGACGAGCTCGGGGTCGCAGGGCTCCGCGTCGAACCGCCGGCCGGCGCCGATCGTCCTCTCCCAAGGGTCACGGGCCGGACCGGGAAGGGCATCCGGTGGTCCGTCGAGGTCCCGGCGCCGGAGGAAAGATCTCGCCCACTGCGCGCCCCCCGCCAGCTCCGTACCGCCTCGACGAACCGCCGTCGGCCGGTGCGACGGGCCGTGCCCGTTCCCACTGAGGAGGAGTCGGAGCACGAGGGCGAAGGGGCCGGCGCGCCGCTCGACGCGACCCGGGCGCTCGAGGACGGGCTCAACCGGCTGCTCGAGGTCCCGGCCGTCGGCCCGGCCAAGGCCGCCTACGCCTGGTCGGCCGGATTCCGATCGGTCGAAGAGCTCGCCCAGGCGCCGTTCGAGGACCTTGCCCGGATCCCGGGTTTCGGCCGCCCGCTGGCGCTCGAGATCTTCGCGAAGCTCGGTCGGGAGGTACCTCGTCCCGACGCCGAGGCGTCGCTGGACCTCGCCCCGCAACGCCGACCTCCCTTGGCTCCCCAACCGAATCTCGCGGAATCGGAAGAGGGGCCTCCGGAATCCCCTGGCGTGGACCTGGGAAGCGGAGCGGCCGGGCCCGGAACCCGGAGCTCGGGCGAAGGTGCTCCCGCGCCGGAGGAACTGTCCGGCTCCGGCTCGCCGGAACCGGCCGGGGCCCGCCCGCATCGCCACCGGCCGGCCGCGGTCGCACCCGCGTCGGCGCGGGAAGCCGAGGAGGAGCTCGCGGAAGGGCTCGAGCTCGATGCCGAGCTTCTCGCCGGGACCGAAGCCGGTGAACTCCGGCCAAACGAGCTCGCCTCGGCTCAGGAGCAGCGCGCCGAACCGGCCCCCCCCGGCATCACGGTCGTGACCGACGAAGCGCTGGCCGACGCGATCGCGCCCTTCCTTGAGGCGACGGCGGCCGGCCACCGCGGGATCGTGCTCACCCGCGAGGCTCCCGAACGGCTCCGGGCGCTCGTCGGTCCCCGACCCGTCGTCATCTACTGGTTGAGCGACCTTGTCCAGCGAGGCGCCATCCCTCCGAACGATCTCTCCGCGGTCTCGACGGCCCTCCGCTCGGGGCTCGAGACGCGCGGGGTCTCCGTCGTCTTCCTCGAGGGGGTCGAGCGTCTCGCGCGCATCCACGGGACCTCGCGCCTCCTCGACGTCCTGAGAGCCCTGGACGACCAGGCCCTCCGCACGGGGGCCCGCATCTGGCTCCATCTGACGCCGAGCCGCCTCTCCCCGGAGGAGCTCGAGCGGATCGCGGCGACGTTCCGGAAGGCCGGACCCGCCGAGAGCGTCCGCGAGGGCGACGAGACGCTCCGCGGCGCCCCGTAGACCGGGTCGGGCTGTTCCTCCGCCACGGCAGGACTCGCGCGGAGCGGGACCCGCCCGTTCTCGTGCCAACGAAGGCAGATAAGCCGGGAATGTTCCCGCGAGGTCGGTCGTGGTCGACTCGAGGCTCCGGCGCCGGGTGTTCACGGGGGCGACCCTCGCTGCGGCCCTGCTTCTCGTCACGACCCTGCTAGGACCGGAGGCGGCCGCCAGCTCGCCCGGGTCGTCCGCGGTTGATGTCCCCGCCGTGGCGCCGGGTGGGATCGCCGCCTCGGTGACGTGGGACGGCCAGAACATCTCGGAAGCTCCGACCGTCGCGTCCGCCTTCGTCATCCGACCGGGTCAGGAGGCGAGCCTCGCGTTCGCCTACGTCCTCGGCGCGGGCGCCCCCTCGGTCGCCACCGCGCAGGTGTCGCTCTACTACTTCGGGGCGAACCTCACATCGAGCGCCGTCCGGACCTCTCCGGGGCTCGGAGGGGTCGGCCACTCGAACCTCAGCTGGGGCTTCGGCAACTTCTACGTGATCATCGAGGGCGTCTACGAGCTGGACGCCCAACTGCTCGACCCGAACGGCAGTGTGGTCTGGAGCGAGCCGTTCTACGTGGATGCGAGGGCCCCGTACCTCGTCGGTTCGGGCCTCGTGGTCTTCCTCCTCGCACTCGGAGGGCTCCAGATCTACCTCCTCGCCGAAGCGTCCCGACGACGGACCTACCGCGTCCGGAAGTGGCGATGAGCGAGGTCGGAACGGCCGCGGTGGCCGGCGGGGTCTTCGGGCTCGTCCTCGTGCTCGCCCTGCAGCAGTTCGGCTACCTCGCGCTCTCCCGCGTGGCCGAGGCCGCGGTCGCGATCGCCGTCGGCGTGATCGTCGGGGGCCTCGTTTTTGGGCTGATCGCCTGGATCGCCTCGCGGCGCCGCCGTTCGGTGCGCCGCCCGCGCGATCCGCGCGAGGAGCCCGCGGACGACCCGTTCGACCCCTAGAGCGGGTGGACGTCCCGCGCCCGGCGGGGGGCGTCCCCCGTCCGTCGCCCGGCCGCGGTCTCCCCGAACCGGTCCCGGATCTCGTCGGACGTCGCGGTCCAGACGAACGGCCGTGCCCCCGAGCCCGGTGGGCGGAAGTGGTCCCGGAGGGCGCGATGGAGGCGGACGGCGCTCGGGGACGAACGAGCCTTGGCCCGCTGCTTCGCGAACCGGTCGATCCAACGATCGATCACGTTCGGCCCTTCGCGCTCCGACGGGACGAAGTGCAGGTAGATCCGGGGATGGGCGGCCAGCCACCGCCGGACCTCGGGAGCGGCCGAGGCGAGCCGGCCGTCGACGAGGAGGTGGAGGTCGAGCCCCTTCGGCGTCTCCCGGTCGACGGCCTGGAGGAACGCCCGGAACTCGAGGGCGCGGCTCCGCTCGGCGTACGCCTCGATCGTTCGGCGCTCCCGGGGCGCGAGGCCCGAGCCCTTGGCCCGTTCGTCGACCGAGAAGACCATCGCCCGCTCGGGAGGGTTCAGGTAGAGGCCGACGAAGTCGGTGATCTTGTCGACGAATGCGGCGCCCGGGTTCGGCCGGAACGTCTCGACCGCGCGCCGCGGCTCGAGGTGATGGGCCTTCCAGACCCGCTGGATCGTCGACTTGCTGACCCCGACCTCGCGTGCGAGGCTCCGGGCGGACCAGTACCGGCCGTTCGGAGGACGCCGCCCGAGGGTGCTGCGGACGATGACACGGATCGTCTCCGTCGGGATCGTGGGCGGTCGCCCCGGACGCGGAGCCTCGCGTTCGACCCCGGGGACCCGTTGCATCAGGAAGCGGCGGCGCCACTTCGCGACCGTGCCCGGGTCCGTACCGAGCTCGTTCGCGATCTCGCGGTTCTCTGCGCCCTCGGAGGCGCGAAGGACGATCTGCGCGCGCTGGACGAGGCGCGGGGAGCTCGTCGGGGTTCGGACGAGCGCGACGAGCCGCGCACGTTCGCCGCGAAGGAGACGGAGCTCGGGAGCCCGGCGCACGACGACCGGTAGCGTCTGCGGAGCTATAGCATGGCGTACTTGCGGGTCGACAGGGGACCTTATCCCCTCCTCCGTCGTAGAATCTCTTGACGCGGACGTCGGGCCTGCCCACCATCAACCTCCCCGAGGTCCGCGTCTTCCACTCTCGCAGTGGACGGCGTGGGCGACGTCCGAACTGCCGAGCTGCCCCTCGCCTCCTCCCTCGGGAGGGAACGCGAGCCTCACCCTGACTTGATCCGGGCCGACCGGGGTCGAAGCGCCCCGGCCTCTCCCCGGCGCCTAGCGAGCGGCCAGGGAGTGGTCGCCCGAGGAACCGCACCAGGCCGTTCGGTAGGAATCCTGGGCCCAAGCATGGGTCCTCCCTGCACGAGCACCCACGGTTTGCGCGTGATCCGGACCCCAGGAACGACCGACCGTCGGACCGCATGGAACTGAAATTCAGCATGGAAAGGTGTGACCGGCCACGCCGACGCCCGCGTGTTCCCGGTGCCAGAGGGTTCGACCTCCCCCCGCCCGGCAGACCCGCTTCCGTCGCGGAGACACGCTCATGATGCGCGGGGGTCCCGCGGGGCGTGGACCGGAACCTTCGGCTGCTCGGTGTCGGCGTGGCGGTCCGGATGCTCGGGAACGCGCTCTACTTCCCGTTCCTCGCGCTGTTCCTCGTCAACGTCCTTCACGTGAGCTACGTCGACGTCGGCGTGATCATCGCGGTGATCGGCACGGTTCAGCTCCCGTTCAACTACCTCGGCGGTCTCCTCACCGACCGCTTTGGACGCCGAAGGCTGATCCTCCTCGGTCTCGCGGCCGAAGCCGTCACGACCGCGGCGGTGGCGTACTCCTTCGCGATCGAGTCGCTCGTCGGGGCGGTCGTCACCGCCGCGGTCGGCGGGATCGTCACGAGCGCCGCCGCTCCCGCGGCGTCCGCCTACATCGCCGACCTCGCGAGCGGCGCCGAACGGACGCGCGGCTTCACCTTCTACCGGATCGGCTTCAACGCGGGCTACTCGGCCGGTGTGACGCTCGGCGGCGTCCTCGTCTCGGTCCTCGGGTTCGCGGCGGCGGTCTACGTCGCCGCCGGGGTGATCGCCGTCGGAGGCGGGTTCCTCGCCGTGACGCTCGAGCCCTCGCCGCGGGACCTCGCGCTCGCCGCGCCACGGGACCGGCCCCTTCCCGGGGGGGAGCCCGAGGTCCCCGGACGGAGCCTTCGGGCGAGCTTCCGCGTCCTCGCGCAGGACCGGGTCGCGCTCGAGCTCCTCCTCGCCGTGCTCTTCGCCGGTCTCGTCGCGGGGCAGTGGGCGGTCACCTTCCCGCTCTACGTCCGCAACGTGCTCGGCATCTCGTACGCGATCCTCGGCGTGGGCCTCGCGCTCAACGGTCTCGTCGTCGTCTTCGGGCAGACCGCGACGACCGAGAGCGTCCTCGGCTGGCGACACACGTCCATCGCGATCGCCGGCGTCCTCCTCTACGCGGTCGCGTTCGTCGGGCTCGGAGCGGCCGGGCTCTTCGGGGCCCTGCCGACCGTGGTGTTCTTCGTTGCGGTGGTCGTGCTCACGATCGGCGAGAACCTGATCACGATCCCGCAGGCGACGCTCCCCTCGAACCTTGCCCCGGCCGGCGAGGTCGGGGCGTACAACGGCGCGTTCGGCGCGGTCGGAGGGGCCGGTTTCCTGGTCTCGGTGCTGCTCGGGGGGTTCGCGCTCGCGGCGACCGCGAACCCGCTCCTCGTCTGGGTGGTGCTCGTCGTTCCCTCCGTCCCGGCGATTGTGCTGTTCCGGCACGCGGCGCGGCGGCTTTCCCGCGAGGTCGACACGGCCTGAGGTCGCCCGTTCGGAGAGCGCGAGGTGGAAGCCGCCAAGAGCCGCTGTACGGTGGACCCTTTCGGCCACCCAGGCAGATAGGTAAGGAGCGGGCCGAGAGAACGTCGGATGTCGGAGGCACCGGAAGAAGGGCCAGCCCCCGGGCCGGGGCGGGTTCCTCGCACATCACGTTTCTCGAGGATCTCCGAGTCGCGGCTCCACTATGTGGACCGACGCCGGACCGTCGCTGCCCTTCTGCTCGTGGGCGTCACCGCGCTGTTCGCGCTCTCGTGGAACGGCGCCTGGTGGCAGACCAACCTCGTCGCGTCGAGCCAGGTCGAGCCGGCCCAGGTCCAGCACGTCCTCCTCTCGTTCGAGCTCACGGGGGCGATCTCGTGCTCGACCTACGGCTGGCCCTCGTCGCACTCGCCCTGCCAGAACTTCTCGACCGAGATGACCGGCCCGCTCAAGGACTTCTACATCGCGATCGGCTACGCGCTCGTCGTCCTCACGGGGATCGTGGCGGTCGCGACCAGCCTCGCCCTGCTCGGGGCGTTCGGCGTCGTCTTCGGCCGCCTCCAGATCCGTCTCGTGCTCGGCGTCCTCCTGGTCGCGGTCATCGTCGGGTTCGGTCTCCTTGCGGCCTCAGCCGTGGCCGGCCCCGGCGCCCAAGGGTCCGCCGACTGCTTGGCGCTCTCGGGCGGGATCACCAACTGTCCGTTCTTCTGGGGAAGCTCTCCCGCCTCGGTCTACCCCGGAGGGTGCCCGATCTGCTACCAGAGCCTACTCTGGGGGGCGGGGCCGTCGTACTACGAGATCCTCGGGGGGGTGGGGTTCGGCGCTCTGGCCTGGTGGCTACTCTGGCAGGGACGACGCGGTCCGTACTCGCGGACCGAGCTCGCGGTCTGGAGCGTCCAGAATCGGCCCTACCGTCTCTCGGGACCTTCCGAGGCTCCCGCGACGCGGACCCCAGGAGCTCCTCCCCAACCCGGGCCGGGCCTCGTATCGGCCTACGTGAGGCCGCCGCCCACTCCGACCGTTCCGCCGCCGGGCCCCGCAAAGGTCCCGTGGACCTGTCCGGAATGCGGCCAGCGGAATTCGGCTTGGGCCGGCCAGTGCGGCCGCTGTCGGACCGACCGTCCGAAGGGTGCCTAGCGGCCTCCCGATCGCGTTCCGCGAGCCCACCCGGCCAACCGAGTTCGGCAGGCCGACCGGCGGAGTTTCTCGCGGCTCGGCGCTCGACCTCGGCGGAGCTATTTGTACTCTTTTGACGGAAGATATCGTCGAAATTAAGTAGGCATGCCATACTGTCGCACGCATGGCCTTGGTCACTGGAAGAAGCGCGGGCGCGGGCAATCGTTCCAAGCGAGGCACGGTCGTAGCCGTGCTGACGATCGTCGGCCTGCTCGCCATCGGATCGCCCTTCGTCCCGGGAGCGGTCGCCACCCACGTTCCCTTGGTCGCCTCACACGAGACAACGACCATGGACCCACGATCCTCGACGGCGGCTCCCGCCGCGGTCCGTCCGCTCACCGTCTCCGACCCGCTCGAGGTGGCCGGGACGGTCCACGTCGGCGGCTCGCCCGAGTACGCCGCGTTCGACGCCTCCAGCAACGAGCTCTACGTGCCGAACTGGGGGAACAACAACGTGAGCGTCGTGAGCGGGAAGACGGTGGTCGCGACCATCACGGTCGGGACCATCCCGTTCTCCGCCACGTACGACCCCGCCGATCAGGACGTCTACGTCGTCAACGAGGGTTCGAACAGCGTGAGCGTCCTGAGCGGCTCGACGGTCGTGGGCAACGTCCACGTTGGAACCCAGCCCCAGTTCGCGACGTACGACCCGGTCAACGAGGAGCTCTACGTGGACAACACGGGCTCCGCCAACGTCACGGTCATCAACGGCACGACCGTCGTCGCGACCCTCCCGGTCGGTACCGACCCCTCCCGGCCGGTCGTGGGCGTGGCCTCGAGCGGAGGCGGCGGGGGTGGCGGAGGCGGGGGCGGCTGGCTCCCGGCGAGCTCCGTCCGTCCGAGCGCGACCGCGCCGGACATCTTCGTCCCCAACACCGGCTCGGACAACGTCACGGTCTTCGGCGGTACCGGCGGGATCACGCGGCTCGGCTCGGTCCACGTCGGCTCCCATCCGCAGTTCGCAGCCTGGGACCCCTCCAACGTCTGGCTGTACGTCCCGAACAACGGCTCGAACAACGTGAGCGTGCTCAGCGACGTCGCCCCGTTCTCCGTCCTGTACACGGTTCCGGTGGGCACGGCGCCGTTCTCGGCGTCGTTCCAACCGGCGACGGGCCACGTGCTCGTCACCGACTTCGGCTCGAACGAACTGAGCGTGCTCGGCGGGACGCTCGTCAACATGGTCGTCGCGACGGTCCACGTGGGGACCGCGCCGGAGTTCGTCCTCCAAGACCCGGCGGTCGGCGACCTCCTCACGCCGAACACCGGTTCCGGCAACGTGAGCGTCATCAACGGCACCACCGTGGTCCAGACGCTCGGCGCGGGAGGGTTCCCGGTCTTCGGCACTTACGACCCCACGAACCACGATCTCTACCTGCAGAACTTCCGGACCGCGGACCTTACCGTCCTCGCGCCCGTGCCCCCCACGGGCGGCCAGCTCACGTTCAAGGAGGTCGGCCTCTCCTCGGGCGCGACCTGGGGCGCGACCGTCGGGACCCAGGAGCTCAACGCCACGGTCCCCTCGCAGGGGAAGAGCACGGTCACCTTCCCCGTCGCGAACGGCTCGGTCGCGTTCACGGTCACTCCGCCCGCCGGCTTCGGCGTCGCGAAGGTCACCGGGAAGAGCTCGCCGACGTACTCCGCCGTCAACGTCTCGGGCCCGACGCTCGTCGTGGTGCACTTCGGAGCCCTCGAGACGATCACCTTCAGCGAGGAGATCGCGAAGAGCTGGACCGGGCTCCCGACCGGCGACAACTGGACGGTCACGCTCACGCCGCACGGCAAGGGCGAGAACCCGGCCGTCCTCTCCGCGACGAACCGGACCACACCCACGGGAGGTTCCGTGAGCTTCGTCCTCCCGAAGGGGTCGCACTACCTCTTCCTCGTGACGAAGCGGCCGGATTACAAGGCCGCCCCGTTCAAGGGCGCGCTCGGGGTCCCCGCGAAGCCGCTCACGAAGAACCTCAAGTTCAAGCCGATCACGGGCGCGGTGAAGTTCACGGAGTCGGGGCTCTCGAAGGGGACGCTCTGGTTCCTCAACATCACGGGGCCGATGAACGTCAGCCTGAGCACCTCAGGCCCCGTGCTCAAGGTGGCGCTCGTGAACGGGACCTACTCCTACAGCGCCCAGGCGAAGGGAGGCCCGGTCACGGCCGGCACCTTCACGGTCACCGCCCCGAGCCCTCAGACGATCTCGCTCGTTCTGACCCCGACGCACCCCACCACCAACGCCGGCCTGATGGGTCCGGTCGGTCTTGGGGCGGCCTTCCCGGCCCGCCCGGAGAGCTAGACCGATCGGCCGTCCACCTCCCGGTAGCCCGCCCTGCGGGGCGGGCAACCCTTTCTCGTGCCTCCCCGTCTCGCGGCTCGATCTCGTCGTTCCCCGCGGCAGAGAGGGCCCCGACGCGGGCCCTCAACTCGGATGGACCCTTGCCTTATCGTTTGGCGGGCGGAACGTCCCGGGAGGGTCCGCATGAAGGGGTCGAGGGGGGACGAGCTTCCCGAGCCCGTGCTCACGCCGTCGCTGCACCTCGTCGAGAAGTGGGCCGCGCATCGCGGGGACCGCACGTCGCGCGGCTGGGGGCTCTTCGGACCCGGCCGGCCCGAAACCGTCATCCGGATCCATCACGGCGCGGTCCCGATCTACGTCCGCGACCTCGGGAAGTGCCTCATGGTCCTCGGCATCCTCGACCTCCCCCGGGAGGTCCGCGACCGTCTCGAGGAGACGAGCCCCGCCGACCGTGCGGAGTTCCTCGACGCGTTGCAGGACGAGCTCATGGCGTGCCCCCGGGTGGGGTTCTCGATCGCGCCGTCCGAGGCCCGCGGGGTCGCCGGGCTCGAGCGCGTCGCGCTCGACCAGACCTTGCAGGTCGCGGAGAACGACCCCGCCTCGTTCAATCGGTTCTGCGACGCGATCCAGGAGACGGAGACGATCCTGCTCCGTGTCTCCGAGCTCCTCCGCCGGTTCGCCGTGCGCCCGCAGGAGCAGGCGGGCTACACGTCGAGCACGCAGCCTCCGACCGAGCTCTACCTCTAGTGCGCGAGCCGCGGCCGCGCCCTGCGCTCCGGTCCCCGCCCCGACCCGAACTCTCCACGGTGCATCCGGCTCCACGGCGGGTTCTTGAGAGGGGATTCCCCCTCCCCGCGTGACGGAGAACGGGCCATGAGCTGGAGCACGGTAGGTTCTTCGGGCAGCGAGGCCGGACTCGGGATCGCGGGCACGATGCGGGGGGCGGCCACGCTCCGGAACGCCTTGGAAAGGTTCGGGACCCTGATCCTGCTCGCGCTGACCGTGTCGATCCTTGTCTTCGTGCAGGACCTCCTGCGTTGGACCGGGGTCCTCTCCCAGGGGTTCCCGTCGGCGACGACCCCGGTGGCCGTCTGGTGGTCGACGCACTGGGACGTGGTGGTCGTGGTCGCGCTCGGCCTCACGATCGCGGCCCTCGTGATCGCCGGCATCGTCATCGCCATCCAGGGTCTCGTCAGCTGGCGCCGGGGCGTGAACGCGATGCGGGACGCGGCTCCCGAGTACGGTCCGGCCCAGATCGAGGCGGCGCGGCAGGCGCGCGCCGACCACACGACGACCCTCTGGCTGTTCCTCGCCTTCGTCGCGGCCGCGATCGTGGTCTCGATCGGCATCGGCGTCGTGAACTTCGCGCTCGACCGGACCAACACGAGCCGGCTTCCGGACGAGGTCGGTTCGATCGTGAGCGGGCTCGCGACCAGCGCGGTCCTCGTCACGATCTACTACTTCGGCGCCCGGCATCTCGCGGGCTTCCTCTCCGTCATCTCCGGCCCGGAGGGCCGGAAGCTGCTCGAGACGGGCCGCACCCAGCTCCTGGTCGGGGCCCTCGTCGGGCTCGGAGCGTCCCTCACGGCGCTCTCCTGGGCGTTCGGGGCCGCCGCGATCGCCTCGCTCGTGATCGTCTACGTCGGGGCGATCAACCTCCGCCGCGCTTACACGCTCTGGCTCGGGGGGAACCGCGTCGCACCCCCGGCGCCTTTCGGGAGGGTTCCCACTCCGTCGTAGGACCCGGTCGGGCCGTCGCCCGGTCCCCGGGTCGTGGGACCCGAGCGCCTGCGAGCTCTTGAGAGGGGACGACCTCATCCCCGCCGGGTACGCTACCGCCGTGCTCGAGACCGCGGACCGTCGAGAAGGCTCGATCACCCTCCTCGAGCTCGCGGAGCCTGATCTCGATCGAGCGCTGGCCGGGGTCGACCTCTCGCCGAGGTTCGGGGCGTTCCTCCCGGCATTCGGGTCCGAGACGCTCGGCGCCGGGGGACGCTCCGTCCTCGCCGAGGAGGACGGCCGGCCCGCCGGTCTCCTGCTCGTCGACCCGGTCGACGACCTCGCCTCGATCTTCACGCGCTTCCCGCACGTCGCGGAGGTGCTGCTCGCGCGACGGGGCCCGGGCCCCACGTTCGTCGAGGCCGAGCTCCCGCGACCCCGCGAGCGGTTCGACGTGTTCGCCGGTCCGCCCACCGGGGCCGCGACCCACCGTTTCCGCCACCCGCCGCACGTCGCCGGCCCCGAGGAGATGTCCCGGGTGGTCGACCTCCTTCGCGAGGTCTACGGCCGGTGCAACGAGCGGTGGTTCGCCTCGGCGCTCGCCGCGGGCGAGCGGTGCGTGGCCGTCGACCTCGAAGGAACGCTCGCGGGGGCCGCCTGGATCCTCGCGAGCGGGAGCGTGGCACGCCTCCACTCGCTCACGGTCCGTGCGGGGTACCGAGGCCTCGGCCTCGGCGCGGACCTGCTCGCGGCCCGACTCTGGCTCGCGCATCTCGCGGGAGCCGAGGAGGTGATCTCGGAGATCTCCGAGCGCAACGGGCCCTCGCGCCGGCTCGCCGAGCGCGCCGGCCTTCGCCCCGCGGGCGCGATCTTCCTCTACGAGGCGCCGGGGCCCCCGTCCCCCGTCCGCCCCGGGGGACTTCCCGGGCCCCTCAGGTCCGCGTAGCCCCGCAGAACGGGCAGGTGGCCGCCGTCGAATCGATGAGCGAGCCGCAGTACCGGCAGTTGACCTTGACAACCTCCTTCACGACGACCTGCTGGATCGTCGGCTGGTCGCCCGGATGGAGCTCGATCGGCGGGGGCGGCGGCCCGAGCGGCGGGGGCGTGTAGGTGACCGCGCCGGTCGGAGAATGGCGAGGCAGGTGAGCCCGGCGCCGGGAGCGCAGGAGGAGGGCCACCACGAGGACGACCACGACCACCGCGAGGATGAGCACGAGCGCGACGAAGAGGGGGGAGACCGTGAAGAGCGGGGAGCTCGGCGTGGTCCCCGCGGTGAGCGGGTACGTCGTGCTCGTGACCCCGAACGTGTCGGTGAGGTCGAAGCTCGCGGACGCGCTCGCGTCGTGCTCGGTGTAGAGGTAGCCGACGATGTAGCCGGTTGCAGGGTCGAAGTAGACCTGCCAGGTGTAGCTCGCCTGAAACGTCCCGTAGCTGTCGCTCCGCAGGTAGCTGCCGGTCCCGTCGGCGTAAAGGGTCGTGACGTAGACGCCCGCGGCGGTGCCGAGGTGGTAGTTCGCGTCGAGCGAGCGGACGGTGAAGTTGCTGTTGAGGAGGAAGAACGTCGAGCCGACGCCGAGGCTGTTGTTCATGTAGAACCAGACGAGCGGGTTGGTGTACCCGGTCTGGTTGTCGGTCCCGCTGACGTAGTGGAACGTCACCGCGGAGAACGTGAACGCGCCGGACGAGCTCCAGTGCTGGTTCGCACCCGTGCTGTTCGTGAAGTGGACGCTGTTCGCGAAGTCCGCCGCATCGGTCCCGTTCGGCTGGACCGCGGTCACGGTGATGTCGCCCGTGACGGTCGAGGTCTCGCTGTAGCCGAGGTAGGTGCCCGTCCCGTGGTCCACGACGATCGTCTCGGCGTAGGTGAACGCGTCGTTCGCGTGCGGGAGGTAGTGGGACGGCAACGGGACGGCGACGACCGTGAGGGCGAGGAGGACCGCGAAGAGGGCGCCGGCGCCGCCCTTCATCCGAGGCCCCCTCCAAAGCCCCCGATTCCGTGAACGTGCCCGGGGTGGACGCCGCCGATCCCACCGAACGTGGAGAAGTAGGCGTTGTGCGCGATCACGAGCGGGAGGAAGAACAGGCGCGGGGCAGGGGGTCCGGGGGCGGCCGTCACCGGCCTCGCGGCGGTCGCGTCCAGGGTGCCGACAAGCTCGTTGCGGATGCCGTGGACCATCCGCACCGCGATGCAGATGAGGTCGGCCTGACCGAAGCCGGTCGCGCGACGACCGACGATCCCGTAGGCCTTCTCGAGGAGGTTGAGCGTCTCGTTCGCCTCGAGGGTCGCGACGGACGCGAGGATCGAGGCGGCGACGAGCGGGTACTCGAGGTACCTCGAGAGGCCCCGCTGAAGGATCGCGAGCTTCGCGGCGACCTCGTTCGGGGCGTACTCGGAGACCGCGAGGTACGCGCTCGAGAGCTCGCTGTCCTCGGAGTAGTCGAACCCCCAGCCGGCGAAGAGGGCCCGGTACTCGTGGAAGCGCGCCACCAGCTGGTCGGCGGGCACGTTGACGATCCCGAGGAGCGCCGCCGACTCGAACGACCGGGTCTCCTGGAGGAGCCGTGCGACGTTGCCGGTCGCGAACGAGCCGTCGCTCCGCCGGCCGAAGAGCACGATCGAGGCGACCCCGAGGGCGCTCTCCTTCGGCACCCCGATCCCCCGTACGTCCTGGACGAGCTGGGTGAGCGGCAGGAGCTCCGTAGGGATCGGCTGCGGGATCGCGAAGACGATCTCGCTCGCCATCAGGCGGTTCTCGACGTTCGCGGAGAGCCCGGAGAGGGCGCGGTAGGCTTCGAGGAACCGGGGCACGCCCTGGGTGAGGTCCGGCTGGACCTTCGTGAGACCCACCGAGATCGCCCAGAGGTAGGAACGGTCTGCCTCTTGGAGTCCCGGCGTGAGGTTCTGGACGTAGCCTGCCCCGCCGTCCGCGAGCTGCCCGAGCTCCTGGTCGATCCGCCCCGCCTGCGCGAGGTAGCTCGCGAAGTCGCTGTCGGCGAGCCGGTAGAGCCTCACCTTGAGGTCGCGCAGCGCGATCGTGCCCGCGCTCGTGAGACCGACGTACCCCGCCCCGTACGGCGCGAGCGTGTCGAAGAGCGAGCGTTTCGCGAGCAGCTCGTTGAACGCGGCCTGCTTCTTCGCGAAGTCGGTGTCGACCGCCTGGAACGCGGCGCGCGTGCGTTCCTCCTCGGCGATCTCCTCCGCTTCCTTCTTCGCGCCGTGGAGGTGGAACAGGATCGAGTGGGTGTGCTGCCAGTCCCGGCGCAGCTCCTCGCCGAGGCGGGAGCGGTCCGTCGCCTCCGCCTGGAGCGCGGCCTGCGAGCCCGCGAGCCCCGCGAGCTCGGTCGAGAGGTCGCGGTACTGGTCCGCGGAGACGAGACGCACGAGGCCGAGGTTCGCGAGATTCTGGGCGTCCGCCTCGGGCAGCGGGGTCGTCACTTGGCGCAGGGCGACCTGCTCGAGGAACGCGGAGATGTCCTTACAGCTCGCCACGAGAGTGGTCGACCAACGGAAAGCGGTAGATTAACCGTTCGCCGAAACCGGGGGGCCGGACCTCGAGGATCGTGCTCGCCCCGCCGGTGGTGAGGCGGACGAACGGGTCCGTGCGGACCGCCTGCTCCAGCAGCGCCTCAAGGCGCCGGCGCCGGCTCCCCACCCGGCCGAACCGCCGCTGGACCTCGCCGTCGATCTGCTCGTAGGCGAACATGAACTCGTAGAGCGAGCGGTAGATCTGGTCCTCGAACTTCTCGGGGACGTCCGACGCCTCGAGCCGGACGGTCTCGAGACCCTCGAGGTCGACGAAGAACACCGTTCCGTCCGGGGCGATCACGGCGTCCTTGTCGAGCCAGACGTCGTAGAAGTCGAGCCCGGCCCAGCGACCGGTCGCCGGGTCGCGCTCGAGCGTCCGGGCGAACAGGGTCAGGAACGCGAGGCCGCTCTTCAGGAAGTTCAGCTCGAAGAGGTGGGCCTTCGCGGGGGTGTCGACCGCGAAGAGGTCGAACACCGCCCCGATCTGGTGGCCGACCGTGGGCCGGTCGTGGAAGAAGAAGCGAACGTTCGAGGGGACGAGCCGGAGCTCTTGGACGAAACGGCCCCGGTAGCGGCGGTACCAGTAGATCGACCGCAGGCGCTCCTCGAGCGTCTCCGGGAGGAACGCGATCTTGACGACGGGCGCGAGGCGGAAGCCGTGGAGGTCGGTGAGGTCCGCTCGTTCCGAGACGCGCAGGGCGGTCTCGGCGTGCGGGAGGCCCTGACCGCCGTAGGGAGAGCCCCGCAGCCAGACCTCACCGGTGATGATCCCTCCCCCGGTGTCCGGGGCGGACGCCAGGCGCTCGTGGAGGGAGATCTCCTCGGTGAGCTCGGCGGCCCGGGGCCGGTCGAGCGGCCGGAAGGAGAACGGCTCGGTGTCCGAGCCGATCCCCTTCACGGAGAGGTAGAACGGGAGCCCGTCGAGCGTGGCGACCGGGGTCGGGTCGATCGCGCTGCGGTTGTCATCCTCCACGAACGTGCGTCGACCGAGCGCGGGAGCGTCGACGAGCGGGAGGAGGGGGTCCGGGAGGAAGAACCGGTCGAGCCGCTCGAGGTCGAAGCCAGCGAACTGCCGGTTGGTGACCGTCTCGGCCCGGAACTCGCTGAGCTCGAGCGCTCGGCCTTCGATCCGCCCGATGCCCTCGGAAGGACCGGGGCCCCGGGTCGCGGGAGCGGGGGGAGCTCGCTCGTCCATGAGGGCAACGCGGAACGGAGGGGCTTCGGGGAGGATACCGTTTCGCCGTCGGGGAGGCGGGTGCGTCCGCGAGGTACCGCGCGGTGGAGACCGAGAGCGGCCCGCGTCCTTTGCGGGGACGTCAGGGCCTGAACCCTCGGCGAGCGGTTACGCCGCGCTGGTGGGGTTCTGGATGAGCCGGAGGTACGCGTCCTCGAGCGTCAGGGACGAGCTCGAGAACGAGACGACCGGGGCAAGCCTCTGGCAGTCCTCGAGGAGCCGGGCCTGCTCTTCGGGTCGCCCTTCGAACCCAAGGCGAAGATGGGTCGGCGCAACCGCCTCCACCTCCGTCACGCCGGCCAGGGCCTGCGCCCGTTCGGGAGCGACGGCGGCCGTGAACTCGACGTCCAGCCGACGGACCCGGAAGCGGCCCGTGACGTTCGCGACCGTGTCCTCGAGGAGGATGCGGCCCTGGTTCACGAAGACGACCCGGTCGCAGATCTCCGTGACCTCCTGGAGCAGATGCGAGCTCATCAGGATGAGGCGGTCGCGCTGCTTGAGCCGCCGGAGGATGTTGCGCACCACCACGCGCTCCGCCGGGTCGAGGCCGCTCGTCGGCTCGTCGAGGAGCAGGATCGACGGTTCCGCGAGGAGGACGCTCGCGAGCACGACCCGCTGCCGCTGCCCCTTCGAGAGCCGCCCGGTCGGCCGGTCGAGCTCGGGAAGGTCGAGCTCCTTCGCGAGGACCGCCGTCCGGTCCCGGATCGTCTCCCGCGCGAGTCCCCGGAACTCCCCGATCATCGCGAGGGTCTCCCGGCCCGAGAGCGCAGGGTACGGCTCGGGCGTCTCGACTACGGCCCCGACGTTCCAGAGCGCGGTCTTCGGCTCGACGGCGACGTCGATGCCGTCAAGGAGAGCCTGACCCTCGGAGGGCCGGAGCAGCGCGGTGAACAGCTTGAGCGTCGTGGTCTTCCCGGCGCCGTTCGGTCCGAGGTAGCCGATGGCCCCGGGTCGGTCGTAGCGGAAGGCGACCCGGTCGAGCGCGGTGACCGAGTTGAACCGCTTGGTGAGCCCGCGGGCCTCCAGGCTCGGCATCTCAGCCCTTCACCTCCTTGTAGCGGTAGATGACGAAGGAGAGCGCGAGGAACGCGACGAGGTAGACGACGACGATCGCCACCCCCTCCACGAGGAACGGCGACCAGGTGTAGAGCTTGATCGTCACCCCTCCGGGCCCTCCACCCACTTCCGTGATCGTCTCATGCTGGAAGTTGGGGTTGAGCACGTTCGAGATGATCCCCGAGCCGTAGTCGAGGGAGTACCACGGTTCGCTGCCCGTGAGGGTCCCGACGGAGGTCAGGATCGGGAACCCGAGGAACAGGATGAGCAGGCTCGCGATGATGCTGACCGCGCTCGTCTTGAAGAACGAGCTGAAGAAGAACGCCACCGCGAGCACGGAGAGCCCGTAGAGGAAGGCGGCCCCGAGCGACACCGTGAGCGCGAGCGGTATCGCGCCGTAGAACGCGAGCGCCCCGCCCACCGCGAAGGCGTAGTACACCACGACGATCGCGGCCACGGTGAGTGCCGCGGCCGCGTAGCGACCGGCGAGGAGCGTTCCGCGGCGCACGGGCTGGGTCAGCATGAGGTAGCCCGGTCCGCCCGCGAGGTCGACGGCGAGCGCGTCCCCGCCGAGGAACGCGGCCGAGATGACCGCGACGAGGCCCACGCTGCCGAGGTAGCCGCTCAGGAATCCGTCGGCGGACGGGGATGCGACCTTGATCGCCGCCGCCCCCTGATAGAAATC
>JAWOKS010000065.1:0-25583 GCA_033854115.1 Thermoplasmata archaeon
ATGGGCTCGGCCGGATTCGAACCGGCGATCTTCGCTGTGTGAGAGCGACGTCGTCACCGCTGGACCACGAGCCCGCGGGCGGCCCGAGGGGCCGCGAGCCATAAGCCTTCTAGACCGCGAGCAGGAGCGGTACCGCAAGGCTCGCAAGGAGAGTGAGCGCGAGCCCGCTCGCGAGCCCCACCGTGCCGGCCCGGGCGTCGCCGTACCTGACCACGAAGTAGAGGGTCGTGTCCATCGCGGTGGCTCCCCCGAGGGCCGCGACCCCTTCCCCCCGGAGGCGGCGACCGAGCGACGGAGCGAGGAGCATCGTCAGGAGCTCCCGGACGAAGTTGGTCAGGAAGGCAAAGAGCCCGAAGACCGCACCCGCCGCGGACGCCACGAGGGGACCCGCGAGGCTGTACCATCCGAAGGCGAAAGCGGTGGCGAGCGGGACCGTCCGGCCGTTCCCCACGACGACCGTGAAGACCGCCGAGGCGAGCGCCGCTCCGGCGAGCGAAGCGGTGACGGGGATCCAGGCCGTCCGCAGGCCTTCCCAGCGCAGCTCGAGGCCGAACGCGACCAGCGCGAGGAGCAGGTAGAGCGCGGCGCGGACCAGGAGGTCCGCAGGCAGCGCATAGAGCCGTCCCGCCCCGACTCCGACGAGGAGCGCCGCGAGGAAGATCGCGCTCGACGGGACCCGCTCCGACCGGACCGGGGCGGACGGTCCCGACGCGGGGGTCCCGCGGCCGCGAAGGGCGAGGAACGCCCCGGCCGTCGCGCCGAGGATCAACAAGGCGAACGCGAGGGCGCTCGGGAGCACGCCCACGAGCTCGCCAAGCGGAACCCCGCGGAAGGAGGCCCCGAGGAAGAAGATGAGGGCCGCTACGGCGGCGAAGGTGAGGCGCCCGACCCACGGGCTCCGCACCGGCCGGAGCCGTCCGGCGATCCAGCCCGCGGCGAACGCGACGTAGAGGAACGGGTCGACGGCGGCCACGACGGCCTAACCGGTCCACCCGACGATCCCGCTGCGTCCGGTCGGTCGGACACCGAGGTCGAGGCGAACGGTCTCCTCCCGCTGCGGGCCGTAGCCGACGTACTCGACCGGGACGCCGACCTCGGTCGCGACGTGCTCGAGGTACCTCCGCAGGGTCGACGGCAGGGCCCGGGCGCCCTCCTCGCGAAGCCGGCCCTTGAGTCGCTCGTGGAACTCCGGCCACCCTTCGAACCGCTCGTAGACCGGTTGGGCCTGCGCGAGCTCGTCCGCGTTCGTCGGAAGGAGGTCGCGGACGGTGCGCCCGTCGGGCATCACGTACTGGGTGCAAACGGGGACCTCGTCGAGCCCGCCGAGGACGTCGACCTTCGTGATCGCGAGGGAGGTGAAGCCGTTCAGGCGGGCCGCATAGCGGAGGAGGACGAGGTCGAGCCATCCGCAGCGCCGGGGTCGGCCGGTGGTCGCGCCCCGCTCGCCCCCGACGCGACGGAGGAACTCCCCGGCCTCGCCCGTCTCTTCCGTGGGGAACGGGCCCGCCCCGACCCGCGTCGCGTAGCCCTTCGCGACGCCGACGATCGCGGAGACCTCGGTGGGGGGGAGACCGCTTCCGACGAGCGCTCCCGCGCTCGTCGGGTGCGAGCTCGTCACGAATGGATAGGTGCCGAAGTCGACGTCGAGGAGCGCGCTCTGGGCGCCCTCGAGGAGCACGGTCTCGTTCCGTCCGAGCGCCTCCCAGAGCATCGGCTCGGTCGAAGCCACGTGGGGGGCGAGCCGGGCGCCGGCGTCCGTGAGCTCTTCGGCGAGCGCGGGGACGGGCGGCAGCGAGCTGAGATGCCCCTTCGTCGCGTAGAGGAGCTCGAGCCGTTCGTGCAGGACGGCCGGGCGACCAAGGTCGGCCATGCGGAGGCCGAACCGGGCCGCGCGGTCGGCGTACGCCGGCCCGATCCCCATCCGGGTCGTGCCGATCGCCGACTCCGGGCGCAGCTTCGAACGGAGCTCGTCTTCCCACGCATCCTCGATCTCGTGGACGGGGAGGAGCACGTGGGCCTTGTCTGAGATCACGACCTCGCCGTGGAGAAGGTCCCGGCGCTCGAGCTCGGCGATCTCGTCGGCGAGCTTGATCGGCTGCAGGACCATCCCCGGGCCGCTCACGCCCACCGTGCCCCGGCGGAGCGCTCCGCAGGCGACCTGGTGGAGCACGACCGAGCCCTGCGGGAGGTGGATCGAGTGGCCGGCGTTCGGGCCCCCGCCCGTCCGCACGACGTACTTCGCCTCGGCGGCGAGATAGTCGGAGATCTTCCCCTTCGCCTCGTCGCCGAACTGCGCTCCCACAACGACGACGACGGTCGTGGTCCTCGCCTCCGGGACCCGGGGAGCGGCGCGGATAGATGGCCCTTGCCGGGGCCCGGGGGCGGAAGCGACGAGGAACACGGTGTCGCACGCCCCGGGGTCCCCGGGCCCCGCCGCCGGAGCAACGATAAAGAGGTTCGACCGGCGTCGGCGCGCCGATGGTCGCCCAGCGGACCCGGGAGGTCCCGATCTCCGGCATCCGCAAGATGTTCGAGGGGGCGCCCAAGAACGCGATCAATCTCGGTCTCGGGGAGCCGGACTTCAACCCTCCCGCCGAGGTCGTCGAGGCGCTCTGCCAGGCGGTCCGCGACGGGATGAACCACTACGGTCCCTCCGCGGGCCTCCCCGCTCTGCGGGAGGCGATCGCCGCCCGCTACCGGGGGCGCGAACCGGCGACCGACCACGAGAACGTCCTCGTCACCGCGAGCGGGACCGAGGGCCTCGTCGCATCGGCCCTCGCGATCTACGACCCGGGCGACGAGGTCCTCATCCCCAACCCGGGGTTCGTCCTCTACGGGCCCCACGCCCGCCTCGCGGGCGCGGTGCCGATCCCCTACCGCCTCGAGGCGTCGCGGGGCTACCAGCCCGACCTCGCCGAGCTCGAGAACCTCGTGACGCGCCGGACCCGGGCGATCGTGGTCAACAGCCCCTCGAACCCGACCGGCGGGGTCTTCTCGAAGGCCACGGTCGATCGCCTGGTCGTCTTCGCCGACCGCCACGACCTCACGATCATCTCGGACGAGGTCTACGAGGAGATCGTCTACGACGGCCCGGCCGTCTCGTTCTGGGGCCGGACCGACCGGGCGATCATCGTCAATTCGTTCTCCAAGATGCTCGCGACGACCGGCTGGCGGATCGGCTTCGTG
The DNA here is from genome assembly GCA_033854115.1 of Thermoplasmata archaeon. GTDB lineage: Archaea > Thermoplasmatota > Thermoplasmata > Lutacidiplasmatales > UBA184 > Lutacidiplasma. Next base: position 3,187 of record JAWOKS010000065.1, read on the forward strand.
GTGGCCCCCCGCCCCGTCGCGGCCGCGATCAACCGGATCCACTACCACCTGCTCGCCTGCCCGCCGACGCCCGCGCAGGTCGCGGTCCTCGCGGGACTCGCCTCGCCCGAGGCGACCCGCGCGATGGTGCGGGAGTTCCGCGCCCGCCGGGACCTCATCGTGCGCGCCTTGCGCGCCATCCCCGGCCTCACCACCGTCCCGCCGGCGGGAGCGTTCTACGTGTTCCCGAAGTTCGCCTGGCCATCGACCAGCGCCGAGGTCGCGCGCGCCCTGCTCGACCGGGGCCTGATCACGACCCCGGGCGACGCGTTCGGCTCTCTCGGCGCCTCGCATCTCCGCCTGTCGTTCGCGGCGTCGCGCGACGACCTCCGGCGGGGCCTCGCGATCCTCGCCGGGTTCGCCCGGGAGCCGATGCTCAGGGTCGCCCGATGATCGCGGGCCTCGTCGGCCGCGTCCTCCGGGCCCTCGCGGTGCTCCGGTCGGGCGAGGCGGCGCGGGCCCTCGACCACGTGGGGCGCGAGGCCCTCCGCCTCGAGGAGCGGCGCCGTCAGCGCCGGGCCACCTCGCGGTAGAGCCCGCGGAGCCGCTCGACCGAGACCGACCAGTCGAACTGACGGACCCAGGTCGCGGCCCGGGCGACGCGCGCGGCGGTCTCCGCCGGGTCGTCCGCGACCTCGCGGAGCGCCGCGGCGAGCGCGTGGGGGTCGCCGTACGGCACGAGCCGGCCCACGCTCCCGCCGTCGAGCACCTCCGGCACCGCTCCCACGGCCGTCGCCACCACCGGGACCCTGGCCCCCATCGCGTCCAGGAGGACGAGGCCGAACGCCTCCCACTCGGAGGGGAGGACGAGCGCCGACGCCCCCCGCACGACCGCGCGGTAGCTCGGGCGGTCCGCGACCGGCCCGAGCCAGGTCACGGAGCCCGCGAGGCCGAGGCGATCGGCCCGGGCCTCGAGCCCGGAACGCTCGCCCCAGTCCGGCCCCATCAGCACGAGCGGGGGCCGGTGCTCGGGAGGGAGCTCCGCGAGCGCGTCGAGGAGGAGCCCGAGGCCCTTGTTCGACGCGATCCGGCCGACGAACAGGACGTAGCCCGTGGGGAGCCCCGGCGGAGGCCGGTCCAGCGCGCGCCCCGACTCCCATTCGGCGAGCTCGACGCCCGGGGGCACGACGCGGACCCGGTCCTCCGGGGCGAACTCCCGCACGAGCCGGCTTTCGAGCTCCGACTCGACGACGAGACGGGCCGCGACCCGGTAGGCCGTCATCCCGAAGCCGACGTCCTGGAGACGCAAGAGGCCCCGTTTCACGCCCGGCTCCCGGCGGTCCGCGGGGTGGTAGTGGGTGGAGACGACGAGCGGGATCCCGCAGCGCTCCGCGACGAGCGCGGCCTGGAGCACGTGGCCGTAGCGGTGGGAGTGGGCGTGGATGACGTCGGCTCCGCTCTCCGCGAGCGCATCGATGAGGCCGACGAACATCGGCAGGGTCACCCCGGGAAGGAGCCGCTTCCGCACCGGGAACCGTAGGACGGGCACTCCGTCGACGGTCGGGGCGAAGTCCGCGCGCCGGGTCCAGCTCGCCTCGTCGTAGAGGTCGCTCGCGAAGACCTCGACCTCGTCCCCCGCGGCGCGCAGCCGGCGGGTGATCTCGCGGACCGAGGTCTCGACGCCCCCCGGGGCATCGAACCGGAGGCTGACGTGCACGACCTTCACGCGCCGGCGACCTCCCGGTAGATCCGGTCGAGCCTCGCGGCGACCGCCTCCCACGTGTACCGGGGCACGACGGTCGAACGGGCCGCCTCGCCGAGCCGCCGCGCGAGGTCCGGATCGCTCCAGAGGCGCCCCACCGCCTCGGCGAGACGCTCCGGGGAGCTCGGGGGCACGAGGAGGCCCGTCCGGCCGTCCTCGACGAACTCGGGGATCCCCCCGACGCGGGAGGCGATCACGGGGGTCCCCTGCGTCATCGCCTCGAGGAGGACGAGTCCGAACGCCTCGTACTCGCTCGGGAGCACGAACGCCCGCGCCTCACGGTAGGCTGACGCGAGGAGCCTCTCATCGTCCACGAACCCGACCCGTCGGACCCGGCCGGTGAGCGCCCGCGCGCGGACCCGCGCGTCGACGCGACCCGCCATGCCCCCGTCCTCGCCCACGAGGACGAGCTGCGCAGCGGGGTCGGTCCTCGCCAGCATCGCGAACCCGTCCACGAGGTCGAGGAGCCCCTTGTTGGAGGCGAGGCGGCCGACGAACAGAAGGAACGGCCCCTCGATCCCGTAGGTGCGGCCGAACGAGGGCCCGTCCGGGGACGGGGGCGGGAGCGGCACGTAGCCGGGAGGGACGACCTCGCGGGGCGGGAGCGGCACGCCGAGCTCGAGGAGGAGCCGCTCCTCCTCGCGGGTCTGGACGATGAGCCGCGAGGCGCCGGCGAGGACGCCCCGGGCGAGAAGACGGTCGTAGAATCCCCGGAGGCGTCGTCGGGCCCAGCCTCCCTCGATCGACCAGATCGGATGGAAGTGGGCGGTCACGACGAGCGGAGCTCCCGTCCGCCGGGCGTACCGTGCGGCGACCGTGACCTGGTGCGTCCCGTACGTGTGAGCGTGGAGGAGCCCGGGCCGGCTCCTCGCGAGCGCCCGGTCGAGGCCCCGGAAGAACGTGTAGTGGAGCTCGCCGGGGAACGACCAGACGGGGAGCCGGTGGACCGTGCCGAAGCTCGTCCGCTCCTCGCGGGGGACGTCGGGCGCGAGCGGTTGCCAGGGGAACTCGCGGTAGAGCTCGCTCGTGAACACCTCGACCTCGTGGCCGAGCGCCGGCAGGCGCTGCACGAGCTCGGCGACGTGCCGCTCGACGCCCCCCGGGGCGGGAGGGTAGCGTGTCGCCAGCTGGGCGACCTTCACGCGCCCGGGGTACGCCCCCAGTTACTTGATGGCGCGGTCCCTCCGCGCCCGCCCGCCGCTCCGGCCACGCGCGGCCTAGGAGGCCGTCCGCGTCGCCGCGAGGCGCTGGGCGTACTTCTTGTAGACCTCGGTCGCCCGCGCGACCGCCTCGGTCTTCACGTACTCGTTCGCCTGGTGCGAGAGCTCCTCCTCGCCGGCCCCGAAGATGACGACCCGGGGGTTCACCTGGGCGTAGTGGACCGCCTCGGAAGCGTGGACGAGCACGGTGGTCTCCGCCTGAGCGACCTCCTGGAGGATCCTCACGTGGTCCGCGCGGGGGTCGATCTGGACCGCGGGCATCGTCACGATCCGCCGCAGCGTGAACGGGGTCTTGATCCGGCGGAGATGCTCCTCGATCTCGTGGTAGAGCTGGTCGGGGGTGTAGGGCGGGGGGAAACGGATGTCGACCTCGGACGTGCACTTGCTCGGGACGACGTTGATCCGGGTCCCGCCGTTGAACGTCCCGATGTTGAGGGTGACCGTGCCGAGCTCGGGGTGCGCGATGCGGCTCTTGAACGACTCGAGGCCCCGGAGGATCCGCATCATCTTCGCGATCGCGTTCTCCCCGAGGTGGGGCATCGCGCCGTGGGCGGCCTTCCCCCGCGTCTCGATCGCGAGGTCGAGGACCCCCTTCTCGGCGTAGGCGACCCGGAGCCCGGTCGGCTCGCCGACGACCACGGCCTTCGCCCGCCGGAGGGGGAGGGTCTTCGCGAGGGCGATCGCACCCTGCATCGACGTCTCCTCGTCGGTGGTGAACGCGAGGACGACCGGGATCTTGCGGGCGACCAGGTCCTGGGCGGCCTCGAGCATCGCGACGACCGTCCCCTTCATGTCCGCGGCGCCCCGGCCGTAGAGACGGCCCGAGGCGAGCTGGCTCTGGGAGAAGCTCCAGTAGTCGCCGATGGGGGGCGTGTCGAGGTGGCCCGAGAGCACGACCCCGCCCTGGCCGAACTCCGCGAGGAGCGCCGGCGCCTGCTGGTCCCCGAAGAGCGTGTTGCGCATCCGGATCTGATCGGTGAACGACTGGACGTAGTCGAGGATCTCCTGCTTGTCGGAGAACGGATCGCTCGGGATCTTCACGAGCTCCGCCAGCATGTCCACCATCTGGCGCTTCATCGGAATCCCCTTCCCCGCACGGAACGCCGGACCCCTCGGAACTCAGACGGCACCGTCCGCCATGGGGTCCGGAAACTTAACCGTTCGCCGGACCCGCCGGGGTCCGAGGGGTGAGCCGGGCCCCCCCGCCGGGCGACGGGCCGCGCCCGACGCAGAACGGGAGGGACGGGGTGCCGCCCCCGGCAGTTCCCGACAAAAGCCGAATAAGGCGGGAAGGGCTCGTTGGGGGTCGGATGACGCTCGAGGACGGCCGAGACGGCGAGGTCCGGATCGTCGACACCCGGGACGAGTCGCTCAAGGGGGCGATGATGGTCGTCGGCTTTCCCACCCACGGCCTGGTGGGCTCGGTCGCCGCCTCCTACCTCGTGCACTCCCTCGACATGTCGCTGGTCGCCTACATGGTGAGCGAGCACTTTCCCCCGACCGTCATCATGGAGGAGGGGGTCGTCCATGCCCCCGTCCGGTTCTACGCGAGCAAGCTCGTCTGCGGACCGGAGCGCTCGTGCGACCAGCTCGTCGTCGTGATCGCCGACATCCAGCCCCCGCTCGGCCTGCTCAACGCTCTCGGGCGGGCCCTCCTCGACTGGGCCGAGCAGAAGTCGGTCGAGCTCATCATCGCGGTCGAGGGCCAGCCGATCGACAATGACATCCACGGGGACGCCCGGGTCGTCGCGATGGCGAACCGGGCCGCCGCGCCCCTCCTCGACCGCTACGCGTTCCCGGCGGCGAACGGCGTCGTCACGGGGCTCGCGGGAGGGATCATGCTCGGGGCGATCGGCCGGATCACCCCGGTCCTCTGCCTGATCGCCCAGGCCCACAAGGACTACCCGGACGCGCGCGCCGCCGCGAAGGTGATCGAGACGGTCAACCCCCTCGTCCCGCTCCTCGTCCTCGACACGAAGCCGCTCCGCGAGAAGGCCCGCCAGATCGAGGCGGAGGTCCGCAAGACCCTCCAGCAGACGCGGGACTCGGTCTCGAAGATCCGGGCGGCCGAGACGGAGGGGCCGGGTGAGATGTATCGCTGACACGGCCCCGGCGACGCCCGTGACGGCGGCCGTCTCCCCGCCGTTCCCCGTCCGCCTGAGGGGCTTTCGCCCCACGGATGTCCCGACGATCGCCGCGATCGTTGCGGACGCGCTCGGCGAGCACTACGACCCGTCCCTCTACCTGTCCCTCGGCGCCGAGTGGCCCGACGGCTTCCTCGTCGCGGCGGATGGGGGGGACGTACCGGTCGGCTTTCTGCTCGGGGTGAACCAGATCCCGGGAGAGGCCCGGGTCCTCATGTTCGCGGTCGAGCGGAGCGTCCGCGGGAGCGGAATCGGGCGCCGCCTCATGGAGACGTTCCTCGAGCGGTCCCGCGCGCGGGGGTTCCACCGGGTGACGCTCGAGGTGCGGATGTCGAACACGACCGCGATCCGCTTCTACACGCGCTTCCGCTACTCCGTGACCGACCTTCTCCGCGCGTACTACTCGGACGGCGAGGACGGCTACCACATGGCCCGCGACGTGTAGCCCCCCGGGGGCAAGGCGCTAAAACCTCCCGCACGGCTGGTGGGCCGATGCCCTCCGCGTGGCCCGCCGCTTCGGAGCTGATGACCGCCGGTCCGGTGACCCTTCCCTACGACGCGCCGGTCTCGCGGGCGCTCGGCCTCATGCGGAGCCGCGGGTTCCACGAGATCCCGGTCCTGCGCCACTCCCGCCTGCTCGGGATGATCACGTTCGAGGCGATCGCGCGCCGGCTGAACCGCTCCCTCACGACGAAGGTCGAGCGCTTGCTCGTCCTCCCGCCCCTGGTCACGCCCGGGTCGACGTACCCCGAGATCGCGGAGGCGCTGCTCGCGGCCGGGCTCCGCGCGGCGCCGGTCGTCGGCCGCCGGGGCGAGCTGGTCGGCATCGTGAGCCGGACCGACCTCGTCGCCGCCCTCCCGCGGTTCCCGCAGCTCGTCGGATCCGCGGGCCCAGCCGTGGAGGAGATCGCCCACCACGCGACGATGGTCGTCCGCGAGGACGACCTCTGCCGGAACCTGGTCGGCCAGATCCGCCTCCTCGAGGAGCACCCGCTCCCCGTCGTCGATCGCAAGGGCCGACTCGTCGGCGCGGTCGGGATCCGGGACCTCGGGAAGGTCCTCTGGCGCCCGATCCGGGGGGGGAAGCGCGACGCCCGCGCGCAGAGCACGGCGCTCGACGTGAAGGTCGCGTCGATCATGCACGCACCCCCGGTCACCGTCCGGGTCGGCACGGATGTCGCGACCGCGGCCCGGCTGATGACCCGGGAGGGGGTCTCGAGCGTCTTCGTCGTGGAGGACGGCCGCCCGGTCCGCATCCTCGGGCAGACCGACCTCCTCGGCCTCGTCGTGGCCCGCCGGACCCCGACGCGCGGCCGTCCGAAGCTCGAGGACGTCTACGTCGAGGTCACCGGGCTGCGCGGCTCGGGCGACCCGGCGCTGCTCGCCGAGATCGACCACCTCGTGGCGCGGGGCCTCCGCCGCATCACCCGCTCGGTCCGTCCGCGCCTCCTCACGCTGCACTTCGCGCCCCACGCCGTCCACCGCACGAGCGACCTCACGATCGAGGCCCGCCTGCACACCGACGACGGGATCTTCTACGCCTCGCACACCGGCTGGAACCTCATGGCCGGGGTCGCGGGCCTCCTCGAGGAGCTGGGCGCCCAGACGCGGCGCACCCGCGAGGCGAAGCTGAAGCGAGGGCGCGGGCGTCGGCCCGAGGTCGAGCCGGACGAGGGCCCGATCGCGGACCCCGAGCTCGAGGCCAAGCTCCGGGCGATGTCCGCTCCCGAGCGCTGAGGGGCGCCGATGATCCCGGGGGGCGCTCGGAACCCGCGCCAGCTGGAGCTCGCGATGCGCCGCCTCGGGATGACGACCGAGGAGGTGCCGGACGTCGAGGAGGTCGTGATCCGGACCCGCCAGCACGAGCACGTCTTCCAGGCGCCCGAGGTGACGATCCTCACGGTCCAGGGCGTCCGCACCTACCAGGTCGTGGGCACCCCCCACGTCCGACCGAGGTTGGCCCCCGCCGCGGCCGCCGCTGCGGCGGGCAGCGGCCCGGCGCCCGCCGCCCCGGCGGGGCCCCCTGAGGAGGACGTCCGCCTCGTCATGGAGCAGGCGAACGTCTCGCGCGAGGAGGCGATCGCCGCGCTCGAGGCGACCCACGGGGCCCCCGCGGAGGCGATCCTCAGGATCCTCACGCGGGGCGAGCGGTGAGCGAGGGGCTCGGCCCGGTCGTCCAGGAGTGCGTCGAAGGCTACCTTTTCGCCCCCGCCCCGCTCGAGCTCCTGCTCCTGCGGCGCCCTCCGTCCCGGGGCCGGATCTGGGTGCCGGTGAGCGGAAAGGTCGAGGCGAGCGACGCGGACCTCGAGGCCGCGGTGCGCCGCGAGGTCCGCGAGGAGACGGGGCTTGACCGTCCCCGGACCGTCTTCCCCCTCGACTGGCACGTTCCGTTTCGGGCGGATAGCGGGGAGACCTGGCGGCTCCACGCCTACGGGGTCGAGGTCGACGGGCGGTTCGACCCGACCCTGAGCCCGGAGCACGAGGCCTACGCCTGGGTCGGTCCGGAGGAGGCGCTCGAGCGGCTCCACTTCCCGGACAACCGCGAGGCGGTCCGTCGGCTCCTCGCCCGGCACGCCCGACCCCCGGCAAAGCCTTAGCGCGACCCGCCGCTCGTGGGAGCGCGATGACCGTTGACGTCCCGACGCGGGTCCCCCCGGCCCCGGGCGGGGACCGCATCTTCCCCTCGCTCGGACCGGAGCTCGTGGAGGCCGCCCGCCTCGCGCACCCGCGCCGGATCGTCGTGCAGGTGCCGGCCGGCCTCGTGCGGGACGCGGGCGAGCTCGCGGGGAGGCTCCGCCGGGAGATCGGCGTCCCGGTCGACCTCGCGAGCCGTCCGTGCTTCGGGGCGTGCGACCCGCCCTCGCGGGACGAGGCCCCGAAGGCCGACCTCGCGGTCGTCCTCGGGCACGCCCCGATCCCGAACATGCCGTCGGTGCGGACGACGTTCTACGTGGAGCTGCGCCGTCCCGAGGGGGACGTGCGCGCGCTCGCGGAGGCCGTCCGGGCTACGGTGTCCGCGCGCCGGCTCGGCCTGGTCGCCTCGATCCAGCACCTTGACCTCGTCGCTCCGCTCGCGGACGAGCTTCGCCGGCTCGGCTTCGGGGCCCGCTCCGGGCGGGGGGACCGGCGGCTCGCCTACGCCGCCCAGGCCCTCGGGTGCAACTACACCGGCGCAGAGGAGATCGCGGACGAGGTCGACGCGTTCCTGTTCCTCGGCACCGGCCGGTTCCACCCGGTCGGCCTCGCGTTCGCGGTCGACCGGCCCGTCTGGTCGCTCGATCCGCTCCAGGGTCGGCTCGAGCCGCCGATCGACCGGGCCGCGCTCGTGCGGCGGCGCCAGCTCCTTGTCGCGTCGGTCCGCGAGGCGCGGCGGTGGGGGATCCTCGTCTCGACGTTCGCCGGCCAGAACCGGACCCCGATGGCCCTCACGCTCCAGGAGCGGGCGCGGGCGCACGGGCTCGAGGCGGAGCTCCTCCTCGCGCAGCGGATCGACCCGGCCGACCTCCTCGGGCGGAACGTCGAGGCGTTCGTCAACACGGCGTGCCCCCGGATCGCGCTCGACGACAGTGCCAACTACCCGAAGCCGGTCCTGACACCCCCCGAGTTCCTCATGGCCCTCGGCGAGCTCCCGCTCGAGCCGTACCGGTTCGACACCTTCCACTGAGGAGGGCGAGCGGCGCGGTCGCTCTGCGGGCCGAGGCCAGGAGAGGTCCCGATGGTCGAAGCTCGACGATGGATCCCGATCCTGCTCCTCGGGGGCGGGATCGCCCTCGTCGTCCACGCCGTCCTCGCCGGGAGGGCGGCCGTGGCGCTCCTCGTCATCGTCCCCGTCGTCTACGGCGCGTCGGTCGAGCTGCTCCTCGGCATCGTCCTTCTCTTCGCGGGGATCCTCACCCTTCCCCTCCTCCTGGTCCCCCCGCTCGGTTCCGAGACCCCGCCGCCGCTTCCGGAGCCCCGGGAGCGACCGGCCGAGGGCGGCGGGGGTGCGCTCGTCCTCATCGGTCCGGTCCCCCTCTTCTTCGGGAGCTGGCGCCGCGCCCCGACCTGGGTCCGCTGGGCCGCGGCCGGGTTCGGGATCGCGCTGACCGCGCTTGCGGTGGTCGTCGTCCTCGGCGCCCTCTAGCGGTCCCGCGCGACGTGCTCGAGGAACTTCCGGTGGATGCGATAGTCCGCCGAGAGCTCCGGGTGGAACGTGAGGCCCCAGACCGGCCCGGCCCGCACGCCGACGACCTCGTCGCGCCGCCAGGCGAACGAGCTCGCGTCCGGTCCGACCTCGAGGATCCGTGGGGCGCGGATGAACACCCCGGGGAACTCCGCTCCCTCGAGCCCCTCGACCCGGACCGTGTCCTCGAACGATTCGCGCTGCGCCCCGTAGTCGTTGCGGCGGACCTCGATGTCGAGGATCCCGAACGTCGGCGGGTCCTGCCCCCCCGGGCTCGGCTCGAGCCGGCGGGCGAGGAGGATCAGGCCCGCGCAGGTCCCGAGCACGGGGAACCCGCCGCGCAGACGGCGAGCGAGGGGGTCCCAGATCCCGCTCGCCTTCAGCAGGCGCGCGATCGTCGTCGATTCGCCTCCGGGAAGGAACAGGGCCTCGACCTCCGCGAGGTCCTCCGGGGTCCGGACCGGTCGAGGGGCCGGCCCCCGGACGACGCGTCCGAGGGCCGCGAGATGCTCCGGGACGTCGCCCTGGAGCGCAAGGACGCCGACGTTCATCCCGACGTGCGACGGAGCTCCTCGAGGATCGCCTTCGCCCGGTCAAAGCGGACCGCGCGCTCCCGGACCAGCCGCTCGACCACGCGATCGACCTCGTCCGGACGGGCCCCTGCGCTCACCGCGAGGTTGCGCGCGTGCAGCTCCATGTGGCCCCGCTGGATCCCCTCGGTCGAGAGCGCGAGGAGGGCCGCGAAGTTCTGGGCGAGCCCGACCGCGGCGAGGACCTCGCCGAGCTGACGCGACGTCTTCACACCGAGGATCTTGACGACCGCCTTCGCGGTCGGGTGGACCGCCGTGGCGCCGCCGATGAGGCCGACCGGCACGGGCAGCTCGATGGTCCCGACGAGATGGCCCGCGCCGTCCTTCTCGTAGGTCGTGAGCGGGCGCACGACGCTCCCGTCCTCCGCCGCCCGCCAGGCGGCGTAGGTGTGGGCCCCGCTCTCGATCGCGCGGAAATCGTTCCCCGTCGCGAGGACGACGCTCGAGACGCCGTTCATGATCCCCTTGTTGTGCGTCGCGCAGCGGAACGGGTCGGCCCGGGCGAAGGCGTACGCGTCGAGGACCGCGTCGACGACCTCGGGGCCGCTCGCTTCCGCGGAGGCGAGCAGGTCGGCCCGGAACGTCGCGCGGGCGCGGGCGAGACGGTGGATCGCGAGGTTGGAGATGATGCGGAGGACCGCCCGGCCCCCGGCGAGCCGCGCGAGCTCGGGGGCGAGGGCCTCGCACATCGTGTTCACCGCGTTCATCCCGCCCGCGTCGCGCGCGTCGACGAGCAGGTGGACGACGAGCATCGGCCCTCGCTCCGACGTGAGGAGGCGGACCTCGAGGTCGCGGGCCCCCCCTCCGAACTTCACGAGGACGGGGTCCTTCGCGTTCGCGGCGGCGAGGAGCTCCTCCTTCCGGTCGAGGATGCGGAGGCGCGCCGCCGCCGGATCGGGAACGCCCACGATCTGGACCTGGCCGATCATCACCGGGTCGGTCGACTGGGTCGTGAACCCGCCGGTCGCCCGGGCGATCTTCGCGGCGTGGGACGCCGCCGCGACGACGCTCGGCTCCTCGAGGGCCATCGGGACGAGGACGTCCTGGCCGTTGATCCGGAAGTTCGTCGCGATCCCGAGCGGGACGGGGAGGACCCCGACGACGTTCTCGATCATGTGCTCGAGGGTCGCGGGGTCGACCCCGGGCGGGAACTCGAGCGTCCGGAGCTCCTCCGCTGAGAGGTTCGCCCAGGCCCGGACGAACTCCCGCCGCTCGGCGGTCGTCCGGCGGTAGAACCCCGGGACCTCGGACGACGGGCTCACGACTCGGCCTCCGGCCGCTCGCCGCCCGGAACGCGCTCGTCGTCCGAACGGTCCGGCTTCCGCGCCCGTGCGACGATCACCTTCGCCGGCCTCAGGAGCCCGCCGAAGAACCGGTAGCCCTGCTGGACGATCTCCGCGACGGTCCCCTCTGGGACGGTGTCCTCCGTAGGGGCGTCGCCGACGGCTTCCGCCTCATCGGCCCGGAAGGGCTGGCCCCGTTCCGCGACGGGCTCGACCCCCTCGTGCCGGAGGAACGTCGTCCACTCCCGGTCGAGGAGCTCGAGGCCCTTCCGCAGCGGGTCGGACGCGGGGAGCGGGTCGGCCGCCTCGCGCGCGGAACGGAACGCCTCGACCAGCGGAAGGAGCTCTCGGAGGAGCGCCGCCCGCGCTTGGCGGGACGCCACGTCCCGCTCCTTCGCGACCCGGCGGCGATAGTTCTCGAAGTCGGCGAGGAGGTACTTGAACCGCGACTCCCAATCCTCCTTCGGCGCCTCGGTCTCGGGGGGGGACGGGGTCGTCCCGGCCCCGGCGGAGGGAGGTGGGGGGGCCTCGTCCGGCATCGCCACGGCCCGCGAGCCGCGCCCACGATAAGAGCGCTTGGGCCGGCTCGAAGCCCCGGACGAGCCCCCGGCCGATCCGCCGCGGCGCGACCCCCGCGGCTCCGCCCGCGTTCGCGGGGTCCCGTGGAGCCACCTCGCCTCCGCCCCGGAACGCGCCCGGGGGGCCTCCCGGACCCCGTGGCCGGCGCCGCTCGGGACCCCTTCGGGACCCCCTCCGGTCTGACGGAAAAGAACGACCCCGAACGGAGTGCAACCGAAGCGTTATAACGCATCTCTCGGTCCGAAAACCGGGTGGTTTTCGCCCCCCTTTTACGATGGCCCAGCCGACGTTCGGGACCCCCGAGTACACGGCGAGCTCCATCCAGATCCTGGAGGGTCTCGCCGCGGTCCGGAAGCGACCCGGGATGTACATCGGGTCGACCGATGCGCGCGGGCTCCACCACCTCGTCTACGAGGTCGTCGACAACTCGATCGACGAGGTTCTCGCGGGCGCGTGCACCCAGATCGACGTGACGGTCCATACCGACGGCACGGTGTCGGTGAGGGACGACGGGCGCGGCATCCCGGTCGAGAACCACCCGAAGTACAACCGCCCCGCGCTCGAGATCGTCATGACGGTCCTCCACGCCGGCTCGAAGTTCGACCGCGCGACCTACAAGGTCTCGGGCGGCCTGCACGGGGTCGGCGTGCACGTGGTGAACGCCCTCTCCGAGTGGCTCGAGGTCCGGGTGCGGCGCGACGGCCACGAGTACTTCCAGCGGTACGAGCGGGGAGCGCCCGTCGCGCCGCTCTCGGTCGTGGGGGCGGCGTCCTCGACCGGCACGGAGACCCGGTTCAAGCCGGACGGCACGATCCTCGAGACGGTCGAGTTCGACCCGGAGACGATCGCCCGCCGCCTGAAGGAGCTCTCGTTCCTCAATCCCGGGGTCACGATCCGCTTCCGTTCCGAGAAGACCGGGGCGGAGACGGTCTTCCACCACGCGGGGGGGATCTCCGAGTTCGTCGAGGACCTCAACGCGAAGGCGAACGTTCTCTTCCGCCCGCCGATCTCGCTCCACGCGAAGCGCGACACGACCGACATCGAGGTCGCGCTCCAGTACACCGACGGCTACAACGAGACGATGCTCGCCTTCGTCAACAACATCAACACCGTCGACGGCGGCACGCACGTCGTCGGCCTCCGGTCCGCGCTCACCCGGACCCTGAACGACTACGCCCGCCAGCGGGGCTGGGTGAAGGGCGACAAGGAGGGGCTCACCGGCGAGGACGCGCGCGAGGGGCTCACGTGCGTGCTGTCGGTGAAGGTCCTCGAGCCGCAGTTCGAGGGCCAGACGAAGGCGAAGCTCGGGAACTCCGAGGTGAAGGGCCAGGTCGAGAGCGCGGTCAACCAGAAGCTCGCCGAGTACCTCGAGGAGCACCCCGCGGTCGGGCAGACGCTCGTCACGAAGGCGCTCCAGGCCGCGCAGGCGCGCGAGGCCGCGCGGAAGGCCCGCGAGCTCACCCGCCGGAAGAGCCTCCTCGAGGGTGGGGGGCTCCCGGGGAAGCTCGCCGACTGCCACTCGCGCGACCCGGCGCAGTGCGAGCTGTTCATCGTCGAGGGGGACAGCGCGGGCGGCACGGCGAAGCAGGGCCGGGACCGCGAGTTCCAGGCGATCCTCCCGCTCCGGGGCAAGATCCTCAACGTCGAGAAGGCGCGGATCGACAAGATGCTCCAGAACGAGCAGATCAGCGCGCTCATCACCGCGATCGGCACCGGGATCGGCGACGACCTCGACCTCGGGCGCCTGCGCTACCACAAGATCATCCTGATGACCGATGCGGACGTCGACGGCTCGCACATCCGCACCCTCCTCCTCACGCTGTTCTACCGGAAGATGCCGGACCTCATCTCCGAGGGCCGGGTCTACATCGCGCAGGCCCCGCTCTACCGGGTCCAGAAGGGCGCGAAGGCGATCTACGCCTTCTCGGAGGAGGAGCGCGAGCGGGCGACCCGCGAGCTCGGGGGCCCGAAGGGGCTCACGATCCAGCGCTACAAGGGGCTCGGCGAGATGAACGCCGAGCAGCTCGCCGAGACGACGATGCGGCCGGGCCAGCGCGAGCTCCTCAAGGTCTCGGTCGAGGACGCGGCGAAGGCGAACGAGCTCTTCCAGATCCTGATGGGCGAGGAGGTCGAGCCCCGCCGGCAGTACATCGAGGCGCACGCCGTCGAGGTGACCAACCTCGACGTCTAGCGGGGGTCGGGCGACGTCCGAGGCGGGTCCCGCGAGCGTGGCCGACGGCCTCCGGGCGGTGGGCTACGCCCGCGCGGAGCCCCCGCGACGGCCGGTCCTCGAGAAGGACGGCGTCACGCTCGTGACCCTCGCGGTCCTCGGGCCCGCGGGGCGGCCGAGCTGGCACGGCCTCTTCGCCTCGGGAGGGTCCGTCCGCGCGCTCGGTCCCGAGGTCCCTCCGAGCACGGTGCCGGCCCGGGCGAGGGCCGGCGAGGGCGCGCGCGCCCTTCTCGACCTCCTTGTCGCCGCCTCGCTCTCCTACGTCGAGCGGCTCGAGGAGCTCGGGGAGCGGCTCGACGCGATCGAGATGCGGGCGGAAGCCGGCGACGTCGGCGAGCTCGCCGCCCTGGAGCGCGACCTTTCTCACGCGGCGAAGCACCTCGGCCGCCTCGAGGTCCTGCTCGCCGAGCTCGCGGGCCCGCTCGGCGGGAAGTTCCCGGGCGTGGCCCCCGCGCTCCCAGGCCTCACGGCCGAGGCCGCACGGACCCGGGGGCTCGCGAGCGCCCTCCAAGAGTCGGCCCGGGACCGGATCGGCCTGCAGACGGCGTTCCAGGCGAACCGCCTCGCGGCCGTGGCGAACGACCTCGGCCGGACCTCGAACCGCATCGCCGCGCTCGCGAACACCTCGAACCTCCGGATGCTCGGGGTCGCGTACATCGCGCTCGCGCTCGCCCTCGTGAGCGCGGTCGTCCTGATCCCGAACACCGCGGCGACGATCCTCGGGATGCCGAGCGCGGCGTGGGTCCCGGGCCTCTGGGTCGACACCGTGCTGGCCGTGCTCGCCCTCGCGCCGCTCGCGATCGTCTTCTCGCGGCGGTGGGTCCGCCGGATGCTCGCGGACTGGCGGACGTTCGAGGAGCGGACCGCGGAGGGGCTCGCCGACCTCCCCGAGCTCCCGGCCGGCCCGGGCCACCCTCGGGACGCCTCCGAACGGCTTATTCGGGAGCGGCCGTAGCCGCGGCGTGCCCGGGGCCGGGGCGGCGCCTCCCTTCGTCGTCGCGGACGCTCTCCTGGTCACGCAGGACGCCGCCCGCCGCGTCGTGCGCGGGGACGTCCGCGTCGAGGAGGGCCGGTTCGTCCACGTGGGACCCGGGGCTCCCCGCGCCGGCGCGGAGGTCCTCGAGGGCCACCGGTTCGCGCTCGTCCCGGGGTTCGTGAACGCTCACACCCACGTCGCGATGGGCCTCCTCCGCGGGCTCGCGGACGACCTCGAGCTCTCCGGGTTCCTCGAGCGTCTGTTCCGGGTCGACGCGCGCCGGACCGAGCGCGATGTCGAGCTCGGGGCGCGGGCCGGGATCGCGGAGATGCTCCTCGGCGGCACGACCTCGTTCCTCGACCTCTACTACTTCGAGGACGGGGTCGCGCGCGCGACCGAGGCGCTCGGGGCGCGCGGCTTCCTCGGATGGGCGGTGCTCGACGCCGACAAGTCGACCCAGAAGGGGGCCCCGCTCGACAACGCGCGGGCGTTCGTCGAGCGCTGGAAGGGGCACCGGACCGTGACCCCGCTCGTCGCCCCGCAGGGCGTCTACGTCTGCTCCCGCGAGACCTGGCTCGGGGCGCGCGAGATCGCGGAGCGCCACGGAACCCTCGTCCACTACCACCTCTCCGAGACCCGGCGCGAGGTCCACGAGCACGAGGGCCGGACGGGCCGTCGCCCGGTCGTCTGGCTCGAGGAGATCGGCTTCCTCGGCCCCGGGCAGGTCGCGGCCCACGCCGTCTGGCTGACGGGCGAGGAGATCGGTCTCCTCGCCCGACGCGAGGTGGGGATCGCGCACTGCCCGAGCTCGAACCTCAAGCTCGCGAGCGGCGGCATCGCCCCCGTGGTGGAGCTGCGCGAGGCGGGGGCGGTGGTGGGCCTCGGCACCGACTCGGTCGCGAGCAACAACTCGCTCTCGATGGCGCGCGAGATGCACCTCGCCGGGCTCCTCCACAAGCACCAGCGCTGGGACGCTTCCGTGCTCCCGGCCCAGGCGCTCCTCGACCTGGTCACGATCGACGGGGCCCGCCTCCTGGGCCGAGGGGACCAGCTCGGCTCGATCGAGGTCGGGAAGCGGGCCGACTTCTCGCTCGTCCGTCTCGACCATCCGAGCCTCGTGCCGGCCCGTCCCGAAGCGATCGTCTCGCACCTCGCCTACGCGATGAGCGACGAGGCGATCGACTCGGTGTTCGTCGACGGTGCGGCGGTCGTGCGCGGTCGCGCTCTCGTGCGGGCCGACTGGGACCGGATCCGCCGCGAGGCCGAGGCGGCGAGCGCGTCGCTCTGGGCGACCGGCCTCTCCCCCACCTAGGAGTCCGTTCGGGGCCCGTTCACCGGCCGATCGCGTCGCCGAGCGCGCGGGCGAGCCGTTCGGCGAGCTCCGCGGGGGTCCGTTCGACCCCGAGCTCGCGCAGCCCGGCGAGGCGTGAGGACGGGCTCGGCGCTTCGAACCCGAAGAGCCGGTCGACCCGCGTACGATCGACGGTGAGGGAGACCGCGCCGTGGTGGAGCAGCGCGGCCGACGTCGCGTGCTGGGCCGCTCCGCCGAGGATCGCGCTCCCGTCCGCAAGGACCGCACCCCCCGAGCCGAGGGTGCAGTAGTCGTCCGCGAGGCGTGGCGGTTCGCTCCAGCGGGCTCGGATCCCCTCGGCCGCAAGGAACCGGACGACCCCCTCCCCGAGCCGGGCGTAGGCGTGGACGAAATCGCGACCGACGCGCGGGTCCTGCCGTTCGAGGACGATCGCCCAGAGGAGGTCGCCCTCGAGGTGCAGGAGCCCCGTCCCGCCGGTCGCCCGCGCGGCGACGGCGACGCCGAGCGCCCGGGCCCGTTCGAGGTACGGGGAGGTCGGAGGGACGCGGACCCCGTAGGAGACGGTGGGGTCTCGAACGATCGTCACGTCGACCGCCGGCCGGCCGGCCCGCAGCAACCGTTCCTGGCGCGCCAGCTGCTCGGCGACACGAACGGTCGGCGTCGTCGGTCCCAGGGACACGGGGGCGGGAAGCCGTCGGTCCGCGCCACGCGCCGTCACGGGAACGGTCCCGGCCGGGTCCGAGCGTTCGAAACGATAAGAGGCCGCGGCGCGTGGTCGGGCTCGTGGCCGAGCTCGCGACGTTCCGGCTCCATCCTGGTGACAGCGCGCCCGAGTTCGATCTCCCGGGGACCGACGGGCGGAACTACCGTCTCGCGGACTTCAAGGACCGCCCGCTCCTCCTCGTGGTCTTCTGGTGCAACCACTGCCCGTACGTCCAGGCGTGGGAGTCGCGGATGATCGACCTCGGACGCCGGTACGGGTCGAAGGGGGTCGGGATCGTCCTCATCAATGCGAACGACGCCGAGGCGTACCCCGCGGACAGCCTCGAGGCGATGGTCGCCCGGTCCCGGGAGAAGAACTACCCGTTCCCGTACCTCCGGGACGAGGCCCAGGACGTCGCCCGGGCCTACGGCGCGCTCGTGACGCCGCATCCGATGCTGTTCGGGCGCGACCGGCGCCTGCTCTTCCAGGGAAGGATCGACGATCGGCACGACCATCCCGAGCAGGTCCGGGACCGCTACCTCGAGCACGCTCTCGACCAGGCGCTCGCGGGGAAGCCCGTGAAGCCGGCCGAGCTACCGGTCCTCGGCTGCACCGTGAAGTGGCGCTCGTAGGCGAGCGGCCCGCCGGGGGCGCGTCGCGGCCGCGCGCCGTGCGGCCTGGACCTCCTCGCGTCGGCGCTCGAACTTCTCGGCGAGCGTAGGGTCGAGCGGGCTCCCCGCGCGATCGAGACGAGCCGCGATCGCCACCTTGGCGGCCAAGGCTCGCGCGAGCCTCCCGCGGTCCGCCCGGGGGGCGCCCTGGATGGACGGATGGAGGAACAGGAGGCCGTGGCGGGGCGGTGGCGCCCGTCCGCGCAGGTGCTCGAAGAACGCCCGCTCGGCCCCGAGGACCTGGACCGTGCTCGCGGGGAGGCGCGCCAGACGGTCGAGGCCGCCCGCCTGGGCCACGAGACGCGCGGCAAGGTCGGCGCCGAGGAGGCGATGGAGGTTCGGCGCCCGTTCGGGGACCGCGGCGCCGAGCGCCTTCGAGATGACCTCGCGGCTCTCCCGGAGGGAGAGGAGGAGCTCCGCGAGGCGGCGTCGGGCCTCGGCCACCGCGGGATCGCCCGGGGCGAAGGCGCCCGGTGCCCGCTCGGCGAGGAGCGCGCGGGCCGCCTCGTCGGGTTCGGAGCCTTCGAGCTCCGGCGCGTCTCGCGCCGCCCAGCTCGCGACCCGCTCCGCGATCAGGTTCGTGGCGCGATCGAGGTCGCGGAGGGCCCGGACCGCCTCCTCGACGTGGACCGAGGGGTCCCATGAGGCGACGAGCGCGCGCTCCGCCTCCCCGAGGACCGCTACCCGCCAGGCGGCGAGGTCGGCCGGGCGTTCGACCGTGCCGGGCGCCGTCGGGTCGTAGTCGACCCCGGCCCGAGCGAGGCGTCGGTCCCGGCTCCGCCAACGCTCCCCGCCCCGCTCGGCGAGGAGGGTCTCCTCCTCGGGGGTGGTGGCGCCCTCGTGGCGGAGCCGCATCCGCTCCGCGAGGGACTCCGCCCCGGTAGGCGTCGGCACCTCCCGCACCACCCGGGACCCGTCGAGGAGGTAGACCCCGTGCCAGAGCGAGACGATCGTCCGCGCCATCGAGCTCCCGGGGCCCGCACCCCGGCGGAGCGGCCGACCGCCCGGGAGATTATGAAGGCGGCCGGCTCCCCGGCCGTGATGCCTCCCGAGGGACCGCCCCGCCCGGTACGTCGCGAGCGCCTCGGGTCCACCGTCGTGCTCACGCTCGACCACCCGCCGGTGAACGTGCTGTCGGCGCCGGTCCTCGCCGCGCTCTCCGAGGAGCTCGATGCGGCCGAGCGCGACCCTGAGGTGCGCGTGGTCGTCCTCGCCAGCGCCGCCGAGAAGGCGTTCGCGGCGGGCGCCGACATCCGGGAGATGCAGCGGCTCGATCCTGCCGAGGCGCGCCGGCACGGAGGCCGCGGGCAGGCGCTCACCCGCCAGATCGAGCGGCTCCCGCTGCCGGTCATCGCCGCGGTGCACGGTGTCTGTCTCGGCGGCGGCCTCGAGGTGGCGCTCGCCTGCGACTTCCTCCTCGCGAGCGAGGACGCCCAGTTCGGCCAGCCTGAGATCAACCTCGGGGTGATGCCGGGCTGGGGCGGCACGCGCCGCCTACCGAGGCGCATCGGCGCGGCGCGGGCGCGGCGATGGATCCTTTCGGGCCGATCCGTCCCGGCCCGCGAAGCCGAGGCGGCGGGCCTGGTCGACCGCGTCCTCCCGCGGAGCGAGCTGCGGGCCGGCTCGCTCGCGCTCGCCGAAGAGCTCGCGGAGAAGCCCCCGGTCGCTCTCGCGGCGGCGAAGTACGCCCTCCTCGCGTCGATCGATCCTTCGATCGACGAGGGGCTCGCGTTCGAGCTCGAGCTCTGGTCGCGCCTGTTCGGGACGGAGGGCCAACGCGAGGGGATGGCGGCCTTCCTCGGGAAGCGTCCGTTGCGCCCGCTCGGTCGCGCTCGCTGGGACGAGGAGAGCCAAGGGTTCCCCTGGGCCACGCGACCCGGGACGAAGTCAAGGTCAAAGTAGGTCCGCCCGACGGAGGTCGGAGCGGACCTGGGGAGGAACTCAGGTCCGGTCGAGACCCCGTCCACCACGAGCTGGGCCCACGGATTCCCCCTCGGCTCCCCGGTCCGTCGCCTGCCCGCGATGAGCCGCGACCCGACCGTGCTCCTCGTTGAGAGAAAGTGATAAGGACGCGATGCCGCAACGCCCCGGCGCGCCGCGGTGGCTCAGCTGGCAGAGCGGCTCCTTGGTAAGGAGCAGGTCGAGGGTTCAAACCCCTCCCGCGGCTGGCCCTCTTCCCAACAGATGACGTCCTCAGGTCCGGCCCGGGGCGGGCGTCCCGTCGGTCACGTCGGCGGTTCGCGCGAGGCCGCGCGGGGGAAACCTCTTGAACATCACACCCTCGACCTCTCCGAGGGCATCGCATGGCGGCCGAACGTGACCCGGTCTGCGGAATGATGGTGAAGCCCGATCGCGCGGCGGCGAAGGGGACGTACGCGGGTAGGATCGTCTACTTCTGTTCGAAGGGCTGCCAGGCCACCTACGAGAAGACCCACCCCCCGGGGTAGGCGCGAGCCCCTGGGACCGGCAGGCTCCGGGGCCCGGCCGCGCCGCCTCGCCGTCAACCTCGCTCCACCCTAGACCCATAACGCTCCCCGGCGGTCCATCCCTTATGCCGCTCGGGGGAAGGACCCGGTGGCTCGTGGTCGGGGGTGCCGTCGCCGCGGGGATCGTGGTCGTGACCGCTGTCCTCGCCTTGGGGGGGTTCGGCGGGGCCGGTTCCACGAGCATCAGCCTGTCGATCGTGCCGTACCAACATGCGTCGATCTCTCTCGGGGCGTCGGACGTGTTCGACGGTCCCCTCTACGAGCTCCAGCCGAGCTCGATCGACGTGCCGGCGAACACGCTCGTGCACTTCACGATCTACAACTACGACCCGGTCGCCCACCCGGTCCCGTGGTGGTCGGTCGACGTCAACGGGACGATGGACGACATGATGATCTACATGGGTTCGGGCGGCATGGGGGGCATGGGAGGTCAGATGACGTCCTCCCTCTCGCCGTCCGACATCTCGCACACGTTCACGGTCCAGAGTCACGGCTACTTCCTGAACGTGCCGATCCCGGTGGCCCTCAACAACGCCACGCCGTCGATGGTGAAGTTCTCCGTGCTCACCGGGGCGTCGGGCGAGTTCGGCTGGAACTGCTACGGCTACGGTATGGCCTCGATGAGCGGGCCGTACACGGTCCACTAGACGTCGCGGGCGCTCGCGCGAATGGGACCCCTAGAGGGTCCCGCGACCGGCCGGACCACCGGCGCCGTCGCTTCGCTACGAGCAGCCGCTCACGGCGAAGTCGTCGCCGTTGAACTCGGCGAAGCCGTAGTCCTCGTAGATGTCGGTCTCGGTGACGGTCACCTTGTTGACCGGGTCGTAGAAGACCACCACCCCCGTGGAGGGATTGTACGAGCGGATCACGGAGGGGCCGAGCATCGAGTGGAGCTGCGAGAGGGTCGACGACGGGATCGAGGGGTTATCGGTCGTGCAGCCGGTGAGGCTCCCTCCGGACGGGGCCGAGCCCGCGACGATGAGGACCGCCTGGTGGGAGGACGGGAGCGACGAGGCGACCCCCCCGAGGATGACGAGCACGAGCAGGCCCGCCGAGACCCGGTAGCCGATCGGCCAGCGGATGGGCGAGCGGCGGCTCGGGGTCGACGTGCGCTGGGGGCGCGACCTCGACGAACGCTCGGGGACCGACGCCGAGTGCGAGGCGAGGCGGCGCAGCCAGAGCGCGAGGCCGTTCCCGGCGACGAGCGCGAGCAGGAGCCCCAGGGTCGGGAACGCGATCGGGGCAAAGGCGGCGACGACGCCCACCACGCCCGCGTAGAGGACCTGGCCGTGGGGTTCGGCCGGGGCCGTCCGCGGCTCGGCGACCATGAACAGCGCGAAGAAGATGGTCGTGGGATCGATCGCCTGGAGGAGCAGGATCCTCGGGTCGGTCGTCGCCCCGAGCAACACGTGCTGGAGCCCGGCGAGAAGGCCGTAGGCGAGGAGGAACGTCGCGGGAAGCCGCCAGCGGCTCGCGCCAAGCCCGATCAGGACGAGGCCGAGAGCGATGGTGAGGTACTCGCCGTACGTCCCGACCCCGGCCCACCACGCCGGGGCGAGGCCGAAGACGAGGGCGCCCATGAGAAGGCCGACCGTCGCGGGGTTGAACCACGGGCGACCTCCGGAACGGAGGACGTGCCGGATCGCGACGGCGACGAACGCCGCGGTGGCCGAGAAGAGGAGGGGGGCGGTCGGAGGGAGGATGAGGGCGACGAACAGGCCCGTGACGATCGCCGTATCCGGCACGCGGAGCCGCTCGAACCGAACCCGTGCGAACGCGAGGTCGGTCAGCACCGCGATCAGCGGCACCACGAGGAGCGGGGTCGCGCCGAGACCGTGCAGCGTGATCACGCTGTAGAGGCCGAGCACGACGAGGGCGATCCAGACGAGGCGCGAGGGCGGGAGCGCGCGCCGCACGGCCTGCAGCGCCACCCGGCCCCGAGAGGACGGGCGCGGGGCCTTCTCCGCGGGACCCGGCGACCCCATTCGGTCGCGAAAGGGAGCCACCCCGAATATAGCTTGACGAGAACGACCCTCCGACCGTAACCAGGTGGTCGTGCGGAGGGGAGGCCCGCGCCCAACGGGACCCGGATCGAAACCCCCTCAGGGAACGGGTGGAGCGGGGACACGCTCTCGAGAGTCTCCTCGACCCGCCCCAACCGTAAATACACGGGCCTCTATGGCCGCCCCCGCAGCGGGGTAGGGTAGTCAGGAAAACCGCCGGCCTCGCCGGCGGTCCTGAAATCCCGACGGGCTCATAACCCGTAGATCCATGGTTCAAATCCATGCCCCGCTACGTGG
>JAWOKS010000066.1:0-29421 GCA_033854115.1 Thermoplasmata archaeon
CCCCCCCCCCCCCCACCTCTCCCTGCGACGCAGGGAAGGGGATTCCGCCGAGGCCAGCGCCGTCAAGGCTCCGCCTCGGAGCGCGCCCCGCGCCCCGGAGTCCTCGGCCTCGTGCGGGAGCTGGAATTCGCCGGGGCCGGGCACCCCGGCAGGGGTTGCGGCCCGAGCCTCCGCAGCGAGCTACGGACGAGGGAGCTGTCCAGACGAACCACGTTCCCTGCTCCGTGCGCGCCGATGCGTGACCCCGCCACGACGGGCGAGGAGTCGAGGAGGCCATAAACATAAAAGGGCGAAGGCACCGTTCCACGCCCTAAGGTTGGTTAACGGGTGACGGAAAACTCCGAGGAAGCGGGGGGCGGCGGACCGCGGGTTTCGGTGATCGTCCCGGCCCGTAACGAGGAGGAGAACGTTCTGCTCGTTCTCCCGTCCATCGCGTCCTACGCGGATGAGGTGCTGTTGGTCGATGGTCATTCGACGGATCGAACGGTCGAGCTCGCTCGTAGCCTCGAACCCAAAGTCCGCATCCTCCACCAGCAGGACTCCGGCAAGGGGAACGCCATCCGACTCGGCCTTCGCTCGGCTCGCGGCCGGTTCGTCTGCATCGTCGATGCGGACTGCTCGCACGATCCCGCCGAGATCCCCCGCCTCGTGCGTG
Source organism: Thermoplasmata archaeon (assembly GCA_033854115.1). Taxonomy (GTDB): domain Archaea; phylum Thermoplasmatota; class Thermoplasmata; order Lutacidiplasmatales; family UBA184; genus Lutacidiplasma. Next base: position 656 of record JAWOKS010000066.1, read on the forward strand.
CGCTCGAGGCCGGTGCGGACGTGGTCCACGGATCGAGGTTCGTCGAGGGAGGGGGCTCGGCCGACAACACGTTCCTGCGCACGGTCGGGAACTGGGGACTGACCTTCACCATGAATCTCCTGTGCGGAACCCACTTCACCGATGTCGTGTACGGACTCTTCGGGTTCCGCCAGGACGTCGTTCCCCACCTCGATCTCCGCGCCGATCGCTGGGACATTGAGGTCGAGATACTCTGCCGCGCCGAAGGGCTCGGGCTCCGGGTGACGGAACTGCCGAGCTTTGAGAGAAGGCGCGTCCACGGCGAGAGCCATTTCAACGGATTCGTCGTCGCCGTAAGGAACATCGTCATGATGATGCGCGCGAATCCGCGCTACGCCCGTCTCCGGGGAGGTCCGGTCCCCACCCGCGCGCGCCTCGAGAACCCGGCCGAGGGCAGCGGCCCCGCCCGCACGCCCGAAGATTCTCACCCCGTCTAGAGGGCCTGGAGCATCGCGGTCGGCCGCGAGACTTCGATCGCCGGACCCCCCGCGGCGGACGACCGATCAATCCGCGGACACGGCTTCGGCGATCACGCCGAGGTCCGACGGCAACGGGACCGGCGTCCGACGCACCCGGGTCGGAACGAGGCCCCCCAAGCCTACCACGATGCGAGCCAAGAGCGGCATCCGTCCGTACCGCTCGAGATCGGCAAGAGTGTAGTCGAACGAGAGGTACTTCGTACCGGTGTGCATGGCGAGAGGTCGGAATCCCGACCGCCCGAGAGCCGCACGAACGGAAGACCGGGAGAAGTAGACCAAGTGCTCACCCTTGAAGTGGGGCCAGCGACCGCGGAGCAGCCTGGCCGAAAGGCTCCTCGCATCCGGCGTCAGGATGAGCAGACGCCCGTGATCGCGAAGCAGGAACCTCACTCGTCTCAGGAGTCCCAACGGGTCGGCCACGTGCTCGATGACGTCGACCATAGTGACGAAGTCGAACCGCCCTGGTCCGAAGGGGGCTGCTTCGAGCGGCCCGGAGAATACCGGGAATCCCTTGGAACGAGCGAAGTCGGCCGCCGGAGAGATCTCGACCCCTTCGGGCCGCAGCCCTCGCGCCCGGGCGGCTTCCAGCAACTGTCCGTGGGCGCAGCCGATATCGAGCAGGCGCCCGCCCGGCCCACTGCCGCCGTTTGCTTCGACCAGACTCGCGAGCAGCCTCGAGGCCGTGGCGATCTTCGCGACGCCGGCGGGATACCCGGATTCGTCCGGTGACCAGTGAGAGTAGTACTCGTGGGAGTACAACGTGGCCGGCACCTGCGGGGCCCTTTGGAAGATCAGGTGGCAGGCCGGACATTCAAGGAGCAACAGCCCCGGCACTCGGTATCTCGTCAGGCGGGTCGACTCCGAACCGCACACCGGACAGGTGTTCGAAGGGCTCTCGCTCATCGGATCGAGGCGAGAGTCGCGCCGCGAGAGGGAAGCCCCTCAACCCAAGCCGAGAGGGTCCCTCCCCCCTCGATGGGACCGCGATCGCCCGCGTCGTTCCGCGTCGCGCCCCGGCTGCGGGGCCAGGGTCCGCCCGCCCCTCCCCCGTCCCGCCCCGACCGCTCTCGAGGGTCTGGGGGGCGCCCGTGCGATCTCGGGAACCTGCGACCCCGGAGCCTGGAGCGCGACCGGTTCGGCGAGCGAGACATCTGTCCTCCCCAACAAGGAGGAGTTGCGATGGGCCCGGACGTAAGAATGTTTGTGTTGCTCCGAGCGCGGCTGACAGACCTCCTTGTCGCGGCCCGTCCGGCACTCCGGCTCGGTGGGTGCCGATCGCCGGCAGGTTCCACCTCGCGACGCGGTGGAGCGGCACGATCGTTCGCGGCGACCGACGACGGGCCTTCGCCCGTGTCCCAAGCGGCCCCTCGAACGCCCCGAACACCCAACACTAAAGGACTCGTTGCGCAGGGCGAAGCGGGCCTGTCGGGACTCTCCGCCCCGGGGGTGCCCCCGGGACCTTTGAACCCGAGACTGCTGGCTTAGAAGGCCAGTACTTTGTCCAGGCTAAGCTACAGGCCCACGACGGGTGCGAGGGCGCCTGCGGCCTAAAGCGTTCTTCCGTCGCCCCGCCGGGCGCGCGCCTGCTGCGGAAGCGACCAGGTGCGCGAGGCGGAGCGGCTCGGGCCAGTAGCCGCGCACCGCGGACTTTCGGACCAGGGCCTCGGCGTCGCGCGCCGTGCAGCCGGCCGCCGCGGCCCAGATCGGCTCGCCCGCGGTCGCGACGCGGGCCAGGCGGTGGCGGCGGAGGAGAGCGAACCTCCGCACCGCGCTGCGCGGGAACCAGCGCCGGAGCGCCGCACGGATCCTCTCGAACTCGGGGCGACGGCGGGTGACGGCGACGACCGGGACCCGCGTGGCCCGGCGGAGCGCGTCGAGGTCGAGCACGTTGAACCCGCCGACGACCGCCCCGTCGAGGAGGACCGCGCGGACCCCTTCCCGGCCGTCGAGCGCCGCGAGGAGCGCGCGGACGCGGGCGGTCCCGTCCGACCCGTCGACCGTCACGCGGCCGATCCGCACCTCCTCGACGCGATCGGGGAGCGCGACCACGACGGCGGCGATCGGAGCCTCGCGGTCGCCGCGCCTGAACGCCCCGTCGTCCACCCCGACGATGCGGGGATGGGACTTCCCGAGCGCTCGCCGCAACGCTAAGACCCCGGGTGAGGTCCGGCGTTGCCGATGGCCACGCCGACGGGTCCGCCGACGGTCACGGTACGGTGCCCGACGTGCGGCGGGGGCCTTCGGGTCGTCTACGCCCCCTCGCCGCCGACCCAGTGGTTCCCGTGCCCGCATTGCCACGTGGCGGTCCCGGTCGTCGTTCCCCGGGACCCTCCTCCGCTCTACAGCTGGGAGGTCCTCCCGGGCCTTTATCCCCCGCTGGCGCCGCCCCGACCCCCGCGCGGGCGCCCGGTCCCGCTCGCCTCGGTGGCCCTCGTCGCGGTCGCGGCGATCGGGGTCGTCCTCGCAGGAGCGTTCGCCTACTACGGGATGCAGGCGAGCGCCCCGGCGAGGTTCGTGGTCTCGGGCACGGTGTACACGAACCACAGTGGGGTGCGCCAGCCGGTCCCCTCCGCCCAGGTCGTCCTGACCCTCGAAGGGAACCGGACGTTCGGCATCAACTACACGGACAGCGCCGGGGCGTTCGTCTTCACGAACGTCCCGAGCGGCGGCCTCGAGCTGAGCGTCACGGCGTCGGGCTTCGGACCGACCGAGCTGCGCACGTTCGTCGCGCCGTCCTACGACGCGGGCTCGACGGGCCTCTCGATCCCTCTCCGTCCGGGGAGCTTCGCGAACGTGAGCCGCATCGAGCTGAGCCCCTTCGTGAGCCTCGAGGGGTTCCTTTCCGCGGTCGGAGCGGGGGCCGTGCTCGCGGTCGGGGCGGCCGTGCTCGCCGGCTACGCCGCGATCGCGATCCGCCGGCCGGGCGGCGGGACCGTCGGGGTCCTCGGAGGGGGCGCCGGGGTGGGGCTCCCCGCCGTGGTCCTCGCGCTCGAGCTCGGCGGCGCGCTCCCGCTCGTCACGGTCGGGGCCGCGCTCGCCGGAGGCTTCGGCGCCTCCGCGATCGTCCTCGCGGCGGCCGCGCTCGCGACCGGTCCCGGCGTGGGGAACTCGGACCGCTAGGCCCGGTCGCGCGGGCCGGCGGGGAGCGAGGTTCGCCGTCCCGGAAGGGGCCGGCGCCCGGCGAAGCCCCCCGTGAGGGTGTGGTAGAACCCGACCTCCACCTCGTCGCTCCTCCAGCAGAGGAAGACGACCTCGCCATCGAGGAGCGCGAAGAAGTCGACGAGGCCGTGCTCGAGCTCCTTCACCTCGATCCCCTCGCCGCGGAGCGCCTCGATCGCCTCGTCGAGGCGGCGGGTGAGGTTCTTCCACTCGGCCTCAAGCCGCTCGCGGAGCGGATGGTCGACATGGTCCCGTGCCTCGAGCTCGTCCCCCCAGAACTTGCGGAGGCGCCCAAGCTCCGTGTGGACCTCGGTGAGGCGCACCGCCCAGCCCCGGAGCCGGGGCAGGAGCTCGCGGAGGCCCTCGAGGCGTGCGTTCGCCTCGTCGACCGTCCAGAACCGGCCCGGAGGGACCGAGGGTCCGCCGTCCGCCGGTGGCTCCCCGCCCTCGGGCATCCGCGCTCGTTCAACGCGGCGGTCCTATTTACCCACGTGATAGGGCGAGGGTAACCATCTGGGCCGGCGCGGCGCCCAGGGGCGCAGGGACGCCGTCGCGGCCGACCACGGTCCCGGCGGAGGGGTCCGCGTGCGCCAACCGTTAAGGCCACGACCCGGCTCGGCCGGCCGAACTCCGTGCGCGCCATCGTGAAGTCCCGTCGGGCCGCGGGCGGCGAGCTCGCCCAGGTGCCCGACCCGACACCGCGGGACAACGAGGTGCTCGTCCGGGTCCGCGCCTCGTCGATCTGCGGAACGGACGTCCACATCTGGCAGTGGAACCCGTGGGCCGAGGAACGGATCCGCCGGGTCCCGCTCGTCTTCGGTCACGAGCTGAGCGGGGAGGTCGTCGCGGTCGGGCGCGCCGTGCGGAGCGTTGCGGTCGGCGATCACGTCTCGGCCGAGACCCACATCGTCGACGGGACCTGCTACCAGTGTCGCACGGGTCGCATGCACATCTGCGAGCACGTCGAGGTCCTCGGCGTTGACCGGGACGGCGTCTTCGCCGAGTACGCGGTCCTGCCCGAGATGAACGCGTGGAAGAACGACCCCGCGCTCGCGCCCGAGCTCGCGAGCGTGCAGGAGCCGCTCGGCAACGCGGTCCACTCCCTCCTGCCCGAGGAGAACGTCGAGGACCTCGCGGGGAAGACGGTCCTCGTCACCGGCTGCGGCCCGATCGGTCTCATGGCGATCGCGGCGGCGAAGGTCTTCGGCGCCGAGACGGTCTTCGCGACGGAGGTGAACCGCTTGCGGGCGGACCTCGCGCGCACGATGGGCGCCGACCGGGTCTTCGACCCGAGCTCCGAGGGCCCGGGGCTCGCGGAGGCGCTGCGCGCGGCGAACGGCGGGCACGGCGTCGACGTCGCGCTCGAGATGAGCGGGCACCCGGCGTCGCTCACGCTCGTCTTCGACGCCCTCGCCCCGGGCGGCCGCGTCTCGCTCCTCGGGCTCTTCGACCGGCCCGCGACCCTCGACATCGACAATGCGCTCGTCTTCAAGGCGGCGAAGGTGCAGGGGATCTTCGGCCGAAGGATGTTCGCCACCTGGTACCAGGTGAAGAGCCTCCTCGCCCGGCCCGACTTCCGCGAGAAGGTCCGCGCGATCATCACCCATCGGGTGCCGATCGCCGAGATCGGCCGGGCGATGGAGCTCATCGAGTCGAAGCAGGCCGCGAAGGTCTCGCTGGAGGCCCGCTGGTGACGGCCCCGCGCTCGCCCGCCGCGTTCCTCCGCGAGGAGGTCGACCAGCTCGTCGCGGGCGACCTCGACTGGAAGCTCCACGTCCTGAGCGGGCCGAGCGAGCCGACGTGCGTCGTCGACGGGCACCGCGTCCTCATGCTCTGCTCGAACAACTACCTCGGCTTCTCGAACCATCCCCGGCTCAAGGCCGCGGCGCTCGCCGCCGTGCGCTCCCACGGGGTCGGCTCGGGGTCGGTCCGGCCGATCGCCGGGACGATGGACCTTCACGTCGAGCTCGAGCGACGGCTCGCGCGGTTCAAGCGGGCGGAGGCGTCGCTCACCTACCAGAGCGGCTTCGCGACCAACGCGGGCCTCCTCCCCCAGCTGGTCGGCGAGGGCGACCTCGTGATCAGCGACGAGCTCAACCACGGGAGCATCATCGACGGCGTGCGCCTCTCGCGGGCCGAGCGGGCGGTCTACCACCACACCGACGTCGACGACCTCGCCCGGGTCCTCCGCGAGGCCGAGCGGCACACCCCCGCGTACCGGCGCCTGCTCGTGGTCACCGACGGGGTCTTCTCGATGGACGGCGACCTCGCGCCGCTCGACCGGATCGCGCCGCTCGCGAGCGAGCACGGGGCGATGCTCTACGTCGACGACGCCCACGGCGAAGGGGTCCTCGGCGAGGGAGGCCGCGGGATCGTCTCCCACTTTGGGCTCTCGCGCGAGCTTGTGCACGTCGAGATGGGGACGTTCTCGAAGGCGTTCGGGGTCGTGGGCGGCCACATCTCGGGCTCGTCCGACCTCGTCCGGTTTGCGTACAACCGCTCGAGGACCTGGCTGCTCTCGGGGTCGCACCCGCCGGCGGTCGCCGCGGCGTGCCTCGCCGCGATCGACGTCCTCGAGCAGGAGCCCGAGCACGTCGAGCGGCTCTGGGCCGTCACCCGCCGGTTCCAGGGGGCGATGCGCGCCCTCGGCTTCAACCTCGGACGCAGCGCGACGCCGATCACACCGGTCATCGTGGGTGACAGCGCGAAGGCGAAGCGCCTCAGCGCGCGCCTCTTCGAGCTCGGCGTCTTCGCGCTCCCGATCGTCTACCCGATGGTCGCCCGCGACCAGGCGAGGATCCGCACGATCCTCAACGCCGCGCTCACCGACGACGAGGTCGACCGGGCGGTCGAGGCGTTCGGGAAGGCCGGGCGCGAGCTCGGACTCATCTAGCGTCGGCGGGAGGGGTCCTCGGCGGCCCTCTACGCGCGCGTTCAGGCCGGCCGGCGCTCCGGCCCCCGTTCCTCCTCGGAGAACTCGAGCTTCCGAGCGAGCGGTTAAATAGGCCACCTTTCTCCCCCGGCCCCACCACGAGAGGGAACCCCATCGATCGATGGCACGACGGCATCGTCCGCGGCGCGGCTCGCTCGCGTATTCGCCCCGTTCCCGGGCCGCCCGGCCCGTCCCTCGCATCCGTTCCTGGCCCGCGGGCCCGAAGGCCCCCGCCCTCGCGGGGTTCGCCGGGTTCAAGGTCGGGATGACCCACGCGTTCGTGGTCGATTACCGCAAGCGCTCGACCACCGCCGGCCAGGAGGTCGCCGTGCCCGTGACGGTCGTCGAGGTCCCGCCCCTGAAGGCCGTCGCCGCCCGGCTCTACGCGCGCCGCCCCTACGGGCTCGCGACCGTCGCCGAGGTCTGGGCGGACGGCACCGCGGAGGACCTCGCGCGCCGCATCCCGCCGCATCCTGCGTCCGCCGACGGGGCCCGTGCGCGGTTCTCGAGCGTCCCCGCGGACGAGGTCCGCCTCGTCGTCCACACGCACCCCGAGTTCGTGACCGGGGTCCCGTCGAAGACCCCGACGCTCTTCGAGGTCCGCGTCTCGGGCGAGAAGCTCGACGAGCGCCGCGCGTTCGCCCTCGAACAGCTCGGCCAGGAGATCCCGATCGATAAGGTGACGAAGGAGGGCGAGTTCGTCGACGTGCTCGGGGTCACGAAGGGGTTCGGCTTCCAGGGCCACATCCAGCGCTGGGGCGTGAAGCTCCAGCCCCGCAAGAACTCGAAGCACCGGCGGATGATTGGGACGCTCGGCCCGCACAACCCGAGCTTCGTGACCTACCGCATCCCCCAGGCCGGACAGACCGGCTACCACCGCCGCACGCAGTTCAACCTCCGGGTCCTCAAGGTCGTGCGCGACCCGAAGAACGACCCGCTCACCCCCGCCGGCGGGTTCCCGCACTACGGCGAGGTCCGCAGCGCGTGCGTCATCCTCCACGGCTCGGTCCCGGGCCCGGCGAAGCGCCTGTTGCGCTTCCGCGCCCCGATCCGCAGCCGCGTCGCCACCGTCGAGAAGGTCGACCTCCGCTACCTGAGCACGCGGTCGAAGCAGGGCGGATGACGCCGGAGCGCGCTCCGGCGGAGGCGCCGCCGGCGGAACCCGCGACGCCCCACCACCGGGCGCATCTCTTCGACCTCCAGGGGAAGACCCACACGACCGTCCCGCTCCCGCTCGCCTTCTCGCACCCGCTCCGGCCCGACCTCATCCAGCGCGCCGTGGTCGCGGCCGCGACCCACCGCCGGCAGCCGTACGCGACGAGCCCGACGGCCGGGGTCCGCCACTCGGTCGAGTGGTCGGGGAAGGGGCGCGGGGTCGCGAGGACGCCACGTCTCATGGGCTCGATGCGAGGGGCTCAGGCGCCGAACACCGTCGGCGGCCGACCCGCCCATCCTCCGACGACCGACCGGATCTGGGCGAAGAAGATCAACCGCAAGGAGCGCCGGCTCGCGTTCGCGAGCGCGCTCGCCGCGACCCGCGAGGAGAAGCTCGCCCGGGCGCGCGGCCACCATCTCCCCCACGGCGTCGCGCTCCCGTTCGTGATCGAGGACGGGGTCGAGACGATCCGCACCTCGCGCGACGCCCGCGCCCTCCTCGAGCATCTCAAGCTCTGGGCCGACGTGACGCGTGCCGGGGACCGGACGCACCTCCACGCGTCCGGCCGCGCGCGCCGCCGCGGCCGGGTGCGGCGGACCCCGCGCAGCGTGCTCGTGGTGACGAGCGCGCCGAACCGGGCCCTCGGGTTCCGCAACCTCCCCGGGATCGACGTCGTCCCAGTGCACCGCCTCGGGACGGAGGACCTGGCCCCCGGGGGCGTCGCCGGGCGACTCACGATCTTCAGCCGGACCGCCGTCGAGTCGCTGCGAGAGCGGCTCGGGGAGGCGGCCCCATGACGCAGCTCCGCCATCGGATCATCCTCCACGCCTACGTGACCGAGAAGTCGATGGACGAGATGGAGCGGCAGAACAAGCTCGAGTTCGTCGTCGACCGCCGGGCGAACCGCGCGGAGATCCGCCGCGCGGTCGAGGAGACCTACCAGTGCAAGGTCGCGAAGATCACGACGAAGACCGTGATCCACGGGAAGATCGCGACCGTCCGCTTCGCGAAGGGGTTCAGCGCCGAGGACATCGGCAGCCGGGCCGGGGTGTTCTGATGGGAAAGCGCATCATCTCCCGCCGGCGCGGCGCCGGGACCGGCCGCTACCGCTCGCCGAGCCACCGGCACCACGGTCCGGTCTACCTGCCGCCCCCGAACCTCGTCGGCGAGGCGAAGGTCCTCGCGATCCAGCCCGCGCCGGGCCGCACCGCCCCCGTGGCCGAGGTCGAGGTCCCCGACGGCGGCCGCCTCACAATCCTCGCCCCGGCCGGCCTCGCGACCGGCGACACGGTCGCGCTCGGCGAAGGGAAGGTCGACCGCGGCGCGATCCTCCCGCTCGGGCGGATCCCGGACGGCACGCTCGTCTCGAACCTCGAGGTGAAGCCGTTCGACGGCGGACGCCTCGTTCGCGCGGCGGGGACGAGCGCCCTCGTCGTCGCCCACACCTCGAACGAGGTGACCGTCCAGCTCCCGAGCGGCACGTTCAAGACGTTCCTCCCGACCTGCCGCGCCGAGGTCGGCGCGGTCGCGGGCGGCGGCCGCCTGGAGCGGCCGATCATCAAGGCGGGGAAGAAGGTCCTCGCGACCCGTTCCCTCGCCCGCGCTCCGTTCAAGGTTCGGGGGGTCGCGATGAACCCCGTCAACCATCCGTTCGGCGGCGGGGCGCACCAGCACGTGGGCCGGCCGAGCACCGTGAAGAGCGGCACCTGGCCCGGCGCGAAGGTCGGACGGTTCTCCCGGTCGGCCCGCAAGAAGCGGCTCGCGGGGCGGAGGAGGTAGGGCGGGATGCCGAAGGCACGACGCACGAAGAGGGTCGAGGCGCGCCGGAAGCGCGAGTTCTCCTTCCGGGGGAAGAGCCTTGAGGAGCTCCGCGCGATGACCCTCGAGCAGCTCGCCGCCGTGCTCGGCGCCCGCGCGCGACGGTCGATCCGCCGCGGCTTCAACCCGGCGACCGCGTCGTTCTTCGAGCGGGTCCGCTCGACCCCGGCCGAGAAGGTCGTGCGGACGCACTGCCGGGACGCTCTCGTGCTTCCCGAGCACGTCGGCCGCCGCGTCGCCGTGCACACGGGGAAGGAGTTCAAGGAGATCGAGGTCCGCCCGGAGATGATCGGCCACTACTACGGCGAGTTCGCGCTCACGCGCCGGTTCGAGAAGCACTCGGGCCCGGGCGTCGGGGCGACGCGGTCGTCGAAGTTCATGCCGCTCAAGTGAGGAGGGTCGTGCGATGCGGGGCTACACCTACCGGGGCGAGAAGGGCGTGAACGTCGCCCGGGCCCGGGGCATCGAGCTCCGCATCTCCCCGAAGAAGACCTACGAGGTGCTGAACGCGATCCGCGGCCTCCCCCTCGAGAAGGCGCGCGAGCTGCTCGAGGACGTCGTGGCCCGCCGGCGCGCGATCCCGTTCCGGCGCTACAACCAGGAGACCGCGCACCACACCGCGGTCGGCCCGGGCCGGTACCCGAAGAAGGTCGCGCGCGAGGTCCTCGAGGTCCTCGGCAACGCGGAGGCGAACGCCGAGTACGACGGCCTCGACCTCGACCGCCTCATCGTCCAGGTCGCGGCCAGCAGCCGCGGCCGGATCTTCCCGACCCAGATGCCGCGGGCGCACGGCCGGGGCGACCCGTGGAACGAGCAGTCGACGAACGTCGAGATCGTCCTCGCCGAGCGTGCGGAGGCCCCGTGAGCGGCGAGCGCAAGGTGATCCAGGAGTCGATGCGCCGCGTCCTCCTGAAGGACTACCTCGTCCAGGAGAGCGCGCGCGCGGGCTTCGGCGGCCTCGACATCGTCCGCACCCCGATGGGCACGCGCGTCACGCTCGTCTGCGAGCGGCCGGGGATCCTGATCGGCCACCGCGGCGAGCTCATCAAGCGCCTCACCGAGGACATCCAGCACCGGTTCCAGCTCGACAACCCCCAGATCGAGGTCCAGGAGGAGCGCCAGCCGAACTTGAACGCCCAGCTCATGAGCGAGAAGCTCGCCGCGACGCTCGAGCGCGGCTGGCACTTCCGCCGGGCGGGGCACTCGACCGTCCGCCGGATCATGGAGTCCGGGGCGCGCGGCTGCCAGGTGATCCTGTCCGGAAAGCTCACCGGCGAGCGCCACCGCACGGAGCGGTTCAAGGCCGGCACGATCAAGTACTGCGGTGAGGCGGTCCGACTCTGGATGGACAAGGGATTCTACCAGGCGCGCCTCAAGCCCGGCGTCATCGGGGTCAACGTCTGGATCATGCGCCCGACGGCGAAGCTCCCGGACGAGATCACCGTGAAGGGCGTCCCCGAGCGGCCCGAGGCCCCGGCGGCGCCTCCCGAGGTCCCGCCCCAGCCCGAGGTGCCGGCGGGGCCCTCCGCGGGTCCTCCGGCGGAGGCGGCATGACGCTCCTCAGGATGGCCGAGCTCCGCGCGCTCTCGGACGACGACCTCCGACGGAAGATCGCCGAGACGGAGAACGAGCTCCTGCGCGAGCGGGGTGTCGCGGCGATGGGCGGCGCGCCCCCGAGCCCGGGCCGGATGCGCGCGCTCCGCACGAACGTCGCACGGTCGCTCACCGTCCTGCGCGAGCGGGCGCTGGCCGCGACCGCTCCCACCCCCCGCGCGGAGGGTCCGAGGTGAACCGGTGGCCCGCGCCCCGATCGTCCCCCGTGACCTCGCGCCGCTCGAGCGCACCCTGTTGGCGGGCGAGCTCCTCGGCGCCTCCGTGATCGTCCCGGCGGGTGCCGGCCGGGCCCGACCGGTCGCGGGGACGATCGTCGACGAGACGCTCTCCACGTTCGTGGTCCGCGAGGCCGGGCGCCCGAGGACCGTCCGGCTCGCGAAGAGCGGCCTCACCGGGACGCTCGAGCTCGGCGGACGAGAGTTACCCTTAAGAGGCGACCTCCTTCGCGTGCGTCCCGAGGACCGGACGAAGCGTCTGCTCGCTGGGAGTCCTCGGAGGTTCCGTTGACCGCTACGAGCACGTCGAGGGCTCCCCGGGCCCGGGACATCGGGCTCGACGTCCGCGCCCCGCGGAAGCGGTGCGACGACCGCCACTGCCCGTTCCACGGCCGCCTCCCCGTTCGGGGCCAGGTCCTCGAGGGGACGGTCGTCTCGAACGCGATGCAGCGGACCGCGGTCGTCGAGCGGACGCTCCTCCACTACGTGCCGAAGTTCGAGCGGTACGAGAAGCGGCGTCGGCGCTACCTCGCGCACGCGCCCCCGTGCCTCGAGGTGAAGGTCGGCCACCGCGTCCGCATCGCCGAGACCCGGCCGCTCTCGAAGCTCGTCGCGTTCTGCATCGTCGCCGACCTCGGGGAGGCGGCCCGCCGCGTGCGCGGCGAGGAAGAGGCGCCCCGGGAGGGCGCGGCCAAGCCCGAGGAGGAGGCGCGATGAAGGGGCTCGCGGGACGGCGCGGGCGCGGCCTCCCGAAAGGCGCCCGGCTCGAGTGCGTCGACAACACCGGCGCGAAGGTCGTGGAGATCATCGCCGTGCGGAATTGGCACGGCACCCACCGACGCTATCCCCGCGCGGGGATCGCCGACCTCGTGATCGTCTCCGTGAAGAAGGGGACGCCCGAGATGCGGCGGCAGGTGCTCCACGCCGTGATCGTCCGCGCGCGCTCCCCGTTGCGCCGTCCGGACGGGACGCGCCTCCAGTTCGAGGACAACGCGGCGGTGATCACGACCGAGACCGGGGAGATCAAGGGCTCGCAGATCAAGGGACCGGTGGCGAAGGAGGCCGCCGAGCGCTGGCCGCGGATCGCGGCGGCGTCGTCGATCATCCTGTAGGAGGAGCCATGCGTCGATCCCCCCACGCTCCCCGCCGCCAACGCCGCGCCCTCTACACCGCGTCCACCGCCGAGCGGCGGCGGAGGATGGCGGTCCTGCTCTCGCGCGAGCTCCGGCGGCGCTTCCGCCGCCGCAGCGTGCCGGTCCGCAAGGGCGACACCGTCCGCGTGCTGAGCGGGAGCTTCGTCGGACGCGAGGAGCGGGTCGCGAAGATCTCGCGCCGCGACTACGCGGTCACGCTCGACAACGTGACGCTCAAGACCGCGGAGGAGAAGCTGAAGCCGCTCGCGCTCCGCCCCTCGCACCTCGTGATCACGCGGCTCAACCTCGCCGACCCCTGGCGCCGTCGGGCGCTCCACGTCCGCGAGGAGGAGCTCACCCCCGAGGAGCGGGGCGAGGCCCCCGAGCCCGAGGCGGCCGCGGCCGAGGCGGGCCCCCAGGTCCCGCCCGAGGCCCGGCCCGAGGCGGAAGCCCCGGAGCCGGAAGCGGAGCCGGAGGGAGAACCATGACGTTCCGCCTGAAGCGCCGGGCCGCGCCCCGGAGCTGGACCGTCCCCCGCAAGGGAACGAAGTGGGTCCTCCGCCCGAGCCCCGGCCCGCACCCCCAGGACCGGTCGATCCCGCTCCTGCTCGTCCTCCGCGACCTCCAGCACGTGGCCGCGAGCGCGCGCGAGGCGCGCGTCCTCCTCCGGAGCGGCTCGGTCCGCATCGACGGCAAGGTCGCGAGCGACCTCACCCGCGGGGTCGGGCTGCTCGACACGGTCTCGCTCGCGGCGCCGCTCGACCGGCACTTCCGCCTGGTGACGAACCACCGCGCGAAGCTCGTCCTCGTGCCGATCCCGCCGCCCGAGGCCGGGGTCAAGATCGGCCGGGTCCGCGCGAAGCACACGACGAAGGGGGGCCGGGTCGAGGTGACGCTCCACGACGGCCGGAACCTCCTCGTCGACGCGAAGACCCCGTGGAAGGTCGGCGACTCGCTCAAGATCGAGCTCCCCGGCCAGAAGGTCCTCGACCATCTCCCCTTGAAGCCCGGGGCGCTCGCCTACGTCGCGGGCGGCTCGCACGTCGGCGAGCTCGCCCGGGTCGAGCGGATCGAGGTCCGCAACTCCCCGCAGCCGAACCTCGTGCACTTCGAGCAGGGGTTCTCCACAGTGAAGGAGTACGTCTACGTCGTCGGCGAGCAGGCGCCGGCGATCACGCTCGGGGAGGGGCTTGACCGATGAGCGCGCCCGCCCGCCCGGTCCCGAGCCCGGCCGCTCCCGTCCCGGAGCGGCGCCCCGCGAACCCCCACGAGGCGGTCCGCGTCCTCAAGGTCGTCGTCAACGTGGGCGTCGGGGAGTCCGGCGAGCCGCTCGCAAGGGCGCAGAAGGTCCTCCAGATGGTCACGCGCCAGAAGCCGATCGCGACGCGCTCCCACTCCACGAACCGCGACTTCGGCATCCGCAAGGGTCAGGAGATCGGGGCGAAGGTCACGCTCCGCGGCGGCACGGCGGTCGAGTTCCTCGGCCGCGCGTTCGACGCCCGCGACAAGCAGCTCGACGTCGACTCGATCGACCGGAACGGGAACTTCTCGTTCGGCCTCGCCGACTACACCGACTTTGCCGGGATGAAGTACGATCCGGCGATCGGCATCCACGGGATGGACGTCGCGGTCGAGATGGGGCGCGCGGGGTTCCGCGTCCGCGACCGCCGCATCCAGCCGCGCTCGATCCCGCGCCGGCTCCGCTCGTCGCGCGAGGAGACGCGCGAGTTCCTCCACCGCACGTTCGGCGTCACGATCCTGGAGTGAGCACGCGATGAAGCCGAAGAAGCAGTTCGGGCGCAAGGACGGATGCCTCCGGTGCGACCGGAAGCGCGGGATCGTCCGCCGCTACGGCCTCCACCTCTGCCGCCAGTGCTTCCGCGAGGTCGCCTTCGACCTCGGCTTCCGCAAGTACCAGTGAGGAGGAGGTTCCGCGCATGACCCGAGATCTGCTCAACGATGCCCTCGTGACGCTCCGGCACGCCGACCGTGACGGCCGCCCGAAGGTCGAGATCGCCCCGACCTCGAAGCTGATCGGCGAGGTGCTCCGGCTCTTCCGCGAGCACCGCTACGTCGACGAGTTCACGTTCGTCCCGACCGGGCGCGGCGGCAAGTACGAGGTCGCGCTCTCCCGGCGAATCAACTCGTGCGGGGTCGTGAAGCCCCGCGTCGCGGTGCGGTACGACAGCCTCGAGCGCTACGAGGCCCGCTACCTCCCCGCCCAGGACTTCGGCCTCCTCGTCCTCTCCACGAACCGCGGCCTCGTCGGCCACCCCGAGGCCCGCGAGATGAAGATCGGAGGTCGGCTGCTCGCCTATGTCTACTGAGGCCGGTCGCGCCGAGATCGCGCTCCCGAAGGGGGTCACCGTCGAGGTCGACGGGCGGACGCTCCGCGCCCGCGGGCCCCGGGGCGAGGTCGCGCGGCCGTTCCCGTCCGACGTGCTCCACCTCGCCGCCTCGGAGGGGAAGATCGAGCTCGAGCTCCGCCTCCCGCCCGCCCGCAAGCGCTCGAAGGCGCTCCTCGGGGCGTGGGCCTCCCACCTCGCGAACATCGCGGGCGGCCTGAGCCGGGGCGTCGAGGCCCGCCTCAAGGTCGTCGCCGCCCACTTCCCGATGAAGGTCTCCGTGAAGGGCAACGAGCTCGTGATCGAGAACTTCCTCGGCGAGAAGTACCCGCGGTCGACCCGGCTCCTTCCCGGCACGACCGCGAAGGTCGACGGGGAGTTCGTCACGATCGAGGGCCACGACATCGAGGAGGTCGGACAGAGCGCCGCGAACATCGAGCGGGCGACCCGCATCCGCGACTACGACCCGCGCGTCTTCCAGGACGGGATCTACCTCGTCGAGCGGGCCCACCTCAAGGAGGCGAGCTGATGGCCGAGCCGGCCCCCGAGCCGAAGGAGGCTCCCGTGAAGGTCCCCGCAGGGGAGGCCGCGGCTCCGAAGGCGCCCGCCCGCCGCCGCGCCGCGAAGCCCGCCGAACCGAAGGCCGAGGCCGCCGCGGCCGAGACGAAGGAGGCCCCGAAGAAGGAGGACGGCCCCCGCGTCCCCCGGCGCGCCGACCTTCCCGTCGCCCTCCGCACGCTCCTCGCCACCCGGGCCCTCCTCGACGGGAAGCGGCCCGCGTTCGTCCGCCAGGCCGCCTACCGCTACTGGAGGATCGGCCGGGACGGCGCCTGGCGCCGCCCGCGCGGGCTCCAGTCGAAGCAGCGGCGCCACTACGGCTACCGGGCCCAGATCGTGCGGGTCGGCTACCGCTCGCCCGCCCGGGTCCGTGGCCTCGTCCCGAGCGGCTTCCGCCCGGTCGTCGTCCGGACGCGCGACGAGCTCGACGGGCTCGACGCCCGCACCGACGCCGCCGTCATCGCCCGAACCGTCGGCACCCGTCGCCGCCTCGTCCTCGAGGAGGAGGCGCGCCGCCTCGGGATCCGCGTCCTCAACCCGATCGTGAAGGCCGAAGGGGAGGAGTGAGCCGTGCCCGACCTCCGGAACCAGCGCCGTCTCGCCGCCGACCTCCTCAACTGCGGCGAGGGTCGGGTCTGGATCGATCCCGCGAGCCAGGAAGAGCTCGCGGACTCCGTCACGCGCGCCGACATCCGCACCGCGATCAAGGGCGGGGTCATCCGACGCCGCCGCATCCGCGGGACGTCGCGGGCCCGCGCCCGCCGCCGCGCGATCGCGGTCGACCGCGGCCGGCGCTCGGGCCCCGGTTCCCGCCGAGGGACACCGAACGCCCGCGTGCCTCGGAAGGAGCGCTGGATCCGACGGATCCGCGCGCAGCGCGACCTCCTGCGCGAGCTCCGGGCCGCGAAGCGGATCCCCCCGCGCATCTACCGTGAGTTCTACCGCCGCGCGAAGGGTGGGATGTTCCGCAGCCGGGCCCACCTCCTGTTGAACCTCCGCGTCGCGGGTCACCTCAAGGAGGGTCCGGCATGAGCACGGGACCCCGCTACCGCGTCCACTTCCGCCGCCGGCGCGAGGGTCGGACCGACTACCGGGTCCGCCTCCGCCTCCTCGAGAGCGGCACGTCGCGCGCGGTCGTCCGCTGCTCGGGCCGTCGGGTCCGGGTCGCGCTCGTCGACTTCGACCCGAAGGGCGATCGCGTGGTCGCGAGCGCCGACAGCGCCGAGCTCGGCCGGATCGCGTTCCCCCCGACCAGCCTCGGCTCCACCCCGGCGGCGTACCTCACGGGGTACCTCGCCGGTCTCCGCGCGAAGGGCCAGGGGACGGAGGAGGCGGTCCTGGACGCGGGCCTCCGCCGGCCGACCGCGGGCGGCCGCCTCGCCGCCGCGCTGAAGGGCCTGCTCGACGCCGGCCTCGAGATCCCGCACGGCGACAAGGAGCTGCCGAGCGCCGACCGCCTCAACGGCACGCACCTCCCGAAGCGCCTCCCCGAACCGGTCGAGGCGTACAAGCTGAAGCTCCCCGGGCTCGTCCCGCGCGCGGAGGCGGCCCGATGAGCGGCGGAGGACGCGGTCCGTACCCCCGTCCACCCGGCGGGGGAGGGGGTCCCGGCGCGCCGACCGCGGCGCCGCCGTGGGTGCCGCGGACCGAGCTCGGGCGCCGGGTCGCCTCGGGCGAGATCACGACGATGAGCCAGGCGCTCGCCACGGGGCTCCCGCTCCGCGAGTCGCCGATCGTCGACCGGCTCCTGCCCGGGCTGCACGACGAGGTGCTCGACGTGAACATGGTCCAACGGATGACCGACTCCGGTCGCCGGTTCAAGTTCGCGGTGACGGTCGTCGTCGGCAACGGCGACGGCTTTGTCGGCCTCGGGCGGGCGAAGGGCCGCGAGGTCGGCCCGACGATCCGCCGGGCGATCGACCGCGCGAAGCTCGAGATCGTCGAGGTCCAGCGCGGCTGCGGCAGCTGGGAGTGCGGCTGCGGCCGGGCCCACACGCTGCCGTTCTCGACCCACGGGCGGAGCGGCTCGGTGGACGTGATGTTCAAGCCGGCGCCGCGGGGCGTCGGGCTCGCGGTCGGCGATGTCGCGAAGCCGATCCTGCGGTTCGCCGGGTTCACCGACGCCTGGGGGTTCACCGAGGGTCACACGAAGACGACCGTCAACTACGCCCAGGCGGCGTTCGGCGCGCTCCTTCGCCTCTCCGAGCTCAAGGTCCCGGCCGAGGATGCCGGGCGCCTCAAGATCGTCCGCGGCCCGACCGGCGCCTCGATCCTCCCGCCGAAGGAGGAGGCGCCCGCCCGGCCGATGCGCGGCGGACGCCGCGGCGGCGGCCCGGGCGGCCGTCGCCCTCCGCCCCGGGGAGGTCCGCGGGGCCCACGCCGGCCGGCGCCCGCGGCGCCCGCCACGGGAGGTGGGTGAGCCGATGACGTGGATGGTCGTCCGCGTACGCGGGTCGATCCACGCGAAGCACGAGATCGACGAGACGCTCCGCTTCCTCCACCTGACGCGCCCGAACCACGCGACGGTCGTCCCTGAGGAGGCGTCGTTCCGGGGGATGCTCACGCGCGTGCAGGGCTACGTGACGTGGGGCGAGGCCGACCCGGAAACGGTCGGTCTCCTGCTCGCGGCGCGGGGCCGGACGCCGGGCGGCCAGCCGCTCGCCTCGGGGGCCGGCGCCGCGGGGGCGGAAGCGGCCGAGCTCACGAGCGTGGTGGCGCGTGAGGGCCTCCTGAAGAGCCCCGGCGTCCGCCCGCTCTTCCGCCTGCGCGCGCCGAAGGGCGGATGGCGGTCGACGAAGAAGCCGTTCACCCTCGGCGGGGCCCTCGGCTACCGCGGCCGGGCGATCAACGACCTCGTGAAGAGGATGCTCTAGGGGGGAGGCACGACCATGCCGAGCCGCACGAGAAAGTTCCGGGGCCTCCGCACGCACGGCCGCGGGTTCAAGGCCGGCCGCGGGGCGGGCAAGCAGGGCGGCCGCGGCAACGCGGGCCTCCACAAGTACAAGTTCAAGTCGATGCTCCTCTACGCGCCGGACCACTTCGGACGGCACGGCTTCGTCCGTCCGGACGCGGTCACCGAGCGGCCGACCGCGCTCAACGTCGGCGAGCTCGCCTCGTTCGTGCCGTACCTCGAGGCCGCCGGCGCGCTCTCGCGCGACGGGACGACGTTCGTCGCGGACCTCACGAAGGCGGGGGTCGACCGTCTCCTCGGCGGCGGCTCGCCCGACCGTCCGTGGAAGGTCAAGGTCGCCTACGCGAGCCGCCATGCGCGCGAGAAGGTCTCGGTGCTCGCCGACGGGGCACCCGCCCCGGGCGCGCCGAAGACCCCTTCGTCCGCGTGAAGGGCCGGGTCGGGCCCGGGTGAATCCGGCTCGACGGTTCGTCTATTCCTCCGACCGGTCCCTCGCCGACCGAGGGGGCGCGCGTGTCCGAGGGGAGCGGCGGTTCGGCCCCGGGGGGCGCCGTGGGGGCGGGGCCCGCAGGCGCCTCGAGGCTCTGGTCCTCGCTCTACCTGCTCGTCTGGATCGTCCTCCTCGACTTCCTCGCCGCCATGATCCCGATCTGGCCGAGCGTCCTCCCGTGGGTCCATCTCGTCCTCGGATTCGCGGTCATCGGGATCGCCTACGGGAACTTCCGCCGGCTGCGGGCGACCCGGGTCCCGGGTCGGGTGAAGCGCGTCGCCCGGATCGCCTACCAGCTCTCGGTCGCGATGGCGGTCCTCGGCGTGCCGCTCTTCGTGGACCTCGGGGCGAGCTGGGTCCTCCCGCTCGCCGGGGTGAGCGTCTTCCACGCCCTCCTGTTCTTCCACATCGTGATCGGCTTCGCGATCCTCGCGCAGGCGGCGGCGGTCGCGATCGCCTACGACATGTGGGAGGACCGGGAGTTCGCGAAGGAGACGCTCCCGGGGGAGATCCCGGAGCCCGCGCTCGCCCCGCCGGTCCGCTCGGTCCCGCGGCCCTAGGTCCGCGGGGCAGCCCGTCGCAGGCTCGGGGACCCCGCGGCTACAGCTTCTTCAAAAGCTGGTCGACCTCGCGCGCGGCCGACTCGAGCTCTTTCGCGACCTGCCGCGCGGCGCGCTTCGTCGACGCGTTCGGGTCGCGCGCGAACGTTTCGGCCTTCGAGAGCAGTCGGGCCGCGAGCTTCGCGGAGGCGCGCACAAGGTCCTGGGCGGCCCGTTTCGCCTCCCCGAGCGCCTGGTCGAGCGTGTCCTCCGGCGCCGGCATTACGCTCCCCCCGGGTCCGTGCGCGTTCTCATCACTTCACCTTACCCCGCGTACCGACTTGAGCCCTCGGGGCGTTCGAGGGGAGGCGGCCCCCCCTCCCGCCGCCCATAAGGGTCAAGACGGCCGTGGGGTGCGGTTCTCGGATGGCGTCGAACGTGCGGAGCGCCAGCGCACGGGTGCGAGCCGAGCCTCCGCCTCCGCCACCGACCGGCGTGCGACGCTGGACGCTCCCGATCGTCCTCGCGGTCGTGGTCGCGGTGGTCGGGCTCGTCGCGCTCACTCTCGTCCCCATCAACCAATCGACCGCCGACAGCTTCTCGATCTCGACCCCGGGAGGCACGACCCTACCGGTGAACGTCTCGAAGACCTTCGCCCATGACGGCACCTTCTCGTTCAGCTGGACGTCGAGCGCCCCGACGCAGACCGCGACCGTCAAGGTGATCGGCCGCCACGGGGCCATCCTCTACAGCGGAACGGGCTCGAGCGGCTCGGGCAACGTCCCGGTGACCGCCGGGGTGAGCTACACGTTCAGTGTCGTCGATCAGTTCACCACGACGGTCCAAGTGAGCGGTACCCTCAACTTCCGCGCCCCCGTCCTCTGAGCGCGCGAACGCCCGCCGGCGCGGCCGGCGGCTCGAAGGGAGCTCGACGGGGCGCGGGGGGCCGATGAACCCACGTCCCGGGCCCGTGGGACCTGAGACCGAGAGCGCGGCCCGACGCGACCTCACCCGCCTCCTCTCCGCGCGCGCGCTCCGGGGGTTCGGGGGCGGGATGCTCTCGGTCGCCCTCGCGCTCGACCTCGCGAGGGACTTTTCGACACTCGTCGCGGGCGTCGTCCTCGGCATCTCGCTGGCGGCCGCCTCAGCCTGGTCGGTCGCGGCGGAACGGATCGAGCGGCGCGTCGGCCGGCGGCGGGCGTTCCTCGTCGGGGCGGTCGGGCTCGCGCTCGGGGGGTGGCTCCTCTTCGCGGCCCCCGCGGACGAGGCGGTCGTCCTCGCCGCGGTGCTCCTCGGCGGAATCCTCGCGGGGCCGTCCGACATCGGCCCGCTTCCGACCCTCGAGCAGGCCGCGCTCGCGAGCGTCGTCACCGATGGGGACCGGACGCCGACCTTCGGCCGCTACAACCTGCTCGGTTACCTCGGGGGATCGGCCGGGGCCCTCCTCGCCGCCCCCCTCACGGCGCTCGGGGCCTCCGTGGTCGGCGGACCCCACGACCTCGTCCTCCTCGGCTACGGACTGATCGGCCTCGGCCTCGTCCCCACGTACCTCGGGCTCTCCGCCCGTGTGGACCGGGCCGCCGCGGCCGACCCACGCGCTCCGCTCTCCGCCGAGAGCCGGTCGCGGATCGCACGCCTCTCGACGCTCTTCGGGGTCGACGCGTTCGGCGGAGGCCTCGTCGCGAACTTCCTCGTGACGCTCTGGCTCCGGGAGCGGTACCAGGCGCCGGCCGCCTGGATCGGCGCGATCCTCGCGATCGCGCTCGTCGGCGCGGCCGTCTCGCTCGTCCTCGCCGTGCCGCTCGCCCGGCGGTTCGGGCTCGTCCGGACGATGGTCTTCACGCACCTCCCGTCGAACGTCCTCCTCATCGCCTTCGCCTTCGCGCCGAACCTCGTCGCCGCCGGTGGGCTCTGGATCGCGCGCTCGCTCCTCTCGCAGATGGACGTGCCGACCCGCCAGTCGTACGTCCAGGCGATCGTGACGCCCCCCGAGCGCACGGCGGCGGCCGGCTACACGACGGCGGCGCGCACGACCTCCGCACTCGGCGGCCCCGTCACGGGCGCGTTGCTCGGGGTCGGGGGCCCCTGGCTCGCCGCGCCGTTCGTGCTCGCGGGGAGCGTGAAGATCGCCTACGACGGGGCGCTCTACGCGGGCTTCCGCGGCGTGAGACCGCCCGAAGAGCGGGGCTGACCGGGCCCCGTCCACGAGCCCCGAGGAGGGGGGCGTACCTGGCTCCCCGCCCGGCCCCGCGACCGACGAGCCCCGCCGGGGCGGCTCCCGTCGACCCGAGAGCAGGGATCGTCCCTCCAAAGACTATATAATGCGGTCCTCGGCTGCGCGAGCCACCGACCGCATGGCCGAGGAGGAGATTCCCCGCGACCCGCGGTGGGCGGTACCTCTCGCCGTCCTCGGGGCGGTGGTGGTCGCGCTCATCTGGTTCTGGGCCCAGCCGACGCTGCTCGCCCTCATCCTGATCGGCGTGAGCGTCGCCGTTCTCCTCGCGCTCCTCTACCTCGGGCTCTCCTACAGCGGCCCGAAGTCGAAGCTGTACGGGCTGAAGCCGGTGACGACCCGGATGCCCGCGGTCGCCCAGCCGAAGGGCCACGTCCACTTCCGGACGAAGATGTTCTGGACGATCAGCGTCCTGCTGATGTACTTCGTCCTCGCGAACATCTACCTCTTCGGGGTCGACCAGGCGACGGTCATCGACCTCTTCCAGAGCTACCGCGCGATCCTCGCGGGGGCCCAGGGGACCCTGATGCACCTCGGGATCGGGCCGATCGTCACCGGCTCGATCATCATGCAGCTGTTCACGGGGGCGAAGATCATCAACCTCGACCTCACCGACGACGAGGACAAGGGGACCTACCAGGGGACCCAGAAGGTCCTCGTCGTCGCGATGATCTTCGTCGAGGCGGTCCCCCAGGTCTTCGGGTACCTCACCCCCTCCGCGTCGATCGTCGCGCGGTTCGGCCAGCTCTCGCCGGGGAACGGCCTCCTCCTCGCCAACGCGATCATCATCGCGCAGCTCGTCTTCGGCAGCTACCTCGTCTTCCTGATGGACGAGGTCGTCTCGAAGTGGGGGATCGGCAGCGGGATCTCGCTGTTCATCGCGGCCGGGGTCTCCCAGCAGATCATCCAGGGGACGCTGAACTGGGTCCCCGGGACCCCGTCGCTCCCCGTTTCCGCCTCGAACCCGCCGAGCGGTGCGATCCCGAAGACCCTCTGGTTCCTCACCCACTACAGCGCCTCGCAGATGTCGTCGGGGGGGTGGGAGCAGGTGCTGCTCCGCCAGCCGAACCCGATCGTCGCGCTGGTCGGGACCGCGGCGATCTTCTTCCTGGTCGCGTGGACCGAGTCGACCCGCATCGAGCTGCCGCTCTCCCACGCCGAGGCGAGGGGCGCACGGGGCCGCTACCCGTTGCGTCTGATCTACGCGTCCAACATCCCCGTGATCCTGATGAGCGCGCTCCTCGCGAACGTCTCCATGATCTCGATCCTGCTGTGGACGAACCCGACCCTCTCGCACTTCCCCGTCCTCGGCCATCAGTGGTGGGTCGGGTCGTACTACTCGGCGTCGTACGTCGCGACGCATCAAGGGGCGAGCCAGACCCAGCCGATCACCGGGGGGGCGTACTACCTCTCGACCGTCAACGGCCTCGAGGCCTGGTTGCTCCCGATCCTCAACTACCAGACGTACAGCTCGTTCCTCTACGGCCACACCTGGTGGCAGGGGCTCGTCCACGTCGCGGTCTACTTCGGCGCGATGGTCGGGGGATCGATCCTCTTCGCGAAGTTCTGGATCCAGACGACCAACATGGGTCCGGAGGCGGTCGCCCGCCAGATCGAGGCGAGCGGCATGCAGATCCCGGGGTTCCGTCGTGAGCCACGGGTCCTCCGGAGGGTCCTCGAACGGTACATCCCCGTGATCACCGTGGTCTCGGGCGCCGCCGTCGGGGCGCTCGCGGCCGGCGCCGACCTCATCGGGACCCTCGGCAATGCGAGCGGGACGGGGGTGCTCCTCATGGTCGGCATCATCATCAACTTCTACGAGGCGATGGGTCGCGAGCAGCTGATGGAGATGAACCCGCTCCTCCGCCGGTTCGTGGGCGGCGAGACGTGACGGCGGGGTCCGCGGACGACCGGCCGCTCGCCTCCCAAGAGGACGAGGAGGACGACGACGAGGAGCCGGAGGAACCGACCCCCGCTCCGCCCCGTCCCCGCCCGCCCGGCCCCACCTTCTCGCTGACGACGTTCGTCTACGTCTTCCTCGGGTTCCTCGGCATCTGGATGCTCATCGACACGACCGCGCGGAACTCGATCGCGGGGCTCCTCGGGACCAGTGCCGCCCATTCCGGCCCGCTCTACGCCGTCATCGGCTTCGACTCGAACTACCTCTTCCTCACGATGGCGCTCGCCGGCGGGATCGAGATGCTCGTCACCGCGCTGGCGTACAACTTCACCACCGACTGGATCAAGGCGGCGAAGGTCCAGAAGTGGAGCTCCGCCTTCCGCAAGGTCCAGATGGAGGCGATCCGCTCGGGGAAGAAGGACCGGATCGCGGCGCTCCGGCCCCACCAGGAGCGGCTCACGCGGCTCTCCGGGGAGGTCTCGATCGCCCAGTTCAAGGGGATGGCGATCACCTACTTCCTGCTCATCCTCATCTACACCTGGGTCGGGCTCGTCATCCAGGATGCGAGCACCGCCCAGCGGACGATCACGTTCGTCGGGGCGACGATCGACCTCTGGGCCCGGGCCCTGCCCTCGATCCCGATCCCGTGGTGGTTCCTCATCTTCAGCGTCTACACGATCCCGTTCTCGATGGTGTTCCGGCGGCTCCTGAAGCACTGGTGGCTGCGCCGGTACCTCGAGGAGCACCCGCCCGCGTCCGGCGCCCCCTCCTCGGGAGCGGCCGGAGGCGCCGCGTGATCCGTCGGGTCGTCGCGATCGGGGGACCCCCCGGGAGCGGGAAGTCGACCGCCGGCCGCCGGGTCGCGGAAGTGCTCGGGCTCGAATACCGGTCGGTCGGCGAGGCGTTCCGGGCCGAGGCGCGGCGCCGCGGGATGAGCCTCGAGGCGTTTGGCCGGTACGCCGAGGAACATCCTGAGGTCGACCAGGAGCTCGACCGCGCGATGCAGGCGGACGCCCGTCCCGGGGTCGTCCTCGACGGACGGATCCAGGGCGTGCTCTGTCGCCGCGCGGGGATCCCGGTCGCGTCGATCGTCGTCACCGCTTCGGAGGCGGAGCGGGTCCGCCGCGTCGCGGGACGCGACCGCCAGAGCCTCGACGAGGCGACCCGCGCGGTCGCCTCCCGGGAGGCGAGCGAGCGCGCACGGTACCGGAAGATCTACGGGATCGACCTCGAGCGCGAGCCGGTCGATCTGGTCGTCGACTCGACCTCCCGGTCGCCCGAGGAGGTCGTCGCGACGATCGTGCGGTTCCTCGAGCGCGAGGAGCGGTCCCGATGAGCGAAGCCGCGCCCCCGGATGAGGTGCGGGCCCGGATCGAGTCCGGGGCCTTCGTGCTCGTCGACAAGCCCCGGGGCCCGTCCTCCCACCAGGTCACGGCCTGGACCCGGGATCTCCTCGAGGTCCCGACGGCGGGCCATGCGGGGACCCTCGACCCGAACGTCTCGGGTCTCCTCTGGATCGGCCTCGGGCGCGCGCTCCATCTCGTCCCTCTCGTCCTCGAGTTCTCGAAGACCTACCTCGGCGTCGTCACGTTCCATGGAGAGGTGGCGGGGGAACGACTCGAGCGGGTCCTCGCGGAGTTCACCGGCCCGATCTACCAGACCCCCCCCGTTCGCTCCGCCGTGAAGCGCGAGCGGAGGGTGCGCACGATCCACCGGCTCGAGCTCGTCGAGCGGGACGGTCCGCGCGCTCTCGTGCGGGTCGTCGCGGAGTCGGGGACGTATGTCCGGACCCTCGCGGTCGACCTCGGCGACGCGCTCGGCATCGGCGCGCACCTTGAGGAGCTACGGCGCACCGCGACCGGCCGGTTCACCGAGAAGGAGGCCGTGCCGCTCACGGCGCTCGCCGACGCGAGGGCTGCCTGGCACGACGGCGACCCCGCCCCGATGCTCGCCCACCTGCACCCGATCGAGGAGGTCTGGCGCGAGTTCCCGCAGCTCGTCCTCAAGGACGCAGCCGCCGCAGCGGTCGCCCACGGCGCCCCCCTTGCGGGAGGTGGCGTGCGCTCGGTCTCGCGGTCGTTCGCGCGGGACGCCCGCGTGGTCCTCCTCGGGCGGACCGGCGAGCTCGTCGCGACCGGGGTCGCCCTGCGGGCCTCGGAGGAACTGCGCGCGGCGCGTCCGGGCTGGGTGATCGGCGACCTCCGGGTGTTCGCGGACCCCCGGCGCTACCCCCCGCTCTGGCGGAGGGACCGCACGGGCCCGGTCCCCCCGGCCGCGCCGGGTCCGGGCTAGCGTTATCTCGGCGGAGGTCCCGCGGGCTCGAAGATGGCCGGACGCCCGATCGATACGCTCGGAGCCCGCGCGTTCGGACGGCTCGGCCGCGCGATCGTCCGTCGTCCGTACGTCCCGATCGCCTTCTGGGTCCTCTTGGTCGTCGCCACCGTGCCGTTCCTCCCGCTGCTCGGGACGGTGACGACGAACTCGACCACCACGCTCCCGTCGAACGCGCCGAGCGCGGTCGCGGACGCGAAGCTCGCCGAGCTTTTCCCGGGGACGACCGCGAACTCGTCGGCCGTGCTCCTCTTCTACGGCCCCGACGCGACCGGCGCGGTCGGCCAGGCGGTCGTCCAGAACGTTACGAGCCGTCTCCTCTCCGACCCCACGCTCGCCGACGTCAGCTCGGTCGACACCGTCTACACCGCCTACGCGGGCTACCTCGCCGGCCAGACCCTGCTCGCCTCGGGCGCGATCGCCGCGGCCCAGGCGGGGAGCCCGAACCTCACCGTGGGGATCCAAGAGTCCGCGGCCCTCCTCTGGGGCCCGACGGCGCGTTTCGAGGCGAACTGGCTCGCGCTCATCAACGGCTCGAGCGGACCGTGGAACGCCTACAACGGGCCCGCCTACCAGCTGACCACCTCGCAGCTCAACAACTCGACCGCCGCGCTCGCGGTGCTCTCGGCGTTCTACAACGGCTACAACTCCTCCGACGCGGGCTTCAACGGTACGTTCAACTGTGCCGCCCAGCCGACCCTCCCGAACGCCGTCGCCTGCGCGGACAACGCGACGCGCGCGAACGTGGGCCTCCTGGCCCCGCATCTCGTGGGTCTCGACCCGGCGATCGCGAGCGCCACGCTCGCCGGGCTCGGCTCGGGGAACTTCACGAGCTTTTCCGCCGTCCGGTCGGTCGGCGCCGTCCTCCTCGGGGCGAGCACGGGGTTCCCGCCGAGCTGGATCCTCCGCGTCTGGCTCGCGTTCCCCACGGCCCCACCGACCGCGGCCGAGGCCGCGGCGTGGGCGAGCACGACCGTCGCGGGCACGACGCTCGCCAACGAGCCGCTCCCGGTCCCGCTCTCCCTCTCCGCCTCGTTCGTCAACGCGAGGGGCACGGCCACGCTCGTCCTCGTCTCGTTCTCGGTCTCCGACGAGTTCAGCGTCGCCTCCGGAGCCCATCCCGTCTACAACGACCTCGGCGTGATCAACACGGACGTCGCCCAGGTCCTCGCTTCGAACGACCCCGGCCACACGCTCAGCTACTACGAGACGGGCGCCGCCCCGCTCAACCAGCTCACGCAGCAATCGGTGGACGCGACGCTCGCCTACGTCCTGCCGCTCACGGTCGGGCTCCTCCTCGGGATCTCGATGCTCTACTTCCGGTCGGTCGTCGCGCCCCTCGTCGCCTTCGCGGGGCTCGGGCTCGCGCTCTTGCTCGGGCTCGGCGGGACCGTCCTGCTCGGCACGGTCGTCTCGCACGTCGACTCGACCTCGCTCACGCTCGAGGAGGTCTTCGTCCTCGGCGTCGGGACGGACTACTCGATCTTCCTCCTCGCGCGCTACCGCGAGGAGCTCGGCCGGGGGGTCCCCTCCGACGAGGCGATCGTGACCTCGCTCACGTGGGCCGGGCAGTCGGTCGCAACGAGCGGCTCCACCGCGATCCTCGTGACGGCCGCCCTCGCGTTCAGCGGCGTGGCGCTGCTCTCCCAGTGGGGGATGGTGCTGTCGGTGGCGATCCTCATCACGATGCTCCTCGCGCTCACCCTCGTCCCGGCGTTCCTCAAGCTCATCGGCCCGCGCATCTTCTGGCCGCTCTCGGGAGAGCGCGAGCGCCGGGCGGCGCGGGCGATCGAAGCCCGGGCGCGGGCCGGCCGGGGCTACTTCGTCCGGGCGGCCCGCGCCTCCGAACGCCGACCCGGCACGATCGTCGGCGTGGTCGCGGTCGTCTCGGTCCCGCTCATCGCGATCGCGCTCTCGGTCCCGGTCTCCTTCGACTTCTACGGCCAGCTGCCGAGCGGACACGCGGCGAGCGACGGGCTCGCCGAGCTGGGCACCCAGTTCGGGAACGGGTACGCGCTCCCGTCGTACGCGCTCGTCACGTTCGCCTCGCCGCTCGCCGTCGGCAACGCGACCAACGCGACCGAGTTCCTCGATCTCGCGAACCTCACTTCGCTCGCCACCGACACGGCCGGGATCGCGGCCGTCCGCTCTCCGATCGGCCCCTACGGCGCGCCGCTGGGCGCCTGGCTCGGCCTTTCGAACCTCTCGCCGGCCGAGCGGACGAACCTCCTCGGCCTGCTCGGCTCGTACGTCGGGACCGACCAACGAACGGTCCTTCTCCAGATCCAGCCGACGGACATCGGGCTCTCGGAGGCGGCCGTCCGGGCCGTGGAGAACGTCGAGGGCGCCTTCGCGGGCTTCCAGACGACCCACCCCGAGGTCTCGGCGCTCGCCTACGGAGGGGGGGCCCCGGTCATCTCCGACCTCAATCAGCAGACCGTCGAGGCGACCGACGTGATGATCGTCGCGGTCACGATCGGGCTCGTGGTCGTCCTCCTCGTCATGCTGCGGAGCTGGATCATCGCGACGATGGCCGTCGCGACGATCGGCCTGTCCATCAGTTGGGCGTGGGCGCTCACCGACCTCGTCTTCCAGAGGCTGCTCGGCCTCCCCGTCTTCTTCTACGTCCGCACGATCATGTTCATGCTCGTCCTCGGGCTCGGGATCGACTACAACATCTTCCTGCTCACGCGGGTCCGGGAGGAGCGGCTGAAGGGCCAGGCGACCCGGCCGGCGACCAGCGAGGCGGTGGCGCGGACCGGCGGGATCATCACCGCGGCCGCGATCATCCTCGCGAGCGCGTTCGGCGCGCTGCTCGTCGGGCAGTTCACGCTGATCCGCGCGATCGGCTTCTCGGTCGCGATCGCGGTCGTCCTCGACGCGATGGTCGTCCGGACCTACCTCGTCCCCGCGT
>JAWOKS010000067.1:0-2930 GCA_033854115.1 Thermoplasmata archaeon
AGGAGCTGAAGCAGCTGAAGGTCGACAAGGTCGTGGACGCGCGGGGCGTCGCCTGCCCCGGTCCGCTCCTGGAAGCGAAGCGGGCGGTCCCGTCCGTCCCGATGCGGGGCGTGATGGAGGTCATCTCCTCCGACGAGGGAACGACCCAGGACATTCCGCTCTGGGCGAAGAAGGTCGGGCACGAGTACCTCGGTACGGTGCCGGACGCCGGGAACTGGCACGTCTACCTCCGACGAGGCAAGTAGTGCCCCGGACCGGCGGGACCCGCCCCCGCGTGCTCGTCTTCTCGACGAACGCGATCAGCGACATGGGGATCGATCTCGCGGGAAGCTCGCACCTCGACTACCCGGCGACGGTCCAGGTGATCGCCGTCCCGTGCTCGGGCGGCCTCCACCCGTCCTGGATCGTCCGCGCGGTCAAGGCGGGCTTCGCAGGCGTCTTCGTCGCGGCCGACGGGCCCGAGTGCTCGTACCTCGCCGACTGCACGGTCCGCACCGCGCGGATCGTCGAGGAGGCCCAGGCGCTCCTCCAGAAGGAGGGACTCGAGCCGGCGCGCGTGAAGATGGCAGCCCTCTGCTCGGTCTGCGCCGAGCCGTTCGTGAGCCACATGAAGCAGTTCGGCAAGGCCCTCGAGGAGCTCCCCGTCGGGGCGGCCGAGGCGTAGATGGCCGCCCCCGGGACCCCCCCGCCGAACGACTACGACGTCCTCGTCGTGGGGGCGGGCGTCGGGGGGATGGAGTCCGCGCTCACCCTCGGCGACATGGGGTTCCGGGTTCTCGTGGTCGAGAAGGAACCGAGCGTCGGCGGGCGGATGATCCTCCTCAGCAAGGTCTTCCCGACGCTCGACTGCGCGAGCTGCATCTCCACGCCCAAGATGGCAGCCGTCAGCACCCACCCGAACGTCCGCGTGCTCGTGTACTCCGACGCCCAAGAGATTCGGCCGGTCGAAGACGGCCGGTTCTCGGTCCGTATCGTCCGCCGCCCGACCTTCGTTGATTTCGCCAAGTGCACCGGCTGTGCCTTGTGCGAACCGGTCTGCCCGGTCGCTGTCCCGGACGAATTCAACTACGACCTGGCCGGCCGCCGCGCCGCCCATATCGCGTTCCCCCAAGCCGTTCCAAAGAGGGCGGTCATCAGCCGTCGCGGCTCCTCCCCCTGCAACTTCGCTTGCCCGGCGGGGGTGAAGCCGCACGGTTACGTCGCCCTGGTGCGAGCCGGCAAGTACGAGGAGGCGTTCCGCCAACACCTCGAGGACGCCCCCCTGGTCGGGGTCCTGAGCCGCGCCTGCTACGCTCCGTGCGAAGAGGTCTGCAGTCGCGCGGAGCTCGAGGGCACGGTCTCGATCCGTGCCATCAAGCGGTTCATGGCAGACCGCTACTACGCAGCGCATCCGGAACCGGAGTATGGACCTCCCGAGCACCGGACCGGGCATCGCGTCGCGATCGTGGGTTCAGGACCGGCGGGTCTCACCGCCGCGTTCTTCCTGGCCCGGGCGGGCCACACCGTGACGATCTTCGAGGCAGACTCCGAGCCCGGGGGCATGCTGCGCTGGGGGATCCCGACGTACCGTCTCCCACGGAACGTCCTCGAGCGCGACCTGCGCAATGTCACGGCGCTCGGTGTCGAGATACGGACGCGGAGCCGGGTCCGTTCGCTCGAGGCCGTTCGCGCGGAAGGCTTCGAAGCGGTCTTCCTCGCGGCCGGGACCATCGGGGGTCGTAGGCTCGGGGTCCCGGGGGAGGACCTTTCCGGGGTCCTCGACTCCGTAACGTTCCTCCACTCGGTCAGCGCCGGGACGCCGCCCGACCTCGCCGGCAGGACGGTGGCGGTCGTGGGGGGAGGGAACGTCGCGATTGACTGCGCCCGGAGCGCGGTTAGGCTCGGTGCGAAGGAGGTCCACCTCGTCTACCGGCGATCGAGGGAAGAGATGCCTGCCCACTCCTGGGAGGTCCAGGACGCGGAGGAGGAGGGAGTTCGCCTCCACTTCGGCTGGACGCCCGAGCGTATTCTCGGCTACGACCAGCACGTCTGCCGCTGCGAGTTCGTCGGCTCAGGTTCCTCGCACGGCAAGGGCCGGGAACGCGAGCTCGAGCGGGATGGGAGCCGTCGATGGGAGCTCCCGGCGGACATCGTCATCGCCGCGATCGGGCTCACGCCGGCAACGTCGTCGTTCGGCGGCGAGCTCGAGCGCACGGATCGCGGGACGATCGCCGTTTCCCCGGAGACCCTCGCGACGTCCGTCCCGAGCGTCTTCGCCGGAGGCGATGTCGTCCTGGGGCCTTCGTCGATCGCGGAGTCGATCGGCCAGGGCCGACGTGCCGCGTTCTACATGGACCGCTTTCTCCGAGGGCTTTCTTTGGACGGGGTGGTCATGGACCGGCGCCCGGAGGCGGCCGACCGACGGGCGGTCGCGGGAGAGGCCCGGATCGGCAGCCCGCCCAGACCCCCTCCGCCGATCCCCCGACTGCCGCCAGCGACAAGGTCCCTCTCGTTCGATGAGTTCGAAGTCGGACTGGACGAGCGCCGGGCTCGGGCAAGCGCCGCCCGATGCCTGGACTGCGGGATATGTTCGGAGTGCCGCCAGTGCATCGCCGCCTGCCCGGCGGACGCGATCGACCTCGACATGGCCGAGCAGCACGAGACCGTCACCGTCCGCGCGGTCGCCCTCGCGACGGGCTTTGCGCCGTTCGACGCCCGTCAGAAGCCCGCGCTCGGTTTCGGTCGATGGCCGAACGTGATCACCGGACCCCAGATGGACCGGATCCTCGCGCCCACGCGGCCGTTCAACGCGGTCGTACGGCCGAGCGACGGGAAGGCCCCGTCGAACGTCGCGTTCGTCCTCTGCACGGGCTCGAGGGACGAGCAGGCCGGGAACCGGCTCTGCTCGAGGGTCTGCTGCATGTACTCGATGAAGCAGGCGCAGCTCCTCC
>JAWOKS010000068.1:0-12536 GCA_033854115.1 Thermoplasmata archaeon
AAGCCGGCGAGGAAG
This sequence comes from Thermoplasmata archaeon, assembly GCA_033854115.1. Lineage (GTDB taxonomy): Archaea > Thermoplasmatota > Thermoplasmata > Lutacidiplasmatales > UBA184 > Lutacidiplasma. The sequence goes on from JAWOKS010000068.1 coordinate 16, forward strand.
CCCGCGACGAGGCCGAGGTAGAGCAGCCGCTGCCTCGCGTAGGTCGGGGCCGGGGGCGGCGCGGGGCGCAGGACGATCCGCATCATCGCGAGCAGCGAGTAGAGGATCGCCCCGATCGCGAGCGCGTCGAACACCACGTCGATCGTCGTGCTGTTGTAGAAGTACCCCGAGACCCCGCCCACCACGGTCGGGAGCCCGCCGAGCAGGAAGATCAGCGCGACCGCGCCGAGGCGGCGATCGTCGCGGGCGAGGAGGGGCGAGGTGATCGGGAACCCCTCGGTGATGTTCTGGAGGAAGAAGCCGAGGAAGACGACGCTGGAGAGGCCGAGCGAGCCGGCCGCCCAGGCCGCGCCCAGGACGAGGCCCTCGGTGAGGTTCTGGAACCCGATCGCCCCCGCCACGACCACCGCCGTGCCCGTCGGGGTCAGGGCCGAGGTCCGCGAGCGATGCTCGACCGCGAACAGGACGAGGTACGTGCCTGCGACCCCGGCGACGAAGTACAGCACGTCCGGCAGGTTGGCGACGTACGGGTTTGCGGGGTTCGAGTAGATCGAGGCGGCGACGTCGGAGAAGACGTCCGCCAGCACGAAGACGAGGATCCCGATCGCGGCGGCGTTGAGGAGCGCGATCGACCGGGAGTCCGTCGCCTTGTAGAGCACGACCGGGAGCGAGAGGTAGATCGAGAGGCCCATCGCGGCCGACAGCCCGACGAGCTCCGCGAAGCCGAGCATCCGCGCCCCGGGTGGCCTGACGCCGGGCTACTTAACGGCCCCTGACGCCGACGCGTCGGACCCCCTTGGATCGCCCTGCCCTCGGGCCCCTCCGGGCGGCCCGGGCCGGGGTGGTGGTCCGCGGCCGGAATCGGCGCGCTTAAGTCGGGGACGTTGTTCGCCGCCCCTCGAACGGTCATGGTCAAGCTTGCGGAGGGTCGGGGCAAGGAGCTGTTCCGCCGGTACGGGATCCCGGTGCCGAAGGGCACGGTCGTCGGCTCGGCCGAGGAAGCCGAGCGGGCGGTCCGGTCCGGGACCGTTCCCCTGCCGTGTGTGGTGAAAGCGCAGGTGCTCGTCGGGGGACGCGGAAAGGGCGGCGCGGTCCGGTTCGCGGCGACGCCCGAGGAGGCCCGCGCGGCGGCCGCGGCGATCCTCGGGAGCGAGTTCCAGGGGGAGAAGGTCCGCGAGGTCCTCCTCGAGGAGAAGGTCGCGATCGCCCGCGAGCTCTACGTCTCGATCGCGCTCGACCGGAGCCAGCGCGTGCCGATCCTGATCACCAGCGCGAAGGGCGGCGTGGAGATCGAGTCGGTCGACGACGCGGCGATCGACCGGCAAGCGGTCGACCCGTTCCCGGGGCTCGTCTCGTACGAGCGCCGGAAGGTCGCGCGGGACTTCAACCTCACGGGGCCGGCCGCGCGCGAGCTCGACCGGCTCCTCGATGCCCTCTACCGCCTCTTCGACCGCGAGGACGCGGAGCTCGTGGAGATCAACCCGCTCGCGCTCGTCGGTGACCGCCTGCTCGCCCTCGACGCGAAGGTGATCATCGAGGACGACGCCGGTTTCCGCCACCCGGAGTACACGGCCCTCCACGACGACCTGACCCCGCTCGAGCAGCTGGCCCACGAGAAGGAGATCGCGTTCGTCCAGCTCGAGGGGAACATCGGGGTCATCGCGAACGGGGCGGGGCTCACGATGGCGACCCTCGACGTCCTCAAGGAGTTCGGCGGGGCGCCCGGGGTCTTCCTCGACCTCGGCGGGACCGACGACCCGAAGAAGGTCACGGAGGCGTTCCTCCTGATGGCGAAGGCACACCCGAAGGCCGTCTTCCTCAACATCTTCGGGGGCGTCACGCGCTGCGACACGGTGGCGAGCGGTCTGGTCGCCGCGCTCGGCTCGGTCCCGGCGTCGGAGCGGTTCCCGCTCGTCGCCCGCATCCGGGGCAACAACGAGGCCGAGGGGATCGCGATCCTGCGGTCGGCCGGGGTGACGAGCGTCCCCGACCTCCGCGCCTCGGCGCAGGCGGTCGTCGCGGCCGCCCGGGGGACATCATGAGCGTGCTGGTCGACGGGGACACGCGCGTCCTCGTCCAGGGGATCACCGGTCACCAGGGGACGGTCCACACCCGGGCGATGAAGGAGTTCGGCAGCAAGGTGGTCGCGGGGGTCACCCCGGGGAAGGGTGGGAGCCAGGTCGAGGGCGTGCCGGTCTTCGAGACCGTCCGCGAGGCGGTCACTGCCACCGGGGCGAACGCCTCCTGCATCTTCGTCCCGGCGCCGTACGCGAAGGACGCGCTCCTCGAGGCGGTCGACGCGGGGGTGCGGCTCGCGGTCGTGGTGACCGAGCACATCCCGTTCCACGACATGCTCGTGATGTACCACTACGCCCGGGCGAAGGGGACGAGGATCATCGGGCCGAACTGCCCCGGGATCGCCTCGCCCGGTCGCTCGAAGGTCGGGATCATCCCGAACGTCGTCTTCCGGCCGGGCCGCGTCGGCGTGATCTCGCGGAGTGGAACGCTCACCTACGAGATCGTGAGCGGGATCAAGGAGCACGGTCTCGGCCAGTCGACGTGCATCGGCCTCGGCGGGGACCCGGTCGTCGGCACCTCGTTCGTCGACGCGCTGCCGCTCTTCGAGAAGGACCCGGAGACGGACCTCCTCGTCCTCGTCGGGGAGATCGGGGGCACGGCGGAGGAGGACGCCGCGGAGATGATCCGCACGTCGTTCTCGAAGCCCGTCGTCGCCTACATCGCGGGTCGGAGCGCGCCTCCCGGCAAGCGCATGGGCCACGCGGGGGCGATCATCTCCCGCGGCAAGGGGACCGCCGAGACGAAGGTGACCGCCCTCGAGCGGGCCGGGGCGCGTGTCGCCCGCTTCCCCTACGAGGTCAGCGAGATCGTCGCCGAGATCGCGAGGGGCCAGGCCCACCGATGACCCACGACGAGGGCGCGCGCCCGGCCGACCGCGACGACGAGGTCGAGCCCTGCATCGTCCCCGGCTGCGGGGCCCCGTCGGTGCGTCGGCTCGCGCTCCCCGAGGCCCGCTACGCCTTCGACAATCTCCCCGAGAAGGGTCGCCGGGCTCCCCTCTGCCGGGAGCACTACCGCGCTTGGAAGAAGGCGACGAAGGAGCGGCGGACGCTCGCCCGCCTCGGCCGCTAGGCGGCGAAAGGGTCCGTCCGACCGCTCACTGCTTGCGCATCTTCTGGGCCCGCATGCGGCGGCGCATCCGCTTCTTGCGCCACTTCCAGCGCATGTGGCCGCGCTTCTTCCAGACCCGGGACGAACGTTTCATGCCCTCGCGGTGCCCGAACGGGCGCGGGTAGAGCCGTTCCCTCTTAAGCCTACCTTGCCGCCGGCCCGTCGCTTATCTGCCTCGCCCTGCTCGACCCGGCGTGCTCACCGTCGCGGAGCTCGAGGTCAACGTCCTCGACTTCCGGCACCGGGCGTTCCAGTTCGACCGCGTGGTCGAGGGCGGGGACCCGCCGGAGGTCGTCTTTTCGCGCACGGAGACGGAGAGCGAGCGCCAGTTGCGGCCCCGTCTCGTGCGGCTCAGCGTGGTCGCCCCGCTCCCATGGATCCTCTACGACGAGGGGGCCGACGTGCTGCGCGTCGCCCCCGGTGGGGCGCTCCCGCTCCGGACCGACCTCACGAGCGCGGTGGAGGTCAAGGCCGAACCGTCGGAGTTCGATGAGCAGGGTCTACGGTGGAAGCGGGTCGCGCACGGCCCCTCCGGGTACGTCTACGCTCCGCTCGAGCTCGCGCCGAGCCTGTTGAGCCCCGAGGGCCTGCGTCGGCTCGGCTTCGCCTGACGAGGTCGCCCGCCTAGGCCGAGCGCTCGGCGAGCGCGCGCTCGACCAGGGCGGCGATCACGGCCCCCACGATCGGGGCGACCCAGAACAGCCAGTCCTGATTGAGCGCCCAGCGATCCGGGCTCCACATCGCCGAAAGGACGGCCGGGGCGAAGCTGCGGGCCGGGTTCACGGAGGTCCCGTCGATCGTCAGGCTCCCGAGATGGGCCACCAACAGCGTGAGCCCGATCGCGAGCGGGGCGAGGTTCGCGGCGGTCCGTCCCGTCCGGGTCGAGGAGAGGATGACCGTGACGAAGAGGAACGTCATGACGGCCTCGAGGAGGAAGACGGACGGCCAGGCGAGGTGGAAAGGGGAGCCTCCGCCCGAGTACCCCTCCGAGCCGAGCGCGACGCCCTGCCCGGTCACGGACGTCCAGAGGCCCGCCGAACCGTAGGCGACGCCCGCGATGGTCGCCACGGCGACGAGAGCTCCCGCGACCTGCGCGAGGAGGTACGGTGCCACGTCGCGCGAGGGAAACCGGCCCGAGACCCAGAACCCGATCGTGACCGCGGGGTTGAAGTGGCCCCCCGAGAGGTCGCCGAACGCGTAGATGAGGCCCGTCAGCCCGAGGCCCGCCGCGAGCGCGATCATCAAGAACCGCGTCGTAGGCTCGACTCCGGCGAGGTTGAGGCTCAGCAGCGCGACGGACGTGATGGCGACGAGCAGGCCGAACGTCCCGAGGAACTCGGCGAGGTAGCGCTGGGCGGGGGTGGCGGTCATCGCCGACGGGACGACCTCGGGCGGTTAAGCCTTCGCGCGGGCTGCACGACGCGGCTCGAGCGGCAGAGGCGGTACGGTGGGACCCCGGGGGATCGGGCCCGGGAGCCGGGAACGCTCGACGTCGGCCGGCCTAGACCTTCCGGATGACGTCGAACCCCAGCCGGTCCGGCGGTCGCAACGCGGAATAGACCAAGGTCGCCCCCTCGTAGAAGGCGACCCCAAGCTGGAGGAGGAACATGAGGGGCATGTAGGACCGCTTGGTGCGGGCCGAGCCGTACTGGTAGCTCGCGAAGTAGCTCGCCGTGTTGAACCACGAGATCCCGAAGATCCACACCGGCAGGTTGAAGTGGAGGGTGCCCACGAAGACGAACGGGAGGAGAAGGAGGCCGACGAACCCGGTCCAGGTCGTTCCGTACCGGTAAATGAGCCAGTAGTACGGCGCGGCCCGGATCTTGCGGATCCGGGACCTCGACCAGAGGAGGCTGTAGATCCAGCGTCGGCGTTGCTTGTAGAAGTCCCGGCTCGAGGTGGGGGGGGCGATGTCGACGTGGTGGGGGATGAACCCGAACCGGTACCCCCGCTGCACGATCGACTGCCCCATCATCAGGTCCTCGGCCCCGAAGGTCGCGAAGTCCCACCCGACCTCGTACTCGAGGTCCGCCCGCACGACAAGGCCCTCGCCGTGGACCTCCATCGGGCGGCCGGCCGAGTTGAAGTGACGGCAGAGCGTCTCGCAGTTGAACACCCGCCCCATGTCCGCGAGCGTCGACATCAGGTGGTAGCCGGTCTCCCGGAGCCGGATCATGCCCTGCCCGCCGTCCTCGTCCATCCTGAAGATGTGCTCGAGGTACGCCCGCTCGACGATCGCGTCGTCGTCGAGGTGGCAGATGTACGTCTCCTTCCCGTACCCTTCGCGATGAAGGTACTCGATCCCGTACTGGAGCGCCCGCATCTTTCGCAGGGACCCGTTGCGCGTGCGGTAGCTCGCCGGAACGATGATGCGGTCGGCGGAGTACGGGAACGGATCGCGCTCCTCGGCGATCACGAAGACCCGCACGGAGAGGGCGTAGCTCCGTATCCGGGCGCTGATCCACTCCACGACCCGGGTGTTCTGACCGTCGGTGCAGATCACCACGATCACCTTCCTTCCCGGCCGTCTCGGCCCGGCCCCACGGGAGCCCGCGCCGGCACGACGCAGGATCGAATGGAGCATCAACCCGGCTTGGAAGGCCGCGACGGGAAAGTAGAGGAGGATGAGGATGGTGAGCAGGATGAGCCAGAAGTCTGAAATCACAACGCTGGACACTGTATCGGACGACGCGAACCTCCCCGCCCGCAAATAGGTGTCTCCCGCGTCCTCTCTCCCGAATTCCACGGGCCGCGAACGCGGGTCCGTCCTGCCTCGGGGACCGGGACGTGAGCGGCCCTCGCTCCGTTCCGAGCGAGAGGATTCCCCACCCGCCGCGTCCCCGGCTCGGGCTCCGGGAGATTTCGGGCCCTCTTCGAAATGGGTTCGAGACCGAGAGAGCCCAACTCCTTCCCTGGCGGGCCCGGGTCAGCTCCCCGAGGAAGGCACGTTGGTCCACGGCTCCCGGTGCTCCGTGGCTCCCCCTTCCCTGAGCGCCACGGTCCGAAACGCTTCCATGAGCTCCGACCGCACCGCGGCGTACGCTCGGGGTTCGCCTCGCGCCCGACCGGAAGGAACCTAGAGGACGCCCATCGAGCCGAGCTTCTCGGGAAGGTAGTGGTCGGTGACGTAGTTGAGACCGTACTTCGCGAGCGACTGCTGCTCCGCTTTCTTGCCGTTCTTGAGCATCAGCTCGATCTCGCTCCGCCACTCCGCGGTGCCGAACCTCGGGTCGGTGAGCTCCGCCTGCAGGGCGCGGACGTCCTGGTCGGAGAGCTTGTCCGACGGGAGCTCGTAGTTCTCGATGTCGGATGCCGTGACCCCGAGGAACTCGGCCGCCGGAGTGGCGAGGTAGGAGGAGAGGTGGGCCGTCTTCACGGCGCCGTAGGCGACGCTCGCGTAGATGCGGAACGACCACGGGTCGCCGTCCGTGAAGACGACGACCGGAAGGTGGAGCTCCTCGTTGAGCCGCTTCAGGAACCGTCGCGTCGAGCGGGCGGGCTGGCCCTTCAAGTGGAGCAGGACCGCCTTCTGCTTCTCGTCGAAGCCGTTCTCCGCGAGGCGGTCGACCATGCCGCCGCACTCGATCGCGATCACGAACTTCGCGCCCGTCCCGACGAACTCGATCTTCTCCTTCTCCACGTTGAACGGGAGGGCGTAGCCGCCGTCGCCGACGTCGTCCCGGCAGTTGATCTTCTTGACGATCCCCTTGCGGTTGCGCTCGCGGATCGTGAGGTCGCCGATCACGCTCGCGCCGTTCTCCTCGGGGTGGAGGCGGAAGTCCTCGCGGAGGCGCTCGCAGAGGACCTCGAGGTCCTCAATGAGGAGGTTCGACTCGTCCTCGCTCGTGAACTTCGCGTCCTCCCAGCCCTCGCTGATGTAGTAGAGCTCGCGGAGGGTCGACGTCTTCGCCTCCCCGGCCATCTCGCGGATGAAGTCGACGAGGTAGAACGTCCGGAGGAGCATCATCGCCCCATCGAGCTTCCTCGCGCTGCGGGTCCCCATCGCTTTGCCGAGCCGCCAGACCCCCTCGCGGGAGACGAACGCGAGGTTCTGCTTCGTCCGGAGGGGAAGGCGCATCCGCGGGATCTCCCCCCGGTCGAGTTGCTCGTAGATCGAGCGCGCCATCTCGAAGGTCGGCTGGAGGGCGTCCGCGCGGACCGGCCGCGCGTCCGCGTCAGTCTTCGTCCCGGACGCCCGCGCTCGCTTCGGCGGCATCGTAATCAACCTCCTCCTCGCCCGCGGGGGCGCCCGCGGCGGCCTCGAGGGCCGCCTGTTCGGTGGCCTCCACGATCGTCCTCGGCAGACGGACCTCCCAGTCCCCGGGGAGCGGGTCCGCCCCGAGCAGCCGGGCCTCGTCGACCCCGGCGACGTACCAGTCGAAGTCGTTCGCGTCCACGTCGGTCACGGCGGGGAGCGTGACGGTGAGGGTCGTCCTCGCGCTCGGAGCAAGCTTCGGGAGGGTCCACCAGGCCCGCCCGAGGGTGGGATCGGTCCCGTCCGGGGCGGGGTCGAACGCGGCCACGCCGAGGAGCTCGGGGGGCGCCTCGACGAACAGCTCGAGGACGCGCCCGCGCGGCGTGTAGTTCGTCACCGCGACCGGCATCTCGACCCCCTTCGGGGCCCGTTTCAGTTGCGCGTCGACGTGGACCACGTCCATGATGCGCGTGATGACGGGCACGAGGTCGGGGACCGGCTTCCCGACGAGCTGGCTCGTCTTCTCGGCAAGCTTCGGCAGGATCCGCTGGATGATCCGGAACTTCTCCTCGGCGAACTGCCGTCGGCCCTGGCGCGAGAGATGGACCTTCAAGTGGCGGGCCGAGGCCTGGAGGGCGAGGGTGAGCTCGCGGTCGATCTCCGGGTCCTCGGCGATCGCCTCCTTCGCCTCGCTTGTGAACGGGACCTTCGTCGAGGCCAGGTGGACGAGGACGAGGGCCGGTCCGATCGGCACCCCGCTTCCGCCCTTCTGGTCGAGACCGTACCGCCTCCAGTCGACGTGGGCGATCGCGTTCGTGATCGCGCACGCGCCCTGCTGGAACAGCAGCGGCACCCGGTTCGCGAACCGGAGGATCTGCACCGGCTCCTCGGCCGGGAGGCCCCCCCCGTAGACGAGCCCGACCTCGACCATGAACGGGAACCCGCCCCGCACCTTCGGAGGGCGGCTCACGGGGGGCGCGAAGAAGTCCGGCTTGAGCTCGCCGAGGACGTTCCGGAGGCCGCGCTTGATCAACATCGGCCCGATTGGCGAGAGACCGTCCGGCGACGGGGCGACGAGCGGCATCCCCTGGAGCGCGGCGAGCAGCCGCTCGAGACCCTCACCCTGGACGCTCGCGGGCTTGGTCGACGAGGTCAGGCCGGCGCCCTGCGCCGCCTCGCGGGCGGCGCGCTGGCTGATCCCCTGGAGGTCCCGCGTGAGGAACTCGAGGAGGGTCGGTCGCCGGCTCGCCTTCAGGAGGTACCCGAGCTCGCCGAGCTCGAGGCCGTAGGGGTGCGGAGGCGTCTCGCGCGGCGCCTTCGGGAGCTCGGTGGTCGCCCGCTCGAACGTGATCCGCGTGCCGTCCGGCTCGACCAGCACGATGCGCGCGTGGGGGTTGACGATCGCGGTCCCCCGGAGGTACTCGAGCGCCGACTGACGGCCCCGGACGTACCTCGCCTTGAGGACGAGCTCGATCCGGGTGCCGTGCTCCCGGTCCCAGAGCTCGACATCGTCGCGGGTCACGCGGGCCTGGTTCGACCGCGTGTCGAGGAACAGCTCGAGGACGTGGGCCGCGTCCTCCTCCTCGACCTTCGAGACGATCTTCGCCGGGCGGTTCGTCGTGAGGTTCGCGTAGAGGACCGCTGCCGAGATGCCGATCCCCTGCTGGCCGCGGGCCTGCCGGTTCGAGTGGAAGCGCGAGCCGTAGAGGAGCCGGCCAAAGACGTTCGGGATCTCGCGCCGGAGGATCCCGGGGCCGTTGTCGCTCACCGCGACCCGGTAGCGGTCGTCGCCCTCCTTCGCGATCTCGACCGAGAGCTCGGGGAGCGTGCTCGCCTCCTCGCACGCGTCGAGCCCGTTGTCGACGGCCTCCTTCACGGTCGTGAGGAGCGACCGCTGCAGGTTGTCGAAGCCGAGGATCTGGCGGTTCCGTTCGAAGAACTCCGCGACCGAGATCTCCCGCTGCTTGGCCGCGAGCTGCTGCGCGATGGTGGGGGGCGGCGTCACCGGGGCCGAGGGGGGCGAGGCGACCTATAATCTCCGCGGTCGAGCCGCACGATGGACTACGGGCGGGGGCGCGTCTCCGCCGGCGGCCGGGCCGCCACATCGCGCAGGACCGGGCGGAACGGCCGCCAGCGCCGGGACGCTCCGAGGTCGATCTCCGCGACCGTGAGCGTCTCGTCCGGGCCGAGCCCGTCGAGCGCCGCCGGATCGGTCGGAACGGGCTCGCCGCGCGCGTCCCAGGCCCCGCTGCCGCCCCCGAAGACGAACCCGTCCTCGACTCCCACGCGGTTGACGTAGACGACCGGGAGGCCGTTCTCGACCGCACGGGCGGGGAGGAGCTTCTCGAAGAGGCGCCGGCTCGTCACCGGGGCCGCCGAGATGTTGACGAGCAGCTCGGCGCCGGCGAGCGCGAGCTCGCGGGTGACCTCGGGGAAGAAGACGTCGTAGCAGATCTCGAGCCCGAGGCGGTGGCCGCCGACCTCCACCGGCCGGCTCCGATCGGTGGGGGTGAACGTGGACCCCTCCTCGAACGGTCCGAAGGTCGGGAGGTAACGCTTCCCCTGGCGGGCCTCGCGGCCGTCCGGGCCGAAGGCGAGCGCAACGTTCTCGACCTCGCCGGAGCGGTCCGGCGACGCGATGGGCGCCCCGACGACAAGCGCCGTCGAGCGCTCGTGCGCGAGGCGGGCGAGGGCACGGAGCGGCTCCTCGCCCTCCCGCACCGCGACCGCGTGGAAGCGGTCCCCCAAGCGGTAGCCCGAGAGGTAGAGCTCGGGGAAGACGACGAGATCCGCCCGCACCGCCCCGACGACGCGCGCGAGCCGCCCGAGGTTCGCGCGGACATCCCCGAGCACGGGGGCGAGCTGGGCGAGCGCGACCCGCATCAGTAGAAGTACCGCCGCACGGTGAGCAGGTAGACGAGGAGCGCGACGAACAGGACGAACAGGACCGTGATGAACCCGGTGAAGAACAGATAGGCGATCATCGCAAAGACGAGGACGATCGTCGTCCAGAGCGCCCAGGTCTCCTGGCGCCAGAGGGAGGTGGCGACCCCGAGGAGGACCCCGCCGAGGACGAGGAGGATCATCGCGCCGAGGAGGTCGATCGAGGTGAAGATCTCGAGGTTCTGCGGAACGGCCGCGCCGAGGGCCTCGTGGAGCGAGAAGAGGAGCCCGCCGAGCACGAGGACGAAGCCGAGCAGGCCGATGAGGACCGCAACGACCGCGACCCCGATCGGAAGGCGGGGAACGACGGGGGTCGGCTCCCACGCGGGGGGCAAGTGGCCGACCTCGTACGGCGGCGCCGGGGCGGAAGCGTGGGCGTTGGCGGCGGCCGACCCGGGCATTCTCGCGACCGCCCGGAGAGCCCGACGGCGCATGAAGTAGCTTTCGTTCGAGGGGCGGCGCGTCAGAACCGCCGCTCGGCCGCGCCGCGGGCGAGGCGCTCGAGGAGGCGACGGTACGGCCCCGGGGCGATCGGTTCGAGGGCCGCGATCGCCTTGTCGGCCCACGCCTTGGCCTCCTCGGCGACGGCCGCGGACGCTCCGGTGAGCTCGGTCAGCTCGCGCAGGCGCAGGAGATGCTTCGTCCGTTTCCTCCGCAGCTGGAACAGATGCTCGAACTCCGCCTGGCGCCTCCCGTCGAGCCGGTGGAACGCCTCGAGGGAGAGGAGGGTCGGGTTCCCCTCGCGGTAGTCGGTGAAGAGCGGCTTCCCGAGAAGGTCCGCATCGCCGACCACGTCGAGGAGGTCGTCCCGGATCTGGAAGGCGACCCCGAGGCCGTGGCCGTACGCCGCGAGCGCGGGCACGGAGGGGGCCGGGGCCTCGTAGATCTCGGCGACGGAGGCGAGGGCGGCCGCGATGATCGCGGCCGTCTTGCGCTCAACGACGCGCAGGTAGTGCTCGCGGCCCGCCGAGAGGTCGAAGCGGGACGCCTCTTGGAGGACCTCGCCCTCGACGAGATCGGCGCACGCCTCCCCGCACCGGAGGATGATCGACCGCGGGTACTCCGCGGCGAGCTCGAACGCCCGGACGAACAGATAATCGCCCGAGACGATCGCGAGCGGCACGCCGAAGGCGCGCGGCATCGACGGCCGTCCGCGCCGGGTCTCCGCGTGGTCGATGACGTCGTCGTGGACGAGCGTCGCCGTGTGGATGAGCTGGAACGCCGCGGCGAGCGAGACGATCGGCGCGGTCGAGCCCGCGCCGAGCGCCCGACCCGCCGCCGCCATGAGGAGCGGTCGGACCCGCTTCCCCCCGGTCGAGCAGGCGTAGCGGGCCGCCTCCGCGAGCTGGGCGAACGACGAGCCGAGCGCCTGCTGGAGCCTCCAGTCGACCGCCTCGAGGTCCGTGACGAGGCTCGGGAGGAGGCCCGCGAGCTCGAGCGCCGCCTCCTCCCCGATCGTCCTCGCGACCAGGCTCTCGAGCGACGGCTCGAGCGGGGCGGTCGTCGCAGCGGGGCTGGTCACGAGGCCCTCCCGAGGCGCGGGGGCCAGCGCAGCCGCATCATGGCGTCGAGACCCCCGCACCCGATATAGCGCATGCTCAGGGCCAGGAGCCAGTCCTGTCCCGCGACCCGGTCGCTGAACCGCTGGATCCGCGAGGCCCGGTCGAGCGGACCGTAGAGCGCCGCCTTCCAGATGGAGTCGTAGTCGGCGAGGGGGGCCTCGCCGCGGGCCGCGCGGGCCGCCGCCGCCCCGGCGAGGTGGCCGCTCAGCATCGCGGTCGGGATGCCCCCGCCGTTCGTCGCCATCACGAGGTTCGCCGCGTCCCCGGCGAAGACCGTGCGGCCGACGACGAGGCTCGCGGGGGGCGGGCCGATCGGGACCCACCAGGTCGTCCGGTCGTGCGCGGGGCCGGTCCCCGTGCGCGCGAGGAACCGGTCGAGGAGGGCACCGAGCCGCTCTCCGTGCGGCACCTCGGGGACCCCGAGGCCGACGTTGAGGTCGTCGCCGCGCGGGAACCTCCAGGCGTAGCCGCGGGGCGCCTCGCGGCCGAAGTGGAGCTCGATCGCGGGCCCGACGGGGCCGTCCGCGGTCGCCGTGATCATGCGGAACATCGTCCGCGCCGGGTGGAACCCGAGCGACGCCCCGACGGTCGAGGTCGGTCCGTCCGCCGCGACGATCGCCGCGGCCTCGATC
>JAWOKS010000069.1:0-27421 GCA_033854115.1 Thermoplasmata archaeon
CGGACGTTCAGGGTGTAGCCGGGCGACCGACACGCGCTTTCGCGGGTCGCGCTTTTTCGAGAGGGCGCCGAAGTCGCGCCCGACGCGACCTCGGATTTAAATACACTCTCGTGATGGAATTCGACGAGGGACCATGGCCCAGTCCACCCCCGAGATCACTCCGCTTGACTATACCCGGTACGACTTCAAGGACCCCGAGACCTACCGGGTCCGCATCCCGAAGGGCCTCTCGCGGGAGGTCGTGCAGAAGATCAGCGATCTCAAGCACGAGCCGGAGTGGATGCGCGACTACCGCCTCCGGGCGTACGACCACTTCGTCGATCGGGCGATGCCCGACTGGGGCCCCAACCTTTCCGACATCGATTTCGACGCCTACACCTACTACGCGGACCCGCTCGGCGACGAGAAGCCGAAGCGCAGCTGGGACGACCTTCCCGCCGACATCAAGAACACGTTCGAGAAGCTCGGTATCCCGAAGGCCGAGCGCGAGTTCTTCGGGGGCGTCGGAGCCCAGTACGACAGCGGCACCGTCTACCACAAGATCCGTGAGGACCTCGCGGCGAAGGGCGTCATCTTCTGCGACACCGACACCGCGGTGCGCGAGCACCCCGACATCGTCCGAAAGTACTTCGGCCGGGTCGTCCCCTACAACGACAACAAGTTCTCGGCGCTCAACAGCGCCGTCTGGTCCGGTGGCAGCTTCGTCTATATCCCGCCCGGCGTCGACGCCGGGATCCCGCTGCAGGCGTACTTCCGCATCAACGCGAAGAACGTCGGGCAGTTCGAGCGGACGCTGATCATCGCCGACCGGGGCGCGAAGGTCCACTATCTCGAGGGGTGCACGGCGCCCATCTACTCGACCGACTCGCTCCACGCGGCGGTCGTCGAGGTCGTCGCCGAGCCGCACGCGAAGCTCCGCTACACGACCGTCCAGAACTGGTCGAAGAACGTCTACAACCTCGTCACGAAGCGCGCGGTCGCCCAGGAGGGCGCGCTGGTCGAGTGGGTCGACGGCAACATGGGCTCCAAAGTGACGATGAAGTACCCGAGCGTCTACCTCAAGGGCCGCGGCGCCCGCGCGGACATCCTGTCGGTCGCGTTCGCGAGCGAGGGCCAGGTCATCGACTCGGGCGCGAAGGCGGTGCACTCGGCGCCGGACACTTCGAGCAAGATCATCGCGAAGTCGATCGCCATCCGCGGCGGCCAGACGAGCTACCGCGGGCTGCTCCACGTGGCCCCGGGCGCCACCGGCGTGAAGGCGGCCGTGCGCTGCGACGCGCTCCTTCCCGACGAGCTCGGCCGGTCGGACACGTACCCCTACAACGAGATCCACGAGGAGGACGCGACGATCACCCACGAGGCCGTCGTGGGGAAGATCGGCGAGGAGCAGATCTTCTACCTCATGAGCCGGGGCCTCTCCGAGTCCGACGCGATCCACCTCATCCTGATGGGGTTCCTCGCTGAGTTCTCGAAGGAGCTCCCCGTCGACTACGCGCTCGAGCTCAACCGCCTGATCCAGCTCGAGATGACGGGCGCGGTCGGCTAGGCCGCGCGCGAGAGCCGGGGCCCGCGGGCGCTCAGCTCTTCGGCTCGGCCGGCGCCCGCGACCGCGGGACCTTGGGATAGTCGGTGTGCGACTTCACGAGGTCGATCACGGCGATCAGGACCGCATAGGCGAGGTTCGCCCGCAGGGCGACCTCCTTCGGACCGGCGTCGGATGGGCGGGCCAAGAGCGCCCTTGCGCTCTCGAGGAGCTCCGCGGCCGTCGCGAGGCTCGCCGGGTCGCGGACCCGCTCGGCCGGCGGATGGACGATCTCCGCCGTCTCCTCAAGGTCCTGGCGGAGGGAGCGCAGGAGCTCGGCGAGGACCGGGAGCGGGATCCTCTCGGGGTCGAGGACGAGCGGCACGGCGCTTACGCAAGGACCGGGCGCGGGTTCCTGAGCGCGGACCGGGCGACGATCGGCGGTCGGAGGTCGGAAGGCGTCATCGGAGCTTCGTGTCGAACCTCCACTCGGGTGCGCCTTCCGTGCCCGTGACCTCGAGCTCAGGAAGTGCACGCGAGCCGTCCGGGAGCCAGAAGAGGTCCGCGCCCGTCCACCGCGCCTCGAGCGAGGGGAACAAGATCTCCCGCAGCGACGCGACCGGGGCCCGCTCGAGCACGTACGAGAGGAACCCCTCGGCGATCATCCGGACGGCTTCCGCCTCCCCGAGCCCCCGCGAGCGGAGATAGAAGACCTGGTCCGGGTCGACCGGGTGCACGGAGGAGGAGTGGGTCGCCTTCACGTCCCGGCAGAGGATCTCGAGGATCGGGATCGTGTCCGAACGCGCGCCGCGGGAGAGGAGCATCGCGTGCTCGGAGATGAAGCTCAGGGTCTTCACCGCCTCGTGCTCGATGCGGACGAGGCCCCGGCTCATGCCGCGGGCCTTGTCGGTAAAGACGCCCCGGGTGATCGACTGGGCGTGGGTGTCGGTCCCCACGTGCGTGAGGTGGACCGCGGAGTCGTACGACTGCTCCCCCGCCCCGTAGAAGAGCTGGAAGTCGTCGACGACCGAGCCCTGCCCGACAAGACGGGAGCGGTTCCTCGCCTTCGTGCGGAAGCCGCCGAGGCCGGCCCAGATCCAGGCGAGCCGGGAGCCGGGACCGCTCGTCGCGGACCGCTGGTAGATCGAGACCGCCTTCGGGTCCGGCGCGTGCTGGGTGAGGTAGACGATCTTTGCCTGCGCCGCGAGGTCGAGCTCGGTGCGCGAGGCGTAGAGGCGCTGGCCGCCGGGGTCGTCGGGGGAACCGTAGACCTCCTCGGTCACGAGCACCTGGGAGTCGGTCCCGGCGCGCACGATGCGTCGGACCGAGATCGACTCGTGAGGCCGGGAGAGGACCGTGAGGTCCTGGACGCGGATCGGCGCGCGTACGCGGTCGGGGACCTCGAGCTCGTACCCTCGATTGAGGAGGGCGGTGGCCAGCGCCGAGAGACGGTCGGTCGCCTCCTCAGCCGGCAGGAGGTCGGGCGACCGGGATTCGCCGGAACCCTCTGGGGGCGGGGCTAGAGCCCGCAGGCGGACCCCGGCGCCACGCAACGCTTCCGGAACGACGGCGCGCGTTCCGGTCACGTCGTGGACGACCTGGATCCCCCCGTGCGGAGGGGGCGGGACCACCACGGCCCGGCCGGTGCCGAGCGCGTCCAGCCCGCTGAGATCGACGTTCGTGAAGTAGCCGTAGCCCCGGTAGAGCGGGTCGGGTTCGATGGGCAGCGATAGGAAGCGCTCGAACGCCTTCTGTCGGCGCTCGCCGGTGGTCTCGGATTCTCCGAGACGGCGGGAGAGGTCACGCACCTGATCGAGTGCGACCCACTCCGCCGGCCGGACCGCGGCGGCGGCCATCGTCCGTCGGGACGGCTGCCCACATATTAGCGTGCACCTCGGTGCGCGGCCGGGCGCCGGGCCGGAGGACGGGGGGTGACCGGAACGGCCCACCTCACGCGGCGTTCGTCGCCGGGCCGACGCTGCCGATCCTCTGCCGTCGGTGGACCCTCCGTCGACAGGTGACCCTGCCCCAGCTCCGAGCGTTCCGCCGGCACGGGCCCACGTCCCCCGTCCGGCCAGTTCCAGCGGTGGGTCAGCTCGCGTGCCGCGGGATGCCGGATCGTGGGTGAGCCGCTCGCGCCGGACCGCTCGACCCCCACCCCCCGACAACCGTAAGGAGGACCGGTTCCGACCGGCAGGCCGCCGGGCCGGACGCGCTCACGGCTCGCGTGCTGCCCGTCCGACCTTCCTTCTTATTCGAAGTGGGGTCGTCGAGGGTCCGTGCGCAGGGGCCACCTCGGCGCAGGGATCTTCCTCATCGCCGTGGCTCTCGGCCTGTTCGTGTACGGACTGGTCTCGACGACCCAGGTCGGGTCCCGCGCGGTGGCTGCCGGGGACGCGTGGACGGTCGATCCTTCCGGCCTCGGCACGGTCACGGGGATCGTGCATTGGACCGCGGCGAACACCTCCACGGTAGCGTACCTTGCTACCTCCTCCCCGAACTGCGGGAGCCCCGGTGGGGTGGTCGCGAAGGGCTCGGGGTCGAGCGGGTCGTTCACGGTTCGCATGACCCCAGGGACCACCTACCTGCTCTACGCCTGCGACGGGGCTCGGGGCGAGGCCGCGTCGTTCACGCTCGCGGTGGCGGGCGGTTGGGGTCCGGACTTCGTGATCGGTGGCCTGGCCGCCGTCGCTGCTCTGTCCGGCAGCGTCCTGGTCGCCCTCGGCTTCCGCAGGAATTGATGGGGGGCCGCCCTCGGCAAGCGGGGTCCGACACGCCCAGCACAGTCAGCTCTACGCCGCGCGGAAGGTGTTTTGTACGCTTGTTACGCTCCCACGATGGGGTGACACGATAGCCGGGGTGCCGGCGGTGGTCCTATGGCCTACGACATGTACCAGGAAGTGATCCTCCAGCACTATCGCGCCCCCAAGAACTTCGGTCCGCTCGAGGGCGCCGAGCTGGTCGGGGAAGAGTCGAACCCCCTGTGCGGCGACCACATCGTGATGCGTCTCAAGGTCGACCCGGGGTCGCACCGCATCGAGACGGTGCGGTTCGAGGGTGACGGCTGCGCGATCAGCGTCGCGAGCGCCTCGATGCTGACGGAGCGGCTCGCGGGGATGACCGTCGAGGAAGCCGGACATCTCGGCCAGGACGATGTCTTGAAGCAGCTCGGGATCCCCCTCTCGCCCGTGCGTGTGAAATGCGCCATGACGGGGCTCGCAGCGCTCGGTAGGGCGCTCCATCCCGAGACGGCCCGAGCGGTCGCGTGACGGTCGCGAGCCGGGGGGCCCGCCAAGCGGCGTCGTCGGGGCGGGACGATCGCGCAAGGGGCAGAGACGTACCGTGATCGTCGTCGACGACGGCGCGTGCGTCTTGTGCGGGCTCTGCACGGGGGTCTGCCCTCCGAACGCGCTCGAGCTCACCCCGGGCCGCCTGGTCGTGCACACGACCTGCACCGATTGCGGATGGTGCGTACCGTACTGCCCGGTCGGGGCGATCTCGGGCGGCCGGCCGGTCCGACGCAGGGTCCATGACGACAGCTGAGCGCGCCGGAGGGACGCGGGACCGACCCCGGGTCCTGCTGGTCGATCCGTACGTCGCGCGGGAGGATCCGATGGAGCGGAAGTCCGTCGAGCTCTATCCGTCGCTCGGCCTGCTCACCCTGGGCGCGTACCTGCGAGCTGCGGAGGTGGAGGTCACGATGACGGACCTCACCTTCGAGCGGGACCTCTCCGCGATCGACCGAACGCTGAGGACGTTCCGCCCGGATGTCGTCGGGGTCCACACGAAGACCCTCACGTTCGAACGCTCGCTCGAGATCGCGGCGAAGGCGCGCGAAGCCGGGGCGCTCGCGGTCGCGGGCGGGCCGGACAGCGCGACGCGGCCGGGGCTCTACCTGGGGGCTGGCTTCGACGTGGTCGTTCCCGGAGAGGGCGAACCGACGCTCGTCGAGCTCGCCCACCGCCGGAAGCAGGGAGCGACCCCCGCGCGGACGCCGGGGACGATCGTCCGCGAGAAGGGCACGCTCGTCCGGGGGCCGGCGCGGCCGTTCCTCAAGGACCTGAACGCCCTGCCGCTCCCCGCCTGGGACCTCGTCGACATGGAGCGGTACCTCCGCTCTTGGGAGCGGACCACCGGCGAGCGGCGCTCCGCGGTCCTGACCTCGCGCGGCTGTCCGTTCGACTGCTCGTGGTGCTCGAAGCCGACGTTCGGACGCACGTTCCGTCAGCAGTCCCCGGAGCGGGTCCTCGAGGAGCTCCGCGCCCTGAAGACCCGCTACCGCGTCAACTACGTCCGGTTCTGCGACGATGTCTTCGGGATCTCCCGAGCCTGGCTCGAGCAGCTCCTCGAGGGGATGATCGAGGAGGACCTCGGGCTCCGGTTCGAGTGCCTCGCGCGCGTCGATCTGCTGAAACCCGATCTCCTTGCGACGATGCGCGAGGCCGGTCTCGCTCGGGTCTACGTCGGCGTAGAGTCAGGCAGCCAGAAGATGCTCGACCTCATGAACCGCGGGACGAAGCTCCGCCAGGTCGAGCGCACCGCCGCGGCCCTGCGGCAGGCGGGCGTGCGCCAGTTCTGGTTCCTCATGCTCGGCTACCCCGGCGAGACCGTCGAGGACATCGAGGCGACGTTCCAGCTGTTCCGCAAGTTCAGCCCCGAGGAGTACTCGGTCTCCATCGCGCTCCCGATCCCGGGGACCCGGTTCCACGACGAGGTCAAGGGGCGGCTTGCGAGCACCTCCCGCCGTTCCCGTAGCGAGGGGGGCCGGACCCTCCTCTACGAGGCCGCCTACCCCGAGAGGTTCTACCGGTGGGAGCAGACCCGTTTCGGTCTCGAAGCCGCTCTCGGAAAGGCGCGCGGACGGCTCTCCCCCCGGGTGCTCGACAAACTCGGGCGGGCCGCGGACCGGTTCCACCACCGGGTGGCCGCCCCCCTCCTCGCCGGGGAGAAGTCCGGGACCGGGGCGAAGGGGGCCGCTAGGTCGCCCGGTCCGACCGGGGATGGAGAGGGCACGGCCGTTTGAGCCGGCAGAGTCGGCACTTCTCCGGGGGCACCGGCGGGATCGGCTTCTGCATCCGGCCGTACTTCCGCCGTGGCATGCCCGAACCGGGCCCGCGAGCGGACCCCAGCTCATGAGGCTGGCGTGGCGGGCCACGCGGCCCGCCCACCGTGGAATGGCCCGAGCTTCAGCTCGCTGGTCGGCTGAGCGGCTCGGGCGGCGCGGGAGCCGGCGGAGGGGACGGTTCGTCCTCCCCCGTCTCCGTGACGGGAGTTGGCCCGGACCGGGCGTCGGCCTCGAGGGTCGAGCGACCCTCGACCTTGACGACCTTGACGGTCCGGTCGGCGATCCCCGTGAGCTGGCTCTCGTGGGAGACCACCAGGACCTGCGGCAGCCCGAGCTCCTCGAGGAGCTCCCCCATGCGCACGACCTGCTCGGAGGAGAAGCCGTCGGTCGGCTCGTCGAGGAGAAGCGTCTCGAGACGCACGGCTCCGAGCGACCGGACGACCGAGGCGAGGGCGAGGCGGAAGGCGAGCGCGAGGCTCGTGCGCTCGCCCCCACTGAGCGCCTCCGCGGGCGTCGGCTCGCCCTCGATCGTCACTTCCGGGGTGAAGCTCGCGTCCGTCCGGGCGACCAGCGACGTGTCGTCGATCAGGGAGGCGAAGAAGCGGGCGAACGCTCGGTCGAACATCACCTGGGCATGGGCGAGCAGCTCCTTCTCCATCCGGAGGACGTGGAAGCGGAACGGGTCCCCGACCCACGCCGCCTTCGCCTCGAGATCGATCGCCTCGGCGAGCAGGTTGGCTCGTTCGGCCCGGCCCCGCTCGGCGGCCGTCTGCCGCTCCACGAGCGCGTCGAGCTGGGCGTCGGTCCGTACGAGGGCCTCCCTCGAGGACCGAAGGCGCTCTTCGGCCGCTCGCTCCGCCTCGCGCGAGCGGGCGAGGGCGGCCCGAGCCTCCGCCGCGGAGGCGACGAGGCGTCCGAGGTCGGCGATCCTCCGGCCCCGCTCCCCGCGACGCCGGGCGCGCGCGGCGACCTCGGCCGCGAGGTGCTCCAGCTCGGCCGTCCCTCGGACGATCGAGGCCTCCAGGACCGCGATCCGCTGCTCGGCCTCGTTCGCACGACCCTCGGCCTTCGCGAGGGCGGCCCACGCCTCTTCAGCCTCGGCGAGGCGGGTGCGGAGCCGACGCTCCTCGGCTTCGACCGGGCGGAGCGACTCCACCTCCTCGCGCGCCGCGCGGAGCTGGTCGCGCCCCTCGAGCTCGGCCGCCTCCGCCGAACGAGCCTCCTCCTCGCGTCGTGCCCCCGTCTCGCGCAGCGACGCCCTTCGCCGCTCCACGTCGAGCCAGCGCTCGTGGGCCCGTTCGTAGCGCTCGCGGGCCTTGCGCTCGTCCTCGACCTCCCGGATCTCGTCACCGAGGCGTTGGCGCTCTGCCTCCGCGGAAGCGAGCCGGGAGGACGCCTCTTCGCGGTGAGCCGCGAACTGCTCGATCCTCACCGGCTGCTCGCACGTCGGACAGACGCCGGCGCGGAGCAGCTCCTCGATCTGGCCGAGCGCGGCCCGGGCCCGCGCGAGCACCTCGAGCGCGGCATGCTCGGAAGCCCGCGTGGTCGCGATGAGCCGGTCGATCTCCGCGAGAGTACGCGGCGTGAGTTCGGGAGGTTCGTGGGCGGGTCCCTCTTCGAGGGCCCGGGAAAGCTCCAAGAAGGCGCTGTCCCGCTCGGCCCGGGCGCGCCGCGTGCGAGCCGCCACCTCCTCCGCGCGTCGCTCCGCGGCCGAGGCGTTCGCGAGGGCCCGGGCGAGCGAGCGAAGTTCCTCACCCTTGCGATCGAGTTCCTCGCGTCCCGCCCGCACCCGGCGTTCCGCTTCCTCTCGGTGGCTCCGCAGGCGGGCCCTCTCGGCGAAGGCCGGCTCGAGACCCGCCCGTTCCTGCCGAGCCTTCGTGAGCTCGACGGAACGGACCTCGCGGACGCGCTCGCTCTCGCGGTCGAGCTCGTCATCGGCGGCGTCCTCCTTGCGAAGGCTGTCGAGCTCGCGTTGATCGGCGTCCAGCTGGGCAAGGGTCGTCTCGGCGCTCGTCCGAAGCTCCTTTGCCCGAGCGAGGTCGGCCTCCGCTCCCCGGACGGCCTCAGCGAGGCCCGTGCGCTGCACGCGAAGTCGGTCGGACTCCCCCACCGCCTCGGCGAACTCGAGGTCGTAGTGGGCCATCCGGAGCGCTTCCTCGCGTCGCTGGCGGACGCTCGCGCGCAGGTCCCGCTCGAGGGCCTGGGCGTTCTCGGCCGCGAGCTGGTAGCGTTCGACCCCGAGCGCCTTGCGCATCGTGGCGAGCCGCTCCTCCGGGTCGGCGGACAGGATCTCCCGCATGCGTTCCTGCGGCACGTAGATCGCCCACCGCCAGAGGTCCGAGTGGGCCCGGGGGTTCGGGTTGTCGGGGAAGCCGAGGAGCTCGATCACCCGCTGGCGGATCTCGGTCGACGAGTAGGCGGTCGCCCGGCCGCCGTCGACGAAGGTGATCCGTTCCGGTTCGTAGGTCTCGCGTCCGCGGCGGCGGACCCGGCGGAAGCGGCGCCGGACCGCGAAGGTCCGCTCGGCGTCCTCGAGCGTGACCGCGACCTCCGCGTGCGAGGTCCCGTGACGGACGAGGAACGCGGCGTCGACCTCGGCGGCCCCGAAGAGGGCCATCTCGATCGCGAAGAGCAGGCTCGACTTCCCTGCCCCGACGTCGCCGACGAGCAGGGTCGTGCCGGGGCCGAGGTCGAGGCGGCCGTGCTCGAAGCTCCGGATGTTCGTGACCTCGAGCCGGCGGAGCTGCACGCGGGACCTCCGCCTTCAGCCGGTCCGCTCGGGCCGGACGCGCAGCACCCGGCGCGCCGCCTCGATGCGGGCCGTCTCGTAGTCGATCCGTGACTCGCCCTCGGACTTGGCGACGCCGAGTTCCCGCAGGAGCTCGCGGACCGTGCGCTCACCCTCGGCTCCCTCCAGCCACGGAGCGTTCGGCCGGCTCGCCTCGAGCAGGGCGGCGATCCCCTTCCCCTCGATCTCGGCCTCGTCGGTCTTCCCGGGGGCCCCGTCGACGGCGGAGGCGAGCTCCCGGGTCTCCCACAGGACCGCGGACGGCTCGGGGACCGCCTCCCGCGCGATCTCGGCGAGGCTGAGGTCGGCGGGACTTCCCTCGGCGAGCTCCCCGCGGATCCGGGGGTAGAGCAGGGTCCCGGGGATCGACGCCGCGCGGAGCTGCTCGGCGATCTTCGCCTTCGCGCCCTTCGCGTCCTGCCCCGAAACGTCGACCTCGACGAGCCGCACGACGTCCTTCGGGGCCGTGTCGACGAGCTCGACCGACGGTACGCCATCCTCCACGGTGACGAGGGCGAGCCCCTGGTGCGTGCGGCCCGCGGCCGCGTGCTCGAGGTCCGTCCGGCTGGTGCCGAAGACCGCCCCCGGGTTCACGAGCGGGCCCCCTTCCGGGCCGGATCCCTCGTACGTGTAGTGGATGTGCCCGCCCGCGTAGTAGTCGCAGCCGGGAGGTAGGTCGTCCCGGCCGATGCCGCGGATGTGCTCGCGAAGGGCGGGAGGGAGGTACTCCTGGACCGCGGCGTGGAACTGGAAGATCTTGAAGCCCGGCTCCGCGCGGAACGCCTCCGAGTCGACCGCCCGGAAGTACTCCCGGTCGAGACCATGGGAGCGCCCCGAGATCCCGGCGATGCGGGCCCCGGTCGGCTCATCCACGAGGAACGGAAGCGTCCATCGGGTCCCTTCGGTCCGGACCGCCTCCGGAGCGACCTTCGCGAAGACGCCGGCGGCGGCGAGGACATCGAGCCAGCTCGTCCGGTGGGCGACGTAGTCGTGCGAGCCGTAGATCACGTAGACCCGGCGCCCGTGATCGACGAGACGCTTGAGCGCGGACGCCACCGGCGCGACCTCGGCGGGATCTGGCACCGGTGTATGGAAGAGGTCCCCGGAGACGAGGAGGAACTCCGCCTCGCGCTCGTCGACCACCTCGAGGGCGCGGAGAACGCTCGCACGGAGGGCGGCGCGGAACGCGGCCGAGCGGGGCCAGGCTCCGACATGCGCGTCGGCGAGATGGGCGAAGACCCATCGCGTCAAGGTCGCCCGGTCCCTAGGCGGTACGCCCGGTCCCCGGGCCCTTGCCTTCCCGGGTCGCGGGCGCGGGGAGGGTCGCGAGCCGCTGGGCCATCGCCGCGAGCAGCCCCGCCCCCGCTCCCATCGCGAGGAGACCGACGAGAAGGAGGTCGTCGGGCCCGGCCGGCGTCGCTCCGGGAGACCGCGCGACCGGGCCCGGGGGGGCGCTCGGAGAGGCCGAGGGGCGTGCCACCGCGGCGAGGCGGGCGGTCTCGCTCGCGCGCAGCATCGCCTGAAGGATCGCGAACAGCTCGGTCGCCTCCTCCATCGTGATCTGCCGGCTCCGGAGCCGGCCGACCAGGTAGTTGTACCGCGTCTGGCGCTGAAGGTCCCCCGGCCCGGTCACGGCGAAGGGCGCGACCTCCGATCCCCCGGGAGGTCCGCCCGCCATTGCGGCGGCCAGCGCATGCCCGCACTTGAAGAATCGGGCCGGCCGCGGGGCCGTGGCAGGCCCAGCCGTTATAGGGGGCGCCCGGTCTCCCGGGGCGCCAATGGCGAACACCCCCCACGAGGGCGACCCGGGGAGCGAGAAGGAAGGCGAGGATCGGGACCGCCACCTCCACATTCGGCTGACGGACGACCGGGGGTCCATCTTCGATTTCATCACCGAGTACCTCCATGCCGCCGGCAAGACCGCGGACTGGTACTGGCGCACCGCCGGACGGCTCGAGGGGAACGAAGGCGAGAACCTCGAAGAACTTCTCTCGAGCGCCTTCGAGGCGGGCGCGTTCATCGCCCACGACCACCCGGAGGATCTCGAGTTCCTGTGGGTCACCGAGGAGGAGTGCGAGCGCGAGCGCAAGCGCGAGGAGCGGGGCGAGCAGCGCGAGGCCGCGCGCAAGGACCGTTCGAGCCTCCAGCACTACGCCTAGGGACGTCGAAAGAGAACGAAGGACCCCCGCGCGTGCCGCGGGTCTCCTGAGCCGAGGGGGTCAAACCCCAAATTGGAGGGGCTCGGTCGGTCGCCTCACCCAAGGATCCGGAAGGGTGACCGCCGATCGAGCCCGGGGGTCGCGGTCGGGTTGGCTACGGCTTCTTCTTGGACTTACACCCGCAGGTGTCGCACATCGTGCCCACCTCGCGAGAACCTAGCACGGTAGGGGATATCAGTTCACGCCTCAAGGGGGGGCCCGCACGCGCCCGGCCGGGGCCCGAGACCTTATCGCGGGCGCCGGACGGCCGCTCGCGCGCGCCCGGGCGGCTTCCGCGGCACCTAGGTCGGCGGTCCCGGGATGTGATGGTGCGCGAGGGGACCCAAGGGACGCGTGAGCGATCCCGCAGCCGGACCCGCGTTCAGAGGTGGATGACCGAGTGCGCCACGATCAGGGCGATGAACAGGATCGAGATCGTGTTCACGACCTTGATGAGGGGATTGATCGCGGGACCCGCCGTGTCCTTCGTCGCGTCGCCGACGGTGTCGCCCACGACCGCGGCCTTGTGCGCGTCGGAGTGCTTGCCGCCGAAGTGGCCGCTCTCGATGTACTTCTTGCCGTTGTCCCAGGCCCCGCCGCCCGTGGTCATCATGATCGCGAGCGGGAACCCCGAGAGGATGACCCCGAGGAGCAGCCCCCCGAGGGCGAGGGGACCGAGGAGGAACCCGACGGCGAGCGGCGTGATGACGCCGATCGCGGCGGGCACGGCGAGCTGTCGGAGCGCCGTCACCGTCACGAGGTCGACGCACCGGCCGTACTCGGGCCGCCCGGTCCCCTCGAGGATGCCCGGGATCTCCTTGAACTGACGGCGCACCTCGAAGACGACCGCCTGGGCGGCGATCCCGACCGCGTTCATGAGGAACGAGGTGAAGAAGAACGGCAGGATCGCCCCGATGATCAACCCCGCCATGACGAGCGGCTGGTCGATCGTGAGCATCGACGTGAACGCCGTCCACGACTGGCCCCACTGCTGGGCCGTCGCGAACGTGTACGCGGCGAAGAGCGCCAGGGCCGCAAGCACCGCCGAGCCGATCGCGTAGCCCTTCGTCACCGCTTTCGTGGTGTTGCCGACCGCGTCGAGCGGGTCGGTCACGGCGCGGGCCTCGGGCGGGAGGTTCGCCATCTCCGCGATCCCCCCCGCGTTGTCGGTGATCGGCCCGAACGCGTCGATCGAGATGATCATGCCCGTGACCGCGAGCATGCTCGCGGCGGCGAGGCCGATCCCGTAGAGCCCAAGGGCCGCGTCCGGCATGACCCACCAGCCCCGCCAGCCGACGAGGAGGTAGCTCACGAGGGTCGCCGCGACGATCACGACGCCCGAGACGAAGACCGCCTCGAGGCCCACGGAGAGGCCGGTGATGACGGTCGGACCCGCCCCGGCCTGGCTCGACTCGGCGATACGGTGGACCGGGCGGTACTTCGCGCTCGTGTAGTAGTCCGTGAGGATGACGATGAACACCATCACGAGGAGGCCCGCGACGGTGGCGATGAAGACCCCGACGTTCCCTTTCATGAGGAGCTGGTCGAGGACGTAGAGCCCGACCACCCCGACCGCGGTCGTGGCCGCGAGGCCCTGGTAGAGGGCCCCCATGATCGTTCCGTTCTTGCGGATGCGGACGAACGCGGTCCCGACGAGCGTCGCCACGATCGCCCAGCCGCTGATGATGAGCGGGTAGAGGATGGCGTTCGGGAAGTCGACCGTGAAGTTCGTGACGAGGCCGTTCTGGATGATGAGGTAGGCGAGGAGCATCGTCCCGACCGCGGTGACCACGTACGTCTCGAAGAGGTCCGCCGCCATCCCCGCGCAGTCGCCGACGTTGTCCCCGACGTTGTCCGCGATGACCGCGGGGTTGCGCGGGTCGTCCTCGGGGATGCCCGCCTCGACCTTGCCGACGAGGTCCGCGCCGACGTCCGCGCCTTTCGTGTAGATGCCGCCCCCGACCCGCGCGAACAGGCTCATGAGCGACGCTCCGAAGAGCAGGCCGACCATCTGGAGGACGTTGCCTCCGAACGCGACGTAGAAGCCCACAAGCTCGAGGAGGGCGAGGCCCGCGACCGAGAGCCCGGTGACGCTCCCTCCGCGGAAGGCGTAGCGCATCGTGCTGCCGAGGTCGCCGGAGCGGGCCTTCGCGGCGGTCCGCACGTTCGCCCGGATGCTGACCACCATCCCGACGGCCCCCGCGAGCGCGCTCCCCGCGGCCCCGAACAGGAAGCCGACCGCGAGCCGCGGACCGTCCCCGGTGAGGCCGAAGGCGACCGCGATGATCACGGCGAGCACGATCGCGACGAGGAACACCGCGGTGTACTCGCGTCGGAGGAAGGCGATCGCCCCCTCGCGGATCGCGCCCGCGATCGACCGCATCTTCTCGTCGCCCTCGTCCTCCCGCAGGAGGAGGACCGTCTGGACCGCCGCGTAGGCAAGCGCGAGGACGGCACTGAGAAGGACCAAGAGTTCCAATTGCCCGGTCGAAAGTTCCATCGGAGGACCCCCGAAGTGGGGCGGTTTCAGGGAGGTTCGT
The DNA here is from genome assembly GCA_033854115.1 of Thermoplasmata archaeon. Lineage (GTDB taxonomy): Archaea > Thermoplasmatota > Thermoplasmata > Lutacidiplasmatales > UBA184 > Lutacidiplasma. Next base: position 14,114 of record JAWOKS010000069.1, read on the forward strand.
AGATAAGTTTTGCCGACAGACGGAGGTGCCCCGAACGGAACGGCCCGACCGGTCGACGGGTCTTTATGCCCAGGAGCGGAACTTCAACAGCAGCATGGCCGTCGACGCGTTCGAGCTTCGCGATTCGGGCACCCGACGGCTCCGGGTCCCGTGCAAGCTCTGCGGCACCACCCTCGAGCTCGTCCGGCTGCGCGAGCATCTCCGGACCCAGCATCGCCTCGACTCGACCCTGGTGGAGTCCACGTACCTCGCGACGCTGATGGACGTCCGGCGGGCGCGACGGGGTCGCACGTAGACGCCTCAAGCACCCCTCCCCCCACGATCCCGCGACGGCGGGACGGGCCGATCGATCCCCGGCTAGGGGTCAAAGTCGCGCCGGCGGATCTTCTCCTGCACATAGGCCAGGAACTCCGCCCGGGACATCGAGCGGGCCTGCCTCGTTCCGCGGATGCGGACCGCGACCGACCCGTCGGCGAGCTCCTTGTCGCCGACCACCAGGATGTACGGAACCCGCTCGAGCTCGGCTTCCCGGATCCGCTTCGGGAGCGTTTCGTCGCTCGCGCCGAGGCCGGAGCGGACCCCCGCGACCCGCAGTTCGTCCGCGACGAGCCGCGCGGCGTCGAGGTTCCGGTCCGTGACCGGAAGGATGCGCGCCTGGACGGGCGCGAGCCACGGAGGCCACTTCCCGGCGACGTGCTCGATCAGGACCCCGAGGAACCGCTCCCAGGTCCCGAGGATCGTCCGGTGCACCACGGCGGGCGTGTGCATCTCGCCGTCCGGTCCCTGGTACTCGAGCTGGAACCGCCGGGGCATCTGGTAGTCGAGCTGGATGGTGCCGGTCTGCCACGGGCGTCCCAGGCTATCCTTGAGGTGGATGTCGATCTTCGGCGCGTAGAACGCCCCCTCCCCCGCGGAGGCGCGGAACTCGGCGCCCGACGCTTCGAGGAGCCGCTTCAACGTTCCCTCGGCCCGGTCCCAGTCCGAGGAGTCCCCGAGGAACGAGGCCGGCCGGGTCGACAGTTCGAACGAGTAGCTGAGCCGAAAGGTCGCGCACGCCTCGCGGATCCAGTCGAGCAGGACGCGGATCTCGGGCTCGATCTGCTCCTCGGTGACGAAGATGTGCGCGTCATCCTGGACGAACTCCCGGACACGGAGGAGGCCCTGGAGGGTCCCGCTCGCCTCGAGGCGGTGGAGGGGAGCGAACTCGGCGAGCCGCATGGGGAGCTCGCGGTAGCTCCGGGGGCGGGAGCCGAAGATGAGCATCGCGCCAGGACAGTTCATCGGCTTCCAGCCGAACTCCTGTTCGTCGACCTCGGTCACGAACATGTTCTCGCGGAAGTGCGCCCAGTGGCCGCTGGTCTCGAAGACGGTCTTCGAGAACAAGAGGGGCGTGCGGATCTCGGAGTAGCCGGCCTTGCGCAGGTGCTCCGTGACGTACTTCTCGAGCTCGCGGACGATCACCATCCCGTTCGGCAGCCAGAACGGGAAGCCGGGCGCCACCTCGGTGAGCATGAACAGCTCCTGACGCTGGCCGATCGCGCGGTGGTCGCGGGCGGCCGCCTCCGCGCGAACCTTGAGGTACTGGTCAAGCTCGGCCCGAGTCGGGAACCCGATCCCCCGGACGCGTTGGAGCGGACGTCCCCCCGGGGTTCCGGGCTGGATCGCGCTGAAACCGAGGAGGTGCACGCCCTCGAGCCAGTGGGTGTCGGGGACATGCGGTCCCCGGCAGAGATCGGTGAACGCCCCGGTGTCGTAGACCGAGACCGGCTCGCCGGGCGGGACCTCGGCGATGTACCGCAGCTTGTACGGGTTGTGCGCGAACAGCTTCTCGGCTTCGGAGCGCGCGAGCTCCCGACGCGCGAACGGTTCGTGTGCCTGGACCGTCCGGGCCATCGCCTTGTTGATCGCCTCGAGGTCCGGCGGGGTGAGGGGTCGCACGTCGAAGTCGTAGTAGAACCCCTCCTCGGTCGGAGGTCCCACCGTCGGCAGGGCCTCAGGGATCGTCTCCACGAGAGCCTTTGCCACGAGGTGGGCGGCGGAGTGCTGGAGGACCTCCCAGCCCTTCTTGTCCCCGAAGGTAAGGGGAGCGACCGCACCGGCCTCGCTCACGCGGAACGCGAGGTCGACCGGCCGGCCGTTCCACAGCGCCGCGAGGAACGACGCAGCCTTCGCCGGGGACCACGCCTGGAGGATCTTCCCTACCGGAGACCCGGTGGCCACAGCCTGGGAGGCCCCGTCGGGCAGGGTCACCCTGAGCTCACCGGTTCCGCCCATGGCCCCCCGCGCACCGATTAGCTCTGGGGGAAAACGGTAGCGGTGAAGGCGAGAACGCCTCGAGGGCGTTCCTCAGGACCCCCGGGCCCTCTCGGGTCCTCCGTGGGGACGGACTCGAAGGGCGCCGGTCCGCGGTGCGCGCCTTTGCCCCCCTTCGAAGGGCCTAGCTCCGACGGACCGGTCCCGCTCCCTGCCGTGCGCTCAGCTCGCCCATCATTCATCACGGGTCAGCCGGTTCTTGGTCTCATCATCGCGCGCGGTACGTGAACGAACGGTCGGGGAGGGTGGGGCCGGCGCCGGCCACGATCGGAGGAACTCCTCGAGATGGAAGATCCCGCCCTGGGCCCCCACCTCGGCGAGACGCGAAGCACTGGACGACGCGAACGATCCATCGACCCAGGTGGGACCCCCTTCCGCGATCCGCCGCACCAGTTCCCAATCCGGATCGATCTCCCGGGGGGAGACGACCATGTGGTCCGGGCCGAGGGCACGAACGGACCGTGCGAGCGCAAGCGGGTCGGACGTGGTCCACTCCGGCCGGGCGACCAGCCCACGCCCATCGATCTCGATCTCGAAGACCAGCTCCGTGGAAAGCCGCCAGGCGCGCTGGAGCTCCGTCGGCCCTTCCAGCGTGGCGCTCGAGAGGACCGCGCGCCGGGCGCCGGTAACGAGGATGTCGATCGCCTGGTCCGCATTGCGGACGCCGCCGTCCACCCACAGCGCCGCGTCGCGAGCGAGCTCCTGGAGGAAGTCGAGCTGCGGCTGAGCCTTCTCCACGCCGTCCAGGTCGACCAGATAGACGAGCGGGTAGTCCGCGGCCAGGCGGTCGAGGACGTCGAACGGGTCGAATTCACGCCCGTCGGAGGAGCGGGCCGGGACGGGGCCGTTCTCCCCGGGCAGGCAGACCTCTCCGTGGCGAAGGAGCAGGCACGGGATCAGGGGGGAGGGGGCGGGGCCCGACGCGATGGGAGCGGTCGCGGCCGCATGCTGCGTGGGCCGGGGCATCGACCGGCCACCGCCCTCGGGCCTTACGGCCTTTGCCCCTCAGCGGGACCGGACCCCCCTTCCGGCCCGCAGGCGCTTTGGCCCCGGACATCGTCCCCCCGTTCGCCAGGAGGTGGTGGACAGCTGACGGTGGACCGCGTCGGTCACGACCGGCCGCTGAGGAAAGTCCCCTCTCCGGGAGACACGGGGTTGGGTGGGAACCCGACGGGCGAGAGTCCGAGCTCCGGAGCAGAAACGCCACAGCCCGGCGGCACGAGGAAAGGGTCGCCCTGGAGGATCCGCCGGGACCTGATGAAACGGCCGTCTCCCCGGGAGCAAGCTCCGAACGGTGGTGTGAGGCGTCTCCCCGACCACCGAAGCGAGCGCGCAGTCGAATGCTGTCTAGAACCGGAAGGGGCTTACGACCACGACCTGGCCGGCGCGCCCGGGAACGGGCGGGCCGCTGGCCCGGCGGCCCTCGCCGCCGGGCCGGGAACCGTCGGTCGTCGTTAGGGGGCCCCCTTCCCCTTCTTCGGTTCGATCGGCCCCGCCGCGGGTTGGTCGCCGTGAAGCGCGGGTCGCCCGTCTCGTTCCCCGAAATCGTTCAGCGGCGCGCGGTCTACGCCCCGCGGATCTTCGATCGAACCTGGGGCCCACGGCCCACGAGGTAGAGTCCGACGAGCACGAGGGCGACCCCCACGCCCTGTCCCGGGGCGAGCCGTTCTCCGGCCAACCCTACGGAAAGCCCGAGCGCGGCCAGCGGGACGAGGAAAGCATAGGCGCTCACGGTCGCGGCCGGCCGTGCCTTGAGAAGATAGAACCACACCCCGTACGCGAACGAGGTGCCGAAGAGACCTAGCCAAGCGACGGAGAGCCAGAGTGCCGGGCTCGAGGACACGAACTCGGCCTGGTGCTCGACCAGGGAGGCCGCGAAGAGTGCGATCGCACCGCCGAGCAGCTGGTAGGCGTTGGCCACGGCGAGGTCTTCGGGAAGGAAGCGACGCTGGAACGCCAAGGTCGCGAGGGCCCAGCTGATCGCTGCCGCGAGGAGCGCCGCTGTCGGCCAGAGCCCCCCCGAGCCCGGTGAAGAGCTCCAGGGCTCGGAGACCAGGACCACTCCCCCGAACCCGATCGCGATCGCGGCCCAATGTCCCCGAGAGAGGTTCCGGCCGACGATCGCGGGCGAGAGGAGGGCGACCCAGAGGGGGAACGTGTAGATCAGGACGGCAGCCTGCCCGGCCGGAACGTAGGCCGCTGCCACGAACCAGAGTCCAAGGAAGATCGCGGTGTTCGGGAGGCCGAGCAGCATCGCATCGCGTCCGTCCCGTCGGGTGAAGCGCGAGGTTCCGGGGCGTATCGCGAGGTAGGCTCCCACGCCGGCAGCCCCGACGCTGGCCCGGAGCGTCGCGAGCCAGAGCGGGGGTGCGTACGCAATGCCGACCCGGACGAAGAGGTAGTTCCCCCCCCAGGCGAGCACCATCAACGCGAACAGCCCGAGAGTGAGCGGATTCCAGGGAACGACCGGGGGGGCCCTCGCGGGGTACCGTGCTCTGGCGGCCAGACCGCCGTCCTTCGCCGCCGCCGCCAAGGTGGGTCGCCACCGACGGGGCTTTGATAAGGTGGGGGCCCTTGGCGCGCGCCGGATGACGCTGCGCGGCCGGGACGTCGTGTCGATCCGCGACCTTTCCCGGGACGAGATCGACGCCGTGCTCGCCGGAGCGCGCAAGATGATCCCGTTCGCCGACGGGTCGCGCCCGTCGCGCCTGCTCGAAGGGCGGATCGTGGCGATGGCGTTCTTCGAGCCGTCGACGCGGACCCGGCTCTCGTTCGAGTCGGCCGTGCACCGGTTGGGGGGCAGTTGCCTCACGATCGCGGACGCGGGCGCAACCTCGATCCGCAAGGGCGAGAGCCTCTACGACACCATCCGGATGCTGAGCTCGTACTCGGACGCGATCGTCATCCGCCACCCGAACGAAGGCTCCGCGCGGCTCGCGGCCCGGGCGTCGGACCGGCCGGTGATCAACGCGGGCGACGGCTCCGGCCAGCACCCGACGCAGACGCTCCTCGACCTCGCGACGATCCGCGAGCGGTTCGGGACCTTGAGCGGCCTCAAGGTCGTGCTGCTCGGGGACCTCAAGTACGGACGGACCGTCCACTCCCTCGCGTTCGCCCTCGCGGAGTACGGCTCCGAGATCGTGCTTTCGAGCCCCCCGACCCTCCGCCTGCCTGAGGAGCATCGCGAGGACCTCAAGCGGCAGGGGGCCCGCCTCCGCGAGGAGCCGGACCTCCGGAAGGCGATCGAGGACGCGGACGTCCTTTACGTGACGCGGATCCAGAAGGAGCGGTTCCCGGACGAGGCGGAGTATCGGTCGGTGGCGGGGTCGTACCGCATCGATGCGCACACCCTCGCGGTCGCGAAACCGCGGCTGATCGTCATGCACCCGCTCCCGCGCGCCGGCGAGATCGCGTCCGAGGTCGACGGCACCCCTCACGCCGCCTACTTCCGCCAGGCGTTCCTCGCGGTCCCGGTGCGGATGGCGCTCCTGAACGCGATCCTCGGAGGGGCCCGCCGGCGGGCGGGCTAGGGCGGATGCGCGAGCTCAAGATCACCCCGATACGAAACGGGACGGTCATCGACCACATCGGTAGCGGTCTCGCCCTCGAGGTGCTGAGGATCCTCGGCGTCGACCAGCTCGACCGCGACTCGACCGTGAGCGTCGCCCTCCACGTCCGCTCGGGCAAGCTCGGCTGGAAGGACATCGTCAAGGTGGAGAACGTCGAGCTCTCGCCCCGCACGGTCAACGCGATCGCGCTCATCGCCCCCACCGCCACCATCTCGATCATCCGGGACTTCCGCGTCCGCGAGAAGCGGACGGTCGACCTCCCCTCCCGGATCGTGGGCGTGCTGCGCTGCCCCAACGACAACTGCATCTCGAACCAGCCGGAGCCTCTCGAGAGCGAGTTCGAGGTCGTCGAGCGGCGGCCGACGGTGCTCAAGTGCGCGTTCTGCGAGCGGCGGGTCGACGATTTCCTCCGACACCTCGCCCCGTAGGGGGGAGCGGTGGCGTCCGGCACCCTCTACGGCTTCGCGGTAGTGTTCCTCGTGATCGGCGGGCTCGAGCTGTTCGACCGGACGAGCTTCGCCCTCATCGCCTTCTCTTCCCGGGCCTCCGGGCTCGGGACCTGGGTCGGCGGATGCGCCGCGTTCGTGCTGACCACCCTCCTCGCGGTGCTGGTCGGAGCGGCCCTCACGGGGGCGCTCGGACCCGAGCGCATCGGTCTTCTGCGGGCGGGGGGCGGCGCGTTCCTCATCGGCTACGCGCTCTGGACGCTCGTGAGGAAGGACGAGGAGGGCCCGGCGGCCCTGGCGAAGGCGCGCAGCGTGCCGGTCGCCGCGTTCCTCACGATCATGCTGCTCGAGGTGGGCGACACCACGATGATCTTCGAGATCGTCTTCGTGGCGAACTTCGGCTGGCTCATCGTGCTCGCGGCCGGCTCCCTCGGGCTCGTGGCGGTGGCGACCTGGGACGTCTGGCTCGGTCGGAAGCTCGGGGCGCGCGTGAACCCGAGGGTCCTCCGGCGTGTGGTCGTCGCGGTCCTGATCCTAGTGGGGGCCGTGACGATCGTCTACGGCCTGGCGCCGGAGGTCTTCCCGGTGCTCAATGCCGCCGGGCCGGGCTAACTCCCCCGACGAAGGGAGCGGGCCCCCCCCGTGCTGGCTCCGGGGGGCGTAGGTCGCGGGATCCGCGACCCAGGCACGCCAGGGACCTGGGAGGTGGGCCGCTACGGCCGGGTCCCGGAGCACGCTGAGGAGCTCCTCGGCCTCCGCGGGACGTCCACGGGCGACCTCGAGCAGGGCGCCGCGAAGGAGCGCCTCGTTGCGTACCCGGGGTAGGCTCGACGCCGCCGGCAGGTCGGCGATGGCCCCCCATCGGTCGCGAGCCGCTTCGATCATGCCCCCCATGGCGTGGCGGCGACCGTCGAGCAGCCAGAGGTGCAGGAGCCCCGGCGCCGGCGGGATCAGGTAGAGGTCCGCGGCCAGCTTGCGCGCGCGCTCGAGGGGTCCCTCGGCCGCATGGCTCACTCCCCGATCGAGGTAGATCTGGGCGATCCCAAGCTCGTGCGAGAGCTCGATCGACGGGAGCCGGGCCCGGGCGAGCGACGCGACACTCTGCTGCCGGAGCGCGAGGGCCCGTTCGATCTCCCCCCGTCCTTCGAGGAGCCGGCATTCGATGTCGCCGGTGATGTAGTCGAGCTCCCAGCGTCGAGATCCTTGGAGGTCCTGCCGGGCCCCCCGAAGGTACCGGTCGGCCTCGCGAGCTTCGTCCGCCGGTCCGGAGAGGTGCGCGAGGGCCACCGTGAGCAGCCCGAGGGCCTGGAGGTGGCGATCGGCCATCGTGCTCGCGAGCTGAGCGGCGCGCAAGGCTCCGGACCGCGTCCGCTGCACGGCGAAACGCTCGGCGTCGAACTCGGTCAGGATCGTCTCGAAGAGAAGCTCGGGTTCGAGCTGACGGGCCTCGTGGCACCGCTCGGCGAGCTCCACAAGCGTCGTCACGAGGGAAGGCCGGCGGCCCACGGCCCGGAGCGGGGGTAGGAGCGGCTCGAGCCAACCGGCGAGGTCGCCGGGAGCCACCTGACCCCGAAGTCCCCCGTCGACGCCTTCCCGGAGATGGCCCTCGGCTTCCGACGGGCGTCCCGAAAGGAACAGGGCGCGAGCGTAGAGCAGGTGGAGCTCGGGTTCGACCGGGCGCAGCTGGCCGGAAGCGACCTCCGAGAGACAGCGCAGCGCCTCGTCGAGCAGCTGCGCGGCCCCGTCGAACGCGAGCAGTTGGAGGCTGATCTCGGCCGCCTCGAGGAGCCGGGCGAGCGCCACGGGCGCGGCGCCGGCCGCGAGGTAGTGACGCGCGACCTCGATGCGTCGGGAGAGCGGCGGCTCGTTCGAGAGCGCCGCGAGCCCCTCCGCGATGTCGAGGTGGCACGTGCGCAGCTCCTCCTCGGGGAGGAACGACTCGAGGATCGCCACCGACGCGCGATCGGGGACGGCAACCCGCCCCTCACGGACCTTGACCAGGCCCCGCTTGGCCGCGGGACTCAGCTGCTCCAGAAGCTGGTTCACCCCTAGGCGGGCGATCCTCGCGAGATGGACGAGGCTGACGTCCCCCCCGAGCACGGTCAGGTACGCTAGCGCCCGCGCGGTCCCCGGGGGCAGACCCTCGACGAGGTCCTGCAGACGATGGGCCTCCCGAGGATCCGGTGCGGCGCGGCTCAGACGGACCCAGTCGACGTCCGATCGTCCCAGGAGCGCCTCCTCCCACAGGGTGGTCGCGGGATCGGCCGTGTCGAGCACGACGGCGATGAGCAGGGGGCGGAAACGTGCGTGAAGGCTCAGCGCCGCGACGAACGCCCGACTTTCGTTGTCGAACAGGGCCCCGTCGTCGATGAGGAGCGCGACGGCGTGGGCCCCACGGCCTCGGAACTCGGGGAGGAGGTCTCTCCAGAAGGCGTCCGCGTCGCGGGGCCGCGGACCCGGGGCCCGGGTCGGCTCCCCCAGCAAGGTGGTCCGTCCACGTCCGGTGCGGCGACGAGAAGCGGTCAGCGTCTCCGGGGCGATCGCGACCGGGGCCATCGGGACGGGAACGAGCGTAGCCTCCCCTCCCCGCTCGAACCCTTCTCGGGAACCCTCGCCGGTCCCCGCGTCCACCCCGAAGAAGGGCTCCGAAGGAGGTGGACCTTCGAGCCCCTCGAGCCCGCTGAACGGTACGGTCCGGCCGCGGTACGTACCCCGGAGCGTGAGGACCCGGCCTCCGCGCTCCTCGACGTCGGCCCTCAGCTGTTCGAGCGTCGCCGACTTTCCGCTCATCGGCGGACCGACGATGATCACGGTCCGGCCGGATCGTTCGACTAGCCCTTCGAGCGCCCGGAGAAGGGCGGGATGACTGGACGGCACCCGGTGCCTCCCACCTGCATGCGCGGACCCTCGATTTAAGCCGTCAGCGACGCCGAAGAGCTCGGGGGGCCGGCCAACCGCTAAAAACAGTTCGACGCTGCGGCCGCCGTGCCGCCATCGCTCTCCGTCCGTCGGAAGTCGCTCCTGAAGACCCCGGTCCGACCGGTCGACGTCACGAAGTCCCACAACCTCGGCGGGCTCCTGAGCCAGTTCGGCACGTCCTCGGTCCAGGCCCGCAACCTCGCGCGATGCCTCGAGGTTTGGGAGAACGCGCTCACCGACCGGAAACGTCCGACGATCTTCCTCGGCCTGGCCGGACCGCTCATCGCGGCGGGGCTCCGCAAGGTGCTCCGGGACCTCGTGGATTGGGGTCTCGTCGACGTCGTCGTCTCGACGGGCGCGATCATCTACCAGGACATCTACCAGACGATCGGCGGCCGTCACTGGATGGGAACGCCGACGGCCGACGACGTCCGCCTGCGCGAGCTCTACCTCGACCGCATCTACGACACCTACGTGGATGAGCTCAAGTTCGAGGACACTGACCGGGAGATCGGCCGGGTGACGGACGAGTTCCCGCGGAGGCCCGCCTCCTCCCGCGAGTACCTCCAGTTCCTCGGTTCGCGCTTCCCCTCCTCGGAATCGATCGTCGCGACCGCGGCCCGACGGGGCGTTCCCGTCTTCAGCCCGGCGCTCATCGACAGCTCGATCGGGATCGGCCTCACCCTCCACTATCAGGCGAACCGCGGGAGGTCCGACCGGTTCATCCTCGACGCGGTCCGCGACAACTACGAGCTCGTCCAGATCCTCGCCGCCTCGCCCCGGACGGCCGTCGTGTACATCGGCGGGGGCACCCCGAAGAACTGGATCAACGATGGGATCGTGATGGCCAACTACGCCTTCGGCCGCGAAGGCGAGGGCCATTACTACGCGCTCCAGATCACGACCGATGCCCCCCACTGGGGAGGGCTCTCCGGCAGCACGCTCGACGAGGCGCAATCCTGGGGGAAGATCGCGAAGACCGCAACGCGCGCGATGGCCCACGTCGAAGCGTCGATCGGACTTCCCCTGCTTGCGGGCGCCCTTTGGGACCGCCGACGGATCTGGAAGGGTCGGCCCCGGCTGCGGTTCGAATGGAGGGGCGATCAGGTGCGGATTCGCCGGTCCGGTACGTAGTTTTCGAGACCCGCTCCGCGGAAACCGGGACCTGCGACGGAGACCACCGTACCGTCTCGTCGAAATGGGACGCGCACCCGTGCGGGCTCATGCGTACGATATAACCGCCGACCGGCCGTCAGTGGATTTTCCAATCGTTTAAATACGCAAAATCCGGCCTCCGCCGATGGAGGTGGAACGCACCATGTACTTCCCTGTCTCGCCCCCAGTCCCCCGCGAACAGCTTTAGAACCCGATCCACCGGGAGGGCTGAACAAGCCCTCCCGTCGCCGCTTTCTGGGGCCGGGGGGACCCATTACGAGCCGTCTCAGGCACTTGTCGCGAGTCTCTTCCGCGCCAACTTTCTTTCCCATTCATCGGCAAGTTTCGCCTTGAGGGGAGAGAGTCCGAGTTCGTCGGCCAACCTCAACGCCTCGTTGTATTGCAGTGTAGCCTCGTCGATCTTGTTGGCGAACAAACACGCCTCCGCCAGATATGTATGAGCCAGAACCAATGAGTCCGACGGAGGTATCCGGCTGAGAACCGCAATTGCCTTCTTTCCGTGGCTCAACGATTCTTGGAGCAGACTTGGGTCTCCTCCTTGGTCAACTTGTCGGAACTCGGAAGATGAAAGGACCGCCAGTGTGTACCCTTGAACCAGTTGATTACCAAGCCGCTCCGCGAGATCGCTAGCCTGTCTCGCGTACAGGGCCGTGGCGGGCCAGTTTCCGCGCTCAACTGCCACCGCAGCGAGTCCACTCAATGCGTAGGTCAGTTGATTCAGATAGCCCAATGACTCTGCCTCCGAGCGGATCGCCACCATCTCCGACTCTGCGAGATCTAGGCGGCTGGAGTCAAAGAAGGCACGAGCACGAACAAGTCGCAGATTGAGAACTACGTCCATCCTCCCCGACTGCCGTGCGCCTGGGAGCGCAGAATCAACCACTCTCAGCGCGGCTTCCGGGCCGCTGGTGGCCTCTGCGAACTTGGACCACGCAGCAATGCTCTCCAGAGCAAGGTCGGGGGCACGGACACGCCGAGAGAGCTCGAACGCGTGCTGGTAACCTTCTGAGGCTCTGATGCTTTCTCCTCGCCCCTCCGCCAGACGGGCTTGGGTTAGAACCAGATATGCTTCGAGTCTCCCGGAAGTAGCTTGGATCTGTTGTGCCGTTTGGAACTCGCCCTGAGCCAGGTCCAATCGGCCCTGTCTAAGGTGGAGTTCCACGATGCCGAGGAGAGCTTCGCGGTGACTTCGTTCGTCGTCCCCGCACTCAGAGATTGCCTGTCGCAATGATTGGATCGCCTCAGCATAGTCCGAGTGCTGCCTGAGCAGAGTTGACTCCACGAAGAGGACCCGTACCCTCATCGGCCCCCGAGGTATTTCCGACACCAGGTCACGAACGGCTTCGCGAAGAGCCGGCGAGTACCCGAGCCGTAGGAGCTCTCGTTCGCGTCTCAAAATGAGTTGAGAGGCGGACCGCCAATCCCCTGCAGCCACGAGGTGGAGGAATCGTTCTCGGAGTGTTTCGGGTCTGTGACTGCGAGCGTAGTATCGAGCTAGTCGAAGATGAGCATCCCGAACGTCCTCGGGGCTGACACTCGCAACGGCTGCCGAGCGGACCACTTGGAGGACCTCCAGCCGGTTCTGCAGACTCGGCTGGAGAATTCCAATCCTCCCCAGCTCCCGAATCCTTTCCGGTGTGAGGCCCTTCTCCTCAAGGAGGAATTGTTCAGGCAACGGTTCGTTTGATACCGCAGCCGGGAGCACTGCCCGCAACTCTGCGGGGCTAAGCTGCTTCAATGCCCTCGTCGGAAGATCCGTTGTCCCGGTCGAGACGTCGGGTTGAGAAACCGCCAACTTGAGCAAGAGAGGGGACCCGAGTGTGGCTTGGTACACCGACTCAAATCGATCGGCGAGCCCTCCCTGGCGATCGGTCAGCTCATGAGCTGCGACTCGATCCAACCCATTGATCACCACTTGATGGACGGGTAGATTGCCCGAGCCCAGGTCGATCACATCTTGACCGACAAGATAGAATTGGTGATTTCCATGGGACTCGAGCGCGGAAACGAAGTCGCGAAGGAAGGTCTTCAGATCGGGACCAGCTAGATGGATGTCGTCAATGACTGCCGCCAGGGCATGTGTTTCGAGTGCGCGCGCCGCCAAGTCTGCGGCTTCTCTTGCAACTGGGTTTCGTGGTAGCTGGGCATAGTAGGCAAGTTGTGGCTGGCCGAGTGAGGAGAGGGCATGGGCGAGCGCTGTCACGAACTGCCGGGGGGAGCTTGCCGGCCGAATGGTGTACCAGAATGGCACCCGTCCGCGCTTTGCCCTGCGAAGATGGCGGCTCACAAGCGAGGTCTTGCCCATTCCGGGGGGACCCGCAACGACGATGACGGAAGGTCCCAATTCGGAGATCGATGCCAACTGATCCAGTTCTTCTTTGCGCCCGAAGAACGGGTGGGGGGGTGGCGGGAGTTCACCGGAGAGGAGAGGCACTTCTCGCGTCTCCCTTCTTAGGCGGGCCAGCCCCGACGGGGTGATACGATACGTCAGCTGCTTCCGGACCCCGTCGCGAACCATGCCGCGACGCACGGTCAGAAAGCCCTCGCCTACAAGCGCTTCCAAGGGCCGAGACATCGAGCATGGATGGTAGCCCAGGGCCTTCGCAAGTTCCCGTTGCGAGATGCCGTATACCGAGTCTGGCGGAGGCTCGTGTGTTTGGATGTAGTCGAGAATCTCGATGGGGAGGTAGGTTTGGAGCCCCACGCGTAGGAAAGGCGCGTCCAGCTACTTAGTTCTATTTTGTACAATGTTTTGATTGAGGTTTAAATATCCAATCCGGCCAACAGGTTACTCGATGAGCGAACCCGAAGGGGGCCGGACCTACCTCGGCGGCATCGGTGCGATGCTGGCCGTGGCTCACATCTGTCCCCGCTGCGGGGCGAAG
>JAWOKS010000070.1:0-11649 GCA_033854115.1 Thermoplasmata archaeon
CCGGGTCCGCCCCGTACAGGATGAAGGCGACCGCGAGGAGCGTTCCGAGCGTGATCGCGATCGCTCCCCCGAGGAAGAACATCGTCTCCCTCAGCACGGGCGTGGCCCCCGGTCCTAGCGGTACGCCCAGAGGGCGGCCTGTCCGAAGAACCGCCAGGGGACCGCGACGTGCGCGAAGCCGGCCCGCTCGAGGGCCGCGACCTCCGCCGCGACCGTGCACGGATGGTCGAACCGCTCGTGCTCGTGCCAGACGACCTGCGGGCGGCGGTACGAACCCCGCCGGCTCGCCCCGAACTCCGCCGCCGCGACCTGGGCGTAGCGGGAGTCGAACAACGGGTCCTCGGGGAGGTGGTCGTCCCCGTCACCGAAGTAGCCCCCCCGCGCGAGCGAGCGGTAGACGCGGCGGAACAGCTTCCACTTCTCCGGGTCCGCGAGGTGATGGATCGCGAGCGCGGAGAGCACGACATCGAACGCGCCGTCCCACGACTCCTCGAGCCGCCCCGCGACGAGCTCGACGCGGTCCCGGTACGAACGCAGGCGCCGACGGGCGAGCGCGATCATGCGGGGCGAGACGTCGAGCCCCATCACCCGGGCGTGGGGGAACGTCCGCAGCACGGCGGCCGTGAGCGTCCCCGTGCCGACCCCGAGCTCGAGCACCCGGAACGAGCGGGTCGGAAGGAACGGGATCCCCCGGACGAGGGTCCGATGGAGCTCCGAGTAGCCCGGCATCGAGGCCCGGACGGTCCGGTCGTAGGCGGCCGCCTCCCGGTCGAACTCCGCGCGCAGGGCGGGCAGTCCGGGAGGACGCGCCATCGCCGGTCCATAGGGCCGGGGACTTAGCAATTGGGGCACGGGAAAGGGCCTCGACCGAACGGGTCAAGAGGGTCCGCGTGACGTCCTCTCGCCATGGTCGACGAGCGGGACCGGTCGGTCGCCTTCTTGCTCGGCCTGCTCGGGGCGGTCCTCGTCGGCGCCGAGGCGCTCCTCGTCCTAGCAACGGCCCTCGTGCGCCTGGTCTCCGGGCACCTCGCCCACCCTCTCGACCCGCTCAGCCGGACCGTGGTGCTCGCGGTGTTCGCGCTGCTCGTCGGGGCCTTCAGCCTGATGGGCCGGTCCCGGCGGGACGAGCGGCCCACGGTCGCCGGGGCGGTCCTCATCGTCCTCGCGGTGGCCGGCTGGCTCTTCCTCGACACCGGAGCGGGTCTCCTCGGCGTTCTCGGAACGCTGCTCGCACTGGTCGCCGGGGTCGTCTTCCTCGTGGCCGGCCGCTGATCGTCCGCCGCACTCCCGTCCGGGCGACCCGCACCCGGACCCGCCCCGTTAAGAAGCCCGGGGGCGCTTGGTCGGCGTGGCTTTTCGGCCGTTCTCCGAGGTCGATCGCTCCGCGCTTCGCTGGCTCCGCTCGGCGACCTCGCCGGCCGCGTACACGCTTCTCGCGGGCGAGACGCCGGTCGCCTCGCTCACCTGGGCGCGTCCGGGCGGCTCGCTGGCCAGGGCCCGGACCGCGGAACGGACCTGGACCCTCAAGCGAGCCGGTTTCCTGAATCCGACCGTGCTGGTGCGCGAGGAGGGAGGGACCGAGCCGATCGCCCGACTGACCGCTCACCTGAGCTCGCACGAGATCACCCTCGCCGGAGCTCCGCGGTATCGTCTGCGCCACGTGAGCCATCTCCTGCCCTCGTGGCGGCTCACGACCGAGGGCGGCGAGGAGGTCCTTCACGTCGAACCTGTGGCGGAGGGGCGCGCGCTCGGGGGGGGCGCGGTCGTGGTCTCGAGCCGGCAGGACGCGCCCGAGACGCTCTTCCTCGTCGTGCTCGCGTGGTACTTCGTGGCGCTCACCTGGTTCGAGGACGAGGCGATCGAGGCCCTCGCACCCTTCGAGGGGCCGGACGCGCCGGTCCGACCGTAGGCCCCGTCGAACCCCCGGCTAGGCGCGAGCGATCGCGGTCTGGACGAGGCGCTCGAAGCAGGCGGAGCAGAGGTTGTGCATCTGCGGCCACCCCTCGGGCGGAACCTGGGTGATCCGGGTGATCGATTTCTGGCAGGCGTCGCAGACGATCGTTCCGTCGCGGATCAACGGTCGGAACCTCCCGGCTTTGCGGTCGCTCCGCTCACGGGTCGCCCGACGCTACAAAAGGGTTTGCGTGACCGGGGCGAGGCGGTTCTCCCGGGGAGACATGTCTCCCGAAGGGTCGGACGACCCGACCGAGGTGGAGGGGACCGGCGTACGCTCCTGGAGAGGCGGAGGCTCGCGCGGCGGAGGTCTAGGTCCGGTTGAACACAACGTAGACGGACGCCGACGTTGGGGGCTTCACGAAGATCGTTCCGCTCGAGGGAAGCGGCGGGTAGTACCCCGGCACCGAGCTGGTGATGTTGAAGGTGTAGAGCCCGTAGATCAGACGCAACGTGAGCGCCGAACCGGTGTGGTTGAACGTGAGGTCCTCGGGGCCGGTCAACTGGAGCGTCCATACTCCGGTCGAAGCCAGCCCGAACTCCTTGAACACCACTTTCGACGTGAGGAGCTTGAACCGGACGCTCTTGGAAAGGACGTGGGCCGGCACTCCGAGATGCCCGTGACCGCCATGGACCGCGCGATAGAATTGGAACGCCCCGACTCCCACCTGGTAGGTGTACCCTCCTTTCACCAACAGGAGCGACAGGTTCGCGCCGAAGCCCGCCACTTGGACCTGGGGCGGTGTGGCCGGCGTCGCACGGGACGAACCCGTGACGTTGACCCACCAGTAGTAGCCTGCGGGGAGACCGGTCTCCTGAAACGTCACGTTCTCGACCGGGCCGAAGAGGAGCTTGAGGGAGGCATTGCCCGTGACGTTGTCCATCACTCCGCCGGCTCCACCGTTGACGGGACCGCCCGGTCCGATGACCGCATAAAGGCCGTAGCCCGCGGGCGCGACGGCCGTGAAGTGGATGCGCACCGGGTTGGGGGCCGAGATCACCATCGCCGAGAGGGTGGTATTGCTCGATTCGCCGAGCTGCTCCGAATTGATCCCCCAGGTCGAGCCGGTCGGGAGGCCAGCCTCCTTGAGCGTGAGATCGACCACGGGCAGGCGAGCGAAGTTCAGCGTGACGGTCACGCTGGTCCCGGCGACCACCTCGCTACCGGAGGCCGGGGCGGCCGACCACCAGGGGTTCGGCGGGAGCACCGAGAAGTTGAACGTCCCGTTGACCGTCAGGAAGGTGATCGTCCCGTTCGATCCCGCGGTGGTGTTGTTGAACATCGGCAGGTCCACGATCGAGGTGTCCGAGGTGACGGACCAATTCGTGTCCGTGGGCAGGCCGGAGGCGATGAACGTAACCGAGTACGGACATCGGGACGAGAAGGAGATCGGCACGACCACGTTCGAGCCGGACACGGTGACGCTTCCGGCGGACGGGCTGGTATAGCACGGGTCGTTCGTGAAGGCCGAGTAGTTGAAGGTCCCGTTGTCGGTGAAGAAGGTCACGGCGCTCAAGGGACCTGAGACCTCGGCGGTCAGGAAGTTGTCGACCACGAACGTGGAGTTCGAGTAGGCCGACCAACTCGCCCCCGAGACCAACCCAGAGGCCTCGATCGTCACCGCGTAGGGGCAAAGGCTCGAGTAAGCGATCGGGACCGTGACGTTGGCGCCGGAGACCGTGACGCTCCCCGGGGACGGGGCGGGGTAGCAGGCCCCCGCACTCAAGGGCGTGTAGCTCACCGTGACGGTGTCCGGTACGCTCACCGAGACCGTCTGGACGGGGCCGGAGACGTCCGTTGCGAAGAAACGAGAATAGGAGAGGAAGCTGACGTTCAGGTACCAGAACGCACCGTCAGGAAGCCCGGTCTCCACGAAGGAGACCGTATAGAAGGAAATGGCGGGAGAGACCTCGGGGTGTTGCGTGGCGGGCCCGACCGAACCGCCGGACCGGGAGACCGGCGGCGCCTGTGCTAGCGGAGCGGCGCGAGCTGCACTGGCAGCAGGTTTCGCCGGGACCTGAGGCGTGCTGGTCGAGCTCCTGCTCGTCAGCGGAAGGCCAACAGCGAGGGTTACGCCAAGGATCAGAGCAGCGACCAGGACGGCGCGAAGGGTGCCGACCATCTCCTGACGTTCTGCGGACGTGACCATAGGCGGACCTCGACGGGGCACCCTTCTTAAGGCTTGGGCGGACGATCCTCGCCTCGCAGCGAGGTCACGACCCGGCAGGACCTCGGTCCGCGAACCTGCACCGCGTCGTGCCCGAAGGATGGCGCGGCGGCCCCGGCGTCCTTGTACGACACGAGGGGTCGCCGGCCTGCCTGATAGGGGGAACGGGTGCTCCCGCGGATCGAGACCTTCCGGGCGAGGGTTCGACGGGGGGGTCACCGCACGTCATCCCCGCGGGCCCCGCTCGTCGAGAGGGGACCACGATGCGAGGCACGGCCGGCCCGAACGACGGAGTCCGTCGGTCATCCTCTCGCGTTACCTTTTGGAAGCCCCGCGCCGACGGTACGACCGACGGTGGAGCGGTCTCGAACATGCTGGCGGACGCTCATCGTCGGGAGGACGTTCCCTTTTCCCGACACCCATCGGGCCCGCCGGTGCCTCCACCCCGGTGCGGGTCCCTCTCCCGCACCGCGCCCCCGTGACCCGCGCGGGCGAGGGGGCCCCGGTTTCGGGCCAGCGATCCCGACGCGCTCTTCTCGCCACCCCTCTATCGTTCGGCATGGGGCGGTCCGCGATGCGAGCCCGCATCGACCCTAAGCTTGGGGCCGCCCTCGACGGCATAGCGGCGGACCGGCAGCGGGGGGCGCACGCCCTCGCCGTTCGCACCGTGCGGGCCCTCGAACGGTCCGAGCGGTCGTGGGGGCGGCTGCCCCCCGGCAGGTTCCGCGCCACCGTTCGCGCGGTCGCCTCCCGCCTGTCCACCGTTCAGCCTGCGATGGGCCCGTTCCGGCAGTGGTCGAGAGAATGGCGGGAGCTCGCGCGGGACCCCGCTCCAGAGAAGGCTCTTCGGCGGGTGCGCTCGTGGCTCCGGACCACCCGGGCCGCCCTCGACGCGGAACCACGGCGTCTCGCCCTCCAGGTCCGTCGGCGGCTCCCTCCCCGGGCTCGCATCCTGATGTTCAGCCGGAGCGAGAGCGTCCTGCGGTCGCTCGTGGCCCTCCCACGGTGGCAGCAACCGGTGTCGGTGCTCGCCCTCGTGAGCGACCCGGGGGGCGAGGGTCGGCGTGCCGCCCTCGAGCTCCGGCGCGAGGGCATCCCGGCACGCACGGTGCCGGACCTGGCGTTCCAGAAGGCCGTCCGCGAGGTCGACCTCGTTCTCGTGGGGGCGGACACCGTCGATGCCCGCGGAACGCTCGTCCACAAGATCGGCACCCGGCGACTGGCACGGGCCGCCCTCGCGCAAGGTCGGCCGGTGGTCGTGGTCGCCGGGAGCTCGAAGTGGCTGGACCGCACCCTCCCGAGGGGACCGCTTCCGCCGCTGTTCGACCGCACCCCCCGGGCGCTCGTGAGCGCGTACTGGACCGACCGCGGGGCGGTGGCAGGCGGGGCATCCCGCGGGCCTTTTCTGGACCACCGGGTGACCTCTCGTCCCGGAACGAGGCGAGGGAGCACGCATGTCCGCCGGAGGGGTCGAACGGGTCGGAGCCGGGGCGTTCGAAGGGGCCCGGCTTCGACGCCCCGATAGGGTCGCGGTCGCGTTCGTCGCCGACTGGTGCCCGTTCTGCCGGTCGTTCGCGCCCGAGTTCGAGACGCTCGGGGTCGGCAAGACCCGCGACCTCTTGTTCGCGGACCTCACCTCGGAAGAGAGCCCCCTCTGGGATGCGTTCCGCATCGAGATCGTTCCAACGGTGATCGTCTTCGAGGACGGAGTGCCGATCCACCGCGCAGACGGCCGGGCCGGCTACGGGCTCGACGCAGACGATCTCGCGCGGATCCGGTCGGTGCTGCGCTCCCCGGGGCGGGGGGAGCCCGGCGCGGCGGGGCGTTCGCAGGGGTCCCGCCCGCCGTCGAGCCGACGGGCTCGAGCACCCTCGGGGGACCCCCCGGGGGAGAGCGGATGAAGGGGACCCGGCCGGTCGCGCTCGTCACGGGCGGCGGGACCGGCCTCGGGCGCGCGATCGCGATCGGTCTCGCGGACGACGGCTACGACCTCGTCCTGGCCAGCCGTTCCGCGGAACATCTCGCGGAAGGGGCCGTCGAGGTGCGTCGCCACGGGGCCCAGGTCGAGGAGGTTCCGACCGACGTCCGGGAGCCCCTCCAGGTCGAGCAACTCCTCGGGTTCGTCCGCGAGCGGCTGGGCCGGCTCGACGTGGTCGTGAACAACGCGGCCGGCAACTTCGTCGCCCGGTCGGAAGCGATCTCCCCGAACGGCTGGCGGGCGATCGTGGGGATCGTCCTGGACGGGACGTTCTACGTCTCGCGCTACGCGTTCCCTCTCCTCAAGGAGCGTCCGGGGTCGTCGATCGTCAACATCGTCGCGTCGTACGCCTGGATGGCCGGGCCCGGGACCGTCGCCTCGGCGGCGGCGAAGGCCGGGGTCGTGGCGCTTACGCGGACCCTCGCGGTCGAGTGGGCGCGGCACGGGGTGCGGGTCAACGCGGTCGCGCCTGGGCCGGTCCGCACGGAGGGGACCGACGCTCGTCTCTGGGTGTCGGAACGCGTCCGGTCCGAGGTCGCGCGGACCGTGCCGCTCGGGCGGTTCGGGACGCCGGAGGAGATCGCGCAGGCGGTGAGGTTCCTCGTGAGCCCGAGGGCGGGCTACGTGACCGGAGAGGTGCTCACGGTCGATGGCGGTCAGTGGCTCGGGCACGGGGTCCTGCCGCTCCTCGAGGAGCACGAACGGACGGGCGCACCGTAGCATGGACCGTCTCCGCTACGTGGGCGGGACGTTCCGCTCGAGCAGGTAGGCATTCACGACCCCGGCCCACAGCCCGGGCGGCGTCCGGTGGGGGAAGTGACCCGCGCCCGTGAGGCGCGCGAAGCGGCCGTTGCCGAGCTCGGCGGCCAACCGCTCGCCGAGGAGCCCGGCGAACGGGGGGCTCCGCTCGCCGGCGGTGGCGAGGACGGGAACGGCCGTGCTCTCGAGCTCGCCTCGAGGGGCGCGCGTCGCCTCAGGGTCACCGAGCACCTCGGCCCAGCGCACGGCGTTCGCGAGCACCCCGGCGTGGAATCCGGGAACTTCGAGAAGGCCGCGCTCCTCCCGCGCCGCGAAGGCATCCAGGTAGATCCGGGCGGCCCGTTCGGGCGCGCCGTCCCGAACCGCGTGCCTCGCCTCGGCGAGCGCCCGCTCAGGTGGACCGCGCTCGTCCGGGCCGGTCGGCCCCCGATCGAGCAGGTCGAGGTACGGCACCTCGTGGACGACCGCGCTTCGGGCGAGCTCCGGCCGGTCGAGCGCCAGGCGGAGCGCGACCGCCCCTCCGTCGGAGTGGCCGACCAGGTGGACCGGGAAGAACCCGGTCGACTCGAGCAGCTCGGCGAGCTCGTCGGCGTCGTCGCGGAGGGGACGCTCGCGGGGGGGGCCGACGCTACCGCCGTGGCCCCGCCGGTCGTAGACGAGGACCTCGAACGAGGACCGTAGGGCCTCGGCGACCTCGGTCCAGGCCGTTCGGTCCTCCCACCCACCGTGGATGAGCACGACCGGGTCGCCCCGGGAGCCCATCCGCTCGTACTCGAGCGTGCTTCGGGCGAGAGCGAGCTTGGTCATCGTCGTCCGGAAGGGGTTCGGGCGCCCTCGCGCGGGAGCCGGGCCGGGGGATAGCCTCGGCGGTCACAGGCCCCGGGGCCGAGCCGACGGGCGGAAGGGGACCAGGAATCTCGTGCCTCGGTCTACGCCGAGGCCGCCGGGGCGCAGTACGCCCTCACGAGGTAGTCCGAGACGTCGTCGACCTGCACACCGGGTCCAACGACCCGCGAGAGGTTCGCGAGGCAGAGCGGGCAGGCGGTGACGACCTTCGGGCTCGCGCGCGAGAGCTGCGCGAGCCGCTGCCGCGCGATCTCCGCCGACTTCCCCGGGAACAGCGTCTCGAGCGGGCCGCCGCAGCAGAACGTGAGACGCCCGGACATCTCGGGCTCGACGAGCGCCACCCCGCCGTCCGCGAGCAGCCGGCGGGGCTGCTCGACGACCCCCTCGGTCCGGGCGTAGAGGCACGAGTCGTGGATCGTCGCGCGGTCGCCGAGCTGGCGGAGCACCTTCGGTCGACGCTCGGCGAGGACCTCGAGGTAGCTTTCGACCTTGAGCTCGAAGCCCGGGACGACCTTTGGGTAGACCGTGCGCAGCATGTTGGTCGTGTGCGGATCGACCGTGATCACGCGCCGCACCCCCTCGTCCCGGAGGACGCGCGCCACGCGCTCGGCGTGGCGGACGAACCCGCGGTCGAGGCCCTCGTCGTGGGCGAGCGCGCCGGTGTAGAGGTCGTGCTCGTAGAGGTAGCCGAAGTTCACCCCGGCGGCGCGGAGGAGGCGCACGATGTTGCGGAGGCGCGCGTTGTACGCCTCGCGGTCCCCGCGTCGGGTGCGGGCGAGGATCGGCGTGAGGTTCACCAGCCGGTTCATCGTCCGGGCGAAGGCGAACAGCCAGGAGCGGCGGGTGTTCTCGTACCGGCCGAGCTGGCGGCTCATCGCGTTGATCGCCGGGACCATCTGCCACATCTGCCCCGTGTAGAGGACCGTCTCGCCCCCGCGCGGGAGGTCGAGGCCCCGGGCCCAGGCGGTCAGGCGGCGCCGGCCGATCGGCAGCGCGCTCCCGCGCTTCTCGAGGTTGTCGCCGAGGATGCCGAGGGTGCTCGCGATCGGGACCGGCATCGTCGTACCTCCCTCAGGCCTCCGCGAGGCCGTGGACCTCCCGGTTCACGGCGACCCGCAGGCTCCGGACGTTCTCCGCGATGTGCACGCCGGCGGGGCAGTTCGCCTCGCAAAGGCGGCAGAGAAGACAGCTGAAGATCATCTCGGACTGGCCGAGGACCTTCGCCCGGTCGCCGAGCAGCGCGTAGCGGAACAGCCGGCGCGGCATGAGCTCGACGCCGAGCGGGCAGAGGGCGGTGCACGTGCCGCAGTTCATGCAAAGACGCGCGTCGAACCCCTCGCCCAAGCGGAGGCCGGCGACGAACTCCGGGTCGATCGTCATCGCGGGGCCTCCGCGAGCTCGTAGCGGTAGTAGTCGTCCGCGCGGTCCTTCGAGAGCTCGTGCACGCGACCGTACCGGCGCATCGCCATCACCCACTTCGTCACCTCGAAGCTGGGGGCCCCGAGCGCCTCCGCGAGCTCGGGGATCGTCTTCGGGCCCGCGCGGAGGACCTCCGCGACGCGGTGCTGCTCGGCGAGGCCGTCGCGGAGCACCTCGCGGAGATTGCGGAGGTTCGGCGGGCCGGTCATGCGACCTCCTTCGCGAGCGCGTCGATCATCGAGGTGACCTGGTCGTGCGTGTAGCCGAGCACGGAGACCGCCTCGTTCGGGCAGGCGGGAACGCATCCCCCTTCCCCTTTGCAGAGGATCGGGTTCACCTCCGCGACCTGGCGGTCCCCGTAGGGGACCGGGGCGATCGCGCCGTAGGGGCAGGCGTTCGTGCACGCGTCGCACCAGGTGCAGAGCGTCGGGTCGACCCGCGCGACCAGCGGATCGAGGTTCACGTAGCCCTTCAGGAGGAGGGCGCCCGTCTTCGAGACCGCCGCGAGCGCGCTCGTCACGCTCTCGGCGACGTTCTTCGGGCCCTGGGCGGCCCCGACGATGAACACCCCGTCGACGACCGTCTCGACGGGACGGAGCTTCACATGGACCTCGCGGAAGAACCCGTCCTGGCCGATTGGGAGCTTGAGGACGCGCACGAGGTCGTCGCTCGCGCGCGGCACCATGCCCGTGACGAGGACGACGAGGTCGGGGCGGAGCTCGACCTCTTCGCCCGCGAGGAGCCGGTCCTTCACCTTGACCGCGAGGCCGTCGTTCCCACGAGCGACCACCGGCGGCTCCTCCGGCCCGTAGCGGAGGAAGAGCGAGCCTCCCTGGAGCGCGCGCGCGTAGAGCGCCTCGTACTTCCCGTACGTCCGCACGTCCCGGAAGAGGTGGAACTGGCGGATCGAGGGGTCGAGCCGCTGCACCACGGTCGCGAGATGCGTCGTGGCGCTGCAGCAGTAGCGGGAGCAGTACGTCCGGCCTCCCGCGTCCGGTCCCTCCTCGCGCGAGCCGACGCAGTAGACGTACGCGATCGAGCGCACCGGTCGGCCCCGGTACTCGAGGCGGTCCGGATGCGCGGCGAGGAGCTCCTTGAGCTCGGGGAGCGTCACGACGCCGTCGAGGCCGTAGCCGAACTCGCCCGGGCGGGGCGTGTACGGCTCGAACCCCGTCGCGATCAGGATCGCTCCGACGCGGAGCGGGATCGTGTCGCCGCCCTTCGTGCGGACCTGGACCGCGAAGTCGCCGACGCGACCCTCCTTCGCGACCAGCTCGCTCCCGAGGTAGAGGGCGATGTTGTCCCGGCGGCGAACCTCCTCGACCAGCCCGTCGACGAGCGCCCGTCCGTCCTTGTCGTTCGGGAAGAGCGTCCCCCAGCGGCTCGTCTGGCCGCCCGCACGGTCCGCGCGCTCGACCAGGTGGACGGCGACGCCAAGGTCGGAGAGCGCGAGCGCCGCCCGGAGCCCCGCGATGCCGGCGCCCACCACGAGCGCCTGCGGGACGGTCTCGACCCGCATCCGCTCGAGGGGCTCGGAGAGCGAGGTCTTGGCCACGCCCGCCCGGACGAGCCGGATCGCCTTCTCGGTCGCCCCCGCCCGGTCGTGGGTGTGCGCCCAGGAGCACTGCTCGCGGAGGTTGACCTGGGAGTACTCGTAGGGATTGAGGCCGGCGCGCTCGGCCATCGCCCGGAACGTGGAGAGGTGGAGCTTCGGCGTGCAGGAGCAGACGACGATCCCGTCGAGCCGCTTCTCGCGGATCTCGCGGATCATCCCCTGCTGGGCGGCGTCCGAGCAGGCGAACATCTGCACCTGGGTCGCGACGACGCCGGGCTCCTTCGCGATCTCCGCCCGCACCTTCTCGGTGTCGACGTAGTCGGAGATGTTCCCGCCGCACTGGCAGACGACCACCCCGAGACGGCGCTCGGTCATGCGGTCACCTCCGGGCGCTTCAGGAACCCCGCGATCTGCGCCGAGGCTGCCTCGGCGTGCAGGATCGTGTCGGGGATGTCGCGGACGGCGGTCGCCGAGCCGATGACGAAGACCCCGGGGAGGCTCGTGACGCCCGGCTCGAGCTCCTCGTTCGGTTCCTGGACGTAGGCGTGGGCGTCCCGCGCCGGCGCCCCGCGGGGGAACAGCTGGAACCCGCCCTGGTTCGGGAGGAGCCCGACCGCGAGGACCACGAGGTCGTGGCGGGCGACCTTCGCGCCTCCGCCGCCCTCGATGTCCTCGTAGTGCACGAGGAGGTCCTGGTCGTCCGTCTCCTCGATGCGCGCGACCTTCCCCCGCGTGAGGTAGACGCCCATCCCCTTCGTCTGCTGGAGGAACTCCTCGTAGCCTTTCCCGAAGGCGCGCAGGTCGAGGTAGTAGATCGTGACGTCGGCGAGCGGGAGCGCGCCGAGGAGGAGCTGCGCCTGCTTCATCGAGTACATGCAGCAGACCCTCGAGCAGAGCCGGTTCCCGGCCTGCTCGTCCCTCGAGCCCGTGCAGAGGACGAACGCGACGTTCGACGGGGCCTTCCCGTCGCT
>JAWOKS010000071.1:0-4600 GCA_033854115.1 Thermoplasmata archaeon
CCGCTCACGTTCCGCTGGTACCTCAAGGAGTTCAAGCGTCGCGTGCGGCCGCGCGACCTTTCGGTCCACTGCCACAACGACCTCGGGCTCGCGACCGCGAACACGCTCGCGGCGCTCGAGATGGGCGTGACGTCCCCGCACGTCTGCGTCAACGGTCTCGGCGAGCGCGCGGGGAACGCCTCGCTCGAAGAGGTCGTGGTCGCGCTCGAGACCCTCTACGGCTACCGCACCGGGATCCGGACCGAGCACCTGTTCGAGCTCTCGCGGCTCGTCGAGGAGTGTTCGGGCGTCCCGATCGCGGCGAACAAGGCGCTCGTCGGCTACAACGCCTTCTCCCACGAGGCCGGGATTCACACGCACGGCGTCCTCGCGCATACGCTCACCTACGAGCCGCTCCAGCCCGAGCGCGTCGGGCGCCACCGCGCGATGATCCTCGGCAAGCACACCGGGCGCGCGGCGATCGTCGAGAAGCTCCGCGAGCGCGGCATCTCCGCGACCGACGAGAACGTCTCCGCGCTGCTCGAGCGCTTGAAGGCGCGGGCGGAGAACCTGTCGAAGGCGGAGGTCCACCGCTTCCTCGAGGAGTACCGCGCGCGCTTCGAGCACCCCGGCCTCAGCGACCACGAGTTCTGGGAGCTCGTCGACGCGGTCGGGATCCGGGCGGTGAGCCCGTGAGCGGCGCGCGGGGCTCGGGGGCGACCCTCGCCGAGAAGATTCTCGCCCGCGCGAGCGGGCTCGAGCGCGTTGTCCCCGGCCAGATCGTCGAGGGCACGGTCGATCTTGCGATGATGCACGAGCAGGGGGCGCAGACGGTCGGCCCGTTCCATGAGATGGGCGCGAAGCGCGTCTGGGACCCGGACCGCGTGGTGATCGCGATCGACCACTGGGTCCCCGCGTCGACCGAGGGGGCCGCGGTCCTGCACCGGATCCTCCGCAAGTTCGCGGGCGAGGTCGGGCTCCCCCACTTCTACGACGTCGGCCAGCACGGCATCTGCCACCAGATCCTCGCGGAGAACGGCTGGGTCGTTCCGGGCGACCTCGCGGTCGGGACCGACTCGCACACGAACATGCTCGGGGCGATGGGGGCGGTCGCGACCGGGATCGGCCCGACGGAGATGGCCGCCGTCCTCGCGCTGGGCCGGCTCTGGCTCAAGGTGCCGAGCACGATCCAGGTGCGCGTCCGCGGCACGCTCGGCCCCGGCGTCACCGCGAAGGACCTCGTCCTCCGCATCCTCGGGGAGGTACGCACGACGGGGGCGCAGTACCGGGCCGTGGAGTTCGCGGGTCCCACGATCGAGCGGCTCTCGATGCCCGAGCGCTTCACGCTCTGCAACATGACGACGGAGATGGGGGCGAAGACCGGGATGGTCGCTCCCGACCGCACGACGCTCGACTATCTCGCGCCGATCGCGAAGCATCCTTCGCACCCGATGGCGCCGGACGCGGACGCCTCGTACGAGCGGACGGTGGACGTCGACGTGGAGGGGATGCCGCCGATGGTCGCCTGCCCGTTCTCCCCCGACAACGTTCGCCCGCTGCCCGAGGTCGCCCGCGAGCACGTCCGCATCGACCAGGCGTTCCTCGGCTCGTGCACGAACGCGCGGATCGAGGACCTCCGCGAGGGGGCGGCGGCGATCAAGGGCCGGCGCGTCGCGAAGGGCGTGCGGTTCATCGTCTCGCCCGCTTCGACGAAGATCTACGAGCAGTGCCTCCACGAGGGGCTGATCGACATCTTCACCGAGGCCGGGGCGGTCTTCACGAACTCGAGCTGCTCGGCCTGCTTCGGCGGTAACATGGGGATCCTCGCGCCGGACGAGGTCTGCGCCTCGTCGTCCAACCGGAACTTCCCCGGGCGGATGGGCGCGAAGGAGGCCCGTATCTACCTCATGTCCCCCGCCGCCGTCGTCGCGAGCGCGGTCGCGGGCGAGGTCGCGGACCCCCGCGCCCTGCCCTAGGGGAGGTCGCCGTGGAGAAGGTGATCGAGGGCCGGGTCTGGACCGTCGGGCGCGACGTCGACACCGACCAGATCATCCCGGGGAAGTACCTCACGATCATCGACCCGAACGAGCTCCAGAAGCACGTCTTCGAGATCGCGCTGCCCGAGTTCGCGGGCCGGGCCCGCCGCGGCGACCTCGTGGTCGCCGGGGAGAACTTCGGCTCGGGCTCGAGCCGCGAGCACGCGCCCCAGGCGTTGCGCGCGATCGGGGTCGGCGCGATCCTCGCCGACTCGTTCGCGCGGATCTTCTTCCGCAACGCGATCAACCTCGGGATCCCCACGATCGAGGCGCCCGGGGTCCGGGCGATCTTCGCGCCCGGCGAGACCGGGCGGGTCGAGCTCGCGGCCGGGCGGGTGACGAACGTCACGACCGGGGCCACGCTCACCTTCTCTCCGCTCCCCCCGCACCTGGTCGACCTCCTCGAGGCCGGTGGGCTCGTCGAGAAGGTCCGCCGGGAGCTCGCGGCCCGGGAGCGCGCGCCCCTCGGCGCCGGACGCGCCGCGCCATGAGGGAGACCGGGTACGCGATCGCCGCCTTCCCCGGCGACGGCACCGGCCCGGAGGTCGTCCGCGAGGGGATCAAGGTCCTCGGCGCGCTCGCCGAGGGCGGGGAGGCCCGCTGGAAGGTGACGGAGTATCCGGGAGGCGGCCAGTACTACCTCGCGCGCGGCCGCGAGTGGGAGCCGGAGGCGGAGGCGGCGGCCCACGCGGCGGACGCGATCCTCGTCGGGGCGGTGGGCTGGCCCGGGGCGACGCTCCCGAACGGGGACCTCGCCGGACGCGCGCTCGTCCTCGGTCTCCGTGAGGGGCTCGACCTCTACGCGAACGTGCGGCCGTGCCGACTCTACCCCGGGGTGCGCCACCGGATCAGCGGCGCGTTCCGCGACGTCTGGGACCCCGCGCACGTCGACCTCGTGATCGTCCGGGAGAACACGGAGGACCTCTACACCCCGGCGCGGGGCCGGCTCCGGCGGGGCGGAGAGACCGAGGTCGCGATCGACACGCGTGTCGTGACCAAGAAGGGGACCGAGCGGATCCTGAGGTTCGCGTTCGAGCTCGCCCGGGCGCGGGCGCGCGGGGCGCCCGAGGACGGCGTCCGCCGGCTCACCTGCGTCGACAAGTCGAACGTCCTCGAGGGGTGCCGGTACTTCCGTGAGTCGTTCGACCGCCTCGGCGCGCGGGAGTATCCCGAGATCGCCCGGGACTACGCCTACGTGGACGCCTTCACGCAGTGGCTCGTGCGGAACCCGGAGCGCTACAACGTCGTGGTCGCGCCGAACATGATGGGCGACATCGTGACGGACCTCGCCGCGGTCCTCCAGGGCGGCATGGGGTTCGCGGCCGGGGCGAACATCGGCGCCGAGCACGCGATGTTCGAGCCGGTCCACGGGTCCGCTCCGAAGTACGCCGGCAAGAACCAGGTCAATCCGTTCGCGACGTTCCTCGCGATCGAGCAGATGCTCCGCTGGCTCGCCGGCCGGCACGAGGACCGGGCGCTCACGGCGCAGGCCGACCGCCTCGAGCGGGCGATCGCGCGCACGCTCGCCGCCGGCACCGCCCGGACCTACGACCAGGGCGGTTCGACCACCACGAGCGAGGCCGGCGACCGCGTCGCGGACGCGGTGCGCGCGGAGGCCCGATGAACTTGCGACGGGTCGCCCTCGTCGGGGGGGCGACCACCGACTTCGGGGTCCGTCCCGTCACCTGGCCCGAGCTCGCGCAAGAGGCGGGCGCGGCGCTCTTCCGGGCCGTTCCGGCCCTGCGGGGGGAGGACGTCGACTCGCTGTTCGTGGGGGCCGCGATGCCCGAGCGGTTCGCCTTCCAGTCGCACGTCGCGCCGCTCGCGGCCGAGCACCTCGGGCTCCGGCCGAGCCGGATCCTGCAGCGGACCGAGCTCGCCTGCGCCTCGGGCCAGTCCGCGATCCGCTCCGCCTACGCCGCGATCGCGGCCGGGCTCAGCGACATCGCGGTCGCGGTCGGGGTCGAGAAGATGAACCTCCCGTCGATGGCGGAGGCGAACGCGGCGATGGCCTGCGTGATGGACCGGCCGTGGGACGGTCCGGCCGGGGCGACCGCGCCGCCGTTCTTCGCGATGGTCGCGCAGCGCCACATGCTCGAGTACGGGACGACCGAGGAGCAGCTCGCGGCGGTGTCCGAGAAGAACCACCGCTTCGCGAACACGAACCCGCATGCCCAGTTCCACGCGAAATCGTTCCCCCGCGACAAGCTCCTCCGCCTTCCGCTCGTCGCCCCGCCGCTCCGTCTCGGCGACTGCTCGTCGATGACCGACGGGGCCGCGGCCGTCGTCCTGGTCGCGGAGGAGCTCGTCGGACGGTTCGCCGGCCCGGTCGCCTGGATCCGCGGGACGGGCCAGTACTCCGATTTCCACAACCTCGCGAACGCGGGGTCGCTCACCGACTGGGCCGGGCTCCGCCACGCGGGCCGAGAGGCGCTGCGGAGCGCGGGGATCGGCGTCGACGACCTTGACCTCGCGGAGCTCCACGACTGCTTCACGATCTCGGAGATCGTCGAGTACGAGGCGCTCGGGCTCTGCCCGGCCGGGGCCGGTGGGCGCTTCGCCCTCGAGGGCGAATCGGACCTCGG
>JAWOKS010000072.1:0-5513 GCA_033854115.1 Thermoplasmata archaeon
CTCGCGCCGCCGCTCTCCTCTCGAGCGAAGACCGGAGTCTCTCCGGACTCGAGGGCCGTGGGATCGCCTCCTGCGGCGGGGGTGTTCTTCAGCGCCGAGGTGCTTGGTCCCCGGACTTGTGATCAGGAAATGGGCGGGATCCCGCCGCCGCTGCCGCGAGCCCGTTCGTCCAGGGTTCTCGGATCTGTCACTTAGGTTCCGAGACACCATCGGGCCATTGTCAAACCGTCAAAACTCGTCGCCACCCATATATACCGTGCCCAGCGATAGATGTCTTCGGAGGGCAACTGTGCCCCTTCGGGTTCGGGTCGCTAGGACATCGTCGCCCGATCGCGCCTACCGAAAGGTCCTCGTACCGAAGGCGCGAGCAGGGGTCGTTGGAACGGCTCGCTCCCGTAGGGCGTCGTTCCGTCGGTCGCGCCGCTGGCAGACCCACGGTCGACGCGGTCAGGTCTCGGCTATCGCGACGATCCTAACGTTGCTGCTGATCGTCACGTTCCTCGCCAACTTCCTCTCCACGACCCTTCCGGCCCAGATGGCGATCAACGACGCCAATCACGCGAAGGCGGTGGAGAACCAGCTCTCGCGGGTCGCCGCGATGATGGCGGCCGCTGCGCAGGCGAACGCGGTAGGGGCGCAGCTGTCGCAACCGATCTCGCTGGGATCTCAGGGCCTCGCCCCGTTCGCTGCCCCCGACACGGCATCGATCGGTCCCGGGGTGAACGGTTCGCAACTGACGAGTCGGTTTGCCGTGGTGGGTCCGACCATCTTCCGGCCGCCCCAAGGATGGGCGCCGGGTGGCAATGCGGCCCTTCTCAAGAAGTGCACCGTGACGGGGAACTCGAGCAATCCTACGTCGGTCAAGTGCTCGTCCAGCCAAACGAGCGGGCTCAACCTGACTCAGAACTTCACGGGCCAAAACACGTCGGTCCATGCCACGGGTGCGGGTACTTTCCACTTGAACTACACTGTGAACTACACCACGATCTCCGTCGACGTCTCGGGTGGGCCCATGCTTGCCGTCCAGCTGGTGGGAAGCCACGATGTCCTGTACGTGAACACGTCGGGCGTAGGCTCGTCCAACCTTCGGGGGTACGTCAACATCACGGGGAACTCGGATACCCTCTACCTCCAGAACTCAGGTGGATGGATCTTCACCATCAACGTGATCGGCAACAACGACACGGTCGTGGACAAGTTGAACGGGGGCCCGCACGTCACCGTGAGCATGTGGGGGACGGACGACAGCTACACGATCGCTTCAGGGAGCGGAGGCACGGGTACGACGGTGGAGGTCTACTACACCGGGTTCGACGCCCTCAATCCCACCTCCTCGTCTTGCCCCTACGGCGACTCCGCGCTGACGGACAAGGTTGGAGGGACCGTGTCAGGCCAATCCAACTTCCACGTCCTCTACAACACAACGAACGCGTCGGCACCGGCCCCCCCCAACAACCAGTGGACCACCTCGTCCAATCATCCCGTGAACCTGAGCTGTCCGTTCTTCACAAGCCTGGTCCTCCCCCAGGGGACGGCGTCCACCTCGGGGGCTTCGTTCGTCGTTCACCTTCGGAACCTGTATGCGCCTGTGGCCGACGTGGCGTTCGACCAAGGCGCCGTCGTTTACGCCCAGGCGGGCGGGGTCCCGGTGATGGTCGCCGGGCCCGGGGCGACCTTCTCCCACGGCCTGTTCTCGCTCTGGGTCCCGGAGTTCATCGGGTCCATGGGCTCCGAGGTAGGGGCCTCTACCGCCTCCCTCTCGTTCCATCTGGACGCGGTCCAATCCGTCGTGCTTCCCTACGGACCGTTCTCGCTCCCTGCGGGACAGTCCGTGGAGCTCCGGGACTCTTCCCCCTACGCGGCGGCGTGGATGAACTACTTCGCTTCCCAGCCCTCTCTCGCGGGTCTCCTGAGCACGTGCATCCCCTCCGGCGCCTACCCGTTCGGCGTCGTCTACGACTCGGGCCGGAGCAATCTGTTCGTGTCGAACCCCGGGACGAACACCGTGACGGTGGTCTCGGACGGGACGAACTCGATCGCGGCCACGATCCCGGTGGGCAAGGCCCCGCTCGGCTTGGCCTACGATAAGGCGAAGGGAGAGGTCTTCGTCGCCAATCGACTCTCGAACAGCGTCAGCGTCATCTCGGACGCGACGAACACCGTGACCCATGTCATCCACCTGAAAGTGGCCCCGTTCGCCCTCGCGTACGATTCCGGGAAGGGGGAGATCTTCGTGACCTCTCCCAGCACCAACACGGTGAAGGTGATCAACGATACGACCAACAAGGTTGTCGCAACGATCCCGGTGGGGGCGAACCCGACGGGCATCGTCTACGACGCCGCGAAGCATGAGGTGTTCGTTGCCGACCTCTACGCGAACCGCATCAGCGTGATCTCGGACTCCACGAACACGGTCGTGGCCCGCGTCTCGCTGCCCGTCGCCTCGGCACCCTATGCGCTGGCCTACGATTCGGGAAAGGGCGAGGTCTTCGTCGCCGACCGTGCTTCCAACAGCGTGACCGTGATCTCCGACGCCACGAACTCCGTGGTCGCGACCATACCGGTGGGATTCGCCCCGCTCGGACTCACGTACGCGGCGGGCTTGGGCAGAGTGTTCGTCACGGATTCAAGATCCGGAACGATCAGCAGCATCTCGGACGCGTCGAACACGGTCGTGGGAACGTTCCGGGTGGGTGACACACCCATCGGGGTGGCCTACGACTCGGGTAAGGGCACCGTCGTCGCGGCGAACTCCGGGTCGGGTAGCTTGAGCGTGTTCTCGCTCGCGAGCAACACCGTGGTTGCGACCGTCGCCCTCGTACCCGCGGGGACCGCGCCGAACGCGTGCACCGGTCCCTTCGTCTTCGGGGGAAGCCTGGCTACGGTCCTCCTCACGATCCCGGCGAGCGCTCTGATCGTACGGGTGGCGACCTACTCGGTCTGGCTAGGTTAGTCGCCTTTACCTGCGTCTACGACATTTCCCGAGAGGGCTCCTTCGGGACGAGCCTCGTCGGATGGGGCCGTGGTGTGGTGCCCGAGAGGGCGCTCGAGGGAGCTACACGCACCCCGTCGGCAACCTTCCGTTAGGGTCGCGAGGGGTCCTCCGCACGATCCCGTGCTCTCGGTCTCAAAGCTGGCGCGCGGGCCCCCGAAACTTCGGCAAACGTATAAATACTGAACTCCACCCATGAAACTCGGGAGCTTGTTGTGAGACCGACCTCCCCTCGCTCGTCCCGACCTGTCGCGCACGGTGGATTCCGGCGGAGGGCGCCATCCCGGCGCTTTCGGCGCGCCCGGCAGCGGGGTGTCTCGGAAGTTGTCGCCACGATCCTCATCCTCTCCCTTACCGTGGTCCTCTTCTCGTCCATCTTCGTCTTCGTGAACCGCTTCCCGACTCCCGCCCCCCAGAACGCGAACGCCTTCCAGGCAAGCGTCGTCATGTCGGGCGGCTACGTCTCGGGAGTCCAGATACTCCTCGAATCCGGGCCAGTGGTGCAGACGTGGGCGCGCGTCTACCTCCAGTCGTCCACTAGCTCGAGCGACTGGCAGTTCCATCAGGCCAACGGGATACCGGTGGGCTGGGGTCTCACCCCGCCCAACTCGACCACCGGCTGGACGATGGGCAAGACCTGGAGCACCCAGTTCAAGTCACCGGGTCTGCCGGCCTCGACCAACCTTTCCGTCTATGTGATCTCGGCGAGCCAGCTCCTCTACAGCACGGTGATCACGGGATCGCCCCTGGCTCCCCCCGTCCTCGCCTCCACGTGGACGAGCCCGGCGTTCCCGTCGGTCGGCTCGAACTTCTCGATCTACGCTCAGGTGTCGGGTTCGTCCACGGGCATGGGTCTCAACGTCTCGCTGCAGGGCGTCCCCGGCCTTCCGAGCACCGCCAAGTGGATGAAGCCGCTCGGCGGGGGGAAGTGGGTGTACAACGTCGCTGCCGGCCTCACGACCGGGACCGGAGGGACCTACGCGGCGTTCGTTCAGGGGAAGAACAACGCCACGGGCGTCACGGTCGCGGGATCGGTCACGATCACCCTCACGCCGGGCATCACGGTGTCCGTCGGGCTGTCCCAGCCGCCTCCCTATCCGCCGAGCAGTCAGGGGAACCTGCTCCTCTCGGCCACGATCACCTACTTCGGCGCAAAGCAGAACGTGCCCGTCTCGGTGTCGTTCACGATCACGCAAGTGGTCCTCGGCCACATCGCGAAGAGCCCCCCTCCCACGACAATCCCCGGGGCGACCGGAGCGACGATCTCGGGGCCGGGGTCGCTCACGGTGTATGCCCAGTCCGTGTTCTCGGGCACCAACTGGGTCCTGGGGGCCCGGGTCACCATCACGGCCTCCGTGACCCTCACCAATGTCGGCTCACAGAAGGCCACGGCGGTCTTCCTTGAGAACCTGGTTCCGGGAATCGTCTATACCACCACGTCCAGCTCCGGTCAGCTCGCGAACCTCGTGCGATCGTTCCCGCACACCTGCCCGAGCAGCGGGAGCGGCTGCCCCTACCTCTACATCGACGTCTGGGACAACTACACGACCGCGATGCTGGGCCCGTCGTCCCTCTCGTTCAGCGGTAAGGTGGCGACGAACGCTTCTTGCACGGGGTGCCAGCAGACCTACACGATCTCCGCCAACACGGTGAGCGCGGGTTCCTCGAAGCTGGTCCAGGTCGTGGCGGGCCTCTGGACGCCGCCCGGGGGCTCGTCGCTCGTCAAGGGTGTGGTATTCACGCTCTCGGTGTGGCTCACGCTCACAAGCGCCTCACCGCTGGTGACGGCCTACGTCTACGACACGTTCACCGTGACGCTGACCTAGGGGCGCGGGTCCAATTCCGCAGTCCCGGCTGCGGGGGCCCCCCCTCAGTTGGTTCCTCGTTATCCGAGAGAGGATCGAGGCGCAGCCGGGAGTTCCCGAGAGGAGCGCCTACTCCCTCGCTGCACGGCCTTTGTGGACCGATCCGCGACGCGGGTCCCAAGCGCGATCCGCGCTTCACGTGCCCGACGCAGGAGGTGGGGTGGGTCCACCGGGCAACGGTTGGGCGCCAGGGCCCGCCCCGAGTCCCGCTCCGCACTTCCAGCATCGGGTCTCGCTCGCATAGACGACCGCGCCGCAGCTCCGGCACGCTAGCTCGTTCGACCCTCCCGCCGATCCGGCACCGGTCTCGGTTCCGCCCGGGGGAGCCGAACCTGCTTCGCCAGACGGAAGTTGGGGGGAGGTCGAGGCGCCGGAGGTCGGGGGGATCCCGCCCGCAAGCCGCCGGGCGAACTCCTTGCGGCGTCGTTCCCGGCCCTTGAACCAGGCGTAGAGCAGGAGGATGAAGAAGAACGGGATCCCGAGGTAGATGAGCTCGACGAAGTAGATCTCGCCGATGAGGAGGCCGTAGACGGTCGCGAAGCCCCCGATCACCGGTCCCTCGATCGCGTTGTAGGTCGGGTCCCCGGCGAGGTAGATGTGCCGGTAGTCGGAGGCGTTCGACTTGTTCTGGACCGCGAGGTCCATCGTCCAGGTCC
>JAWOKS010000073.1:0-37425 GCA_033854115.1 Thermoplasmata archaeon
GCGGAACCGCCGTGGCCCCAGTGGAAGCGGGACGCATGGGCGGCATGGAGCATCTCGTCGCTCTCCTCCCGGGTCCGACGCTTGCGGTCGAGGAGCCCCCACGTGTAGTTGAACAGGTCCGCTCCGAACTTCCGGTGAAGACGGGCGCTCGCGCCACCGCGAACTCGTGGCATCGCGCGACGGGGGAGGCTCGCCCCCGATATCGCTTTCCCGACGTACGTGGCGGGCCTGCGCTCCGGACCGGACCTCGGCCCTCGTCGAGGATCCCCCGCGCTCACGCTATGAGCGACCGTCCGATGGAGGCGGCGCGTAGGGATCCTAGGTGCGACCGCGGGGCCGGTGGACGGGAGCCGGTCCGGCGGGTCGGCGACGCGGACCCTGCGGGGGAGGGTGCCGGATGAGCGAGCTCCCGCTGGAGTTCACGGTGAACGGACGCCGGGTGACCGTTCCGCCTCCGTCCGACCGTTCGCTCCTCTCGGCACTTCGCCGCGATCTCGGGCTCACGGGCGCGAAGTACGGCTGCGGCGAGGGACAGTGCGGCGCGTGCACGGTCCTGCTCGACGGGGCCCCCGTCTTCTCCTGCCAGGTGACGCTCGCGGAGGCCCTGGGCCGGGAGGTCACCACGATCGAGGGTCTGGCCCCGAACGGCCGGCTCAACCCGGTCCAGAGGGCGTTCACCGAGATGGGGGCGTTCCAGTGCGGCTACTGCACGCCCGGGATGATCGTGCGTGCGACCGCGCTCCTCGGTGAGAATCCCTCCCCGAGTCGCGTCGAGATCGCGCGGGCGCTCGAGGCGAACCTCTGCCGGTGCGGGGGCTACGCCCGCATCCTCTCCGCGGTCCAGCGCGCGGCCGCCCTTGCCCACGCGGAGTCGGAAGCGCCATGATCGCCCTCTCCCGTCCGCGGAGGCCGTGGGATCTCACGCCGTCCGACCGCCGCGAGTACTTCGAGATCCTCGGCCCCGGGCTCGTGGCGGTCCTCCCCCCTCGGCGGCCCGGGGGCTCCGGGCCGGACGGCTGGAGCCCACCGACCGGAGGTGCTTGGGTGCACGTCGGCGAGGACGGGAGGATCCGCGGCTTCTCGGGGAAGGTCGAGGTCGGTCAGGGGACCCGGACCGCGCTCGCCCTCGTCGCCGCTGAGGAGCTGCACGTTGCTCCGAACCGCGTCGAGATCGTGATGGGGGACACCGACCTCTGTCCGTGGGACATCGGCACCTTCGGGAGCCGGTCGATGCCGGACGCCGCGCCCGCCCTCGCGGCCGCGGCGGCGGGCGCACGCGAAGGTCTTCTCGACCTCGCGAGCCGGGCGTTGCGGCGGCCTCCCGCCGAGCTCGAGCTCGAGGACGGCACGGTACGCGCCCGGGGGACCGAGGAGCGCCGGACGTTCTCGGAGCTCGTCCGGGGCGGCTCTCGGCGGGTGTCCGTGCCGCCCGGGACGCCGGTCGCCCCTGCGAGGTCTTGGACCAGGGCCGGCAAGCCGACGGTCGATCTCGGGGCGGAGTCCGTCGTCACCGGCCGCCGCCTCTTCGTCTCGGACCTCGTCCGGCCGGGGATGGCCCATGGGGCGATCCTGTGGCCGCCCTCGTACGGGGCTCGGCTCGCTGAGGTGAGGTCGGACACGACCGCCGCTCTCCCGGGGGCCACCCTGGTGCGGGAAGGCGACTTCGTCGGGGCGGTCGCCGGGAGCCCGGCGGAGGCCCGGGCCGCCCTCCGGAGCGTGGCGGTCTCCTGGACCCGGTCCACGGAGCCCGGCGAGCGGGAGATCGAAGCGTACCTCCGATCGCACCCGGCCGAGGGGGACGCCTGGGACCTCGACCAGGAGGAGGCCGGGAACGTCGACGAGGCTCTCGGTCGCGCCTCGTTCCGTCTCGAGGCGACGTACCGCACCGCCTACCTGGCCCACGTGCCGCTCGAGCCCCACTGTGCGGTCGCCGAGTGGGAAGGGCCCCGTCTCACCGTGTGGGTGGGGACCCAGACCCCCTTCCGGCTGCGCGCCCGGATCGCCGAGGTCCTCGAGATGCCCGAGGATGACGTCCGCGTGATCGTTCCGTTCACGGGATCCGGCTTCGGGGGAAAGCACGGGACGGACGTCGCGCTCGGGGCGGCCCGCCTCGCCCGCGCCGCGCGGCGGCCGGTGCGGGTCGCGTTCGACCGGGAGGAGGAGTTTCGCCACGCCTACTTCCGTCCGATGTCCGTCATGGACGTGCGCGCCGGGATCGACCGGGACGGTCGGCTCGTCGCCTGGGCGTTCGTCAACGTGAACGGCGGGGCAGCGGCCCTCTTCCCGCCGTACCGGGTCGCCGACCGCAAGGTGGGCAACGTGCTCTCACGCTCACCCCTCCCGCAGGGATCGTACCGGGCCCTCGCCGCGAACGCGAACAACTTCGCGCGCGAGTCCGCGATCGACGAGCTCGCGGTCGCGCTCGGGATCGATCCGCTCGAGCTGCGCGAGAGGAACCTCGAGGACGAACGGCTGCGGGTCGTCCTTCGACGGGCCACGGCCCGGGCGGGCTGGGCCGGCCGTCGGTCCGGGGCGGGCCACGGCCATGGCCTTGCGGTCGGCCTCGAGAAGAACGCCCGCGTCGCGACCGTGGCCGAGGTGACCGTCTCGGGCGACCGACGCCTGCACGTCGATCGCCTGGTCACCGCGCTCGAGGCCGGGGCGATGGTCAACCCCGACAACCTTCGAAGCCAGGTCGAAGGCGCCCAGGTGATGGCCCTCGGCGGGGCGTTGTTCGAGGCGGTGCGTTTCGACCGTGGCGTCGTGCTGAACCCTCGGCTCTCCCAGTACCGCGTCCCGAGGTTCTCCGACCTTCCGAGGATCGAGGTCGAGCTGGTCGACGCCCCCGACCGGCCCTCCAGCGGGGCGGGAGAGACCCCGATGATCGCGGTCGCGCCGGCGCTCGCGAACGCGATCTTCGATGCGAGCGGCGTTCGGCTCCGCTCGCTGCCGCTCGTGCCGACGGGCCGGGTGGGACCCGCGCCTGCGTCCTGAGATCCGCTCGACCTTCGGCTCGTGGACCGCCGCGGAGGAGTCCCCTTCCCGGCCGGGTCACCGCGCCGGGTCCTCTCGGCCGACCGTCGCGGGCAGCGATCCCCCGGAGGGCGTCGCGCCCGGCCGTTCTCGATCGGATTCCGTTTGGCCCTTCGAGCGCTCCGGGACCCTCGGGCTAACGACGGGGTCGGATCATGGGACCGGATCCCGGGGACCGATCTCCCGGGGTGCGGTGGATCGTGCTCTCCCGCTCGGGATTCTCGGGGACCGTGGAAAGGGGAGCCGGGCGGACTCCCCCGAGGCCCACCCGCCATCCCGGGACCAGGTCGGTGCGAGAACCTTCTTGCGGTAGCCCACTCCACCCGGGGACGATGGACTGGCTCGCGTGGCTGGTCACCGCGGCCGAAGACCCGCTGGTCTACCTTCCCCTCCTTTTCGCGTACGCGCTCCTCGCGACCGTCCTCCTGCCGATTCCCGTCGAGTTCGGGTTGTTGAATCCATTCCTCTCCCCCGTCCTCCTCATCCTCACGGTCGCGGCCGGCAAGGCGGCCGGCGGCGCCCTCGTCTTCCCTCTGGGCACCAAGATCGGGGAACAGATCGAGCGCTACCTCGAGCGCTTCCCCCGCCTGGAGGGCCCGTACCGTTGGATCGAGAGGGTCACGAGCCGTCACGGATACTGGGCGCTGTTCGCGTTCCTCAGCATCCCCTTCATGACCGATTCCGTCCCGGTGTACGTGTTCTCGATCCTGAACCCCCGGGCCCCGCCGACCCCGGCCACCACGCCGAGCCCGCCTCCCCCGAGCGGCCCTCGGCGAAGGGTCCTGCGCCTCGGGCCGTTCGTGGCGGTGAACTTCGTCGCGGCGCTCGTCCGCTGTTCGCTCTTTCTCCTGGTCCCCCTCAGCCTCGGCTGGCGCTAGAACGAGAACCGGCGGAGGGGTTGGGCCCGGTCCCTCCTCCACGCGAGGGGAGCGGGGGAGGACGCGGCCCGTCTCGGGTCGACCGATCGGTCGGTAGCTCAACCCGTACCGACAGCGTTGCGGGCACGCCCCTAGCCGACCCGGAGCGGGCTCCCGATCGCCGCGCAGGCGTAAGCGACGATCGCCTGCTCTTGACGGCCGAGGACGTCCCACGTCCGCTTCGCGGTCTCCCGGTAGAGATCGAGGGCGGCACGACAGCTCGCCGTGCCGTCACGGCCGTCGAGGGCGAGGGCCTGACGCTGCAGGACCTGCCAGCGCCCGCCGACCCGGGATCCGATGCGCTCCCAGAACTCGTTCTCGGAGCCCCAGAACGTCCGGCGGTGGATCGCCATCACGAATCCCAGGGCGTCCACGAGGAGGTTGCGTTGGACCGCCGCGGTCGAAAGGTTCCCCTCGGCCAGGGCCCGGACCAGTTTGATCGCCTCCTCCGCCCATCCGACCATGCTCTCGGCGACCCAGCGGTCGCAGCGGGACGCCGCCTTCTCCCAGCGGAACGCCCGCGCCTCGCTCTTCAGCCGCGCCGCGATCCCACGGGGGTCGTAGAGGGGGATCGCCTCACGCCAGCCCGGTATGTGCCCGCCGATCTGCCGGGGCTCTTGGAGCTTCCTCCGCTCGCCGGCCGGGGTCGAATGCTGGACGTTGACGATGAACGGCTCCCTCCACAGCGTTTCGGAGCGGGCGCGGACCCGAGGGGGCCAGAGGACCCAGAGGTCGAGGTCCGACGCGCGGTGGGCGTCACCCCGTGCCCAGCTGCCCGCGAGGACAACGCACGACGCGCCCTTCCGCGCGTAGACCCGGGCGACGGAGCGTGCGGCCGCCCGTGCCTTCCGCTTCTCCTGAGGTGAAGCCGGGGGGTTGAGGCCCCTCCAGAATGCCCGGGCCGACCGCCGGGGCGGATCGAGGACGGACGGGGATCCCCCCACGCTCGGACCCTTCCCTAGGCCGAGGTCCCAGGGGAGCGGCGTCGACGGCCCGGCGCGTCGACCACCCTTTCGACCCCGAGCTGGGGCCGGCGTCCGATTTTGATCCAGAGGCCGTCCGGGTCCTTCACGCAGGCCATCCAGCCCCCCGTGGTGGCCGGACGCCAGCGGGTCGGCTTCGCCCCCTGACGCACCAGGGTGCGGTACGCGCGCTCGAGCACGTCACGGCCCACCGCGCCGACGGTGAAGTCGATATGGTCGAGGGCCGTGCCGGCCCGGTACGGCTCGTGGAAGAGCGAGCCACGCGGATACCAGTTGAGCTCGAGGACGTTCCCCGACCGTGGGTCGCGGAGGAGGACCCACTTCCCACCGCCCCAGGCCCGCGTGTCTCCACGGCGCTCCACCCGGAGCCCGAGGGCTTTACGGTAGAACCTCACCGATCGCTGCAGGTCTCTGACGCGAATGCCGGGTTGCTCAAGCCGCATCGCGGGCCGGAGGGGAACCTTCCCCATGGCGTGAACGGTCCCCTCGGACCCCGACCGGGCCGGGGCTCGCGGGCCGACCTGGGGGCGGACCGCCCGCTCGGGCGCGCTCGCGTCGACCGAGCGTGACTTTCCCCCCGGGAGTCGCCTACCGGAGCGCACGGACGGTCCGTCCGGGGCCTTCTTAATTGCCCAACGACCTGCGGGCGACGAGGTGCCCGATGGTCGTCAAAACGATCGTGCATTTCGAGATACCGGCCAACGACCTTGAACGGCTCTCCGCGTTCTACCGCAACGTCTTCGGCTGGCGGTTCAAGAACGCCGGCATGCCGGGAATGGAGTACTGGCTGATTGCCACCGGCCCCGCCGGCAGGAGCATCGGCGGAGGGATGTACCCGCGGATGTCCCCGGACGAACGCCCGCGGAACTACGTCGCGGTCGACAAGATCGATCCTGCGATCGAGACCTTCAAAGCGGCGGGCGGGACCGAGGTGGTCGGCAAGATGGAGGTCCCCGGGATGGGCTGGAGCTTCATCGGCGC
This sequence comes from Thermoplasmata archaeon, assembly GCA_033854115.1. GTDB lineage: Archaea > Thermoplasmatota > Thermoplasmata > Lutacidiplasmatales > UBA184 > Lutacidiplasma. The sequence continues at coordinate 5,915 of JAWOKS010000073.1, forward strand.
CGACCCCGAAGGGAACATCCTCGCCCTGTGGGAGCCCGCGCGTGCGCGGCCCGCGCGACCGCGACCGTCCACCCGACGCGCGAAGGGCTCCCGTCGGCGCCGCAGGTAGCGGTCCCGGAGCGGGCCGCTCCGACCGGACCGTCGTCGGTCCGAGCCGCGGCCCTCCCTTCGGGGGAGCGGCCCGTCGGAGGACAGCCCCGTCGGCCCGGGGTCCGCCCCGAAGGCGATCGCGCCCCAGCCCAGGGCGTGGGCCCGGTCGGTCGGGGCTCGTTCCCGCGGGGTTCACCGAGATCCGCCGGCGTCGGTCCGGTGGCGAACCTTCCCTGACGAGGGTCAACCGGGATTCACGGACCGTTCATTCGGTGCGGCGAGGGTCCGAGGGTTCACGCCATGGACGAGAGCACGACGGAACGATCCTTGCCCGGTGTCGTCTTCGGCGTCCTGGTCGCCCTCATCGTCCTCGCCGTCGTCGGCGCCGTCATGATGGCCGTCTGGGCCCCGTCGTACGGAGGCGGCGGCTGGATGATGGGAGGTACCGGCTGGGGCTGGATGTGGCCGTTCGGCGGGCTCATGATGGTCGCGGTCGTCCTCGTCGTGCTGCTGCTCTTCTACCCTCTGGCCCGCGGGTCGCCGGCCGGGTCCGCTCCGGCCACGGCCGGCGCGACGGCCGACCCGATCACGATCCTCAAAGTGCGGTACGCGAAGGGCGAGATCTCCCGGGAGCAGTACGATCAGATGGCCCGGGATCTCTCGACGGGCCGCTGAGATTCCAAGAGGTCGTCGGCCGCGGCGTTGCGGACCGAGCGGTCCGCTCGGTCACCGGGCGCTCCCGTTCCGACGGACCCGACCGGGCCCGACCTGACACACGGTACCGACCACGGGGTCGCTGGAGGGCGCGGGCGCACGGGCTCCGGGCCCGCCGTTCCTCCGCGGTCCGCCCACGGGCGATCAGTCGCGCCGAGGGCGTCGCCGGCGACGGCCACCCTCCTCGTCGTCCTCGCTTCGCTCGCCCTCGTCCCGGGAGAACCGGCGACGCGGGGGGCCGAAGCGGCCCGGGCCCCGGGGTCCGGAACTCCTTCCCCACCGTCCGGGCGGGCGGAACCGGGGTTGGAAGCCGGCCCCGCGGCGGGGGCCACCCCCCGGTCCGCCTCCGCGCCCGAACTCGCGACGCGCGGGGAGCGTGAAGCGGTTGCCGCAGGAGGTGCACTCCCCCGTGACGGCTCCGTCCGGCCCGGTCGAGAACTGCAAGGTACCGCCGCACTCCCGACACGGTCGGCTTCGCGGTGGCCCAAATTCGCCCGGCCCTTCCCGGGCCCTGCCCCGGCCGCCTTCCCGCATCGGCGGCTCGCGCTGGAACCGCCCCGAACGGGCCACGTAGCTCACCGAGGCGTCGCACGACGGGCAGGTGGCCTCGACCGCGGTCTCCGTCCACGAGCTCAGCGTCAGGGAAGCGCCGCACGTCCGGCAGCGCGGTCCCTCCGGGAGGGTCGGCACGTGAGCGGCGCCCGGGACCCCTCCTTCCTCGGTCGCCGACGGAGCGGGGGTCGGCGTGGCCCCTTCGGCGGGGCCCCCGGACGGAGGAAGAATACCCGGGACGATGGTGAAGGAGCCCCCGCAGGACGAGCACGTCCCGTGCAGGACCTCGGCGGTCCGGCTCTCGAAGGCCGTCTCGGCTCCGCACGTTGGACAGTTCCCGGCGGTCACGGCTTACCGGTGAGGGTTGGTCGACGCAGCCTCTTTAGTTGGACCCCTTCGGACCCCCCCACACGACCCGGGACCCGAACGCCCAGCGCGTTGCGACCTCGCGGAACCGGGCCCTGGACGACCGGAGGCGGCCCGCCTCCGAGCCGGCCGGCGCCGCTTCCGGGAGCCCGGGTCCGCGGGGGGGAGGCGACAAGCTATGCCGACGCGCGGGGGTGTCGTGGTTCGGGGTCGCAGCATGAGCGATCGGAGGCCCCTCGCGTCCCCACCGTCGCTCGTGGCCGCAGCGTGCGTCGGGGTCCGACGGACGAGTGGGAGGCGCTGCCTCCTGGTCGGGAATCGAGCGGAACGGCCGGCCCGCCGGAGCGAGGACGGTCGATGAAGGTCGCGGTGGTCGGCGGAGGGATCGTCGGCCTTTTCGCCGCCTACCACCTGGAGCAGGAAGGGGCCGAGGTCACCGTCTTCGAGCCCGAGGCGCCGGGCGCCCGCTCGGTCCATGCGGCCGGCATCATCGAGCCGACGCGCGCGTACCGGACGAACACCTTCGCGTTCCTCCGGCGCGTGGGGAGGTACGTGCGGAGCGGCACCTGCCGGTTCCGGAGCCTCGACGCGCGCTGGCTGGTTGAGAGCGCCCGGCAGCTGGAGCGAGGACCGCCCCCCGGGGCCGACCTCGCGATGCAGCGGCTCGCCGAGGCCTCCCTCGCGGAGTACCGATCGCTCGCCGGGGTCCGGAACGACTTCGGCTACCAACCTTCCGGCCTCCTCGAGCGCTACTCGACGCCGGCCCACTACGCGGAGGAACGCGCGATCGCGCTCGCGCGCCGGGACGCGACCCCGGTCGAGCCGAGGGACGCGGAGGACGGTTCGGGGAGCCTCTTCTTTCCGGAGGTGGGGTGGCTTCACACGGAGCGGTTCGTGGACCGCCTCGTCCGCGAGCTGCACCGGACGACGTTCGTGCGCCAGCGGGTGACGACGGTGGACCTCGACGGAACGGTCGGGGGCGGCTCGACGACGGGTCGCTTCGACGCGACGGTCGCCTGCTCCGGGGTGACGTCCCGGTCGCTCGGCGTCCCGCTCACGGGCGTCCGGGGCTACGGCTGGCACGTCCGGGCGAGCTCCCCGATCACGACCGCGACGATCTTCGTCGACCAGGGGGTCGCGGCCGTGCCGTTCGAGGATGGGCTCAAGGTCACCGGAGGCTGGGACTTCGACCTTTCCGCCAGCCTCACGCACGCCGCGAGCGTCCTGCGGGCCGTGCGGTCGGTCGTCGCGGTCGAGGAGGTCCTCGACGCGAACCACGGTTCGCGCCCCTGCACCCCCGATGGCCTGCCGACCGTCGGCCGGAAGGACCGGCTGACGGTCGCGAACGGGGGGTTCCGCCTCGGCTGGAGCTTCGCGCCGGCTCTCGGCGCGGAGGCGGCCCGCCTCGCGCTCGGCCTCACCGACAACGACCCGTTCCTCGCCCGGTTCTGCGGTCGGTTGCACGCGGGCGCGTTCGCGTAGGGCCGGGCGGCCTCTTTGGGCCTCGCGTAGCGACGTCCGCCCCAAAGGATGAGCGGGGCGCGGCCCGGAGGGCTTCCCACCTATGCGACCGGATCCCTACGGGCGTGGCGCGGGGGTGAGCCGAGCGATCTCGCCGTGAAGGCGTCGGACCGTCCGCTCGGCGGTCCTTAGGTTCAGGCGCCGGCCGAGCACGACGCACTCACCGGTCTCGGTGTCGTAGGCCCGGAACACGGCGACCTGTCCCGGATGCTCTGTCCGGCCGAGGGCCCCGATCGAGAACGTCTCGGTCCGCCGCGGTCCGGCATCGGCGAGAAAGTCCGGAAGGAACTCGTGCCCGTGTTCGACGATGTTCCGCACGGTCTCCCACCCGCCGGCGGGGAACAGGTCGGGGGAGATCCTCGTCCGCAGACCTGCGGCGAACCGCTTCCGCTGCTCGTAGGAATCGGCGGAGTCGTGGCCGCGGGAGGGGTTGAGGATCCGGTCGATCCGGTGGAGGTGGGTCAGCATCCGGTCGATGTACGACCATCCCATCGCCTTCGAGCCGAGCGCGGTCGCGTCGCGGGGAGATGCGTCCCGGTCGAGGTGGTGGAGGAGCTCCTTCCAGGCCCCGAGGAACCACTCGCACTCGAAGGCGAGCTCGGTGAGGAGGACTTCCTCAAGGTCGGTCGATGGAGGCTCCGCCATCGACCGCGGGGAGGTCGCCGGCCCTTAAGCAAGATGGGCTCGAGTGGTCGGGCGCCGAGACGGCCCGCATGCCACCGTGGTTCAAGATCGGTCCAGCCGGGCGCTCCCGCCCGGAACGGGCGGTGCGTCGAGCACCGCGTCTTCATTCCTGCCTACGTTCTCTGGCGGGGAGATGGCCGCCTCGCGGACCGGCTTCGTGAACGTCCTCGGCTACCGCCTCTTCGTCCGGTCGTTCGGCCCCGGGTCGGGAGCTCCTACGGTGCTCGGCCTGCACGGTGGTCCGGGCGCGAGCCACGACTACCTCCTGCCGCTCGCCGACCTGGTCCGGTACGGTTACCGCGTCGTGCTGTTCGACCAGCTCGGCTGCGGAGCGTCGGAGATCCCCGACGACCCGTCGCTGTTCACCCTTGAGCATCACGTCGAGGAGACCGAGGGGGTCCGGGCGGCGCTCGGGCTCGGTCGGGTCCATCTCCTCGGGTCGAGCTACGGGGGGCTGCTCGCGCTCGCGGTCGCCCTCGCCCGTCCGGGATCCCTGCGGAGCGTGACGACGGTCGGAGGGTTGGCCAGCGTTCCTCTCGCATCCCAGGAGATGGCCCGGTTGCGCGCGGACCTCCCTGCGACGGTCCGGGCCACGCTGGACCGCTGCGAGGCCGAGGGGCGGACCGGGACGGCCGAGTACGCGGAGGCGTGCATGGTGTTCTACCGGCGGCACGTCTGCCGCCTCTCGCCCTGGCCCGCCGAACTGACGCGGTCGCTCGACCTCGCGAACTCGCACCCGGTCTACCCCCGGATGAACGGGCCGAGCGAGTTCACCATCACGGGCACCATACGGGACATCGACCTCTCCCGGGAGCTCCACCGCATTGAGCTCCCGACGCTCGTCCTCGGGGGTCGGTACGACGAGGTGACCCCGCTCGTTGCCGAGCAGATCCGGAGCTCGATCCCGGGCGCCCGGAAGGTCACGTTCGAAGAGAGCGCCCACGTACCGTTCTGGGAGGAGCGCGAGCGCTTCATGGGCGTGGTGGCGGAGTTCCTCCGGTCCGTCGACGCAGGGGGTGGGTAGAGGGGTCCGCGGGCTCCCGGGCGCTCCTCCGGCCCCGAGGGCAGGGGGAAGGGACCGTTCCCCGTCGGTGAAGAGTTTAAGTTGGTGGTCAACGAAACATGCTCGCATGCCCCGGTCCTTCGTGGACATCACCTTCTCCGCCAACGGGACCAGCGCCGTGGCGGTGGCTCGCCGGCTGCAGAACCTCGACCGCATCTCGTTCATCTCGGGCGAGCACGACCTCTCCTTCGACTGGCAGTCCCCGGTGGATTTCGAGGCCCTCCTCTCGGTGATCCACGAGGCGCTCACCGGCACCGGAGCGACCTATCGCGTCCACACCCTGGCGGAGAACGGGGGCTGGTCGCCCCCACCGGTGTGGCCGCCCTCGCTCGCGGAGGTCCCGGCCGTCGCCCCGGAGTTCAGTCGCCGGCGGAAGACGCGGGCCCCCCCCGCGAACGGCTCGTCCGCGCCGATCTCCCCGTAGCCGCCCTCGGGGCCGGCTAGAGGTCGAACGAGGTCCGGTCGTCGACGACGACCGCGTCCGCGAACACCCGCCGGGCCTCCTCGCGGATCTCGCGGTCCGAGTCGGGTTTGTCCCCGACGTGGTTCAGGAACAGGCCCCGGACCCCCATCGCGGAGGCCGCCTCCGCCGCCTGGGTGGCGGTGCTGTGGCCGTACTCGCGGGCGAGGTCGAGGTAGCGGTCCGCGAAGGTCGCCTCGTGGATGAGGTAGTCGGCCCGCTCCTTTCGGGCGGCCGACGGCTCCCGCGTGTCGCCCGTGTAGAAGGCGGAGAGCCCGTTCGCCGTGAGCAGGTAGCCCAGGTTGAGGATCGAATGGTCGAGCGGGACCGAACGGATCGTCCAAGGTCCGACGGTCGTTTCGTGACGGTCGCCTTCCAGCACCCGGAACTCGTAGAGGTCCGCCGGGTCCACGACGGTGCCGTGGACCTCGACCATCGCGCGCAGCACCCGACCGAGGCCGGGCGGGGAGATGATCGTGAGCGGCCGCTCGCGCCCGACGATCAGCGTGTGCAGGAGGAGGTCGAACAGGCCCGCGATGTGGTCCGAGTGCAGGTGCGAGATGAGCACCGCGTCGACCTGATCGAACCGGCCGAGGTCGTGGAGGCGCCCGGTCGTCCCCGCCCCGCAGTCGAGCAGAAGGTTCTCGAGGAGCGCGCTCCCCGGCTGACGGCGCGAGCCGCGGAAGTTGCCGGCACCGGTACCGAGGAAGTGGAGCTTCATGCCTTACGGGGCGGCCCGCCGTTCGAGGTGGATTCCGAGGAGGCCCTCCACGCATAAGGCTTGGGACGGCGCGCGACCGGGACACCGCGCCCGGAGCTCCGGAGGCTCCGCCGGGGAGGACCCTGCGGCGGCCGGTCCCGCCTCGGGCGGGAAAGGGCCGCGGGACTCAGCTAGATATAACGTCGGCGGCGAGATGGGTACGGGGGCCTAGTTGTATGACCGAACCGAGCGCCAGCCCGCTCCCGATCTCCCCTCGCCCGAGGGGACGTCGGGTTCCGAAGACCCTGGGAGTCGCCCTCGTGAGCGCCCTCGTCGTCGCCTCCCTGCTGACCGGGATGGCGCTCGCCTCGACGCCCCATCCCTCCACTCCCGCCCCTTCGACGGGTCAGGCCGTTTCGCTGAGCTCGGCGCTCGCGGCGTCCGACGCCGTCGCCGCGACCGTGGCGCCGGGCAACTGGACCCCCGTGGGCGCGGTGGGATTCGCGCCCCACGAGGCCCTCTCGGTGCCGGGACCGGTGGTCTTTCCGCCGCCGTACGCGTGGTGTATGACCGCGAACGGCTCCGCCGGAGGCACGACCCCGTCCGACCTTGAGCCGCGGTGCGTCGCGAACGCGACCAACGGCAGCAACGCGACGCCGATGCCGATCTTCGTCCCCTGCCCCTGGAGCCCGCTCTCCGGGACCAACCTCACGTGGAACGGCTCCCTGGTCGCCCCCGCCATGACCACCTCGGTCGGCTCGGGTCTCGCGACCCTCTGGCTCGTGACGTACGTCGGAGCTCCCAACACGACGCTCCTTGTGACGGTCCTCAACGGCACCGCCTCCCCTTTCGCGATCGGGAGCGGCCCGTTCTGCACGGTCCCGGGGGTAGAGTACGGGAGCCTCCACGACGGCGTCATCGATTCCACCCAGGCCGCCCGGGTCGTCAACGCCTGGGGTGGGGCCGCATTCCTCGCCAACGTGACGGACGCGTCGGCGGTCTACACCGTCTCCGCGAGCCTCACGTACCGGTACGAGACGACCGTCTGCAACGCCACGTGGGGGATGGGAGGACCCGTGGGGTACAACGGAACCTGCCAGAACTCGACCTTCACGTACGTTCAGCCGGCGACCTGGCAGGTCCTCTACACCTCCTTCGGGTACGGCAGCGTCAGTGGCCCGGCCTCGGGAACGCTGTTCGCCTACCTCAACGGCACGACGGGCGTCCCGGTCTCGATCAGCATCTACCTCGGAGGCTGGGGATGGTGCCTCGGGGGGATGGCGAAGGGGACCGTGGTCTGCCCGATGGCCACGGTGCGAGGGTCGACCGCGATTTCGGCGTAGAGGAGTCGGGAGAGCGCCGGCGGCCCTAGGGCATCCCCGGCCTCCGTCCCCACCGGGCTCGGCGATGGGTCGGCCCTGGCGGGGGGCGGGGTCGGGTCCCGAACCGCCCGGCCCGCCCTCAGGAGGGCAACAGGTCTATCCGCCCCCGTGGCGGTGCGTCGCTCGATGCCCCCCGTCGCGGTGCGTCGCTCGATGCCCCCCGTCCGTCCTCGTTTCCTCTACAGCGGCATCCGCGTCCGCAACGTGGCCCGGTCCCTCCGGTTCTACCGGGCGCTCGGCTTCCGACTGCGGCGACGGGGCACGATGGAGCACGGAGGGGTGTGGATCCACCTCGAGTTCCCGGGTCACCGCCACTGGCTCGAGCTCAACTTCTATCCGCGGTCGAACCGGTTCTACGAGCCGTTCCGTCGCGGGACGGAGTTCGATCACTTCGGCTTCTACGTGCCGGACATGGAGCTCTGGACGCGTTGGCTGCGCCGGCATCGCATCCCGATCGTCGCCGAGTTCTCCGAGTCGAGCCAGCGCCTGGTCTACGTCCGCGACCCGGACGGGGTCTGGCTCGAGTACTTCGGCCCGGTCCGGCCGCGGCGCCGACGGACCCGTCGTGCCGCCGCTCGCCCCGCCTGAACGAGAAGAGCCCGACCCTCCTCCCTGCCGCTCTCCGTCGGCGGCCTCCGCGCTCGCCGCGGTTCAGAACTTCGAGGCGAGCCAGCGCTGGACCTCGGGGATGCGACGGACAAAGAGGCTCACGTGCCCCTCGTCGGCCTCGAGGTGAACCTCGGCGCCCGGCAGTCGGGAGGCCAGCCACTCCCCGTGCGCGAACGGCACGAAACGGTCCCCCGCCCCGTGCCAGAGCTGGAGCGGGACGCGGATCGAAGCGGGGTCGAAGCCCCACGGGAGGATCTGGGAGACACCGTCGTCCCGCATCCCTTCGGGTCCGTGCTTCAGCCCCTCGTGCGCCTGAAGGAGGAGGAAGCGGGCGAGCTCGTCGGTGAGCAGCTCACGGTCCACGGGAGAAAGAAGCGACGCGAGCACGGTCCTCAGGCCCTCGGGATTCGCCGCGAGGAGCTCCTCCCGGTCCTTCTCCACCTTCTTCTCCCACGCGGCCCGGTCGCGCACGAGGAGACGGAAGTCCTCGGCGTTCAGCTCCCCCATCCCCGAGGCCCAGTCGAGCCCCTCGGCCGGGTAGGGCGCGACGCCCGCGAGGCTGGCCGCCGCCACGATCCGCCGGCCGAGGGTGGCCGCGCAGGCGAGCGCGGGCGCCCCTCCGCCGGAGTGCCCCCAGACGGCGACGCGGTCGAGGGCGAGATGGTCCGCGATCGCGCGGACCTCGGTCGCCGCGTCGACGACCGGGCGGCCCGGCACCGGCGTGGAGCCCCCGTACCCCGCGCGGTCGTATCCGATGAGCCGGATCCCGTGGGCCGCGGCATCCTCCACGTGCTTCGGATGGAGGAGGCGGGAACCGGGGGTGCCGTGGAGGGCGATGACCGGAACGCCCCGCGGGTCGCCGCCCTCGACCAGCTGGAGCCGGCGACCGGAACCGAGAGACAGCGACCGTTCCTGCACGGGCGGGCCAGCGTGCGCCCCTACAAGGGTGTGAGGGTGCCGGCCTCGACCTCCCGTCACCGGGGACGGTCGCACGGGGGACGCGGCTAAGAGGCGCTGCGCCTCGTGCCGGGAATGCCCGTACGGATCGGCTCGGTCGTCGTCGACTGTCGTGACTTTGCCGTGATGATGCGGTTCTGGCAGGAAGCGCTCCACTACGCCCCCCGGGAGCCGCCCGAGCCCGGTTGGGTGGTCCTCACGGACCCCCGGGGACGGGGCCCGAACCTCTCCCTCCAGCAGGACGACGAGGTGCGTCCGACGCCGAACCGGCTCCACCTCGACCTCTACACCGAGGACCGGGCCGCGGAGGTCGCCCGGCTCCTTCGCCTCGGGGCGCGTCGCCACCGGGACCCCGAACCGGGGGAGGACTTCGTCGTGCTCGCCGACCCGGAGGCGAACCTGTTCTGCGTCGTGGAGAAGAGGGACGCCGCGTCCGCCGCGTCCCCAAATCGTTAAGAGGGTTCATTATTCACCTCCTTAAGCAAATGCACGCCCCCACGGCCCGCCCCCGCGGGTCCCCCCGCGGTTCGCCGAACGAGGAGCTCCTGCTCGAGGCGTTCCACGGCGCGACCCGCGTCCTGAGCGCCCGGCTGCGCCCGGTGCTCGAGGGCGAGGGCCTCTCGGCCCCGATGTTCTGGGCGCTCCACCACCTCGTCGCCGAGGGACCGGCCAACGTCGGGCAGATCGCGACGGCGTGCACGGTGACGAGCGCGAACGTGAGCCCGGCGGTGGACGATCTCGTGCGGGAGGGCCTCGTCGAGCGGGAGCCCTCGCCCCGGGACCGCCGGGTCGTCGTGCTGTCGGTGACGCCGCGAGGGCGCACCCTCTACCGCGCCGTGTGGTCCCGCGTCGCCGAGGTCCTCCTGGCCTCGTTGCGGGGCGTTCCGCCGCACGACCTCGAGGTCACCGCGCGGGTCCTCCGCCGCCTCGCGACCCCTCGAGAGGGGTCGGTCCCCCGCGTGGAGGTCCCCCTCCCGTGAGCGGCAGCCCCACGCTCACCGCCGCCGGGCTCCCCTACGACCCGCGCCGCGCCCGCGAGCTCCTCGCGATCATTGCCGGCATGGCCCTCATGGTGACGTACGTCGAGACGATGGTCCTCCCCGCGTTCAAGCAGTTCTACACGTTCTTCGACCTGAGCGGGACGGCCTCCTTCGGCACCGTCGCCTGGATCCTCTCCGCCTACCTTCTCGTCGGCACCGTCGCGGTGCCGATCTTCGGCAAGCTCGGGGACCTCTACGGCAAGAAGCGGATGCTCCTGATCGCGATGGGCGTCTACGCCGTCGCGGTCACGGTCGCGGGCTTCACCCCGGACCTCGGGCAGCTCCTCGGGCTCAGCCGTCCCAGCCAGATCTACCTCTTGATCGCGGCGCGGGCCGTGCAGGGGATCGGGATGGGGATGTTCCCGCTCGGCTTCGCGATGATCCCCGAGCTGCTCCCGGCGTCCCGGGTCGCCGAGGGCCAAGGGATCATCAGCGCGATGTTCGCGAGCGGCGCGGCGGCCGGCCTCGCAGGCGGTGGCTGGATCGCCCAGAGCTTCGGCTGGCAGGTCACCTACCACACGGTGGTCCCGTTCGCCATCGTCCTCGTGGTCCTCGCGGGGTTCCTCCTGCGGGAGTCCCCGGTCCACGGCCACCCGAGCCTCGACCTCCCGGGCGTCGCGTCGCTCGGGTTCGGGCTCGCGATGCTCCTCGTCGGCACGACCGAGGGGACGTCGTGGGGCTGGGGCAACTTCGCGGCGGTCCGGCTCGCGGGGATCCCCTGGGGCGTCCCCGAGTTCTTCCTCCTCGCCGCGGTCGGGTTCGTCGTCTTCGCGGTCTGGGAGCCTCGGGCCGCGAATCCGGTCCTCCGCTTCGAGGCCCTCAAGCCGAGGAACATCTTCGTCTCGAACGTCAACGGCGTGATCATCGGCGCCCTGATGTTCTTCACGTTCACCACCGTCGTGCTGCTCGCGGAGCTGCCGATCGGGCCCGGCCTCGGGGTCAGCGAGTTCACGTTCGGTCTGCTCGCCCTCCCCTCCGCCCTCTCGATGCTCGCGTTCGGGCCGCTCCTCGGCGTCGCGGTCTCCCGCCTCGGTCCGAAGCCGGTGACGCTCCTCGGCTACGCGCTCATGGCGTCGGGGGCGACCTTTCTCCTCCTGTTCAACCGGACCACGCTCGAGCTCTCGCTGTTCATGGTCCCGATGATGGTCGGGAACGTGGCGACCCTGATCGCGATGTCGAACATGATCGTCCTCAGCGTCGACAAGCGGGAGCTCGGGATCCAGACGGGGATGAACCAGACGTTCCGGAACCTCGGCACCGCGATCGCCCCCGTGGTGACCACGACGGTGCTGGCGTCGTTCACCGCGGTCTACCAGGTGACGATCATGACCTCCGGGGGTCCGGTCACGGTCCCCGTGACCTCCTACGCCCTCGAGGGGTTCCGGGTCGTCTTCGCCATCGTGGGCGTACTGGCCGTCCTCGGGCTCGGCCTCAGCCTCGCGCTCCGGAACTATCGGTTCCTCGCCGACGGGACCCGGCACGGCCACGCGGAGCCGGCGCCTCGTCCCGCGGAGGCTCCGTTGGAGAGCTCCCCGCGGCCTTCCGTGGAGCCGTTCGATCCGTCGGGTCCGTAGTCGGGACGCGGGGTCCGGCCGCACGGTCTGGCTTCGCTCGTCCCCCTACCGTGGCGGCTCGCGGATAGGACGGGCGCCGGGCCCCCGGGGGCTCGAGTGCGTCCTTATCGCTCCGCCCCGGGATGACGGGACGGGCCACCGGGGCACGGAGGGGACGGTTGGGCGGAACGTTCGGCGTCGAGCGCCGTCAAAGCCGCCGGGACCGCCGGGGGTAGGGGCGAGCATGACGACGGACGATCGACCTCGCGACCCTGGGCTCGAGGCTGCTCTCGCGCGTCACGGTCCGACCGACGCCCTCGCCCAGCTCCGCGGCGCTTCCTTCGAGGACCTCCGGGACTCCGGCTCGACGTCCGTGCACGCCACGGTCGCGGTCGGGGACCTCCGGATGTCCGGCCTTCTCCTCCGGGAGGCCGTGAACCCGACCCTCTACGCGCGCTTCTTGATCGGGTTCACGGAGGCCGTACGCACGCTCGCCGTCGAGAACCGCGGCTGGTTCGACAAGTTCACGGGGGACGGCTTCGTCGTCTTCTGGATCTATCCGGACGACGAGCATCTCCCGATCTCGGCGATCCCCCCGTTCTGCCAGGCCGTCGTCCCGGCCTCCGAGCGTCTCGTGGCCAACCTGAAGCGCAACTCGAGGAACTTCCCCGCGGGGGTCGGGCTCGCCCTCGGGCTCGACTCGGGTCCGTGCGAGCTCGTCCGCGTCGGGGAGGCGATCACCGTGGTCGGCAGCCCGATCGTGGGGGCGACGCGCATGGCGACCGGGGCCCGGGGTCGGGAGGTGGTCCTCAACGTCCGCCTCGGCGAGGCGCTCGAGGACCACCGGGCCCGCTGGGAAGGGTCCGGCATGCTCCTCGAGAAGACGGTCGTGAGGACCAAGGAGTATCCCGAGGGCCAGGAGGCCTACTGCCTCCGGTTCGCGTCCCCGGGGGGGAACGGGCCGGGCCGGGCGTCCGAACCGTCCGGGTCCGCGCCCGCGGCCGCTCCGGACTGAGCGCGGCGCAAGGGTCCGAGCCCCGCGGGGGCTCGGCTAGGACGAACGTGGCCCGTCGGCCTTCCCGGGGTGCCGGTGCCCAGCCTTGCGCAGCTCCTGCCGGGCGAACAGGAGGAGCCACTCGACCTCGAAGATCGGTGGGATCAGGAGCTCGAGGGCGAAAACCCAGGGTACGCGCACGGTCGGAAGATCGAGCCGGTTCGTCCAGATCGCCTTCGAGATCCGGTGCCGGCCGTCGAGGGCGATCTGGTACCATCCCCTTCCCGCGACGATGATCGGGAACTCGAGGTCGGCGCGGTCGAGGAACCGGGGGAAGATCCGCAGCGCGAGCCGGATCATGCTGCGCGAGAGCTGCGGGAGCTCCGTGAGGGGGGTCCGCACGACCGGCACGCGATGCCGGCGGAGATGGCCGACCGCGAGGAAGACCCCGGCGCGGCGGTACCAGAGGTACCCGCTGGAGTCGGGCAGCGGGTCGTCCTCGCCCGCGGGGTTCATGCCGTCGCCCTGCGCGCGGGCGTGGGGAGCCACCACCGCTTGACGAGATCGTTCGAGAGGGCCCCGGCGGCCCCCGCCGCGAGCGCCACCCCGAGATCGGCGGGGGGCGGGGGCGAGAACTGGAAGACCGACGCGAGCGGCGGGTAGTAGATCGCCGCCCCGAGCAGGGAGAGCCCGAACGCGAGGACGATCCAGACGAGGACGTTCGGCACGAACAGGCCCGCCACGATCGAGCGGGCGGTGGAGCGGCAGACGAGCACCATCGTGACGTTCGCGGTGAGCAGCGCCGCGAACCCGAGCGCGCGGCTCTCGTTCGCCGGGTGGCCGAGGGCGATCGCGCCGAAGTAGACGGCGACGCTGACCGCGAGGGCCGAGGCCCCGAGGATGACACTGCCGACGATCGCCCGGCGGCCGAGGATCGGCTCGGCCGGGTCCCGCGGGGGTCGGCGCAGCACGTCCGGCTCCTCCGGCTCGGCCTCAAAGACGAGGGAGGAGACCGGATCGATGATCAGCTCAAGGAAGACGATCTCGAGCGGGTAGAGCAGGATCGGGAAGCCGAAGAGGACGGGCAGGAGCGCCATGCCGGCGATCGCGACGTGGATCGCCACGATGTAGGCGAGCGCCTTGCGCATGTTCTCGTAGACGCGGCGACCGGTGCGCACCGCCTCGACCACGGTCGGGAACGCGTCGTCGAGCAGCACGAGGTCGGCGGCCTCGCGGGCGACGTCGGTCCCCCGCCGGCCCATCGCGATCCCGACGTGGGCCGCCCGGAGCGCGGGGGCGTCGTTGACCCCGTCGCCCGTCATTCCGACGATCTCCCCTTCCGCCCGCAGGGCCTCGACCAGCCTCAGCTTCGCCTCGGGCCGGACCCGGGCGTAGAGGTCGACCGACCGCACGCGTTCGCGCAGCTCGTCCTCGGGCAGCCGCTCGAGCTCCGCGCCCGTGACGCATCCGTCGGGCCGGGCGAGGCCGGCCTCGCGCGCGATCGCCCGCGCGGTCTCGGGATGGTCGCCGGTGATCATCACGACGCGGACCCCGGCCTCCCGGCACCGGGCGATCGCCTCCGGCACCCCGGGGCGGAGCGGATCGGCGAGGCCGAGCAGCCCGACGAACGTGAGCGGTGCCGTACGGGGGTCCAGCTCCCGGTCGGAGCCGGCCGGGGCGGGGGCGCTCCGGGCGACCGCGAGGGTCCGGTAGCCCCCCCGCGCGAGCTGGCGGAGGGCGTCCTCCCACTCGGTCCGGGTCGTCCCCGAGACCTCGCAGAGATCGAGAAGGTGTTCGGGCGCCCCCTTGGCGGCGACGAACACCTCGCGTCCTTCCGCCGAGCTCCACGCGTTGCGCACGACCGGGAGGTCCGACGAGAACGGCACGTGATCGACGAGCCGCAGGCCCGGTCCGCCCTCGGCCCCGAGCACCCGGGCGCGCTCGACGATCGCGACCTCCATCGGATCGGTCGGTTCCGGCTCGCCGGCGAGCGCGGCCCACCGCACGAGGTCGCGGACCTCGCCGTCGACCGCCTCCCCGTCCGCAAGCCGCACGGCCGGCCGGTCCGCCCGCGGGACGACGATCGATAGCCGCATGCGGTTGACCGTGAGCGTTCCGGTCTTGTCGGTGCAGAGGACCGTCACGCAGCCGAGGGCCGGGATCGTCCCGAACCGGCGGGCGAGCGCCTGGTGACGCGCCATCCGGCGCGCTCCTAGGACCGAGTAGACGGTCGTGACGACCGGGATCTCCTCCGGGAGAAGGCCGATCGCGAGCGCCGTGCCCGCGAGAAGGCCGAGGACCCACTCTCCTGAGCGGAGGCCGATGATGAGGGCGAGCAGGGCGGTCAGGACGACGGCCACGGCGCCCACCCCAAGCACGAGCGGGCGGACCTGCCGCCGGACGAGCGGGGTCTCCGTCTCCACGGCCACGAGCGCGGAGGCGATCTGGCTCGCCTCGGTCCGGGGACCGGTCGCCCGGACCTCGGCCCAGCCCTGGCCCCGCACGACGAGCGTCTGTCCGTAGACGAACGGAAGGTCGTCTCCTCCCGGTCGGACCCACGCGCTGTCGCCCGGACCGACCGCCTTGCGCACCGCCACCGACTCGCCGGTGAGGAGCGACTCGTCGACGAGGAGGCCGGTGCCCGCTCGGACCTCGGCGTCGGCCGGGACGCGCGCTCCTTCGACGAGCAGGACCCAGTCGCCCGGCACCACCTCCCGGGCCGGGATCGTCCGCCGGCTGCCGGAGCGGAGGACCGCCACCTCGGGGGCGGCGAGCTCGCGCAGCGCCTCGAGCGCCCGTTCCGCGCGCCGTTCCTGGTAAAGGTCGAGGGCGATGACGACCACGACCGAGAGCGCGAGGACGAGGGCGTCGCGCGGCTCGCCGAAGATGAGGTAGAGGATCGTGGCACCGAGGAGCAGGAGGATGACCGGCTCGCGCAGGACCTCGCCGAGCAGGCGGAGCGTCCCGCGGCCGGCGCCGCGGGGAAGCTCGTTCGGCCCGGTCGCGGCCAGCCGGCGGCGGGCCTCCTCCTCCTCGAGACCGGCCCCGCTCGGGGCGACGATCGCAATGGAGGCCGGGGAGCTGGGGGTCGTGCCCCGGCGTACCCGCCGCGGAAGATGACCCCTCGGCCCGACAGGCCGGACCGGGAGCCGGTGGACCGTACCGGGAAGGGCCGACCGGGGGCGGGATCGACCGGCCTGCGAAGCGCTAACGCCTCCCGCCCGTTCGGTCTCCCCCGGTGACGGCGATGGTGGTCGTCGCAACCGCGGGATCACCGAAGGGAGCACCCTCGCCGGGGGGGGTTGCCCGTCCGGGTCCCGCTCGTGACCCTCCCAAGACCGCCAAAGGGGAGGGGCCGCCGGCGCGGGGACGGGGTAGATCCTTCCGCGCTCACCCCGAGCTCTGGGACGACCTCGAGCGCGTGGCGTTCGGGGTCGCCGGCCTGGTCTCGGTGGTCGTCGCGGTGTACGTGCTGGCGCGCCCGGAGCTCAAGGCGACGGACCTGCTCCTCCTGCTCGGGAGCGCGGTCGCGCTCAACTCCTCCCGCACGTTCATCGCGGGCGGGCGGCTCTTCCGCTCGGCCGAGGGCACCTGGGCGCTCCCCACGTGGGGTTGGAAGGCGCTCCGCGAGCTCGGGCTGCTCGGGAGCGGGCTGATCGCCCTCGCGATCGCCGTCGGGGTCGTGCTCTACCCGGGGACGGCCGTCACGGTGACCGCGAGCTTCCTCGCGCTCGCCCTCGTCGTCCAGGGCCTCGGACGGGTCCTGGAAGGGATCGGCGGCAACATTCCCGGCTGGCTCCGGGGCTCGTCGATCGCGACGGGGGCGGTGATCGTCGTGCTCGTCGCCGCGACGGTCGCCTTCGAAGGGTTCGCGCTCCTCGGGTTCGCGATCGTGGTCGGGGTCGTCCTCCTCGTGAACGGCATCGAGACGCTCGTCGCCGGGCTTCGCCCCACCGAGCCCCGCCAGTTCGTCCTGCTGAAGCTGATCCTGTTCGCGGCGCTCTACGGGCTCGTCCTGATCAACTGGATCGATCTCTTCGGGAAGAACGTCCCGGCCTACGGGGTCTGGCTCATCCTGACCTACATGGCCCCGTTCGGCGTGCTCCTCGTGTTCGAGGGCTGGGCGACCTGGCCGATCGCGACCAGCCTCGGTCTGCTCGTCTCGCTCTTGAACGACGTCGGCTACTTCTTCGTCGGCAACCTTCTCTTCGGGTTCCACCGGCCGCTCGGTCCTTGGATCGCCGGCCAGCTCGGGTTCCGGGGTTCCGAGCTGGTGACCTCGTTCGACGCCGGCCCCGTCCACCTCGGCATCGCCTCGTGGATGATGGGGCTCTCGATCTACGCGAGGGGGGTCGTCGTCACCGCGATCCTCTACTACTGGTGGCGCCACCCCAGCTGGATCGTTCGGCCTTCTGCGGAGCCGGCCGCGGGGCCCAAGGGGGCTCCGCCCTCGTAGACCGCGCCACGGGCGTCGTCAGGACGGGAAGGGCCGGGTCGCTCCGGGTTCCTCGAACGCCTCGCGCCCCGTCCAGAAGAACTCGGCCCGGCAGATCGCGCACCGCTGCCAGAGAAGGCCGTCCGCGACCCCGTCACCCGCTCGGACCCGGAAGCCCGTGTCGACGCTTACCGCGCAGCGGGGGCACCGGACCAGGAGCCGCGGCATCAGGCGTTCCGACCTACGCATCGTAGCTCGCAACCGAGGCCGCGGCCCGCATCATCGTTCCGTCGCCCCCCCGTCCTCCCGGGGGGTCCGCCGAGCCAGGGAGCGGCCCTTGCCCGTAGCCTCGGGGTACCCCGGAGGACGGTCCTCGAGCGAAGACCGGGGAGTGTCCTGCCGCGTTCCCGCAGGGTGGGACAAGTGCTCAAATAGCGGTCCCGGGAGATTGGCATCGAGGTCAACGACCATGATGTCCGCGGTAGCCGCGAAAGTGCTCGCCGGCCTCGGGATCGCCGTGGCTGGGGCTGCGGGAGTGGCCCAGGTGGGTGGGGCCCCCGGGATCGCCGTCGCGTTGAGCCACGTCCCGGTGTGGACCCATGCCCACAGCGTGCTGCAGGCGATCCAGAGCGCGTTCGCCGCCGGCCATCACCCGGGACCGCCGTCGGGCCGCCCGTAGATCACGGGGTTCCGCTTGGGGTTCCCTTGATGGCGGCGACCCGCGCCGGGCCCGCAACCCCTTCCTCGCCCACCCCTGCCGTGGCGGGGGGGCGTGACACGCCCCCGCTCTGGTCGGGGGCGGCGCTCCTCCTGAGCGGGCTCTTCCTCATGATCGTGGAGACCCCGAACCTTCTGTTCTTCCTCGGCGCGGTCTTCGTGATCGCGGGGGTCTACGCGCTGGTGGCCCGCCACTCGGTCCGGGCGCCGGAGCCGCGCCGGGTGGGCTACGAGGTCGCACCGCCGACGCACCCCTGAGGGGCTGCTTTCCGGTATCGTCCACCCCGGACGGCCGAGCCCAAGCGGTTGCGGCGGGTCGCGGGCCCCTCGGTCGGCCGCCCACCGGCCCCTCTTCGTCGTGGCCGAGCCTGGCGTCCACCGGGTGGCGACGGTTTACTTAAGCGGCGTTCCGTTCCGCCGCCGAGAGGAGCTCGAATTGACCGAGGGGAAGCCGGCGGCGACGTTCATCTCGGACCTCCGACCGTCCCGGGTCGCGACCGTCGCGGGGGTGGTCGCCCGACTGGAACCGACCCGCGAGGTCGAGACCCGTGAGGGCCGCCTCACCAAGGTCCGCAACGCCCAGCTCCAGGATGCGACGGGGGAGATCGCGCTCGTGCTGTGGGGCTCGGAGGTCGAGCTCGTCGCCCTCGGCGAGAGGGTCCGCATCGTGGACGGGTGGGTCAGCGACCGGCGTGGTCGGCCGCAGATCACCCTCGGCCGGACGGGTCGGATCGAGAAGCTCCCGTCGTCCCCCTGAGGGACGGCGGAGCGGGGAACCCTCCCCGCCCACCGAGCCGTTCAGGCGAACGGGTCTTCGGGGGGCGGGGTCGGCTTGGTGGGGGGCGGCGTGGGGCCCCGTACGCCCCCACGCGGCCGTCGGCGCCGGCGCACGAGCACGAACGCCGCGAGGCCGCCCGCCGCCCCGGCGCCGATCGCCGCGTAGGCCCACCACGGCAGGTCGAGGCCGGAGGGCTTCGGGTTGCCGAAGACGATGGTCTGGGTCTGGCTGCTCACGCCGTTCCAGGTGATCGAGCCGGCGATCGGGTGCGGCGGCAGCCCGCCCGCCGGGGCGACCGAGAACGGGAGCGTCCCGGTCGCGAGGGCCCAGCCGGGGACGTAGACGAGCGAGCTCACGGACGTGTAGGGGATCGTGCCGAGCTCGAACGCCCAGACGGTCCCCGTCGGGAGCCCGCGCTCGACGAACTCGACGTAGCTCGCGATGAACGAGGAGGCCGGGCTGAGGTCCTTCACCGCGGTGGCGTTGGACGAGTTGACGACGTACGGCTTGAGCCCGGAGTGGTCCGCCCAGTAGTTCGAGCTGAACGTGGCCGTGGCCGGGGACGTGTTGTTCGCCCACGCCTGGACGAGATGCTTGTTGAACGTCCCGTTCACGTACGAGCCGTTGTTCGCAACGAAGTTGTTGCGCGTGATCGTGACGCCCGTCCCGTTCGCCAGGTCGAGGCCTGCGCTCAGCGAGCCCTCGAGCGTGCTCGTGTCGAGCTTCGAGCTCGAGCAGTTCTGCATCTCGACCGCAATCCGGACGCCGTAGGCGAAGAGCTGCGAGATCTCCGAGGAGTTCGTGTCGTTGAACACGACCGCGCGGAAGCCGTAGTAGTCGGTGACGGAGCTCACGTCCACGGAGGCGGAACGGTTGCTCCAGACCGCGAACGGATAGCTCCAGGCCGTCACGTCCGAGACGTGGACCACGCTGTCCCCGTAGAGCCCGACCGCGGCGATGGGATAGGCGGCCAGGTCCGTCGAATTGTTGAAGAACGTCGACGCGCCGAGCGTCGCGTTCGACGCGGAGACCACCTGGACGGAGACCGTGGAGACGTTGGCGATGTACGCCGCGATCGACTGGTTCGACGTCGTGAGCGAGAGGAACGTCCCCTGGCTCCCGGCCTGCCAGATGATCCCCGCGGACTTCCCCGTGCTCGTGAGACCGTTGCCGTTCAGGTTGGTCGAGTTCGAGACGTAGGCGCCGACGCTCCCGTTGCTCGCCGTGAGGTTGTGGAACGTGAGCGCGGTCGAGTTCGAGGCGTTCACCGCGGCGGCCCCCTGGTCGGCCTCGAGGTTGGAGAACGAGCCGGACGCCGAGAAGGCGAAGGCGGCGATGACCGCGGAACCCTCCCCGACCGCGATCCCGTTCCGCACGGTCACCTGCGTGTCCTCGGCGAGGTGGAGGCCGAGGCCGACCACCTTGACCGAGCTGATCACGAGCTGCGTGCTGTTCGTCCACGCGCCGGCCGCGGTCGGGGGTCCTCCGGTGATGTTCACCTGGGTGACCGAGGCGGGTCCCGTGTTGTTCGCCCGGATCCCGGTCGCGTTCGAGCTCACGTTGAGCCAGGCGAGGGTGAGGCTCGAGATGCCGTCGAGGAGGAGGCCGAGCGCCCCTCCGCTCACGTTGACGCCGGTGAAGGTGACGGAGGGGGAGGCGACCACCTGCGCCGCGGTCGACGGCACCCGCGCGACCGTCCGGCCCGACGCCTTGAGGAGCTTCACGACGAGGTTCGAGGCCCCGTGCGCGAGGAGCCCGGTCGACCCGTCGCTCGCGGTGAGCCGCGTCACCGACACGGAGGGGGTGTCGAGGATCTCGACCCCCGTCGCCTGCCCGCTCACCGTCACGTTGTTGACCGAGCCTCCTCCGGTGCGGTAGAGGTCGATCGTCGCCGGGGCGCCGAGCGGGATGTAGGCGTAGACGAGCGAGGGGTTGCCCGTGATCGTCGTCGTGCTGACCGAGAAGTGGCCGGTTCCGAAGTAGAAGAAGTAGCCCTGGGTCCAACCCGGGAAGTCGTGCGGGACGCCCTTCTCGTCCGTGTAGTTGAAGGTCGAGGGGTCCTGGTGGAAGGCGTTCAGCGAGATCGAGACGTTCGAGGATCGGACCGCCACGAGCTGGAACGTGGGGTAGCCGAAGTCGTTGATCCGGAGGAACGGGGCGGCGAGCGCGACCGTGGTCGCGTTCACCCAGAGGGTGCTCTGGATGCTCGAGTACGTGGTGTGCTGGACGCCGGCCCCGGCGAACGCGAGGGTCTGGAGGGTCCCGCGCAGATAGAGCGGAGCGTTCCAGGTCGTCGCGGACGCGCTCAGGGCGAGGTTCTGGACCCCCGTGGTGTTGTTGGTGACGGACGTCCCGCCGTCCGCGCACCCGTCCGCCCAAGCGTGGAAGACGTACGGGTCGCCGACCGGCGCGGGCGGAAGGTTCGTGGTAACGATCCCCGAGGCGGTCGAGGGGGCGTAGGAGTAGCCGGCGGCCGCGAGCGACCGGGCGGCATCGGTGGAGTTCGTCGCGAAGACGAGCGCGTAGGCCGGGGTGAGCGTGAGCTGAATGTGGACGAACCCTGGGGCGACCGCGCTCGCGATCGGGTCGGAAGTGGTGTTCCAGAACCCGCGCAGGAACGACGGGCCGGGTCCGAGGTACTCGGTCGTTCCCAGGTAGTAGGCGGCGACCCCGAGCGCGGTCTCCGACGAATCCGCCCCGAAGTCGTAGGCGGAGCGGATCGCCTCGTAGTGCGACGTCCCGGCGTTCCAATGGGCGAGCGTGAGCGTCCCGGCGAGGGTGAACAGGTTCGCGTTCGAGCCCGCGCCGTTGCCTCCGAGGACGAGCTCGGCGTCGTCGAGGAGCCCGGCCGGGTTGTACTGCCGCCCGTCGACGAGGAACTGCGAGGGAGACGAGGGCGACGTGGTCCCGTTGAACGTGACGGTGTCGTACGTCGCGTGCGCGGGGCATCCGGTGCCCCCGCCCGTGAGCGTGTAACCGAACTGGAGGACGGTCTGGCCGCCGACCGTGGAGATGTTGTTGAACAGATGCACCGTGAGCGGGAAGCTCATCGTGCAGCTCGGGCCGAGGGCGTAGTACGCCTCCTCCCGGTAGAAGTGGCCGGAGAGACTGTGGAGGGTCGACGGCGGAAGGTACGCTCCGGGTCGGGAGAAGTTCCAGATGTTGTCCTCGAACTGGAGCTCGGTGCCGTTCAGGCGGACCCCGTTCTGGGCCCAGAACGTACCGTTCGACGCGCCCGGGAACGACACGTTGACGGCGACGGCGTTCAACTGGAGGAGGCCCCAGTCGGGCGTGGAGAAGTTCGGGGCGGAGGTGAACCCGGGCGTGAACGCCCGGAACGAGGTGAACTTGAGGGCACCCTCGAACCCGGTCGTGTTGTAGACGTAGGCCCCGGACGAGCCGACCCCGAGGTCCGCGAGCCCCATCGGGGCCGGCGCGGAGGGGTACGGCGTCACGACCCCCGTCGGTAGGGCGGAGAACTGCCGGTGCGGGTTCGGCGGGAAGAGGAGGCTCGGGGAAGCGTCCGCTCCACCTCTCGACGGGCCGGAAACGGAGTGACCCGCGGAAGCGAGGTCGAGCGGGCGGTGCGGTCCGGTCCCGGTCCATGGGATCGAGGAGGTCATCCCTCCGGCTCCGGCGTGGCTCGCCCCGGCCCCGCCCGGGACGGAGAGCGCTGACGCATCGGCCGGGAGAAGGCTTCCGGTTCCCGAGGCCAGCCCGAGGCTGGGCCCCCCGGCCACGACCACCGCGGCGACGACCGCGAGCAGCGCGATGAGAAGGTCCCGGCGACCCGGCATCGGAGGTGCCGCGGAGCCGAAGGCTTCTATTTACGCCTTGGCGAGCCGAGGGCCGGCCCGCCGTCCGCCTCGAGGACCCGGGCCGCGGGGTCGACCTCCCGGCCCGGCTCCCCGGAGCGTTCTGCGAGGAACCGACGGGTCTTCTCGCGGTGGCAGCCCCGGCACACGGTGCGCAGGTTAGCGTAGTCGAGGGCCGCCCCGCCCCGCGCGATCTCGAGCAGGTGGTCGACCTCGAGCTCCCGCGCCCGCCGGCGGGTCCCACAGACCTGGCAGGTGTAGCGATCGCGGAGGAGGACGAACGAGCGGGCCGAGTCCCAGAAGTAGTGCCCGTGGAACCTCCAGCGGCACCGCCGCGAGCAGTACGGGGACCGGCGCGAGGGGAGCGCGCGGCCGCACTCCACGCACGTGCGGCTCGTGCGGGCGGCGGCCCGGCGCCGGGCCCCGTCGGAGAACCACGCCGCGGAGAGCGCGATGACCCGCCCGCTCGGGTCCACGCGCACGCTCGGGGGGAGCGTCATCGCCGGGAGGGCGCCCGTCCGACCCTTGAAGGTTCGGCTCGACGCGCGGGGCTTCTATAGGCCTCCCCCCTCGAGCGGCGAGGGGGCGACGCCACGAACCTCGCGGCCGCAGTGGTCTTCGCCGCGGTCCTCGGGGCGGTCGTGGCCCGCCAACTCCTCGGCCGGGGGCCCCCGGTCTGGGCGCTCTTCGTCGTCGGGGGGCTCGCGACCGTTCTTTCCGGCGTGCTGCCGCCGAGCGGGGCCGAGGCGGCGCTCGCCTCCGCGGTCCCGGTCCTCGTCTTCCTCTTCGCCCTGTTCCTGTTCGCCGGGGCGCTCGACGAGGCTGGGGCGCTCGACCACCTGGCCCGGTGGCTGATCGGGCGTGCCCGCCGGAGCGAGGACCTCCCCGTGGTCGTGGTGGTCGGCTTCGGGCTCGCTTCTGCGTTCCTCGTGAACGACGCGCTCGTGGTGATCGGGGTGCCGGTCCTCGTCGCGGTCGCGCGGAGGACCGCCCTCCCCTCCCGGCCGCTCCTGCTCAGCCTCGCGTTCGCGGTCACGCTCGGGAGCGCGCTCACGCCGTTCGGGAACCCGCAGAACCTGCTCGTCTCCGTCGCGTCGGGACTTGCCTCCCCCGTCACGGCGTTCCTGCGCTACCTGCTCCTCCCGACCGCGGCGAACCTCGCCTTCGGCGCGTGGTACCTGCGGAGGGTGTTCCGCCGGGAGCTCGATCCCGGTGCACGCCCCCCGCCGGGGGGGATCGGCCACGGCCCCGCCCTCTTCCCGTCGGGGGGCTGGCCCGCGCGTCTAGGCCGCCACCCGGTCCTCCTGATCTTCCCCGGGACGCTGCTCGTGCTGATCACGCTCGACGTCACCTCGTCGTTCGTCCGCGGTCCGGCCGTCCCGCTCTGGATGACCGCGGCGGTCGGCGCGGCGATCCTCCTGCTCGTCACCCCGGATCGGGGGCCGGTCGTCCGGAAGGTCAGCTGGGAGGTGCTGCTCCTCTTCGCCGGGCTGTTCGTCGTCGTCGGAGGGGCCGTCCAGGGAGGCCTCGTCGCGGCCGCGGAGTCGCTCGTGCCGCTTCCGGGACCGTCGTCGCTCGGCCCGGGCCTCCTCGTCCTCGCGTCGACCTCGGTCGTCGGGAGCCAGCTGGTGAGCAACGTTCCCTGGGTCGCGCTCGAGATCCCGGTCCTCCTCGCCGCGGGCTACAGCGCATCGACCCCGGTCGCCTGGGTCGCCCTCGCGGCGGCCAGCACGCTCGCGGGGAACGTGACGCTGCTCGGCGCGGCGAGCAACCTCATCGTCGTCGAGCTCGCGGAGAGGTCGGGCGTGCCGATCGGCCTGCGGGCGTTCGTCCGGCACGGGCTCCCGATCGCTGCGGTCTCGATCGTCGTGCTGGTCGCCTGTCTCATGGTGGGGCTATAGACTAGCCGACCGTCCCCTCGCGCGTCCTCGAGATTCCCCTCATGAGGTTCCCGCTCGCCGACTGGGTCGACGGCCACGCCGACTGCCGCCACAACCTCGCCCTCAGCGGGATGAGGGGGGCCCTCCCCATGCTTTGGCCCCGCGCCGGTCGTCCCGCGCGGGAGGCCGCCGACGTGCTCCGGGAGGAGCTCGCTCGCGAGCTCGGGGTCGCGCCCGACCGCCTGTTCCTGACCCACGGGGCGACGGAGGCCAACTCCTGGGTCCTGTTCTACCTCGCCCGCCGGAGCGGGGGCCGGACGCCCACGTGCCGGGTCCGGTACCCCGAGTACCCCCCGTTGTTCTCCACCGCGCGGGCCGCCGGCTTCCGGCTCGTGGGCGGGGAGCGCCCCACCGACGTCGCGGTCGTCTCCCGGCCCCGCAACCCGGAGGGCGACCTCTGGCCGGACGACCAGCTCGCCCGCTGGTCGGGAGGGGCGCGCGAGCTCCTCGTCGACGAGACGTTCCGCGAGTTCGCGCGGGTCCCGAGCGTCACGCGCGACGGGCGGCCCCGGGTCTGGGCGACCGGCTCGTTCACGAAGTTCTTCGGGGCGGACGACCTCAGGGTGGGGTTTGCCGTCGCGCCTCCCGAGCGCGCGGAGAGCTTCGGCCAGTTCGTCGGACTCCTCTCGGACCAGCTGGCTCCCTCGAGCGCGTCCGGGGCCCTCGCCCTCGTCCGAGAGCTCGGCGCGGTGCGTGGCGCCGTCGAGCGGGTCCTCGCCCCGAACCGGGCGGCGTACCGGCGCGCGTATCCCGGGGTTCCCCTGCCGGCCGCTCCCTTCTATTTCGAGCCGCTCCGAGGGGAGGACGGGGACCGGCTCGCCCGTCGGTGCCTCGCGGCCTCGGTGCTCGTCTGCCCGGGCTCCTTCTTCGGCGCGCCTCGGGGGGTCCGGGTCTGCCTCACCCGGAGGAGCTTCCCGAGGGACCTCAGGGCCTACGAGGCCGTCCGGGGTCCTCCGGTCTCCCGGGGGCGGCGGGGAGCGATCCCGTCCGGGTAAGGCGGTCGCGCGGAATCGACCGAGAAGGTATTACCCCCAGAACGGCGTTCTCGAACAGGTCGTCCATGAGCCAGAGCACTCCGTCCCCGGTCGCAGCCGCCGCCCCGAAGTCCCCTCCGTCGCGCGGGGTGATCGTCTCCACCCCGATCCCGGGCCCGGTCGCCCAGAAGGTGATCGCGCGGGACCGGCGCTTCCTGATGACCAGCACGAAGTCCGCCCCGGTCGTCGCGGCGTCCGCGAAGGGGGTCTGGGTCACGGACGTGGACGGCAACCGACTGCTCGACTTCGCCTCGGGGGTGGGGGTCCTCGCGGTCGGCCACTCACACCCGGACGTCGTGCGCGCGGTCCAGCAGCAGGTCGGCGAGCTCACGCATTTCGCGGGGACCGACTTCTACTACGAGAACCAGACCGTCCTCGCGGAGAAGCTCGCGACGATCACGCCCGGCACTTACGACAAGAAGGTCTTCTTCACGAACAGCGGGACCGAGAGCGTCGAGGCCGCGCTGAAGATCGTCCGGTACCAGCGCCAGCGGCCGATCGTGGTCGGCCTCATCGGGGCGTTCCACGGCCGGACGATGGGCGCGCTCACGATGACCTCCTCGAAGCCGGTCCAGCGGGCCCGCTACGCCCCGTACGTCCTCGGCGGCCACCACATCCCCGCGCCGTACTGCTACCGCTGCCCGTACAAGCTCGAGTACCCGAGCTGCGACCTCTACTGCGCGAAGATCCTGAAGGAGCTCTACTTCCAGACCTCGATCCCCCCGGACGACGTCGCCGCGTTCCTCGCGGAGCCGGTCCTCGGCGAGGGCGGCTACGTGGTCCCGCCCCCCCGCTGGTTCTCGACCCTGCGCTCGATCCTCGACGAGCACGGCATCCTCCTCATCGACGACGAGGTCCAAGCCGGGGTCGGCCGCACCGGTCACTGGTTCGGCATCGAGCACCACGGGGTCGTCCCCGACCTCATCACGAGCGCGAAGGCGCTCGGGGGCGGCCTTCCGCTCGGGGCGGTCGTCTTCCCCACGCGCCTCGACTTCCCGAAGCAGGGTTCGCACTCCAACACGTTCGGCGGGAACCTCGCGGCGGTTGCGGCGTCGCTCGCGACGCTCGAGGTGATCGAGAAGGAGCGCCTTCTCGACAACGCGCGGGTCCAGGGCGACTACCTCCTCGGGCGCCTGCGCGAGCTCGCCGGGCGCTACGAGGAGATCGGCGACGTGCGCGGACTCGGCCTCATGACCGCGACCGAGTTCGTCACCGACCGCCGGACGAAGGCACCGGCCCCGCAGCTGCGCGACCGCATCCTCGAGGAGTCGGTCCGCCGCGGGCTCGTCCTCCTCGGCTGCGGCCGCTCGTCGATCCGCTACATCCCTCCGCTCGTCGTGCGCCGCGAGGAGATCGACGAGGCGATCGATATCCTCGACGCGGCGATCGGGGCGGCCCGCGCCCGAGCATGAAATTCGGCCGGCTGGGGGACGGCGACTCGGTGGTCCTGGACGACCGGCCCGAGCCGACGCCGGGCCGGGGGGAGCTCACGGTCCGCCTCGCCGCGTGTGGGATCTGCGGGACCGACCTCGAGAAGCTCCGTGGGAACTACCGCACGGCGGGGATCCTCGGCCACGAGGCGGTCGGCCGCGTGGCGGTCGTGGGGTCCGAGGTCGAGGGTCTCGTCGAGGGGGACCGGGTCTTCGTCCACCACCACGTGCCGTGCTACACCTGCGAGGTCTGCCGGCGTGGGGACCTCACGTTCTGCCCGACCTACGCGGCGACGAACCTCGATCCGGGCGGCTTCGCGGAGACGTTCCGCGTGAGCGCCCAGCACGTCGCGAAGGGGGCGGCCCTCCGCCTCGACCCGAAGGTCGACTGGGCGACCGGCGCCCTCCTCGAGCCCGCGGCGTGCGCGCTCACCGCGATCCACCGTGTCGGACTTCCGAAGGGCGCGAGCGTGCTCGTCCTCGGCCTCGGGCCGGTCGGCCTCCTCTACGCCCGGCTCGCGAAGGCCCTCGGCGCGGGCTGGGTCGGAGGCACCGAGCTCTCCGGGCTCCGCCGGGAGGCGGCCCGTCGCGGCGGGATCGACGCGAGCGCGGATCCTCGGGTCCCGGACGAGGTCCACGCGATGGTCACGGGAGCCACGTCCGGTCGAGGCGTTGACCTCGCGGTCGCCGCGTCCGGTCACCCCTCCGTGGTGCGGACGGCCGTCGAGAGCGTGCGCCGGGGCGGCACCGTGAACCTGTTCGGGCTCCCCGAGGCAGGGAGCCGGCTCGAGGCCGACCTGCAACAGGTCTACCTGCGGGGCCTCCGCATCGTGCCGTCGTACGCCACGACCGAGCCGGACGTCCGGGAGGTCCACGATCTCGTGGTCGCCGGGCGTCTCGCGATCGGGGACCTCGTGAGCCACCACCGCCCGCTCGGCGAGATCGGGGAGGCGTTCCGCCTCGCCGCGAGGCCGGACGAGGCCCTCAAGGTCATCGTCACCGGTCCGGCGTTCCCATCCTAGCGGGGTCCGTTCTCGTTTGCGAGGAGGAGCCCTTCCACCCGGCGGTCCGCCGGGACCCGGACCCCCGGGCCAAGGATCGAACCGGAGACGCGGGCGCCCGGCTCGACGACCGCCCCATCGAGCAGCACGGCGTTCTCCACCCGCGCCCCCCGGCCGACCCGGACCGAGGGGCCGAGGGTGACGTATCCCCCGAGCGTCGCCCCCTCCGCGGTCGCCCCGTCCATCACCGCGACCGGGCCGGTCCCGCTCGCCCCGCGCGGGAGGCCGAGATGGGCGCCCCGGCCGGCGTCGAAGAGAAGCCGCTGGGAGCGGAGGAGGCGCTCGAGCGTCCCGGCATCGTCCCAGAAGCCGGAGAGCTTGACGCCGTAGACCCCGTCCTCGAGGAGGCCCGGGACGATCTCCTGCTCGAAGCTCACCGGCCGCCCGGCCGGGATGCGATCGAGGACCCCGCGACCCCAAACGGCAAGCCCCGCGTTGATCCAGCGGGACGGGGCCCGCGCGGGCTCGGGCTTCTCCACGAAACCGGTGATCCGGTCCCCGGGCCCGAGCGCCGCGACCCCGTACGGGCGCGGGTCGTCGACCTCCGCGAGGGCCATCGTTCCGAGCCGGGGGGAGCGCCGGTGCGCCGCGGCGAGCGCGACGAGGTCGGCCGACGCGATGACGTCGGAGTTGAGGAGGAAGAACGGGTCGCTCATCGTCCCGCCGGCGTGCTTCATGCCGCCCCCGGTCCCGAGCGGGGTCGCCTCCGCCACCGTGCGGATCGCGCGGCCGGTCGGATGGTCGCGGACGTAGCGATCGACGATCTCCGCCTTGTAGCCGGTCGCGAGGACGACCTCCTCGACCTCGGGCGGCAGGAGGTCGAGCACGTGGTAGAGCATCGGCTTGCCCGCGAGCGGGATCAGCTGCTTCGGAAGGGCGTAGGTGATGGGACGGAGCCGGGTCCCGAGGCCCCCGATCAGCACGAGCGCCTTCATCTTCGGGCTTCGGGGGAGCACGGGAGCGATAATCCCGTTGCCGGTGGGCTCAAAGGCCGGTCGAAAGGGCACCGTGGACGATCGCCCGCGAGGATCGTACCTCCGCACGTCGGGTTCGAAGGGAGGCGACGAGCCGCATCGGCCGCGTCGACCGGCGGCCTCTTCGAGGGACGGCGCGCGTCCGCTTCGGTCCCGCCGGGACCCGAACGTCCTAAGGTCCATTAATACGCCAGACTAAGCCTTTCCGGAGGACCCCGCGCAGGTCCTCCGATCCGCCGCGGCCGATGCCCCCGACGTCCTCACCTTCGGGTCCCTTCGGCCGGTCCCGCTACCGTCCACCTCGCCCGCGCTCGACGGCGGATCCTCGGGCCGAGCGTGGGCGAGGGCTCGAGGCTCGGTCCCCCGGAAAGACGTGATCGCTCCGCAGCTGCGGGGGGATGGTCTCGCACCCCCTCTTCGGCGTCGGACCCACGCCGCGCCCCCTCGGAACATACTGAACTGAACTTGTGGTCCGTCAAGGCAGGTTTATAGCGGACCTGCGGGCGTGAAACGGGGGATGGTGGTCCCCGGTGCCGGGAGGACCCGCGAGGGTCCGACCGCTCGGGAACAGGCGGGCCGAGCCGCATGACGTACTGGACGGGCCTCTGGCTCGCGCTGGTCGCCTTCGGCGCGTCCATTGTCAACGGGGCGGTGGGCTACGGCTTCTCGTCGACCATCACCCCGATCGCGCTGCTGTGGTACTCGAACAAGGTCCTGAACCCGGTGCTGGTGCTCGTGGAGGTCGGGGTCAACCTCACGCTCCTCGTCCGCGAGCGGCGCTACCTCAGGGCCACTTGGCCGCGCGCCCGCCCGGTTCTCTCGACCCTGCTCCCGGGAATCGTCCTCGGGACGTTGGGACTCACCTACCTCGCGGTCAACGACGTGAAGGTCCTCGTCTACGCCCTGCTTTTCCCCCTCGTCGCGCTCCAGCTCTACGGGTTCAGCCGTCCCATCCGCAACGAGCGTCGTGGGGGCGCCCTGATCGGTACCGGGATCGGCTTCCTTTACGCGCTCACCACGATCTCCGGACCCCCGCTCGCCCTCTTCCTCCGCAACCAGGGGCTTTCGAAGAGCGAGTTTCGCGCTACGATCGCGCAGATCCGGCTCGGCGAATCGTCCCTGACGTTCGCGACGTACGCGCTGCTCTCGCCCGCGCTCGGCGCTCCGCTCCTGAAGCCGTCCCTCCTCCAGCTGCTCCCTCTCCTCATCGTGCCCGCCGCGGTCGGCATTCCGCTCGGAGGGTACCTGATGCGGGGCCTCTCCCCCGAGTTCTTCCGCCGTATCGTCATGGCCGCGGACGGGACGTTCATCTCCTACGGCCTCTCGGTCGTCCTGGTCGCGGTCCATTGGGTCCCGACGTTCGAGGTGCGTCTCGTGCTCGCTGCCCTCCTCGCGACCGTGGCGGTCCTCACGTTCGTCGCTCTGCGTCGCGTGCCGGCCTGGGACCGTGGGCTGCCCGCGGGCTCCGGTCCCCCGCTCGGGACACCCCTCCCGGGTCCTCCGGACCGCTCGAACGGCGACGAGGGTTGAGCGGACGGACCGGGGGCGCGGCCCGCGCTCCCCTCAGGCCGACGCCTTCGAGACCGCCCCAGGGACCGCAGGCAGCCAACCGCCGCGCTCGAGCTCCTTGAGCACGTAATGGGCGGACTCTTCGGGGGTCCCATGGACCGCATCGACCACGATCTCCGGATGCTCGGGGGGCTCGTACGGGTCGTCGACCCCGGTCATCTCCCGGATCTCGCCGGCCCGCGCCTTGCGGTAGAGGCCCTTCACGTCCCGCTCCTCGCAGACGGAGAGCGGGGTGTTCACGTACACTTCGACGAACCGGCCGATCTCGACCCGCGCCTTCGCCCGGGAGGACCGGTAGGGGGAGATCAGGGCAACGATAGGGATCGCGCCGTTGCGGGCGAGGAGCTTCGCGACGAACGCGACCCGCCCGGCGTGGGCCTCGCGAGAGGCCCGGTCGAAGCCAAGGTCCGCGCTGAGGCCGCGGCGGATCTCGTCCCCGTCGAGGAGCTCCGCGAACCGGCCGCGCGACGTGAGGAGCTCGACCAGCTGGCGTCCGATCGTCGTCTTGCCGGCACTCGGGAGGCCGGTCATCCACAGGCAGAAGCCGTCCGGTCCGCGCGTCACGGCGGGGGGCAGCGTCATCCGTTCAAGACTCCGTCGGGCCGGCGCAGGACCTCCGCGACCTCGGGGCGCAGGATCTCCATAGGGAGCCGCTCGCCCGTCGCGAGGCTCGCGCGGATCCGGGTCTGGCTCGTCGCGACCCGCTCGGAGGCCGGATGGGGGCAGACCTTCTCGCTCGCCATCCAGCCGCACCGGCGGCAGAAGAACGACTCCTCGTAACGGAGGGGAACGATCCCGAGGTCGTACTCGTCGAAGATCCGGTGGCAGGCGTACGGGTCGTAGGTCGACCCGACCCCGGCCTGGTCCCGACCGACGATGTAGGCGCCGCAGCCGTAGTTCTTGCGGACGATCGCCAGGAAGAGCGCGGCCTTCGGCCCGCCGTAGCGCATCGTGATCCCGAGGGGCCGAACGATCACGTGCGACGGGGGGTAGTAGTTCCGGACGAGCGCGTCGTAGGCGTCGAGGATCACCTCGGGCCGGTAGTCGCCCTTCTTGAGGCGCCCGACCACCGG